>CAJFTS010000001.1 GCA_904420015.1 uncultured Clostridia bacterium
AGATCGGGTCGGAATACATCGGGTCGGTGCTGCCGGAACGCCACTTCATAACGATTTCGTACTGGCCGTCGCCGTCGAAATCACCCAAAGACATATCTTGGGGAGAGTAGCCGCCGCTCATGGTGGTCATGATCGAGCCGTCCTCGTTATGGGCATAGGGGAGGCTTTCGCCGCAGTCAAGCTCTTCCACGTACTGGATGAACTTGGCTTCCATCTCATAATAGAGGGCGTCGCTGATGATGCCGTTGTTGAGCACGTTTCTCGGCTGCCAATTTTCGCCGTTGTACTCATTGAGCTTGGCAACCCAGCCGTTGAGGTCTTCCTGGGTCACCGGGGTGCCGTTGTCATGGGGCTCACGGAACGCACGGAGCAGATCCATGTCCACACGGTACCAGCTTTCCTGGTTCTCTTCCGAGATCGCCCAGGTCTTTGCATCGTTGCCGCCGATGGTGCTGCCGGGGCCGACGACCTTGCCGCGATACAGGAAGTTCGCCAGCGGCATTCTTTCAGGGGCAGCCTTCATCTGGATGTACTGCACGGCGCCTCTGTCTTCCTGGCCTTCCTTACCGGACAGGGTGGAGAGCATCGGGACCGTCAGGCCCTCTTTGCGGCCTTCCACACCGTCGATAACCGGGGCAACCTCATACACGGAAGTAACGGAGCCGTCGGGATCGGTGTAGTTGGTCGGGGTGGTGTTTTCTTTCACGACACCGGGGTTGGTCTCGTAATTGCTCTCGGGAGCCACATCACGGGGCTCGACCGTGGCGATTTTCACGCCGTCACGGTAGATGTTCCAGGAGATGCCGTCGGGCTCGTTGCCCAGGAAACGCCAGCTCAGGAAAATACCGTCGGAAGTCTCCGCAGCGACCAAGCCGCGATCCAGGTACTCCATCGGGCGGAGTCCATCGCTTGCGTCCGCTGCAGGGGCCGCATTGGCGGTCATCATGACAGTAGACGAAAGAACCATTGCGAACGTCAGCACTAACGAGCCGACGCGCTTTGCCGAATGTTTCTTCAATTCTTTTCCCTCCTAGTTATTCTTTTGCTATGGGTCCTATGTTTGGTTTCCTCCTTCTTTGTCCCTCCCTTACTATGGGTTTTTTTCATAATGCGGTTACTTCCCAGTTCCAGTTGGGAAGGAATCAACCGTGAATCTATTATAATCTTGTAAAACATTTAAGTCAAGCAAAATACATAATATTTTTGTTAAGGAACACTGCTTTTTGCGTCATTATTCTCCTTATAACAGGAAAATGATGGGCGAAATAGTACGGGAATTAAGCAGAATATGACACTTTTTGTGCATAGTATCTATATATTTTACAATTCAATTGTCAAACATCCTATATCCTTCTTCCATATTTTTTCAATGCTTATTTATATATTGCCTATATTTGCTTCCCAAAATTTTTACTGGTTTTAAATCGAAATTTAGTCCGAAATATGCCTACTTTGTCTCTCTTTTTCCAATTTATCGGATTCGCAGGGAACGTTCGCCCTATTTTTGTCCGACATACCTTATTATAATAGGAAATCACAGTTTCTTGTTTCGGCCATCTACCGCCCGAAGGCGAAAACCGGATTATATCCTCTCCGGCTGCCAATCCTCATCCGCATGCAGCCTCCCGTCCTCACCCCGCAGGAAGGCCGACCCTACCGGCGCGTCGAGAAATTCGCTTACCTCCGGGTCGCAGCTGCACAGGGCATGGAGAGGATAGCGCCCGGAATTCCCCGGATCGCCCAGATATTCCTCCGATTCATCCCCCGCCAGAAACCGCCAGCCGCTGTCCGTCTGTCCCATTGCCGGTTTTTCCCGGTAAAAAAACCCCACCCTGCACCCGTCTGCCACGATCCGGTTGCTGGCGATGCACTCCTCCCGGGAGGGAAACGGCGCCTTGCCCTGTTGAGGCGGGACGGCGGAGGCATTGGAAAGCGGCGCGCAGCAGTTTGCCCGGTGGATGTCCACCACATCCGAAAAGGCGTCGCCCAGCCGTTCCATCAGCGCGTCGGTGCCCTGCGCGACCTTAAATTGCATCTCTTCCTCATAAAGGGGAAGGACCTGGTAAAACCGAACCATCTCCCCGCCTGGGAGGCGGCAGGTCATGGCGTCCTCTCCGAACCGGTAGGGCAGCTCCAGCAGCATGCCGGAAAACGCCGTGTTTTGCGCAACGGGCTTCCCATTGGGCACCGTGTGCCCCCAGCCCAGCCAGGTGTCCTCCTGCCCCGGCAGACGGGCAAGGATCTTCAGCCACCGGATCGGCCAGTAGTCGTTCTCCTCACTGGAGTGCAGGTTCCACTCCGGCGGCAGGCAAATCAGCAGCTCCGCCCGGTCTAACCCCTGCCCCTCCAAATCCTTTGGCAGATGCATCCGGCGCGCCCCCATTCCCATGGTCACCAGCGTAAAAAAAGGGCGCGCCGGGGTAGGGCCGACGATCCCGATGTCCACACCGATGTCGGGCGAGGCGATTTCGTGAAATACATTGAAAAAGCCGCCGAAATAGTTGGCGATATGTCCCTCCACGGCGTTGCGCTCTTCCTCATTATAAAGGATAGGGCCTTCCTGCGTCCGCTGCATATCGATTCGCTCCTTCCGGCCGCCCTGCGGCGGCGTATTCTCTTTTTAATAGGTATGGCGGATTCCCCCTTGCTATGAGGGAGAGAATGGGATAACCTTTTTTCCATCGGCCCTTGACCCTCACGCCCCGTCATGGTGTACCATCTGGTTTGCAAAGGCGTGATGTTCCATGAAGCGCACCGTCGGCCGGGTGGCCAAAGATACCGGAATCCGTGTGGGCACGCTGCACGATTACGACCAAACGGGACTGCTGCCTCCCAGTGAGATTACACCGGCGGGCTACCGCCTTTATGACGACGGGGCCATGGCGCGCCTGCAGCAGATTCTGTTTTTCCGGGAGCTGGGCTTCCCCCTCAAGGATATCCGCGCGATTCTGGACGAACCCTCCTTTGACCAAAACCGGGCGCGAAAGCGCCATCGGGAGCTGCTCACCATGAAACGGCAGCGTCTCGACGGCATTTTGCGCTTGGTGGATCCGCTTTTGAAAGGAGAATGTGCCATGGACTTTACCCCGTTTGCTTCCTCCTCTCTGCCGGCGGCCTGGGAACGGTACGCCGAGGAGGCGAAGGAACGCTACGGCCCCACCGCCGCCTACCGCGAGAGCCGGGAAAAGACAAGCGGTTATACAAAGGAGGATTGGGCCCGGATCCATGAGGAGGCGGCCGCCCTTTTCGACGCCGTCGCCGCCCAGATGCGGGCGGGAGCAGACCCCGCTTCCCCCAAGGCAGAGGCATAGATGGCCCAGTGGCAGTCCCACATCACCCGGTACTATTCCCCCTGCCCCAAGGAAATCCTTGCGGGCCTTGGGCGGATGTACGGGGAGGGCCCCCGCTTTGCCGAATGCTTTGAAGCCCGCGCCCCCGGGCTAACCCGGTATTTCTGCGCCGCCCTGGCCGCCTACTGCGCCGGGGAGTAAGCGCGTCCGCCGCCTTTCGCGGAAAACGCTCGCCCGCCCGTCTCTTCCTTGCCGAAAGGGGCGGGCGGGTGTATAATGAAAGCGGTGCAGCCGAAACGCTGCGAATGAAGGAAGGGATGCATGTATGTATACCATCACCTCTCGGGTAGGGGCCAGCCAGACCGGCCCGGACGGCAGGATGAAGCTGGTCAGTGCCATAGACGTTATTCAGGACTGCTCGCTGTTTTGGATGGAGTCGGAGCCGTCCTTCTCCCGCTATCTTTCCGAGCATCGTCTGGGCATGTTCCTGCTTTTCCGGCAGGCGGATATCCTGCGCCTGCCTCAATTTGGGGAACCGATTGCGGCCGCCACCTGCATTTACGACTGCAAGGGCTTTTACGGGTACCGCAACACCGTCCTCTACGGCGGGGACGGCGCCCCCTGTGTAAAGACTTGGGGACTGGGCGCCTTCGTCAGCCTGGAAAGCGGGCGGATGGTCCGTCTCCCGAAGGAGGAGATGGAGCGGGTCACCCTCGACCCAAAGCTGGAGATGGATTACCAAAGCAAGCGTATCCTTCTGCCCGATACCCCTGGGCATAGCCTGCCGCCCATCCCCGTGCGGCGCAACGACATTGATTTCAATGGGCATATGAACAACGCCCGGTACCTGGAAGCGGCGCTGGAGCTGCTGCCCTCTGCCCGGCCGGTGGGACGGCTGCGGGTGGAGTATCGGTCTGCCGCAAGGCCGGGTGCTTTGCTCCATCCCCGTCTGGTGGAAGAGCCGGACCGGGCCTTCCTCACCCTGTCCGACGCCCAAGCGCATCCCTATGCGGTGGTGGAGCTTGTCTTTTCGTAGGAAAGCGCACCGCCCGCCCAAGAACATAGAAAGGGAGCCCCGCTTCATGAAGCGGGGCTCTCTTTCTGTATCCGCCCGAACCAAAGAAGGGCGTCGCGAAACCGGCCGGGGATGCCGGTAAAATGGCCTCCCTCCTGCACGGCGAATTCCGGCGGAATAAACAAGGAGGCTTCCAGCGCCTCCTGCACCGCCTGCGTGTCCTTGGCCACCGCCGCCATGCGGGGATTGCGGCCCGTGCAGCCGGGTTCACCGGAAGGGTACGCTGCACAAAGGCGGCAAACCCGTCGTACCACAGCGAACCGGACAGGCTGGCCACACAGCCGAAGGTTTCGGTCGTAAACAAGGAATAGACCGCCAGCAGCCCGCCCAGAGAGTATCCCATCAGCCCGGTTTGGGCGGGCGCGGGCTGGGTGCGGCAGATGCGGTCGACCCACGGCTTGAGCCGCCCTTCCAGGAATGCCAAATACGCGTTCCCCTGCCCGGCGAAAGCGGCCCCCTTCTTGGAAAGCCCCGGCGCCGGCCAAGGGGTGTATTCCCGTTCCCGGTCGAGAGGGGCCGCGCAAACCCAGAGAAAGGGGGCCGCCTCTCCCTTTGCCACAGCCGCCTCCAGCCCTTCCAGCGCTTCCTTGGCCACCGATTCGGCCGCATCCCCGTCGCTGGCGTAGAAAACCGGATACCGCCTTTTTCCCTCTTGCGGATAGCCGGGCGGCAGATACAGGAGGATGCGGCGTCCCTCCAGCTCTTCCCAGCGCAGCCTTCCGGTCATGCCCCTGCCCCCTCCTTGAGCGGGACGCGGAATAAGCATCGGTAGGTCAGCCGCCCGTCTATCCGCAGCGACTGCATCAGGCTGACCGCCTCCACCTTTAGTTCCATCGGCGCGATGGAGGCGGCGAAGCCCTTCTCGTCAAATCCGTCTTGCAGCACCACCTGCCGCCCCAGCGTCAGATGAGGGCGGTATTCCTGCGCCTTAAGCGCAAAGCCTCTCCTGCGCAGCGCCGCGCAAAGGGAATGGTACAGGGCGAGCAAATCCGGGCTTCGTTTGACCCCGCACCACCAGATGTCTCCGCCCTCCCGCCGGAAGGTGCCTGCCCCCTGCAGCGAAAGGGAGAAGGCACCGTCCGCACTCTCCTCCATAGCGGCCTTGATTTCGTCAAGACGGGTCTGCTCTCCCAAAAACACCAGCGTCAGATGCAGGTTTTCCCTTCTGGGAAAGCGGCCGCTCACCGCGTTCGCCCGCAGGGTGTCCATCGCGGCGCAAAGCTGGTTTTTCACCGCTTCGGGAAGGGTGACGGCCAGGAACAGCCGCATGCCGATCTCCTCCTTTTCTCTATTCCCACTCTTCCCAGGGGGTGACCGCCCATTTCAGGCAGCCGTCCTCCCGGTTTTCGAACACCCGATAGCCCTGTAGAATCTGGTTGAGCGGGGCTTTGTGGGTAATCAAAAAGCCGGTGCGCAGCCGCCCCGCCTCCAGCAGCTCCAATAGCCGGGCGCAGTGGACCGCGTCCACCCCTCCGGTCTTGAAGATGAGGTTCTTTCCGTACATCTGCGGCAGCGGCAGCGACTGGTCCTCTTCGTACATGGCCACCAAAGCCACCACGCCGTTGGGGCGGGCGATCTGCCAGGCAAGCTGGAAGGTATCCTTGCCGCCCGCCGCTTCTATAACGCCGTCCGCTCCCCGGCCCTGCGTCCACTCCCGCACCAGCTCCCATGCGTTTTCCTTTTGCGGGTTGCCTACCGCCTGGGCAAGCCCTTCCCGCTTTGCAAGCGCAAGCCGTCCTTCGTCTACGTCCAGCGCGATGACCTGCTTTGCACCGAAGAGCCGCGCGCACTCCATGGCGCACAGTCCCACCGGCCCCGCGCCGATCACCGCCACCGTGTCTCCCGGCTTAATGCCGCACAGCTCGGCCCCGAAATATCCGCTCGAAAGGATGTCTCCCACAAATAGGGCCTCCTCGTCGGCAACTCGGTCGGGTATCCTGGTCAGGCCCTGCTTGGCAAAGGGTACCCGTACATATTCGGCCTGGCATCCGTCAATGCGGCAGCCAAGCTCCCAGCCGCCCTGCCGGCAGTTGTTGATAAACCCCCGCTTGCAGAACCAGCACTCCCCGCAAAAGGTGATGCAGTTGGCGGCCACCCGGTCGCCGGGCCTAAGCCCGCCCGCGGCCTCTCCAGCCTGCTCCACCACCCCGACGAATTCATGCCCCAGTACAATCCCCGGCTTTGCCCGGGGCAACGCGCCGCGAAGGATATGCAGGTCGCTGGTGCAGATGGTGGATAACGTTACCTTTACAACGGCGTCCGTCGGCTCCAAAAGGGTGGGAACCGGCCGGTCTGCCAGCGCCAAAGCCCCGTCCCCGCCCCATACCAGCGCTTTCATGGTTTTCATTCTTCTTTCTCCTTCCAATACCACCACTTGAGCTTCTGCGGCTCCGGCCGCTCGGCCTGGGCATAGTAGACGCACAGCCGGTAAACATAGAGCACACACCGGTCGAGCGGGCAGCCTCGAAGCAGGCAGCTGCGTTCATACATCTCCTGGGGATTCTGCCCCTTTAAAGAAGCCACCGTTTCATATCCCAGCTCCAACAGGAATGCTTCCATTGCCGGGCCAACGCCGGGAATCTGCTGCAATTCGCTTTTCATATCGCGTTCCCCTCTCTCCGGTCACTTCAAAGCCCCAGTCTGCCGCTTGTCCAGCCGCCCTTTTTCAGTAGCACTGGGCAATCATCCATACCCGGTCGAAATTCCTCGCCTTTAAATCGGATTCCCGTATGTAAAAATAAAGCCGCCCGCAGTCGCCGAACATCAGCTCGAAGCCGTCCGCGTCGCTTTCCACCGTATCCAGCTGCAAAAGCAGCCGCCACTGCTTGCTCGCCTTTGCAAAGCGGGCCTGCGCCTCTTTGGAAATCCGCACGATACCTGCGCAGTAAACCCCGTTTGTCACCTGTTCGCATTCCTCACGCATTTCGTTTTGGATTACATCGGCATAGCCGAGGAGCTTGGTAATGCTGTCGGGTAAATCCTCCGTGTCCAGCGCCGCCTGCCGTTCCACCTCGTAACGATCCAGCTCTTCCTCTGGAAAGGTTCTGCTGGAACGGTCGGATAGGAATTCCTCATAGGAGGGGAGGTCATGGCGGCGATGAAACCGCAGGCGCAGCTCCGGGAACCGGTAATCGGGTACGAGATCCGCGGGGAAATCGGTGGGGGCCAACGCCTGCTTGGGGCCGCTGTAATAATAGACCCGGGCGCTCCCTTCATCCTTGGGATCAAATCCCCAGGTCTGGGTCTCCATCTCGTAGAAAAAATAAAGCATCCCTCTGTCCGGAAGGCGTCCGTCTAGATCCAGGGGATGAATCTCCTCGCAATCGATTTGAAGCAGGAAGGCCAAGGGCCGGCTTTTCGTCACATCGTGAAAATCCTTCCCTTCATAATAATACCAGGAAAAATCCACAGGCAGATCCGGCTTTCCTCCAAACTTCGAAACGCCTTTCGAAAGGCCTGCCTCTTTGGAAAAGGTGCATTCGATGGTATTTTGATACAGGGACAAAAACAATTCGCTCAGCTTCATACAATTCACCTTCCTATTCGGATTTTTCCATCAAAACCGACAACGATTTTCCTCTTCTATGTTTGCATTATATGGGGGGTTACAAACCCTGTCAATAGAATGAACACGTCTTACAAAGAAGTTTCCTAATTTCTGGATGATTTTCACTAAAAATAGGAAATCCGATTCGTCCGGAAGGATACGTTTGAATTTATTTGATGTTGCATTTCTTGTGGTATAAGGCTTGGCAACCGCAACACGGTTCGGATGACAAGAGCCAATTGGTGATAGCCTATCTAATCGGTTCAAATAAATAATATAGTTTTGCATAAACGACATATATTGCACAATAATATTTCTATATAACGATTTGTTTTTATATAAGAATCTGATTTTTGTGTTTTCGCTTGCAATTGGGGTATCCATGCTATATAATAAAAAAACCGCAAGTGAAGCGGCATAGTTAAATGTCGCGGGGTGGAGCAGTCTGGTAGCTCGTCGGGCTCATAACCCGAAGATTTGTCTTTTGACGTTTCTTTCGTATTGACATCTTTCCTTACTCAACTTGCAAAATTGTATATGTCGCGGGGTGGAGCAGTCTGGTAGCTCGTTGGGCTCATAACCCAAAGGCCGTTGGTTCAAATCCAGCCCCCGCAACCATGGAGGCCCATGAAACCTAGGTTTCATGGGCTTTTTCCT
>CAJFTS010000002.1 GCA_904420015.1 uncultured Clostridia bacterium
CGCATCTTCATTATAGCAAAAGGAGTTTTTATTTCTTCCTCTTCGCTTAACCTCTTTTGAACCACTTGCCTAGCAAGTGGTTTTTCAATACAAAAAGGCCCCCGCGGTCCAATTGGCTCCCGCGGGGGCCGCCATGCGTCCCGAGGCTATTTGCCTGTAAGCTCTGGCTTCTTCTTTTCGGCGTTGCGGTTGACCGCATAAATCCCCATGCAGACCAAAACCAAGGCCGCCAGGGTTTTCAAAGACATCGCCTGCTGCACCTCGCCCAGGAAAAGGGCGGAAAGCAGTACGCCGAAAAGCGGCGTCATAAAGGTGAAAATCGTCACCCGGCTGACCGGATTGTACTTGAGAAGGGTCCCCCAAACCGAATAAGCCACCGCCGAGATCAGACCCATATAAAGCATCAGCAAATAGGCGGAAGGGTCGCTGACCAGTTCCACCCTTCCTCCTGAGAAGAAGCCCACCGCAATCAGGATGACGCCGCCGAGCACAAACTGCCATCCGCTGAGCATGACCACATTGAATCTGGAGGAAAACCGCTTGACCAAAATGCCGGATAAGGCATAGGAAAGCTGGGAAAAGAGGACGAACCCTTCTCCCAAAAAGGAAACTTGAAACAGACTGCCGCCGCTTTCGCCTGAAAGGTTCATAATCACAATGCCGGCAAAGCCGACCGCACAGCCGAAAATCTTCGCCCCCGTCAGCTTTTCATACCGAAACAGCAGGCTTGCCATCAAAATCGAGAAGAATCCTCCCGTCCCCGAAATGATGGTGCCGGATACGCCGCTGGTATGGGCAAGCCCGATGTAAAAGAACAGATACTGCACGGCGGTCTGCGCCAGGGAAAGGGAGAAGATGGCGGGAAACGCCTTCCTTTCGGGCTTGAGAAACCGCCGCTGCAAGACGCTTTGAAACAGGATGACCAGCAAACCGGCCAGCAGGAAGCGGATGCCTGCAAACAAAATGATGCTTTTGGTGTCCGAGCTTTCGATGTGAAAGACCTGATAACCGATCTTGATGGCGGGGGTGGCGCTGCCCCATAAAAAGCAGCAGAGCATGGCCAACAGAAAGACGACCTTCCCATCGGTCAGTTTGAGTTTTCCTTTCATATTCTCTCTCCTGATGTCAAATTCAGGTCCGCGCGTACAGCCGGACCCTGCGGGGCCGCCGCAAGTGAGAAATCCGCGGATCTCTATCCCGGACGGCAATTTTATAAGTATAGACGAAAAAGGAAGCAATGGCAACCGATTCTCAAACAAAGCAGCGGCTTTGCAGCCGGATGCTTTCCCTAAGAAGCCCAAGCCCAAAGAGAAACGAGGCGCTTCCTTCCCCGCTGAAAGGGGTACCCCCGCCTCCCCAACGCCTTGGAAGATCGGACCAACTGCAAATTGTTGCAAATATTTGTTGAACTTTAGCGCTTTTTGTGGCAAAATAGTAGGTATTGTAGAGGACTATGTCCATTTTTCAAACCAATCAGAAGAGGTGCTGTCATGTTCTGGCAAAAGGAAATCGAAACCATGCCCCGCAAGGAGCTGGAAGCTTTGCAGCTCGAGCGGCTGAAATGGATCGTGGATTATTCCATCCGCAACGTTCCTTTCTACCAAAAGCGGCTGGCCGAAGCTGGCGTTACGGCGGAAAAGATCAAATCCCTTGCGGATGTGAAGTACATACCCTTCACCACAAAGGCGGACATTCGGGACAACTATCCCACCGGCCTGTTCGGGGCGGATATGAAAAAGATCGTGCGGGTACACGCCTCCTCGGGTACTACCGGGAAACCCACCATCGTAGGATATACCAGGAACGATTTGAACAACTGGGCCGATCAGGTGGCCCGCATCGCGGTAGCCGTTGGCGTCACCGAGGACGATGTTTTCCAGATTTCCTTCGGCTACGGCCTCTTTACCGGCGCGCTGGGACTTCATTACGGCCTGGAACGCATCGGCTGCACCGTGATTCCCGCCTCCTCGGGCAACACCGAAAAGCAGCTGATGCTTCTGCGGGATATGAAGGTCACGGGCTTAGTGGCCACCCCCTCCTATGCGCTTTACATGGGGGAATCGGCCAAGGAAAGCGGCTATCCCATGAGCGACTACAAGGTACGCATCGGCCTGTTCGGATCGGAAGGGTGTACCCCGCAAATGCGTGCGGAGATCGAGAAGGTATGGGGCCTCTTCGCCACCGACAACTACGGCCTGTCGGAGATTATGGGGCCGGGCGTGTCCGGTGAATGTCACATGCGCTGCGGCCTGCACATCGCCGAGGACCATTATCTGCCGGAGATCATCGACCCGGTCACCCTGGAGAACAAGGATGCGGGCGAATCGGGCGAGCTGGTGATGACCACCCTGACCAAGGAAGGCATCCCGATGCTCCGTTACCGCACCAAGGACATTTCCCGCCTCAACTACGAGCCCTGCGCCTGCGGCCGCACCAACTGCCGGATGGACAAGGTCACCGGCCGCACCGACGACATGCTGAAAATCCGCGGCGTCAACGTCTTTCCCACCCAGATTGAAAGCGTACTGGTGGGGATGGAGCACATCGGCCCCCATTACCAGCTGGTGGTACGCCGGGAGGGCTTTGCGGACACGCTGGAGGTAAAGGTGGAGCTCATCAGCGGCGAAGTGCTCGACAGCTACGGTGAGCTCGAGCGGCTGCAAAGAAAGATCCACGACAAGCTCAAAAGCGTCCTCGGCATTGAAACGAAGATCAGCCTTGTGGAGCCGAAAACCCTCGAACGCTTCCAGGGCAAGGCCAAACGCATTTTGGATTTGCGTCAGGTAGACAGCAATAAATAAAACATTCGGAACCGACGGATTTGGAGGTATACCTGTGAAAAAACTTTTTTTAGGGAATGAGGCGGTGGCACGCGGCCTTTACGAGGCCGGATGCCGTGTCATTTCCAGCTATCCCGGCACTCCCAGCACCGAAATTACCGAATACGCCGCCACCTACGACGAGATGTACTCCGAGTGGGCGCCCAATGAAAAGGTCGCCTGCGAGGTGGCCATCGGCGCGTCTATGGGCGGCGCCCGCGCCTTTTCCGCCATGAAGCACGTGGGGCTCAACGTGGCGGCCGACCCGGTTTACACCGCGTCCTATACGGGGGTAAACGCCGGCCTAGTCATCGCGGTAGCCGACGACCCGGGGATGCACTCCTCTCAAAACGAGCAGGATTCCCGGCGTCATGCCATCGGGTCGAAGATTCCCATGCTCGAGCCGGCCGATTCGGCGGAATGCCTGGCCTTTACCAAACGCGCCTTCGAGCTGTCGGAGGAGTTCGATACCCCGGTCTTTCTGCGGCTGTGCACCCGTATCTCCCATTCCCGCAGCCTGGTGGAGACCACCGAGCGGATGGAGCTGCCGCTGAAGGAGTACGTAAAAAACCCGGCGAAAAACGTCATGATGCCCGCTATGGCCCGGGGCCGTCATGTCTTTGTGGAAAAACGGATGAAGGCCCTGACCGAGTTTGCGGAGACCTCCGATTTAAACCGGGTGGAATATTTTGATAAATCCATCGGCGTCATCACCTCCGGCTCCTCCTACCAGTACGCCAAGGAGGTGTTGGGGGAAAACGCCTCTTACTTAAAGCTGGGGATGGTCAACCCTCTGCCGGTAAAGCTCATCCAGGACTTCGCCGCCCAGTGCGGCAAGGTTTATGTCATTGAGGAGCTTGACGACGTTATCGAATCCCATTGCCGCAAACACGGCGTCAGCGTCATCGGCAAGGAGCTGTTCCCCTTGACCGGGGAGCTGTCCCAGGCGATTGTGGCCGAAAAGCTTCTGGGCAGCCGGCCGCAAACCCTCTCCTTGCCCGATGAGATTCCGGTGCGTCCCCCCGTCATGTGCTGCGGCTGTCCCCACAGAGGGCTTTTCTACGCCTTAAAGCGGGAGAATGTTTTCGTCAGCGGCGACATCGGCTGCTATACCCTAGGCTCCCAGCCTCCCCTTTCCGCCATCGACACCTGCGTGTGCATGGGGGCGTCCATTTCGGGGCTGCACGGCTTTAACACCGCCCGCGGAACGAAACAGGCGAAGAAGGCGGTTGCCGTCATCGGCGACTCCACCTTCATCCACTCCGGCATCACCAGCTTAATCGATATTGCCTATAACAAGGGAATTTCCACCGTCGTGATTTTGGATAACTCCATCACCGGTATGACCGGCCATCAGCAAAACCCCACCACCGGCTACACCATTAAGGGGGATCCCACCGCCGCGGTCAGCCTGGAAAAGCTGGTGGAAGCGGTCGGCATCCATCGGGTGCGGGTGGTAGACCCGTACGACCTCAAGGAAACCCAGAAGGCCCTCAAGGAGGAGCTTGCGGTGGAGGAGCCGTCGGTCATCATCGCCCGGCGTCCCTGCGCGCTGCTCAAGTATGTCAAGCATAAGCCCTCTTTGAAGGTAGATCGGGAGAAATGCAGAAGCTGCAAAGCCTGTCTGCGCATCGGCTGTCCGGCCATTTCCATGAAGGAGGGCAAGGCGGCCATCGACCATACCCAGTGTGTGGGCTGCGGCTTATGTGAGGATCTGTGTAATTTTGGCGCCATTGTGGGCGGGGAGGCAGACAAATGAGTGTGACAAGTGTAATGATCGTCGGCGTCGGCGGCCAGGGCACGCTGCTTGCCAGCCGCCTGCTCGGCAACGCCATGCTCTCAAAGGGTTTGGATGTTAAGGTATCGGAGGTACACGGGATGAGCCAGCGGGGCGGCTCGGTGGTCACCTATGTACGTTACGGGGACGCGGTGCGCTCCCCCATCATCGAAAAGGGCGAGGCGGATTACATCCTTGCCTTTGAACAGCTGGAAGCGGCGCGCTGGCTGCCCTATCTGAAAAAGGGCGGTAAAATGGTGGTCAATACCCAGTGCATTGACCCCATGCCGGTCATCACCGGCGCGGCCGCTTATCCCGAGGGCTTGATGGAAAAGCTGAAAGCCGCCGGGGTGGACGTGACCGCCATCGACGCCCTTTCCTTAGCCGAAGAGGCCGGTTCCTCCAAGGCGGTCAACGTGGTGCTGATGGGGGTCCTCGCCCGGTATATGGATGTGGATAAGGCCCACTGGATTGAAACGATCCGCTCGACGGTCCCGCCGAAATTCATCGACCTGAATCTGGCGGCCTTCGAATTGGGATATAAAATGTAATGTAGGGGAAGTGAATCCGATGGAAAACCGCTATTTCAGCAAAGAAGAAACCTATTCCCTCGAGCAGATGCGCGCGCTGCAGACCTTCCGTTTGATCGACACCGTTTACCGGGTCTACAATAACGTGCCTTTTTATCGCAAAAAATTTGATGAGATGGGAATCAAGCCCCAGGATATCAAATCCCTTGACGACCTTTCCCGTCTCCCCTTCACCACCAAGCAGGACCTGCGGGATACCTTCCCCTACGGCCTGTTTGCCGCCCCTAAATCGGAGCTGGCCCGCATTCACGCCTCCTCCGGCACCACCGGCAAGCAGACGGTGGTGGGCTACACCAAGCGGGACCTGGACGCGTGGGGGGTAGACGCAGCCCGCGCCATTGTTGCGGCAGGCGGCACCAAGGAGGATTACATTCACGTCTCTTACGGCTACGGCCTGTTTACCGGCGGCCTAGGGCTGCATGCGGGGGGCGAGGCGCTGGGCGCGACGGTAATCCCGGTTTCCTCCGGCAACACCAAGCGCCAGATCCAGATCATCCAGGATTTCGGCTCCAACATCATCGCCTGCACCCCTTCCTATGCGCTCTACATCGGCGAGACCATGCGGGACATGGGGGTGGATCCCAAATCCACCCAGCTGCGCGCAGGTATCTTCGGCGCGGAGCCTTGGACCGATCATATGCGCAAGGAAATCGAAAGGCTTTTGAATATCAAGGCCTATGATATTTACGGCCTGTCTGAGATTATGGGGCCGGGCGTGTCCTTTGAATGCCGGGAGCAGAGCGGGATGCATATCAACGAGGATCAATTTATCCCGGAAATCATCGATCCGGATACCGGAGAGGTTCTGCCGGAAGGCGAAACCGGCGAGCTGGTATTCACCTGCGTATTTAAGGAAGCGCTGCCGCTGATCCGGTACCGCACCCGGGATATCTGCTCGCTTTCCCGGAAAAAATGCTCCTGCGGCCGCACCCTGGTCAAGATGTCCAAGGTCACCGGCCGTACCGACGATATGCTCATCATCCGTGGCGTCAATGTTTTCCCCTCCCAGGTGGAGCACCTGTTGATGGAGCTGGGTCTGACTGCACCCCACTATCTGATGGTGGTGGACCGGGTCAATAACCTGGACACCCTGCAAATCCAGGTGGAGATGTCCGACGCCATGTTCTCCGACCAGGTACGCAAGCTGGAGGAAACCCAGCGGGTCATTAAGAACGCGGTGCTCTCCAAGCTGGGCATTGCCGCCGACATCAAGCTGGTGGAGCCCAAGGCCATCGCCCGCAGCGAGGGCAAATCGAAGCACGTCATCGACAACCGGAAATTAGATTTTTAAGGAGGGCGTTCCATGCAAATCAAGCAGCTTTCGATTTTTGTTGAGAATAAAGAGGGCCGCATGGCGGAGATAACCCAAATCCTAGCGGAAAACGGGGTGGATATCCGCGCCCTTTCTTTGGCGGACACCACCGATTTCGGCATTCTGCGCATCATTGTCAACAATCCGGATCTGGCGGTCAAAGTCCTGCGGGATAAAGGGATGACCGTTTCCCTGACCAACGTCATCGCCATCGGTATCGCCGATCAGCCGGGTGGGTTCGCCGCAGCGGTCAAAGTCCTTTCCCAAGCGGATATCAGCATTGAGTACCTGTACGCCTTCGTCAGCCGCAGCGGCGGCACGGCGTACGTGATTCTAAGGGTGGAGAACAACGAGAAAGCCATCGACGTGCTCCAAAAAGCCGGCTTTTCGATTTTAACCCAGTCGGATCTCTACGATCTGTAAGCCACCCTATCTAGATAAAAGAAGGATATGCTTTTGAAAAACGGGGTTAAGGTCTATGGATAATTAAACGAACTTAACTGCCGTCAGTCAGGCTGCAAAAAACCCGGGCAGGAAGTCAAATGCTTCCTGCCCGGGTTTCCTCTATTTGCAGACAGAACCCTTTTGGAGGGCTGATTTTGTATCTATCCGTTTATTGTTCCAGTTCAAATTCCACTCCCCACGCTATCGTACACGATGGAGCAAATCTGGTGTTTGAGATTCGCATTCCTGCTATTGCGTTTGTTGCCAAAGCCAAGCTCAGTTTTTCTTACCGGCATCTACTTCCTTCCAAACCTCTTTCTCCATATGGATAGCCGCCCAAGTCTTGGGCCATCCCGCGTAGAAGTCCGCATTAGTAAGAATCTTTGCAATTTCTTCTCTGGTAATCCCATTGCTCTTGGCGGTTTCCAGATGGCATTGGAAGGAAACATCCACAAGGCTTTGAGACATCAGCGCCACCACCGTCACCAGGGAACGGCCTCGCAGAGAAAGCTTTTCCTCTCGACTCCACACCTCACCAAAAAGCACATCGTCATCGAGTTGTGCAAATTTGGGGGCGAAGCTCTCCTAAATCCCGGCGCCCTGCCGTTTGTTTTACTGCCATCTTTCTTCCCACCGCATTCTCTTATCTCCAAAATATCATCTGCTTCTTCTCTTGGACCTTTCCCTACAATAAAGATGCCTTTCTGGAGTACCTTAATTGTAACGCATCCGATCTGTCAAGTAAAATGCTTAAATGTTACAATCAAGAAATCGCTTTGAGGTAGTACACAGCGAGCCCGTCCCTTATGGCTTGTCTTATCGATGCTTAATCGTCTGCTGATCCTCCGTTCCTATCATTAGCCCCCTTCTCCATGTATGCGGCATCTGCAAGCTGTTCTCCACAGTTGCAGACTATAAGAGAAGAACGTGCAGGGGCTTGTAAGGGGAAGTAAAAAGCTGCGGTCATCATATCGTTAAAAGATAGAAAAACCAAAGGAGCCCGCAAAAGCCCAGGTTTTCTGCGCCTTTGCAGCCCCCTTTGTGCTCTGAATGTTTCCTCATACCACGAGCATGGCGTCCCCAAAGCTGTAAAAACGGTATTTTTCCTCCACCGCCACCCGGTAGGCATGCATGGTATTCCCATACCCGGCGAAGGCGGAAACCAGCATAATCAGCGTGCTTTCCGGAAGATGGAAATTGGTGAGAAGGCCGTCGAGCACCTGAAAGCGGTATCCGGGGTAGATGAAGATATCGGTCCAGCCCTCCGACGCCTTTATCCCGCCTTCCTTCTGGGCCACGCTTTCCAGCGTGCGGCAGGAGGTGGTCCCTACCGCAATGACCCGTCCGCCGCGAGCCTTGGTGCGGTTGATTAGGGCGGCCGTCTCTTCACTGAGGGAATAATGCTCGGAATGCATCTTGTGGTCGGTGATTTCCTCCTCCTTAACCGGACGAAAGGTACCAAGCCCTACATGCAGGGTGACAAAACCGACCTCGACCCCCTTTTGCCGGATTTTATCAAGAAGCTCCTCGGTAAAATGCAGCCCTGCGGTAGGGGCTGCCGCCGACCCCGGATCCCTGGCGTAAACCGTCTGATAACGCTCCTTGTCCTCCAGCCGTTCGGTAATATAGTGGGGCAGCGGCATTTCGCCGATTTCCTCAATACAGGAAAAAAAGGAGCCTTCAAAGAAAAACTTCACCAGCCGGTTGCCCCCCTCGAGCACGTCGAGGACCTCCGCTCTCATCTTCCCGCCGCCGAAGGTGAAGGTGTGCCCCGGCCGCGCCTTTTTCCCAGGGCCGCATAGGGTCTCCCAAGTATCGGCGGAGCGCTGGCTGAGAAGGAGGAATTCCACCACCGAGCCGGTATCCTCCCGCCGGCCGTACAGCCTCGCAGGCAATACCCGGGAATTGTTCAAAATCAGGCAATCCCCCGGGCAAAGCAAATCCACAATGTCGTAAAAATGCCGGTGCTTAATTTCACCGCTTTCCCTTGCGAGCACCAAAAGCCGGGATTGATCCCGCTGCTCCAAGGGATGCTGCGCAATGCGTTCAGGGGGGAGGTCGTAGTAAAAATCACTTTTTTTCATCGGTCGCTTTCGTTCCTTTCGCCACAGGCATTCACAAATACCTCCATGAAAAATCCCGGCCGTTTCCCCGTCCTTCGCAAAACAGGGAGAAAAAGCCGAGAAAATCAAGGAAAATGGGGATTTTCACGTAAAATTTATTTGACACGTTTCCCCTTCGATGCTAATATAATAGAGCAATTGAATCTGTTTTTGCTGAATAGAGGTGCGCCATTCATCAGTACCGCGTCCGAGGCTGCAAACCGAGGACGGCGCGGGAAAGGGAAGAGCGCCGAAGGGTCCGGGTGTTGCAAGCCCCTCCCTGGTCGTATGACGAACAGTCCTGCGATTGTCATCGTGCTTCATGATGGAGAGCTATTCGCGCGCGGCCTTTTGACCGGCCGCGTCAATACTCCTTATTATATTGCATGGATGACCGGTTGACAACCGGTTTTTTTGTTATCTAGGATACAAAAGCCGGCGGTCGTCTCCTCTCAGGCAAAAGCAACCCGCACAGGACCAGCGGCCTGGCGGCGATTCGAGGAGCCTTTCAAATTCATTCTTTCCTCGCTGGAGAAATGGAGCTTTACCATGAATGTCAAACAGTATAACGTGGGTATCATCGGCGCAACGGGCATGGTAGGACAGCGGTTTGCGACGCTGCTGGAGAACCATCCGTGGTTTACCGTCAAGGTGCTGGCGGCAAGTCCCCGTTCCGCGGGCAAGACCTACCGGGAAGCGGTGGGCAAGCGCTGGGCGATGAAAACCCCGATGCCGGCGGCCATGGCGGACATGATTATCAAGGACGCCGCCGCGGATATTCAGGAAATCGCCTCGCAGGTGGACTTCGTATTCTGCGCGGTGGACATGAAAAAGGATGAAATCCGTGCGCTGGAGGAGGCCTACGCCAAGGCGGAGTGCCCGGTCGTCTCCAACAACTCCGCCAACCGCGGGACGCCGGATGTGCCCATGATCGTGCCGGAGATCAACCCCGGACACGCGGCGGTCATTGAGGCGCAGAGAAAGCGCCTGGGTACCAAGCGGGGCTTTATCGCCGTCAAATCCAACTGCTCGCTGCAAAGCTATGTCCCCGCCATCCATCCTTTGATGGATTTGGGCGTCACCAAGGTGCTCGCCTGTACCTACCAGGCCATTTCCGGAGCGGGCAAAACCTTTGAGACCTGGCCGGAAATGCTTGACAACGTCATCCCTTACATCGGCGGCGAGGAAGAAAAGTCGGAGCAGGAGCCGATGAAGATCTGGGGATCCTTGCAGGACGGCAGGATCGTCAACGCCGCCACCCCCTCCATCACCTCCCAATGCCTGCGGGTCCCGGTATCCGACGGACATACGGCGGCGGTCTTTGCATCCTTTGAGAAAAAAATCCCCCTCGATGAAATCATCGCCCGGTGGGAAAGCTACAAGGGCCGTCCTCAGGAGCTGAAGCTTCCCAGCGCCCCCAAGCAGTTTTTGCATTACTTTACCGAAAACGACCGGCCCCAGTCCCGTCTCGACCGGGAGCTGGAGCACGGCATGGCGGTGTCCATCGGCCGTCTGCGTCCCGATACCCAGTATGACATCAAGTTCGTCTGCCTGTCCCACAATACCCTGCGCGGCGCGGCGGGCGGCGCCGTCTTAATGGCGGAGCTTCTCTGTGCCGAAGGGTATCTCGACTGATTTTAGGAGGCTTTGGCTATGAAAAAGACGATTTTTACCGGCGCCGGCGTCGCCATCGTGACCCCCATGCGGGAGGACGGCTCGGTCAATTACGACAAGCTCGGCGAGCTGATCGACTGGCAGATCCAGGAGGGGACCGACGCCATCATTGTCGCCGGGACCACCGGCGAATCCCCGGTCCTCAATCACGAGGAACACTGCAAGGTGGTGGATTACACCGTCAAGAAGGTAAACCACCGGGTTCCGGTTATCGCCGGTACCGGCAGCAACCATACCGATTATGCTCTGGAGCTCTCCAAGGAAGCGGTGGCCTCCGGCGCGGATGCGCTTTTGATGGTCACCCCTTATTACAACAAGACCTCCCAGCGGGGCCTCATTGAGCACTATACCTATGTGGCCGACCGGGTGGACGCGCCGATCATCCTCTATAACGTTCCGTCCCGTACGGGGGTCAACATCCTTCCGCAGACCTACCAGGCGCTTTCCAAGCATCCGAACATCGTGGCGGCCAAGGAGGCAAACGGGAACATCGCCTCGGTGGCCCATACCATGGCCTTGTGCGGGGACGACCTGGACCTTTACTCGGGCAACGACGACCAGATCGTGCCGCTGATGTCTTTGGGCGGCAAGGGGGTTATCTCGGTGCTTTCCAATGTAGCGCCCAAGGCCACCCATGACCTGACGGCCGCCTGCCTCAGAGGGGATTTTCAGACGGCGGCGCAGATGCAGCTAAAATATTTCGACCTGGTAAGCGCCCTGTTTATGGACGTAAGCCCCATTCCCGTCAAGGACGCCATGAACCAGATGGGCCTTGCGGTGGGCGGCTGCCGCCTGCCCCTGGTTTCCCTGAGCGAAGCCGCACATGAAAAGCTTACGCAGGTACTGCGCCAGTATCAACTCATCTAACCGCCAGAGTGCAAGAGATAGGACGTGAACCTCAAGTTGAAACGGATTTTGTTAAACGGCTGCAATGGAAAAATGGGGCGGGTCATCACCGAGTGCGTCGCCCTGCGGGACGATTGCGGGATCGTAGCGGGGGTAGATATAAACACCGCCACCCTGGCGGATTTCCCGGTGTTCGCTTCCCCGGCGGAATATCCCGGCGAGGTGGATGTGATCATCGACTTTTCCCATCCCTGCGCATTAACCCCGCTGCTTACCTATGCCGTCGGGCATCAGACCCCCGCCGTGGTGGCCACCACCGGCCTATCGGCGGAGCAGGTGGAGGAGGTCAAGCGGGCAAGCGAGCTCATCCCGGTGTTCTATTCCGGGAACATGTCGCTGGGCGTCAACCTGCTCATGGAGCTGGCCAAAAAGGCGACCGCCGTGCTGGGGGACGGCTTTGACGTGGAAATCATCGAGAAGCATCACAATCAGAAAATCGACGCGCCCAGCGGCACGGCCCTGATGCTGGCCGACGCGGTCAGCGAGGCAATGCCCCAGGAGCCGCGGTATGTCTACGACCGGCATTCCCAGCGCAAGAAGCGGGAGAAGGCGGAAATCGGCATCCATTCGGTGCGCGGCGGTACCATCGTAGGCGAGCATGAGGTGATCTTTGCCGGCCGCGATGAGATTGTCACCCTGTCCCATACCGCCCTTTCCAAGGAAATCTTCGCCACCGGCTCGGTCAACGCGGCCCTGTTTCTGGTGGGCCGGCAGCCCGGGCTTTACAACATGGGAGACCTAGTGGCTTCCAAGTAAGGAGCGATTGCGATGAAGATCATCCAAAACATTTCGGTTACCGAAGACGTGACCATGGTTACGCTGGAAACCAACCCCACTGATTTCGCCTTCACCGCTTCCATCTTTGAGCGGATCGCGGCGCAGTCCATCAATGTGGATATGATTGCCCAGGCCGCCCCTCTCGGGGGGAAATCGGCGCTGTCCTTTACGGTGTCGGATGAAGACCTGGGAGGGCTTCTGAAGCTGATTTCGGAATTCCGCGAGGAAAATCCTGGCATCAAGCCGGTGGTCAGCAGCTCGAACGTAAAGATTTCGGTATACGGCGAGGCAATGCGGATTGAATCGGGCGTGGCGGCAAAGGTGTTCCGGGCGGCGGCCGGCGTGGGAGCCGACATCCGGCTCATCACCACGTCGGAGGCGGACATATCCCTTCTCATTACCAAGGCGGATTATCAGCAGATTGTCGCTGCAATCGAACAAGTGTTCGCTTTCTGACGAGTTGTATCAAAAAGCCCCGGGCTCTTGCCCGGGGCTTTTTTTGTATGCTTTATAAACGTGTCCGCAACGATTGATCGCCATCCCGCTCCATTGGCCTGAGGCCATCCGATCACCATCCCCGTTTTAGACCACCTGTTAAAAAGCGAAGCCGTCCGTTACCGCCAAGCCCGACAACAGCAGCGCCGCACTGGCGGCCAGCATCCCGAAAGGCTCGCAGGGCTTTTTCAGCCGCAGGGGGATATCTCCCGGTTCCACCACCGTCCCCGCCAGGGTAGGAAGCTCGCGCTGTACGCTGACCACAGCGTTGCCGTAGTCCATACTGGATACACAAAGGGTATCCTTCGCCGAGGTTCCGCAGCAGACGGCCGCATGGCCTACCGACTTTAAGTAGGATAAGGCCGCCGCATCCCCCGCATCTACAATGCATGGGCAGCCGCCGGGCAGATACTGGATGTCCTCCGCCCGGTCGGAGTCAAACACCACTACGGTGTTCTCCATCCCGATGCGAAGCGGCTCCCTGACGCAGTAAAGATAATGCTCCGCCGGCCCTCCGCTCGGATCCCGCATCAGGCCGCCGCCGCCGAAATACTGCACCCCGCCGTATGCGGCCAAGGCCCGCACCAGTGTTTCCCGAAGCTCCGGCTGCCGGTCGCCGTATAGAACCAGATTCATTTTTCCGTCCCCGTCCTCCCTCAAATTCACTCCTCAACAGTATCGGTTCCTGCAAGGGAAATTATTCATCTGCGGCCTTTTGAGAAAGGAAAGCGGACATCGGTAAAAACCGAATGGGATACCGGCCGGTAACCGGACGCTTACACCCATAATCCGCAACGGCTACCCGTTCGGTACCGGCATACAAAATCGCCATTCCAAAGGGCACCCCCTTGACGCCGTCGTACCGGCCGGAACTTTTGAGCCGACCGGCTATCCTTTTCAGCCGCGGATCCTTTCTTCTAAGCCCCGCCGGGATCCGTCCGGTGTTTTCGCCGCAAAGCCGGTCGCAGACAAGCAAATCCCGCAGCCGCAGCGGGTCTACCCCAGGCTGCCCTGCGAAAAAGGCATACACCCATTCGGTATAGGTGTTCAGGGAAACTCCCGCCCCTCCCCCCTTCTCCTCCACAAAGGAGGAGAAAGCGTCAAAGAGAGCAAAAGGGGAAAGCCCGGTCGCTTGAAACAGATACCGCAAGGAAAAGGAAAACCGGCCGCTGTTGAAAAGCCGCTCCAGCGCGTCCTCCACCCGGTGGAGACGGCGCAGATCCTCCTTGGACAAAAAGCGGTTTTCCGTTATCTCATAGGGCGGTTCAAGGCGGAAGCGATAGCCCCACCTCTGCGCCGCCTGCCGGATGGCGGAACCGTAAAGCAGCTTTAAAAAGCCAAGCTGAAGGGTATGGGGCCCCAGGGCAAAGGCCTGGTTGAAGGATTCGGCAAAGCGGGGCAGGCTTTCCAGCGGAAGCCCGGCGATGAGGTCGATATGAATGTGGATGTTTCCGGGAGCCAATAGCTGCTTGAGGTTGCGGCAAAGCCGGGCCAGGTCGGTTTTGCGCCGAACCGCCTCGAGGGTATCCGCCTGGAAGGACTGCAACCCGGCCTCCATTTGGAAAAGCCCCGGCGGCGCCGTTTGCAGCAGACGGATGGTCGGCTCATCGATAAGATCGGCCGCCACCTCAAAATGAAAGCAGACGCCGGACGGAATGGAACGCCCCGCTTCTTCCATCAGGAAGGAGAACAGCGCATAAGCCCGTTTCGGGTTGCAGTTAAAGGTCCGATCCACCAGCTTGACCGTTCTTGTTCCGGAATTGGCCAAGAGAAGCAGCTCCCGTTTAGCCCGTTGCAGGGAATAAAAGCGCACCCCCTGATGCAGCCCCGACAGGCAGAAGGAGCAGGAGAAGGGACAGCCGCGGGAGGTCTCCAGATATGCGATGCGGCCGTGCAGGGAGGAAAAATACGCTTCGCAGTAAGGGGACGGCGGCTCTTCGCAGACCTTTGGAGGCGGGTTGACCACCACCGCCTCCCCTTCACGGAAGGCAAGGCCCTTCAGCCCGGCCGGAACCTGCCCGGCGGCCAGGCCGTCGAGCAGGGCGGGAAGGGTCCGCTCCCCCTCTCCGCAGAGGACAAAATCCATCTCCGGGCAGCCGTGCAGCAGCTCCTCTGCGCGAAAAGACGCCTCCGGCCCGCCGACGATCACCGTACATTCCGGCCGCTTCCTCTTTAAAAGGGGAAGAATCCGGCGGATACAGGAAATATTCCAAATATAGCAGCTCAGGGCAAACACGTCCGCATCCGCGTCCAGAAGGGCATGGAGAAGGGTTTCGTCGCTTTGATTGATGGTCCCTTCCATCACCTCATACGCATAGCCGCCCTTTCCATAGGCACGGATCCCGGCGGCCAGGCACCAGGGCGCCAGGGCGGAATGGATGTATTTGGAATGAATCGCACAAAGCAATACCTTCATGGTCTCTCCCCCTGTTTGTCCGTTTGCTTTTATGATACCCTTAACCCTTGCCAAAAGCAATCCGCCCGGCAAAGGACCGGCCGGAATGGGCTTCGCTTACCATACAAAAAACCTCCGGCCGTTTTGCGGCCGGAGGCAAGCAAGCCCTTTCCTTAACGGAATGCGAAATACAGCAATACCACCACACCGAGCACGATGCGGTAATAGCCGAACGCCTTGAAGTCGTGCTTTTTGATGAAGCTCATCAGGAACTTGATGGCAAATACCGAGACAACGAAGGACACCACCGTGCCTACGATCATAACCGCCCATTCGCCTCCGGTATAGGACAGCCCGGATTTGATAAGCTCGTAGCCGCTGGCGCCCACCATCATGGGAATGGCCAAAAAGAAGGAAAACTCCGCCGCCACATAGCGGGAGGTGCCCAGAATAATCGCGCCCAAAATGGTCGCGCCCGACCGGGAAGTGCCCGGGATCAGCGCAAGCACCTGGAACACGCCGATAAAGAGGGCCATCTGGTAGGTCAGCTGAGAGAAATTCTCCACCCGCGCCTTCTTTTTGTTCAGCTCCAGCACAATGAACAGCACGCCGTATACGATCAGCGCGATGGCGATGACGGTCGGGTTGTAAAGCCATTCGTGGATCTGGTCCTCAAAGAGAAAGCCGATCAGCGCCGCCGGGATCACCGCCACAAGCACCTTTCCCCACAGAGAGAAGGTCTCCTTCTTCTGCACCAAGCTCTTTTTTGGAGAAAAAGGATTGAGCTTGTGGAAGTACATGAAGATGACCGCCAGAATAGAGCCGAACTGGATGACCACCAGGAAGGTATTGATGAACCCGGGGGTGGTTTCCTTGAGCTGCATGAATTCATCCGCCAGAAGCATGTGGCCGGTGCTGCTGATGGGCAGCCATTCGGTAATGCCTTGGATGATTCCGAAAAAGACCGCCTTGAGCAATTCCAAAAAGTCCAAAATCGTCACCTCGTCGTTTTTTTATTCGAAACCTCATAAGCACACGGGCAATATTATACCATAAATTGCATTGTGCAGCACCCGGTTTTCCCATTTTTACGAGAAAAATTTCAAATTCATTCCTTATGGACGCGCCCATTTTCCCTATCCCTGCAAAAATTCACCGCATAATTTTCCGCAGGATGGACAGCCGCTTCCCATAGGGGGGATACCGGAAGGGAATGTCCAGCTTATCCGACTTGAGCAGCACGCTCTTTTCGTGACTCAAGGTGTCAAAGCCCTTCTTGCCGTGATAAGCGCCCATCCCGCTCTCCCCCACCCCGCCGAAAGGCAAACGGGGATTGGACAGGTGGATGACGGTATCATTGATACAGCCGCCGCCGAAGGGGACCTGGAGCAGCACCCGCTTGGCCAGCGCCTTATCCCGGGTAAAAAGGTAAAAGGCCAGCGGCTTTTCCAGGCTTTCAATCAGCCCGAGCGCCTCTTCTATCGTCTCGTAAGGCACCAGCGGGAGAAGGGGGCCGAAAATTTCTTCCTGCATGACGGCGCTTTGCGAAGTCACGCCGAAAAGAAGGGTGGGTTCAATCTTGAGGCGGGACGGATCGGTCCGTCCGCCCCACAAAACCGTGCCGCTTTCCATCAAACGGCACAGCCGCTCAAAATGCCGCTGGGTAACGATACGGGGGTATTCGGGATTGGATAGGGGATCGGCCCCATAAAACCGCCTTACCGCCTTTTGGTAGGCCGCGGCAAAACCCTTCACCCGGCCGGCAGGCAGCAGTACATAATCGGGAGCCACGCAGGTTTGCCCGGCATTGAGCCCCTTTCCCCAGGCAATGCGGCGGGCCGCCAGGTCAAGCTGCGCCGTCTCGTCGATCAGGCAGGGGCTTTTGCCGCCCAGCTCCAGCGTCACCGGGGTCAGGTGCTTGGCTGCCGCTTCCATGACCACCCGCCCGACCTGAGGGCTCCCGGTAAAGAAGATATGATCGAACCGAAGGGCGAGCAGCTCTTGATTTTCCTCCCTGCCTCCCTGTACGACGCTTACAAGCTCCGGCGGGAAGCAGGCGGCCAGCATCCGCTGAAGGGCGGCGGCGGTTTTGGGAGCGTACCGGGAAGGCTTGACGACGGCACAATTGCCCGCTGAAAGGGCCGCGATCAGCGGCGCCAGAGTCAGCTGGAGCGGGTAGTTCCAGGGGGATAAAATCAGCACCACCCCCAGAGGCTCCCGCACGATCACACTCTTGGAGGGAAAATGCATCAGCGGGGTAGGTACCCGCCGGGGCCGCATCCACGCGGCCAGATTCCGTTTTGCAAATCGCAGCTCTTCAAGCAGTATTCCCAACTCCGTCTCGTAGCCTTCAAAGGGCGCCTTTCCCAAATCCTCCTTGAGCGCTTGCAGGAGGACCGCCTCATCGGCCTGCAGCGCCTGCTCGAGCAGGGTCAGCTGCCTAAGCCGAAAGGAAAAAGGCCGCGTGTTCCCCGCGCGAACGTACTCTCGCTGTCTTGCCAGCATCTCCTCAAACCGGTTCATATTCCGCACCTCCAGACAAGTTTTTTCTTCCTTTTTACAGGATAGCATATCATACGAAAAAAACATGCAAGAAAAAGAAAATATTTCCTCCCCGTCCAAACGAAAGGCTGCTTTGATAAACAGTTTTCTCCTCTCATAAAAGAACAACCGGAGGACAAAATAGAACTGAACCCAAAAAAGGAGGTAAAAGCACCATGGAAAAATGTCATGCCAACCATTGCATCCAATGTACCGTTCAGCAGTGTAAGCATCACTGCTCCAACGAGAATTACTGTTCTCTCGACCGGATTCTCGTCGGCACCCACGAGCAAAACCCCACCATGGATCAGTGCACCGACTGTAAGTCGTTTGAGCTGTGCCGGTAACCTTTCTCGACCGGTTTATGGTTGAAAAGCAAAAATCCCGTATTGGATGAATCCATACGGGATTTTTCTTTTTGCAGTGCTTTTTTTCGTTTGCTCGTCTCTTCTTAGGCAAGCAGAGAATCGATTACCTTGGAAGCCCAAGCGACGCCGTTCTTGACATCCTCGTCGCTCATCTTGGCCTTTTTAAACAGCGAGCTCTTCGCCTGTACGGTGAATGCCTCCTCAATGACGTTGGTGCCAGCGGCTTTCACGATTTTTTTGAGCTCCTCCACCATCTCGCCGCAGGAGCCGCCGATGGCAAAAAAGGCCACATTCTTCGCACGGGCCGGAGTCAGCGTCGCACAAAAATCCGCCAAGGGCTTTTCGGGAGACTTCTTATCCGCATCCACCCCGATGATGACCAGCTTCTCATTCTCGCAGGGATAGGCGGGCGGAATCTTATCGCACTTGGCCTTCTGGTCCTCGGTGATTGCCTGGGCCAGCGTGCCGGCGTTGCCGGATTTGGAATAGTGAAGAATGCGCATTTTGTACTTCATACGATATTTGCCTCCAAATTTTTTTAGAATCATGCGTTTGCGATATAGTATACCATACGGCGGCGGGCTTTGGCTAGCCTTTCTTTGTGAATCCTTAGAAAATTTTTGCAGACGGCGAGACCGGTCGGATTTCGTCGGAAGTTTGGCACGAAAAATCCATATTTGCCATCGGTTCGCTGAAGATGGAAAGGGAAAGTATTAGGATTCTGTAAATTTTCGCTGAACATTTTCACCAAAAGTTGCAATCATTTTTTGTTTGATGTATAATGAGCTTCGCTGTAAATCAGCCGACTAATTTTCTAATATCTGGTTATTTTAAGGGTGTCCGGCGGTATATCCGCACGTATTCCCATCTTTTTTCTCGATTATCGCAACTTTTTCTTGCAGGAGATGTGGGTGTTTATGCACACAAAGAAAGAGCTTTTTTTACAGAAGCTGCATGACCCTTCGGTGTTCCGAACGGTCTATCTATTGAATTTGTTTTTTTGCTCGGTTTGCTTTTGGGACTTTGCAGGCATTGTGGTCAACGTGCTGATGTTCCTATGGGCGGCGGTGCTCCTGTTCGATCTGTTCATCGCCCGCAAAAGTCCCCGCCGCATCCGCTGCGGGAGCATTTTGCTCGCCTTCTTAGGGGCGGGCCTGGTCACCGCGCTGCTGCATATCGAAAGCGGCTTCGGCATGAATCTGATTATGCTTTATCATGCAGGCGTCTGCTTTTTCTTGTTTTACGGTCTGCACGCGGAACCGGACCGGCGCAAGACAAAACGGGAAATGAACCGGATTTTCCGCCTGCTTGTCTGGATTTCCACGATACTGGCCGTAGCCGGCCTCGCCATCGTTGCCTTTGCTCCCACCGGCCGAATCTACCTGTTGGATTATAAGCTCGGCATCATGGACAACCGCTTCACCGGCTTGTATACCAATCCCAACCTGGCGGCGTTTTCTTCGGTGATCGGCATGGTGTGCTGCCACATCCTGCTGAAGAAGGGCAAAGATCCGGATACGGGCAAACGTCCCATGCCGGTCTGGCTGGCGGTGGTCTGCTTTACGGGGAACACCCTGTCGCTGCTGCTCTCCGACTCGAACGCTTCCTTGGTATTTACCATCACCTATATCGTGCTCTATTCCTTCTACCGGCTTTACCAGAGCAGCATCCACCATTCCGGGAAAAAGTCGGTTGCCCGCGGCCTGTTGCTTGCCATCTGCTGCCTGACGCTGGCCTTCTCCAGCCTGGGGATCCGCTCCTTTTGTCAAAGCGGGGTGTCCCAGCTGGTGAATCTGTCGACCCAGTCGCATACGGATAAGACGACGGCGGCTTCGGATGCGGCGCAGTCCGCCTCTCCCCTCGCGTCGATGAACGTCGAAATCGGACGGACGGAGGAATACGAGGTTTCCAGCGGCCGTTTGGGCTCCTTGGAGCAGTCGATGGTGCTCTTCGGCAAATTCCCCTTAATGGGGGTGGGAAAGGGCAACATCGTTCCCTACGGCGACCGGTATCTGGTCAACGGCTTCACCTATTCCGACCTGCACGACGGCTATCTGACCATTCTGATCTCCAACGGCTTAGTCGGCCTCTCCATTTTCGCCGCCTTCGCCCTACTTTTCGGCCGCCGGCTGATTCAATGCCTGCGTAAAAACCGGGGCAAAAACCTGCGGGAGCTTCCCATGCTCTTTGCCGCCATCGGTGCATACGGCGTATACGGGTTCTTTGAGAAGGCGGTGCTCTTCGACGTAACCTTTATGGTGGTCATTTTCTGGCTGTTGCTTGGTTACACGGCAAGCCGGATTTCCAAATACGAATGGATGGAAGAGAAGGCGGTGGAGTTCGGAACGCTCTGCCTGGGCAGCTCTCATGCCCCGGTGTATAATGTTTTCCCTCTTCCCGCCCAGCGCGATTCAGTCCGTCTGCGCACCCATCTTCCCACCACCCGGTACCGGGTGATGGGATCGAGCGCCCGCTATTCCGCATACCGGCAGAATACCGCTGCAAAGCTGTCGGAAAAGCCCCGCATGCTCGACAAGCTTCCAGAACGAAAACCCATTCCATCCAAGCAGCGGGAATAACCCCAACCTATTTCAAGCCGCCGGCGTTTTGATCGCCGGCGGTTTTCTATTGTGAACAAAAACCACCGGCTCTGCCGGCAGAGATGTCCCGCAAAAAAGCGTTCGCTTTCAGCATTGAGCCAAGCGGGCTGCGAACAGCCAGCCTAACGGTGACGGAAGGCTTTCGGTTAAAAGGGGGATTCGCCTGTTACGGGCCGCGGGGCAAGTGATGCCAGTGAAATAAATTTTTGTGCGTCTTGAGACGCTTGCTGGTAGTAAGCCCTTCTAGGGCTTATTACAGCCTTCGGCTTTGCCGGCGGTTTTCTATTATCTAAGCAACTACACAAAAAGGGGAAACCGCCTTTCTTTCAAACAGCCGAACTTCCTAAGAAAAGCAAACGGACCTTCCCGGCGGATGGCCTCATTGCTTCTCTCTTTTAAATGGCATGCATGACCCTTTCCGGTGCGGAAACACTAGCACTAGAGGTGAATGGATATGCAATCATTATGGCAAGCAACCTGCCGCCTGCCTACCTTCCAACCGCTTGACGGCGACTTACGGGTGGACGCGGCGGTAATCGGCGGTGGGCTGGCGGGGATTTTGACCGCCTACCTGCTGCAAAGCTGGGGAAGAAGTACGGTGCTTTTGGAAGCGGAGCAGGTATGCGGCAGCGTTACCAAGGGGACCACGGCCAAAATTACCTCCCAGCACAATCTGATTTACGCAAAGCTGCTCGAGACGGTAGGGCTTGAGGCCGCCGAACAATACGCACGGGCCAACCAGAAGGCGGTGGAAGGATACCGGGCCCTCGTCAAGGCAAAGGGAATCGACTGCGAATGGGAGGAGATGCCGGCCTATCTCTACTCCACCGTGGACGCAAGCCCTCTTCTAAAAGAGGCTGAGGCTGCAAAACGCCTCGGCATTCCCGCCCAAATGTCTCCCGCCGCCGGCCTGCCCTTTCCGGTAAAGGGAGCGCTGCGGTTTGACGGACAGGCCCAGTTTCATCCCCTGAAGTTTGCCGCCGCGCTTTTAAAAGAGCTGACCGTGTTTGAGCATACCCGTGTTACCGCCCTGAAAGACCAGGAGGCGGTGACCGAACGGGGCAGTGTTTTTGCAAAGGACATCGTTGTAGCCACCCATTTTCCCTTTGTCAACGTCCCCGGCTTCTATTTCGCCCGGATGCATCAGGAACGTTCCTATGTGCTGGCTTTGCGCAATGCGGCGGCGGTGGACGGGATGTATTTGGGGATTGATTCCCCCTCTTACTCTTTTCGCAACAGCGGGGACTATCTTTTGATTGGCGGCGGCGGCCACCGTACGGGGGAAAACCAGGCGGGCGGCAAATACGAGGACCTGCGCCGGGCGGCAAAAGGCTGGTATCCACATGCACAGGAGGTCTATTTCTGGTCGGCGCAAGACGGCATTACCCCGGACGCCATCCCCTATATCGGCCGGTATTCCTCCTCCACTCCCCACTGGTATGTGGCGGCCGGCTTTCAGAAATGGGGCATGACCAGCTCTATGGCTGCCGCCGTCCTCCTTTCCGAAGAGATCACCGGAAAAAAGACGGAGGATGGAAAGGTGTTTTCCCCTCAGCGGCTCCATGTGGCGGCCTCGGCGAAAACGCTGGCGGTGGATTCGGCCAAGGCGGTATCCGGGCTTGTCAAGGAAAAGCTGAAGGCGCCGCCTCAAGCCCTGCCTGACCTTGCCCCCGGGAAGGGCGGCATTGTGGAATATGAAGGAGAAAAGGTGGGCGTTTACCGAAACGAGGCGGGGGAATGCTTTTACGTCACCACCCGCTGCCCCCATCTCGGATGCGAGCTCCAGTTTAACCCGGACGAGCATACCTGGGAATGCCCCTGTCACGGCTCCCGCTTCGATTACCGGGGCCGTCTGCTGGACGGGCCGGCACAAACGGACATCTCCTTCATTTTCGCCCAAGAAGAATAGCAAACGTGCGCAATTCTTGTGCGAAAATTGGCTTGAATGTTTGACCCGCCCTGCGCTATAATAGGAAAAAAGAAAAGACAGGAGGCTTCTATTATGTTAAACGCAGAGGTATCCAGACTTCTCAACGAACAGTTCAACAAAGAGCTTTTTTCCGCCTATGTATACTTGGAAATCGCCAATTACTACGCCGACGAAAGCCTCAACGGGTTTGAGAATTGGTTTTATATCCAAACCCAGGAGGAGCGGGATCACGCGATGCTCATCCGCACCTACCTGCTCAACAACGGTGAAAAGGTAAGCGCGGACGCCATTGCCGCCCCCGGCCACGTTTATGCGGATTTCAAGACCCCGCTGACCGTCGCCTATGAACATGAGCAGTTTGTCACCGCTTCCATCAACAAGATCTACGCCGCGGCCTATGAGGCGAAGGATTTCCGTACCATGCAGTTTTTGGATTGGTTTGTCAAGGAGCAGGGGGAGGAAGAGAAAAACACCAGCGACCTCATCAAGCGCTTCGAGCTGTTCGGCGAGGACCCCAAGGGGTTGTATATGCTCGACAGCGAGCTGGCCGCCCGCACCTATGCGGCCCCGAGCTTGGTTTTGTAAATGTAAGAGGCTTTGCAAAGGCGGGAGGTATGCCAGAAAGCATACCTCCCTTTTTCATAAGTCCGCGAAACATTTGGAGGGAGGGAGATATCAGGAATGGACATAAAAAGAGCCGCCCTATCGGATTTGGAGACGGTGAAACGCCTTTGCGAAACAACCATCACGGCGGTTTACCCGCATTACTACCCGGAAGGGGCGGTGGAATTTTTTTTAGACCATCACAGCAATGAAAACATTGCAAAGGACATCGGCTGCAATTCGGTTTTCCTTTGTGTGGATGCGCAGGCCAATCCCGTGGGCACCGTCACAATCAAGGGCAACGAAATCAGTCGGCTGTTTGTCCTGCCGGAGCAGCAGGGAAAGGGATACGGTACAAGTATGCTGGATTTTGCAGAACGACTGATCTCACGGCAATATGGTGAAATAGTACTGGACGCATCTTTGCCGGCAAAAAGGCTCTATCTAAAGAGAGGATATCAGGATATGGAATTTCATATTCTCCCAACCAGCCGCCACGACTTTCTCTGTTATGACGTTATGGTAAAACGAATGTAAGGCCCCGCCGCCTACAGAGAATCCGACGATCGAACCCGCGTTTTCCCCGAGGAGGGGCGTCTCCCATACCAAAGGCCCCCCGATGAAGTTCACACGCCGGCTGACCGGCACGGAAGAGGCCGCGGGATAGAAAAGCGCCGCCCTAGTTCGGGCGGCGCCTTCCTATCCGCTTCTCCCGATAAACGGCATTTGCCGGGGCACTGCGGCTCTTTCCTCCCAGCCCGGCGGCTTGGAAAGCCTCCTCCTCGGTACTGCGGGCTTGCCGGGGGCGGTATCCCTTGAACGCTGCACCGCCCTGTGGAAACGCAAGCCCTACCGATACCTGCGCACCCCTTCGATGTGCAGCACCCGCGACTGGACATAGGAATAGCTGTAGAGAGGGCGAAGATAAGCGTCATAGGTATGGGCGCAGACCAAAATCCCGTCCTCCCCTACCCGGCAGACCACCGGGCTGTGGTAAAACCTCCCGTTTTCGTCGCCCAATTGAATAATGTCTCCAGGCTGGGCGTGGGATTCGTCGGTCTCGACGGCATAGGGCCCGGCGCCCTTGTTGCCGATCAGGAAATTGCGCAGATAGGGCACCCCGCTCCAGGATGGGGTGCGGTCGCTGGCAGAGCGGTAATACCAGCCGAAGGTAGGCGTATCGTTCATTACACCGCTTCCGGCATAGAGGCACTGGGAGGCAAAGCTGGTGCAATCCCCTCCCAGCTTTTCAAAATCCAGATAACGGGGATTGCGCTTGAGCGCCCAGGCCTCGGCATAGGACACCGCCTTTTTGCGGTCGTAGGAAAGCTCTATGAGCATGATGCATCAGCTCCTCTCTCTCAGTATAGAAGGAAGGGGCCGGCGGGGTGCCGCTTAACTCTTCTACGGCCGGCAAAACCGGCGGCGGGTTCGCCGGGGCCTGGGCAGCCTGGGGGGTTCTCATCCTTATTTGAGATCCTTTCGAAAATGCTCCCCAATCTCCATCAGCTCTCCCAAGGTGGTAATCTGTGCCTTGGAATGGAGGATAAACTCCTGCACATACCGGGGCAGCGTGATAAAATATTCCCGCAGCTGCGGCGTGGTAAGATAATCATTTACATCCATGTCCATCTCCTCCTGCGTTAGCGTTTGCCAAAGACGCCCGGAGAAATCGAGGAAAATTCCGGCTTGTGCATTCCCGCCTCACCTTTTATCCTTTCTCCGAATAGGATGGGGTAAAACCGAAAGGGTGTGGCTTTCATGGATGTAACGCTTCCTTCTTTGCTGGAAGCTTTTCTCCTGGTCGCCGCGGTTTCCCTCGACTCATTTGTAGCGAGCTTCGCCTACGGCACCAATAAAATCAAAATCCCGCCTCTCTCCGTCGCCGTCATCAGCGTCATCTGCAGCGGGATGCTTGCAGTTTCCCTTTTCTTCGGCTCCCTGCTGCGCGATTATGTCCCCGAAGCGGTCACAAAGGGCATCTGTTTTACCATACTGTTTCTTCTGGGCGTCGTCAAGCTCTTCGACAGCGCCATCAAAATGCGCATCCGCAAACATAAGATCGACCGTCAGATGAAGTTTTCCTTTCTAAGCCTACAGGTTATCCTGAACGTCTACGCCGACCCGGAAAAGGCGGATATCGACCGCTCAAAGGTCCTGTCCCCGCTGGAGGCGGTGTCGGTGGCGGTCGCCCTCTCTCTGGACGGGCTGGCGGTAGGCTTTGGCGCTGGGCTTGCAAACATAGACTTTTTCCAGGCGGTGATCATCTGCCTTCTCTTTTCCGCCGTTACGGTGGGGATCGGCAGTCTCTTGGGCCGCAAGCTGGCGGAAAAAACCAACCTCAACTTGACTTGGGTCGGCGGCGTCCTGCTGCTGGTGCTGGCCTTTCTAAAGCTGTAAGGCCCGAAATTGCCTCAGGTGCAAAACGTATCCCCAGGCTGGAGAAATTCCGGCCTGGGGACGGCGCATGCAGGTTACAGGTTTTCCAGCAGGTTGTCCGCGTACCGGTGCAGATCATCGGCGGAGTGAATGCTGTCCGCCCGCTCCCGGATGGTTTGCTGCACATAGTCGGGCAGGGAGGAAAAAAACGTGCGGCACTCGCAGCTTTCGCTTAAAACTTGATTTAGGTTTTTGGGCATGTCAAATCACCTCCGTCCATAGAATGCCCGAAGGACGGCGGGCTATTACCGCAGAAGCCGATTTTCCTCCCGTTTTGCACCGGCGGTCCGGCGGCAAGCCGGGAAAAAGCCGACCGCCTGCCCTTTTATGCCGTTTAAAAATGGGTCTTGTAATTTTCTCATATTTCGTATATAATATATAAGCTGGACAGGGAAAGCATGCACACGGGCATGCGGTCGAGCGGGCCCTGTGCGATAGGGTGCCGTGAACCATGTCAGGCGGGGAACCGAGCAGCATTAAGCGGATTTCTTTATGCGCCGCAGTCAGCCTGTTCGCCCGCATGCCCGTATGTATGAAAATTTCTCTGTCTTGTTTTTATAAAAAGAACCTTTGCCGTCAGGACAGGAGGGAGGAACGCCGTGTATCAGGTTTTGTACCGCAAATGGCGTCCGGCCGTCTTTGAGGACGTGGTCGGTCAGCCGCAGGTTACGGTGACGCTGCGCAATGAGATCACCTCCGGCCGGCTGGGACATGCCTATCTGTTCACCGGCTCGCGGGGCACGGGAAAAACCACCTGTGCGAAGATTCTCGCCAAGGCGGTCAACTGTCTGCATCCGGTGGAGGGAGATCCCTGCAACGAATGCGAAATCTGCCGTGGGATCGACGACGGCTCCATTCTGGACGTGGTGGAGATCGACGCCGCCAGCAACAACGGCGTGGACAACATCCGGGACCTGCGGGAGGAGGCGTCCTTTACGCCGGCCGCCGCCAAATACCGGGTGTATATCATCGACGAAGCGCATATGCTTTCCACCGGCGCCTTCAACGCGCTGCTGAAAACCTTGGAGGAACCCCCTCCCTACGTTCTTTTCATTCTAGCAACCACAGAGGTACATAAAATTCCCGCCACCATCCTGTCCCGGTGCCAGCGGTTTGACTTTGGACGGATTTCGCCGGAGGATATGGCCGAACGGCTGGAATTTGTCGCCCGGCAGGAATCGGTTTCGATCACGCACGAAGCGGCCCTTCTGCTGGGACGGCTGGCGGACGGCGCATTGCGCGACGGCCTCTCGCTGCTGGACCAGTGCATCGGGGCCGGCGGCGTCATCACCGAAGAGGTGGTGGAAAAAACAGCGGGCCTTGCTGGACACGACCATCTGTTTGAGCTGTCTGAAGCCATTTTTTCCAAAGACACGTCGGCCGCCCTTCTTCTCATCGACCGGCTCCACCAAGCTTCCCAGGACATGTCCCGCCTGTGCGAGGAGCTGATTGCGCATTTCCGGTCCATGATGCTTATCAAAACCATGGCCGATCCCAAGGGGCTGCTGGTTTGCTCCCAGCAGGAATTTACCCGATTGAAAGCGGCGGCTGAGAAAATTTCGCTGGCTGGGCTTTTGCACCTCCTCTCCTCCCTGCAAACGGCGCTGGAGCGCCTGGCCTATACCCCCAACCGCCGGGTGGAGATGGAGCTGACCTTGATCCGGATGGCCAGCCCGGAGTTGGACGCATCCGCAGACGCACTGCTTCGCCGCGTCAAGGCGTTGGAAACGGCGGTGCGCACCGGCCAGGCGGGCGCCCTACCCGCCAATCCCGAACCGGCTGTTCCTCCGCCGGCCGCTGTGGCCGAGATAAAACAGCCGGACTCCCCGCCGGCGCCTGATGCACCCAAAACGGCTGAACCGCCTGCCGGGCCGGTTGCTGCTCCGGCGGCCGCGGCGGCTCTCCCCTCTCCCCTGGCCTGCTGGCCGGATGTGCTCGAGGAGCTTTCTTCCACCGCGCCCCCTCTTCGCGGCGCATTGGAAGGGACCAGCGCATATCTGTCGGGAAACCGCGTTCTCATTGACGCGCCCAATCCCTTTGTCCTCAAGCTGATTAACGAGGCGGGACATAAGCAGGCGCTGAAAACCGCCCTCTTTCACCAGACTGGCAAACGGTATGCCCTCGGTCCCTATCAGCGGGAAACGGTAACCGCGCCGGAGCAGGGCGACCCCATCCACGCCCTATTGCAGCAGGCGGAAAACCGGGGAATCTCGGTGGAGATTTCCAAGGACTAATTTTGTTTGGCAGGGGTTCTCCCTTCCATCATACATTGAGATCGTAAGCAGGAGGAACGTACCATGAAAGCAAGACTACCCCAGGGCTTTGGGGGCGGACCGAGCAATATGAACGGAATGCTCAAGCAGGCCCAGAAAATGCAGGAAGAAATGACCCGCGTCAGCGAAGAGCTGGAGGCGAAGGAATATTCCGCGACGGTAGGCGGCGGCGCCGTTACCGTTACCGTTACCGGCAGCATGGAGGTAAAATCCGTGGATATGAAACCGGAGGTGGTGGACCCGGAGGATATCGAAATGCTCTCCGACCTCATCATCGCCGCGGTCAACGAGGCGCTGCGCAAGGCGGAGGACGAGAAGAACAGCCGGGTGGAGAGCATCACCGGCGGCATCACCCTGCCGGGCGTATTTTAAGCCATGGCCTACAACGTAGCGCCGCTGGCAAAGCTCATCGAGCATTTTGAGCGGATTCCCGGCATCGGCCGCAAAACCGCCCAGCGGATGGCCTATTACGTGCTCAATCTTCCCAAGGCACAGGCACAGCAGTTTTCGCAGGCAATTTTGGAGGCGCACGAAAAAATCCATCCATGCAAGGTGTGCCAAAACCTAACCGACGGGGAGCTGTGCCAAATCTGTGCAAACCCTTCGCGGGACCACTCCCTCATCTGTGTGGTAGAGGACCCGCGGGATGTGGTGGCCTTTGAACGCACACGGGATTATGGGGGGACCTATCACGTGCTCCATGGCGTCATCTCTCCTATGGACGGGGTGGGGCCGGAGCAGCTGAAGATTAAGGAGCTGCTGGGCCGCATCGGCGCACAGGAGGTCAAGGAGGTCATCATGGCCACCAATCCCACCGTAGAGGGAGAAGCAACGGCTATGTATATCTCCCGGCTGCTTAAGCCTTTGGGCGTTCGGGTGACAAGGCTGGCTTACGGCATTCCGGTGGGCGGAAGCTTGGAGTATGCCGACGAAGTCACCTTAACGCGGGCGCTGGAAGGACGAAGCGAGCTGTAGGACGGTAGGACGGATTCGACCGGTTTTGTGTTGACAGCCGACGGATTTGTGCTATAATCAGACATCCAAAGGAATATTACAACGGAAAGGAGGCGGCGGCATGGCGGGAAAAAAGGACGCGAACAAGACCTTGGCCACCAACAAAAAGGCGTTTCACGATTACTTCGTAGAAGAAAGTTTGGAGGCCGGGATCGAGCTGTGCGGTACAGAGGTGAAGTCGGTCCGCAAGGGCAGTCTCAACCTCAAGGACGCATGGTGTGAAATCCAGGATGGGGAAATGATCCTGCGCGGCATGCACATCAGTCCTTATGAGCAGGGAAACATTTTTAACCGTGCTCCTACCCGGCCCCGCCGTCTTCTCCTTCACAAGAAAGAGATTATGCGCTTTTTTGGTTTGGTTAAGCAAAGCGGCTATACGGTGATCCCTTTGTCGGTATACTTAAAGGGGTCCCGGGTAAAGGTTCAGGTTGGCCTGTGCAAGGGCAAAAAGCTTTATGACAAACGGGAGGATATGGCGCGCCGCGCGGCCAAACGGGACATGGAGCGTGCGCTCAAGGAACGAAACATTTCTTAATCGGGGGTAACGATTCGACAATTTTATATGGGGGCGCAATGGTTTCGACGGGGATTGTGCACCACGAATAGCGAGTAGCGGCGCGGACCCGCTTTAAAAGCCGCACTTTAAAATGAACTGACAACAAATTTGTTGCTCAAGCTGCCTAATTAGGCAGCCGTCTTTACCGGGAATACCGCGGCCCGGATAAAGGCGTCGATTAGCGGTGCACGTGAACAGGCGAGCAGCTTCGTAGCCTGTCATGACTTAGAAGCTACCGTAACGTAGAGCCTGTCTTTCGGCGCTGTGTGAGGGGAATCCCAAAAGAGAGACTGCACTCGGAGAAGTTCGTGGGAATCGATTTTCGGACAGGGGTTCGACTCCCCTCGCCTCCACCATGAAGGGTTGACAAAAAAGATGTCAACCCTTTTTTCTTAGTAACCATGCGGGTTTGCGCCTCTTTGGACGGAAAATCCGAAAAACGGTTTTACCGTGGATGTCCAAAGTGAAATCCGCAGCGAAACCCCGCAAGCGGGGCTTCCGCCTGAATTTTCAGGCCGGAGGCCCCGCTTTCTTGCGTTGTGCAGTACTTTTCCCCGTTGTCAGATATGTAGAAGTTTACGCCTGCCAGATAGACAGGTTGACGAAAGCCAAAACGGCCCAAAATCAAACCCTCAAAATACAAGGGGGTAGTGCGCCCTTTTTCA
>CAJFTS010000003.1 GCA_904420015.1 uncultured Clostridia bacterium
GAAGCAAACGGCTTTCGCCGCTTTCGTGGATGTGATGCAGCCGGCCGGTTTTCCGCGCCTCTTAGGAGGCCGGCCCGGTATCCCGCCCTTTTGGGCTTGTGCATGCCGCGCGTTTGGCGCGTGGTTTTGATTGTCAAAGCCGTACCGTTCCCTTGCCCGTGCAATGGGACGGGACTTTTCTAAAGACCGTATGAATGTTAAAAGATGGAAGCCCGCCTTGCAGTAGGATGGATACCAGGCGGGTTAGATGGAGGAAGCTATGCTGCAAAAACCGTATTTCAAAATCGTCCCCGAGATTGAGGCCGCGGCCCAGCGCGCTCTTGCCGCCTGCGCCCCTGCCCTTGACCGGATCGAACGGCAGACCGAGCGAAACCAGCAAAAGGTGCTGTGCGCCTTTATTGAAAATAGGGTCAGCGAATCCCATTTCGCCCCCACCACCGGCTACGGCTACGGCGACCGGGGGAGGGAGGTCCTCGACCGGGTGTTTGCCGACGCGATGGACGCCGAGGACGCCTTGGTGCGCCACTCCTTTCTTTCCGGCACCCACACCCTGTCGGTCGCCCTGTTCGGCGTGCTTCGTCCGGGGGACAAGATGCTTTCGGTCACCGGCATCCCCTACGACACCATCCATTCGGTCATCGGCCTGCGGGGAAGCGGGCAGGGGTCGCTCAAGGATTTCGGCATCTCCTTTGACGCGGTGGCGCTCAAAGAGGACGGGGAACCCGACTACGACCGGATTGAGCAGGCGCTGGACGAGACGGTGAAAATGGTGTACGTCCAGCGCTCGAGAGGCTACACCCTGCGCAAGAGCCTGTCGGCAAAGACCATTGGCGAAATCGCCCGGTTCGTCAAGAAAAAGAAGCCCGGCGTGGTCGTCATGGTGGACAACTGCTACGGGGAATTTGTCGACGAGGCCGAGCCCACCGCCTACGGCGCCGACCTGATGGCCGGATCGCTGATTAAGAACCCCGGCGGCGGCATCGCCCCCACCGGCGGCTACATTGCCGGGCGCTCCGACCTCATCGAGCTGTGCGCCTGCCGGCATACCACCGCCGGGGTGGGCCGGGAGATCGGCGCCACCCTCGGCCATACAAGGGAGCTGTTTATGGGCTTGTTTCACGCCCCTCACGTCACCGGCGAAGCGCTGAAAACCGCCGTTTTTGCCGCCGCGCTGATGGAGGAGCTGGGCTTTGCCGTCACCCCTGCCCCTTTGGAGGAGCGGCACGACATCATTCAGGCCATTCAGCTGCGCACGCCGGAGAACCTGATCGCCTTCTGCCAGGGTATGCAGGCGGGAGCTCCCATCGACGCTTTCGTCACCCCCGAACCGTGGGATATGCCCGGCTACGACAGCCAGGTGATTATGGCGGCGGGCGCCTTTACCATGGGCGCGTCCATTGAGCTGTCCGCCGACGCGCCGCTTCGGGAGCCCTACGCCGTCTGGATGCAGGGCGGCCTCAATTTCCATTCCGGCAAGGCCGGGGTGATGCTGGCGGCCAGCCATTTGTATCCCATGCTCGGAAAGTAAAAGAATCCGTTTGTTTTTCTATAGGAACCTTGAAAAAACCATCTTGACCGGCGGATAGGGAGATGTTATAATTTATAACACGATGTACATACAACTGTAGCAAAAAAAGCGCGGCTTCTTTTTTATCTTGTAAGGGAAAGCGGAACAACTTATTGAAAATTGGTGTTGGATGTATCCTCTCTTCGAGCAGAGGGGGGACCACCGTACGGCGGAAAAGAGCGCGCGGCCCCATGCGGATCGGCCTATTGTCGGTTGCCCGAAAGCTGCGCCCGGTCGGCAGGATTGCGGACCGGGCGTTTTTTATAGGAAAGCAGGATTCAGACAACTTTGAGAGGAAGAAGAAGGATGAGCTATACCATTGGGGTGGATTTTGGAACACTGTCGGGACGGGCGGTGCTGGTGGAGGTACCCAGCGGCCGGGAGGTTGCATCGGCAGTCTATGAATATCCCCACGGGGTGATGGACGAGCGGCTGCCCGGCGGCCGGGAGCTAAAGCCCGACTGGGCGCTGCAGGACCCGCAGGATTACCTGGAGGTGCTGCGTCATACTATCCCGGAGGTGCTGAAGGCGGCGGGGGTTTCGGCCGCCGAGGTCATCGGTGTGGGGACGGATTTTACCGCCTGCACCCTCCTTGCGGTCAAGGCGGACGGGACGCCCCTTTGCCGCCTGCCCCAGTGGAAGGAGGAGCCCCACGCCTACGTCAAGCTTTGGAAGCACCATGCCGCCCAGGACAAGGCCAACCGCCTCAACGCCGTGGCGGCGCAGCGGGGGGAGGCCTTCCTTGCCCGGTACGGAGGGAAGATCTCCTCCGAGTGGGCGGTTCCGAAGATCTGGCAGGTGCTTGAGGAAGCGCCTATGGTCTATGAGGCGGCCGACCGCTTTATCGAAGCGGCCGACTGGATCGTTTGGCAGCTGACCGGCAGGGAAACCCGCAACTCCTGCACCGCCGGGTATAAGGAAATCTGGTCGAAGCGGGAGGGCTACCCGCAGGAGGAGTTTTTCGCCGCCCTCGACGAGAGGCTGCGCCATGTGGTCCGGGATAAGCTGTCCGGGGACATCCTCCCCCTGGGGACGAGAGCGGGCGGCATTTCGGAGGCTGGGGCCGCCCTGACCGGCCTGCTTCCGGGCACGGCGGTGGCGGTGGGGAATGTAGACGCCCACGTCTGCGTGCCCGCAGTGGGGATCGACGGGCCGGGAAAGATGCTGGCCATTATGGGGACCTCCACCTGCCACATCCTCATGGGCGAGGAGGAACGGCAGGTTCCGGGCATGTGCGGCGTGGTGGCCGACGGGGTCATGCCGGGCTACTTCGGCTATGAGGCGGGCCAGTCCTGCGTGGGCGACCATTTCGCCTGGTTTATCGACAACTGCCTGCCCGCCGCCTATTATGAGGAGGCAAGGCGGGAGGGCCGGAGCATTCACGCCTATCTGCGCCGCAAGGCCGAGGGGCTTGCGCCCGGGGAAAGCGGCCTGCTTGCCCTCGATTGGTTCAACGGCAACCGCTCGGTGCTGGTGGACGTGGACCTGACCGGGCTGATTTTGGGAATGACGCTGCAGACAAAGCCGGAGGAAATCTACCGGGCCCTCATCGAGGCCACCGCCTACGGCACCCGGATGATCGTGGAGACCTTCCGGGAAAACGGGGTGCCGGTGGAGGAATTCTATGCCTCCGGCGGCATCAGCCAAAAGGACCCCATGACCATGCAGATCTATGCGGACGTGCTCGGCATGCCGGTGCGCATCGCGGGCTCCAAGCAGGGGCCGGCCCTCGGCAGCGCCATCTTTGCGGCGGTGGCGGCCGGGAAGGCGGCCGGCGGGTTTGACGACGTGTTCGAAGCGGCACGGCGGATGGGCAAGGTCAAGGATGAGGTTTACACCCCCATTGCCGGCCACGCCGACCGGTACGACCGGCTGTATGCGGAGTATAAACGCCTCCACGACTATTTCGGCCGGGGCGGAAACGACGTGATGAAGCGGCTCAAGGCCATGAAAAAGCAGGCGAAATAACCGCCGCCGGTAAACGGGATGAACGCCGGGGATCCGGCGCAGCAGCGGTTTGCTGATAGAAAGAGGAGGCTACTATGAAAACATCGACCTATTCCTTCTGGTTTATCGCCGGCACCCAGGACCTGTATGGGGCCGACGTGGTGCGGCAGGTCAACGACCACGCCCAGATCATCGCCAACGCCCTCGATCAGGACCCGGCGGTGCCGGGGCATGTGGTCTGCATGCCGGCGGTGCGAAACGCTCAGGAGATCACCGACGTGCTGGTCAAGGCCAGCGCCGACGAGGCCTGCGCGGGGGTCATCACCTGGATGCACACCTTTTCCCCGTCGAAGATGTGGATTGGGGGGCTGACCAGGCTCACAAAGCCCTGGCTTCACCTGCATACCCAGTTCCAGCGGGACATTCCCTGGAACGAGATCGATATGGATTACATGAATTTAAACCAGTCCGCCCACGGCGACCGGGAGCACGGCTTTATCGGCGCCCGGCTCCGCCTGCCCCGCAAGGTCATTGCCGGGCATTGGGAGGACGGGGAAACCCGCGCCCGGGTGGGCCGCTGGATGCGCGCGGCCATCGGCGCTTACGAGAGCCGCCGGCTGAAGGTCTGCCGGTTCGGGGACAACATGCGGGAGGTCGCGGTCACCGAAGGGGATAAGGTGGAAGCCCAGATCAAGATGGGCTGGTCGGTCAACAGCTGGGGCGTGGGCGACCTGGTCAACATCGTCGACCGGGTGACCGAGGCCCAGGTGGACGGGAAGATGGAGGAATATCTGGAGCGGTACGAGCTGGCCACCGACGATCTGGAGGCGGTGCGCTACCAGGCGAGGCTGGAGGTGGCGCTGCGCAAGTTCCTGGAGGTGGGGGGCTTCGGCGCCTTTACCGACAATTTCCAGGACCTCCAGCAGCTCCGGCAGCTGGGCGGCCTGGCGGTGCAGAACCTGATGCGCGACGGCTACGGCTTCGGCGGGGAGGGCGACTGGAAGATTGCCGCTCTGCACCGCATCGTCAAGTGCATGAGCCAGGGCCTGCCGGGCGGCACCGCCTTTATGGAGGATTATACCTATCATATGGACCCGCAGAACCAAGGGGTGCTGGGCGCCCATATGCTGGAGGTGGACCCGGACATCGCGGTGACCAAGCCGCGCATCGAGGTGCATCCTCTGGGGATCGGGGACCGGGAGCCGCCGGCCCGCCTGACCTTCCAGACCGGGGAGGGGGAAGCCGTCGTCATCAGCCTGGTGGATATGGGCGGACGGCTGCGGATGATCGTCAACGACGTACACGCCGCTTCTCCCTTTGCGCCGATGCCTAAGCTCCCGGTCGCTCAGGTGATGTGGAAGCCGCTCCCCGATCTCGCCACCTCGGCGGAAGGATGGATTATGGCGGGCGGCGCCCACCATACCGTGCTCAGCTACGCGCTGGATGCGCAGATCATGCGGGACTTTGCCCGGATTATGGACATCGAGTTCGTCCACATCGGGAAGGATACGAAGCTTGAGCAGTTGGAACAGCAGCTGATGTACAGCGACCTGTACTGGAAGCTCAAGTCCTGAGAAGGGGGGAAGGAACATGCTGCAAGCGCTCAAGGAGCGGGTTTTTGAGGCCAACCTACAACTGCCCGCCCACGGCCTGGTGGTCTTTACCTGGGGAAACGTCTCCGGGATCGACCGGGAATCCGGGCTGGTGGTCATCAAGCCCTCCGGCGTCTCCTATGAGGAGATGACCGCCGGGGACATGGTGGTGGTAGATCTGCAGGGCAAGGTGGTGGAAGGGAAGCTCAACCCTTCCTCCGATACCCCCACCCATCTGGAGCTGTACCGGCGGTTCCCCCAATTGGGCGGGATTGTGCATACCCATTCCCGCTGGGCCACCATCTGGGCCCAGGCCGGGCGGGATATCCCCGCCTACGGCACCACCCACGCCGACGCCTTTTACGGCCCCGTCCCCTGCACCCGTCCGCTGGCCGATGAGGAAATCGCGGGGGAATACGAGCTTGAGACCGGTAAGGTGATCGTCGAGACCTTCCGCAAAAGGAGGATCGAGCCCGGCCGGGTGCCGGCGGTGCTGGTCAAGGCCCACGGCCCCTTTGCATGGGGGGACGATCCGATGGAAGCGGTGCATAACGCCGTGGTTCTCGAGGAGGTGGCCATGATGGCCTGGCATACCGAGGCGCTTCCCCTTTCCGCCGCCCGGCCGCCCATCCAGCGCACCCTGCTTGACAAGCATTTCCTGCGCAAGCACGGCCCCGGCGCTTATTACGGACAAAGCAAAGAATAAAAGAAGGCCCGCCTTTCGAGAATTTCTTGGAAGGCGGGCCTTTCCGAGGTAGGAGGAAAGAACGATGAAATGGATTTTGGAAACCGAGCGGCTGCGTCTGCGGGAACTGACGGAGGGGGACTTTGCCAACCTCTGCACCATTTTGCAGGATGGGAAGGCCATGTACGCCTATGAGCACGCCTTCAGCGACCAAGAGGTGGGGGAATGGCTCGCCCGCCAGCAGGAAAGGTATCGCCGCGACGGTTTCGGCTTATGGGCGGTGGAGGAGAAGGCCACGGGGGAATTCCTGGGGCAGGCGGGGCTTACCTGGCAGGACGCCGGCTGGGGGCGGGAGGTGGAAATCGGCTACCTCTTTCGCACAAGCGCCTGGCACAACGGCTACGCCACCGAGGCGGCCGAAGGCTGCAAGCGGTATGCCTTTGAAACGCTGGGCTGTAAGCGGGTGGTCAGTATCATCCGGGACAGCAACCTGGCGTCCCAGCGGGTGGCCCGGCGGCTGGGCATGAAGCCGATAGGTAGAATTGTAAAGCATTATTACAATATGGATATGCCCCACCTGGTCTTTTCTATGGAAAAGGAAGGGGCAGGCGGTGTATCGGAGTTGTAAAATCCCACAAAAATCGGGAAATGATGCGCATTTTCCATCATTTATGGGAAAAAAAGACTTGTAATTTTCTTTGGATAATTGCATAATAGAAAAATATGAGGAAGTGGGGCGAAGCGGAAAGGCTCGCTTTCATAGAGGGGAAAGGATTTCCGGCGCAGGCAAATGCGGCATGATACATATCGCCGGGCAAAATTGAAATACTGTGAAAAAAGGAGCCGTTATGAAAAAAAGAAACGATGAAGTGGATCTTAACGAGCTGGGTTCCGGCAAAAAGTCCGGAAAGAAGGTTGCGAAATATACAACGCTGGGATGCTTGGGGCTGATTGTCCTGGCCGTCATCGCTGTCGTCATAGTGGTCGCCGTTATGGTCAATGGGATCGGGGACAAGGTGCCCACCCCCTCCTGGCCGTCGGTCCCGCTGAATTCCGGCCAGTCGATGCCGGAGCTGGAGGTCATTGACGAGGACGTTTACAATGTCCTGCTCATCGGGGTGGATTCCCGTACCGAGAGCCTGGAGGGCAACACCGACAGCATGATCCTGGTTTCCCTGGACAACACCCATCAGAAGCTGAAGATGGTCTCCTTCATGCGGGACAGCTGGGTGACCATTCCCGGGTATTACGATATGAAGCTCAACCATGCCTATACCCTGGGCGGGCCGGAGCTGCTGATGGATACCATTGAGTACAATTATAATTTTAAAATCGATAAATACGCCATCGTCAACTTTGAGATGTTTGAGCAGGTGGTGGACACCCTGGGCGGCGTGGAAATCGAGCTGACGCAGGATGAGGTGGATCATCTTGACGCCAACTATTACGGGACCCTGGGCGAGCTGCACGAGGGCGTCAATCTGATGGACGGCAATGCGGCGCTGTCCTATGCGCGCATCCGCAAGATGGCGGGCGACGACTTCCAGCGCACCCAGCGCCAGCGCAACGTTATCCAGGCGGTGGTCAAGAGCGCGAAGAACATGGACGTCTTTAAGATCGTCGGGCTGGCCAACTCCGTGCTGCCCAACGTCAAAACCAACATTCCGACCAGTGAAATCCTGTCGCTGGCCTATAATTCCATGACCTATCTGCAATATCCGGTGGAGGAATTCCGCTTGCCGGCGGACAATACCTGGAAATACGGCTCTCATGAATTCGGCAGCCAGATGCTGTCCACCGTAGACTACGACACCAAGGAAAACGGCCGGCTGCTGCATGAGTTTATCTATGAGGACGGCACCGCCGCGGAGGAAAGCTCGTCGTCGGGCACGTCGTCTTCCACGTCTGCTTCCCGGTCGTCCTCCAGCAAAAAATAAAGGGTTGGCAAGCCAAGGGGGTGACCTCGATGGTCGATATTCACACGCATATCCTTCCGCAGCTGGACGACGGCGCTTCCTCTTTGGAGGAGTCGCTGGAGATGTGTGCCGCACAGGAGGAGAGCGGGGTGGAGGCCGTCGTGGCCACCCCTCATTTTTATGACGGGAGCGAGGCCGATGCATTTTTAGAAAGGCGGGAGGAGCGCCTTTCGCTGGTTGCGGCAAGCCTCGCAGCAAGAGGTGCCGGCCTTCGTGTCCTTGGCGGGGCAGAGGTGGCCCTGCGTCCTGTGCTGCACGCCCATGCCAAGCAGCTGCGTCGGCTGACGTTGGGCGGCACCCGCTATTTGCTGGCGGAATTCCCCTTTGCACCCATACCGATGGAGGACCTTTTTGATTACGTAGAGTTGATTTTTGACCAAGATTTAGTTCCGGTAATTGCGCATCCCGAACGTTTTTCCTATTTTCAGGACAATTATGACCTTTTAAACCTTCTGCTGGAGAAGGGCGCGGTCTTTCAGGTGACGGCCCAAAGCCTCTTGGGTACGTTTGGCCCAAAGGCGATGCAGCTTTCCTGGGCCATGCTGCAGGCGGACGCCATCGACTGCCTGGCGTCCGACGCCCATGAGGCGTACGGAAGAAGGGGCGCGGACCTTCTTACCATTCGGGAGCTGCTTGCTTCTCAAGGGGTCCCGGAGGATCAGCTCGCCCGTATGCTGGAGGAAACACCGGGGGAGATTGTGGCGGATCGGGAACTCTCCGACCGGGAAATTGGGTTTATTCTGCCGCCCAAGCGCTTTGGCCGGCAGCGCTTTTGAGGAGGAAGCAGATGGCATTGCACCGGGCGATTCACTTTTTCTGGAAAACGAGGAAGGGCAACGTTTGCTTATGCGGCGCCGCAGCCGCAGGATACATAGGCGCGGCCCTTTGGTTTTCGCTGACACCGGCCAAATTGGTGGGAATTTTCCCACCCTGTTTTTTTTATATGGTCACCGGCTACCGCTGCGTCGGCTGCGGCGGGACGCGGGCCATCGAATCCCTCCTGCATGGGGAAATTGGGCAGGCGTTTTATTTTAACCCGCTGGTGGTCCTGGCGGCGGCGGTGCTGCTGGGCGTCTGGATCTGGCTTTTGGCCGGCTGCCTGCGAAGGGAGTACCGTCCGCCGCAGATCCGACGCGGCGGCGTCTACGCGCTGCTGCTTGCAGCCGTGGTGGTGGTGTTTTTGGTGGTGCGCAACCTGCCGGGTTATCCGCTGATGCGCTGAGACGGGAGAAAAGAATGCCCGCAAGAGGGAAAGCTTTATATAAGAAGGAGCGTTTATGAAGGAAAACAAATACGACGATGCCGCCTTTTTTCAGCAGTATAGCCAAATGCCCCGTTCGGTACTGGGCTTGCAGGGAGCGGGAGAATGGCATGCGCTGAAAAAGCTGCTGCCGGACTTTCAGGGAAAGCGAGTGCTGGATTTGGGCTGCGGGTTCGGGTGGCATTGCCGCTACGCGGCGGAGGGAGGCGCCGGGCAGGTGGTCGGGATTGACTTATCCCGCCGGATGCTGCAACAGGCGCAGGAGCGAAACCATGCGCCCAATATCACCTATCGGCGGATGTCCATGGAAGAATACGAATATCCGGCGGGTGAATTTGATGTGGTCATCAGCTCCCTGGCCTTTCACTATGTGGAGGATTTTGCGTCGCTCAGCCGTAAGGTGGCGCAATGTCTGAAGGAGGAAGGGGATTTCGTTTTTTCCGTGGAGCATCCGGTGTTTACCGCGCATGGCACCCAGGAGTGGTACTGTGACGGGGAGGGCGTCCCCCTGCACTGGCCGGTGGACCGGTACTTTGAGGAAGGGAAGCGTACCGCGTGTTTTCTGGGGGAAAGGGTGGTCAAATACCATCGGACGCTAACCACCTACCTGGGATGCCTGTTGCAAGCCGGTTTTTCCATCACGGCGGTGGTGGAACCGATGCCGGCGCCGGAAATGCTGGCTGCCATCCCTCAAATGAAGGAAGAGCTGCGCCGCCCCATGATGCTGTTGGTGGCGGCAAAAAAGAAGCGGCAGTGAAAGCTTCAAAGGCCCTTCGGCAAGGACATGCCGAAGGGCCTTTTTTTACAAGAAAATACGCCGTGTGCATTTTGCACACGGCGTATGGTTTGTTTTTGCACTTACCGCAGGAAGATCATGGAATAGTTGCGGTAGTAATAGTAATACAAGTCGTCCAGGTCTCCATGCTCAAGCGCATACATAAACTCGGCAAACGTACCGTTGGCGATTAATGTAATAATCGAAACCACGCTGAGTACCAAACCAATGATGGAAAGGACCAGACCGGCCACGGCGACGCCGCCCTTGTTGCCCTTGGAGAAGCAGATGATTGCAAGGATCAAGCCGACAAGGCCCGGAATGATTCCTCCGCCCAAAAACCACAGGCAGCAGCACAGAACCGAGAGAATACCCAGCACGAGAGAGGCGATGGCCATACCGTTGGCGGGCTTCGGCTGCGCAACCGTGTAAACCGGCTTGGGAGGATAGGGATTATTGGCGTTGTTCGCCCCGCTTACATTGTTTGGATAGGGCTGCTGGGCCTGATAAGGAGGCGGATAAGCGGACGGCGGCGGGGTTTGCGGCTCCACCGGCGCTTGGTAAGGAGGCGGATAAGCGGAAGAAGGAGGGGGCGTCGGCTGGCCGGCCGGCTCCTGATAAGGAGCACCGGGGGCCTGGTAGGCGTTGCCGCCGCTCTCCGGTACGGAATTGGCCGACGGCTCAGTCGGCGGTACGGGAGGAGTGTTGTCCGTGCCCTCATAAGGATTGAAAGGTTCGTTACTCATAAAGCGACCTCCTAATTTTGTTACTATATTTTTAATGATATCAAGTTCCGGCTTGATTTGCAAGGGTTAGAAAAATATTTTATCCTTCCTTTGCCGAGGAAACAAAGGGGGATGGACGTCTTTCATTGGTACGCAGCGAGTTTGGGAAATATGCGGCCGCCCGGAGAAAATGGCCTGGTACCTGTCCGTATGGCGGTGCATATACTGCTAACGGCTATGCAGCGTATTTCGTAAACGAAAGGAGCTTAAAGATGAACAAAGATTTTGATTTGTTTGCTGATTGTACCTGCGCCCAGACGAAATTCCCCGCGCAGACGCCCATTGCCATGGCCTATGTACCGCTTCAGAAGCTGGAGGCCACCTATGAACCGGAACAGGGCTTTCAAACAGGAACCATTTTCCCCGAGCTGGATAAGCCGTTCTTAGGCGGAAAGAGAGGGTGTTTATAATGGAGATGAATGAACGCGAGGCCATGCTCCGCAGGCTGTCCTCCCTTTCCTTTGCCATGTGGGAGCTGCATATCTTCCTGGATACCCACAACTGCGATAAGGAGGCCATGCGTAAGCTGGAGGCCTACGATATCAAGTACAAGGCGTTGCTGAAAGAATATGAGTGCAGGTTTGGTCCGCTGATTTTGAACATCAGCGACGCAAACGACAGCGCTGCCGGCAGCAGCTGCTGGGCCTGGACCCAGGGTCCGTGGCCGTGGGAAAACAGAAAGGAGTGCTAGGCGAATGTGGAGCTATGAAAAAAGATTGCAGTATCCGGTGAAAATATCCAATACCAATCCGGCCCTTGCTAAGATAATCATTACCCAGTACGGCGGCCCGGACGGTGAGTTGAGCGCTTCTCTGCGCTATCTAAGCCAGCGGTATACCATGCCGTATCCGGAACTGAAAGGGCTTCTGACCGATATTGGCACCGAAGAGCTGGCGCATTTTGAGATGATCGCCGCCATCGTATACCAGCTGACAAAGGACCTGACCCCGGAGGAGATTAAGAAAAGCGGCTTTGACACCTATTATGTCGACCACACCACCGGTATCTATCCGGTAGCCGCCAGCGGGGCCCCGTTTACGTCGTCCTATTTCCAGGTAAAAGGCGATGTAATTACCGATTTGCATGAAAACTTAGCTGCGGAACAGAAGGCTAGGACCACATACGACAATATCCTGCGCATGTGCGACGACCCCGACGTACGCGATCCGATCAAGTTCCTGCGTCAGCGGGAAGTGGTTCACTACCAGCGGTTTGGAGAGGGCTTGCGCTTGGCTACCGATAAGCTGGATTACAAAAATTTCTATGCCTTTAATCCGGAATTTGACAACAAAAGGCCCTGTAAATAACCGAATTTTTTATAAAGGAAAAGGCGAGGCTTACACCTCGCCTTTTCCTCTTTTATAACGCACTCAAAACCGGTTTTCCAATACACTTTTAAGAAAGGGAATAGGAAGAAACCGTCCGTCCCTCCAGAACATAAGCGGTTTGCCCTTTCAGCGCAACCTTGGATGCACTGGCCGAAGTCTGGGCGGAGGCGATCGCGCTCCCGTCTGCCGAATAGGTGTTGACGTTGCCGGGAACCAGAACTGCCGTCAAACCTCCTTCACAGGATATGCCGCGTACCTCACCCGCCCCGGATACCGTTCCCGTTTCGGTCAGAGCGGCATCCAAAAGGCTGACGCTGCATTCTCTGCGGTCCTCGTAGGGGGATAGGGAGACGGCAATGTATCCGTCCTCATTGAAATCCCATGCGGCTAAGTACGCGTCGCCGTAAGAGAACTCCTGCATATCGCTGCCGTCCGGTTTGACACTGACAATGCGATCGTCCCCGATGCCGATAATACGTCCGCCGCAATAGCGCACGGCGAAAAAGAGGGTATCGTCGAAATTGAGATAGGTAGGCGTATCACTGCCGAAGTCCAAAAGGGTCAGGCTGGAGCCAAGCCCCCCGTTTTCCGCAAATACCGTAGCGGCCGCCGCGCTGTTCCCATCGGGCGCCGCCGCCACGTCCACCACCATGTTGGACGCGGAGGACCATTTGAACTTCACCGTCTTTAGGTCGTCTCCCAGGGCCGTCAGCTCCGACACATATCCGCCCGAGCCTTCCGTCACCAAAACCACGTCGCCGTTTTTGCTGATATCCCCGGCGATCAGGTTATAATCCGCCTTGCCGGTGGCAACGGTGCGCTTTCGGTTTTCGATCCGGTACCCGGTGGAACCCCGGTCGTAGACCAGCGCCCGCGTGTCGCTTTTGCGCAGTACAGGGGTTTGGAATTTGTGCTGGCGGGAATAAATCTCTTTGGCGGTGCTGTTGTAGAGCTGCAGCGACGAGTCGGACAAAAGCGCCACGTCGCCGCCGATGGTCTCCAGATCAGCCACCTCGCTGCCTGCCGCCGTTACCGGGAAGCCCTCTCCCGTCCCATAGTTGCCGAAGGTCTGGTCCCACCATTCTTCGATGCGCACCCCGCTGAACAGGTCCCGGTTTGCAATGCCCCAAGCCGTCCCGCCGGCCACCAGTATCAGCACGCAAAGCCAGAGAAACAGCTTTAAGCCCCGCTTGCGCTTGGGACGTTTTTTCACCAGTTTGAGCCGGGGCTCCTCTTCCTGCATGTTGGATGTGGCCTCCGCCGCTTCCTCCGGACGGCGCAGCCGCCCGCTCTTATGCCGCAGCATGGATCGTCACCTCCCGATCGTAGATTCTTCCCATTCGGATTCATCGTAGAATACCCGCTGTAAAATCAGGCCCTGGGGGGGAGCCGTCGGCCCCGCCTGCGTCCGGTCCCCGCCGGCGAGCAGCCGGGCGATTTCTTCTTTCCCCAGTTTCCCCTGGGCCGCCTGCAGCAGCGTGCCCGTCAGGATACGCACCATATTGTAGAGAAAACCGTCCCCTTCCACCGTGAAAGTGACAAGCTCCCCTTCCCGTTCGACCCGGGCCGCCCGGATGGTGCGCACCGTATCCTCCACGTCGCTATTGGAGGAACAGAAAGCGGCGAAATCGTGCCGGCCCACGAACACCTGGGCGACGTCGTTGAGGGCTGCCGTGTCCAGCTCATGCCGGTAATGAAGCGCACGCCCCTCCCAAAACGGATTTCGGTAGGGGGCGTTGTAAATGCGGTAGCAATACTGTTTTCCCTTACAGGAGTACCGGGCGTGAAAACCGGCGGGAACCTCCCGGCAGCCGTACGCCGCAACATCAAAGGGAAGGCGGACGTTGAGAGCTGCAATCACCCGGTCGCAGGGGATCCGGCTTCGCGTCTGGAAGCTGACGCAAAACATATCCGCATGTACGCCGGCGTCGGTCCGGCTGCATCCCTTCAGATCGGGGCGGGCGCCGAAGAGCCCTTCCATCGCCTTTTGCAGCACTTCCTGCACCGACAGGGCGTTTTGCTGAATCTGCCAGCCGTGGTAACGGCTGCCGTCGTAGCGCAGCGTCAAAAGCAAGTTTCGCATGCCTGTTTTCGTCCTTTCCCCGTCAAAAGACCGGCGGCAGGAGGATGGAGGCGGCGATGATGCCGCCGAGCACCAGAGCGGTGATCCCAAAGGCCCAGGCGTCCCTTCCGTGCATCTGCAGCTTTTTCATCCGGGTGCGGCCTTCCCCGCCGTGGTAGCACCGGCATTCCATTGCGGTAGCCAGATCGAAGGCGCGGCGGAAGGAGGAGACAAAGAGAGGGATTAGGATGGGCACCAGGGCTTTGACCCGTTTGACCAATCCACCCGTCTCCAAATCCGCGCCTCTGGCCTTTTGGGCCGACATGATTTTGTCCGTTTCCTCAATGAGGGTGGGAATGAAGCGCAGGGCGATGGTCATCATCAGTGCAAATTCATGAACCGGAAGGTGCAGAACCTTCAATGGAGACATCAGCCGTTCCAGCCCGTCGGTCAGATCGGTGGGGGAGGTGGTATAGGTCAGAAGGGAGCTCCCTAAAACGGCTAGTATAATTCGGATCGCCATAAACACAGCGGTGAAAACGCCCTTGTCGTAAATCTGGACAAAGCCCCATTCAAAGAGGAGCACGTCCCCCTTTATGTAAAGGAGATTGAGGATCGCTGTAAAGGCGATGACAAACAAAATCGGCCGGGTGGAACGCAGCATCAGCTTGGGCGGGACCTTGGAGAGGGCCGTTGCCAGAATCAAAAAGGCGGCGGCCAGCCCTAAGCACAAAAAGTTGTTGCCGATGAACACCAGCACAATGTACGCCACCACCAAGATGAGCTTGGTGCGGGGGTCCAAGGCGTGGACGACCGATTTTGCAGGGAAAAACTGCCCAAAGGTAATGTCGCGGATCATCGGCCGTCCCCTCCCTTCGCTTGGGAGAGCAGGCGCAAAATTTCATCCCTGCCCTGCCGGGCGGTATAGACGCAGGTGTTTACGTTGTAGCCCCGTTCCTTCAGCCCCAGGAAAATCCGGGTGACCTGGGGGATGTTGAGGCCCATCCCGGCAAGCTCGGAGGCCCGGGTAAACACCTCGTCCACCGTACCGTACATGGCGCATTTCGCGTCGTTCATGACCAGCACCTTGGAGCAGACGCGGGCCACGTCCTCCATCGAGTGGGAGACCAGCAGCACGGTGGAGCCCCGTTCCTTCTGGTATTCGCGGATCTGGCCCAGGATCACGTCCCGCCCCTTCGGGTCGAGGCCGGCGGTAGGCTCGTCGAGAATGAGCACCTTGGGCTCCATGGCCAGCACCCCTGCGATGGCTGCCCGGCGCTTTTCCCCGCCGGACAGGTCGAAGGGGGATTTCTCCAAAAGCTCCGGCTTTAGGGAGACAAACGCGGCCGCACTTTTGACCCGCTTGTTTACCTCCTCCTCGTCAAGGCCCATGTTTTGGGGGCCGAAGGCGATGTCTTTATACACCGTCTCGGCAAAAAGCTGGTATTCCGGGTACTGAAAGCACAGCCCCACCTCAAAGCGCACCGCCCGGATCTTTTTCGGCTCGGCCCAAATATCCCGGCCGTCCAGCAGGATGGAGCCGGAAGTGGGCTTAATCAGCCCGTTTAAATGCTGCACCAGTGTGGACTTTCCCGAGCCGGTGTGCCCGATGACGCCGACAAACTCCCCTTCGTCGATGGCGATGGAAACCGTATCGAGCGCCTTTTTCTCAAAGGGGGAATTCTGGCCGTAGATATAGGTCAGTTCCTTGGTTTCGAGGATGGGCATCCGTTCACCTCCAGCAGATTCGAGAGTACCTCAATGCATTCGTCGTCGGTGAGCACCCCCGCCGGCAGCCCCTTTACCCCTGCCTTTTGCAGACGGTAAATCAGCCGGGTGGCCTGGGGTACGTCCAATTCCACCGCCTTGAGCCGGTCCACCTGGGAGAAAACCTCCCGCGGCGCTGCGGACAGCAGCACCCGCCCGTCGTCAATGACCACCACCCGGTCGGCGTCCACCGTTTCGTCCATATAATGGGTGATGAGGACGATGGTGATCCCCATTTCGTCGCACAACCGGTGGATGGTGGAGATCACTTCCTCCCGGCCGCGGGGGTCGAGCATGGCGGTGGGTTCGTCGAGCACGATACAGGCCGGGCGCATGGCGATGATGCCGGCGATGGCAATGCGCTGCTTTTGCCCGCCGGACAGCTTGTGGGGGGCGTGGCGGCGGTACTCGTACATTCCCACCGCTTTCAACGCCTCGTCCACCCGCTTGCGGATTTCCTCGGGGGGTACCCCCATATTCTCCGGCCCGAAGGCCACATCCTCTTCGACAATGGTGGCCACCAGCTGGTTGTCCGGGTTTTGCAGCACCATCCCCACCGTCTGGCGGACGTCGAACCGCTTTTCCTCGTCGGCCGTGTCCATCCCCGCCACATAGCACTTGCCGCCGGAGGGAAGGAGCATGGCGTTGAAATGCTTGGCAAGGGTGGATTTGCCCGACCCGTTGTGGCCGAGCACCGCCACAAACTCGCCCTTGCGGATATCCAGGTCAATCCCGTCGAGCACCACCCTTGGCCCCTCCTCCTCGGAGGCATATTCAAACCGAAGGTCCTTTGTTTCAATGATGTTTGTCATCCGACTCCCTCTTTGGACATTCCGTTAATTTTTGGTTCCTTCAAAGATCGCCGTCCCGCCGCAGGGCAGAATCAGGCCGTTTTGGGAAACCGGCAGGCCGATTTCATCCGCGCTGGTCCTTCCGCCGAATTGCGGCAGGAGCACGCTTGCCAGCATATATTCCATCACCGACGGGGAAAGCCCGGTGGTGTAGGAGTTTAAGAGCAAAAAAAGGGGCCGGTCGCTGAGCACCCTGGCGCACAGCCCAATCAAGGGGTAGACCTGCTCCTCCAGCTTCCAGATTTCGCCCCCCGGCCCCCGGCCGTAGGAGGGCGGGTCCATAATGATGGCGTCGTACCGGTTGCCCCGGCGGATTTCCCGGTTCAAAAACTTCACGCAGTCGTCCACCAGCCAGCGCACCGGCTTGTCCGAGAGCTTGGAGGCCGCTGCGTTTTCCCGGCCCCAGGCCACCATCCCTTTTGACGCGTCCACATGGCACACCGCCGCCCCCGCCGCCGCGCAGGCTAAGGTAGCGCCGCCGGTATAGGCGAAGAGGTTGAGTACCTTAACCGGCCGCCCGGCTTCCCGGATGCGCTTTGCCATCCAGTCCCAGTTGACCGCCTGCTCCGGGAACAGCCCCGTGTGCTTAAAGCCCATGGGCTTGACCTGGAAAACAAGGTTCCCGTACCGGATGGGCCAGGAGGCGGGCAGAGGCTTGAGCGATTCCCACCGGCCGCCGCCTGTATTCGAGCGCAGGTAGCGGGCGTGGGCATGCTTCCAGCCGGGATGGGTTTTGGGGGTATCCCACAATATCTGCGGGTCGGGGCGGATGAGGAGGACGTCCCCCCACCGCTCCAGCCGTTCGCCGCCGGAGGTATCCAGCAGCTCATAGTCCTTCCAGTTTGCCGCTACCCTCATTGCAGCCGTTCCTTTATCAGGTCGGACAGCTCCACCGCGATGTGGTTGATGGTGTCGAAGTCCTTCCCCTCCACCATCACCCGGATGAGATGCTCGGTGCCGGAAATGCGCACCAGCACCCGGCCGTCCCGCCCGAGCTTTTGGCAGGCCTCGTCAATGCGCTCCTTGATGACCGTGTCCTGGGGGAATTTCGCTTTGCCCTTCGCGTCGGTGCGGACGTTGACCAGCACCTGGGGGAAGCGCTCCATCAGGGAAGAGAGCTTACTAAGCCGTTCGCTGTGCTTGCGCAGCACGTAGAGAAGCTGCGCCCCGGTCAGCTGGCCGTCGCCGGTGGTGGAGTGATCGAGGAAAATGATGTGGCCCGATTGCTCCCCGCCGATCTTATAGCCGTTTTTGAGCATTTCCTCCAGCACATACCGGTCCCCCACCTTGGTGGCGCAGGTTTTGATGCCCCGCGATTCGCAGAACCGGAAGAAGCCTAGGTTGGTCATGACGGTGACTACCGCCGTGTCGTTTTTCAGGGTGCCTTCCTTCATCATTTCGTCTGCAAAGATGGCGATGAGCCGGTCGCCGTCCACCAGGTTGCCCTGCTCGTCCACCGCCAGGCACCGGTCGGCGTCCCCGTCGAAGGCCAGGCCCGCCTGGCAGCGGTACCGTTTGACCGTCTCGATTAAGTCGTCCATATGGGTGGAGCCGCAGTGGTCGTTGATGTTGACGCCGTTGGGCTCGTCGTGGATGGTGATGACATCCGCCCCCAGGGAGGTAAACAGCTTTTTTGCTGTCACGCTTGCCGAGCCGTTGGCACAGTCGAGCGCCACCTTCAGCCCCGAAAGAGAGCAGGGCACGGTGGAGGCGATATGGCTGATGTAATCGTCCGCCGCGCTTGCCGCCCGGCTGACCCGGCCCAGGTTCCCGCCGATGGGGGAGGCCGGCTCCACCTTGTGGTCGAGGACAATGGCCTCAATCTGCTCCTCAATGGCGTCGGACAGCTTGAAGCCTTCGCCGTTAAAGAGCTTGATGCCGTTATACTCGCAGGGGTTATGGGAAGCGGAGATCATGATGCCCGCGTCCGCCCCGTATTTTTTCACCAGATACGCCACCGCAGGGGTGGGGATGACCCCCAGCAGTGTTACGTCCGCCCCCACCGAGGTAAGCCCCGCCACCATGGCCGCTTCCAGCATGTCGGAGGAGAGGCGGGTGTCCATTCCAATGAGAAACAGGGGCTTATGATGAGTGGCCTCGGTCAATACGCAGGCGGCCGCCCGGCCGATCTGCATGGCCAGCTCACAGGTGAGCTCGGTATTGGCGATGCCCCGGGCACCGTCGGTTCCAAAAAGTCTTCCCATAATTGCAACAACACTCCTCTATTTATGAACTACAGCGTCAATTGTCCGTTGTATTCTAACCCGAGATGGGCGTAAGCGGGCGGCAAAACCACCCGCCCCTGCTTGGTGCGGCTTAAAAACCCAATCTGCATCAGATAGGGCTCGTATACGTCCTCCAGGGTAACCGATTCCTCCCCGATGGCGGCGGCGATGGTGTCCAGGCCCACCGGCCCGCCGTGGTAGAGGTTGATGATGGTCATGAGCATCCGCCGGTCGTTGGCGTCTAAGCCTAATTCGTCAATCTCCATCCGGTCGAGGGCCTTTTGGGCGGTTTCGCAGGTGATGACCCCGTTGCCGGTGACCTGGGCAAAATCCCGCACCCGCTTGAGCAGCCGGTTTGCGATGCGGGGGGTTCCCCGCGAGCGGGAGGCCAGCTCCAGCGCCCCGTCGGGGTCGGTTTCAATCCCCAGGATCGCCGCCGAGCGGGATACGATCTGCGCGAGCTCCTGGGGGGAGTAAAGCTCCAGCCGCAGGTGGATCCCGAACCGGTCCCGCAGGGGCGCCGCCAGCTGCCCGGAGCGGGTGGTGGCCCCCACCAGCGTGAACTTCGCCAGGTCGATGCGGATGGAGCGGGCGGAAGGGCCCTTGCCGATGATGATGTCCAGAGAGAAATCCTCCATCGCCGGGTAAAGCACCTCCTCCACCGTACGGGGGAGGCGATGGATCTCATCGATAAACAGCACGTCGCCGGGGGAGAGGTTGGTCAGCAGGGCCGCCAGATCTCCCGGCTTTTCAATGGCGGGGCCGGAGGTCACCCGCAAATGCACCTTCATTTCGTTGGCGATGATGCCGGCCAGGGTGGTCTTGCCAAGGCCGGGCGGGCCGAAGAGGAGCACATGGTCCAGCGCCTCCTGCCTTCCCCGGGCCGCCTCGATATAGACCGACAGGTTTTCCTTCGCCTTCTTCTGGCCGATATAGTCCTCCAGTGTTTTCGGGCGCAGAGGGTTTTCCGTATCTATGTCCTCCGGGGTGTATTCCGGGGCCACGATGCGGTTTTCAAAGTCCATTTCAATATCGTCCGGCATGCATTCCTACCACCTTCCCCGATCGGATTGTTTGCCTTGTCATGCGCTCCCCAGGGAGCGCAGCGCCTGCACCACCAGCTCCTCCACCGGCAGGGCGCCGTCGAGCTTCGCCACCGCCGCCGACGCCTGGGGCGCGGAAAAACCCAGAACCGTCAGGGCCGCCACCGCCTCGGCCGCGTTGCCGGAAGCATCCGCCGCGGGCGGGGGGGGAAAACCGTCTGTGTTGGCGGCCAGGTTGGCCGAAAGCTTATCCTTGAGCTCGAGCACAATGCGCTGGGCGAGCTTGTTGCCCACCCCTTGGGCCCGGGTGATGGTCTTGCTGTCCCCGGAGGCCACGCACAGGGCGAACCTGGACGGGGAGAGCTCGGACAGGATGGCCAGCGCCGCCTTGGGCCCCACCCCGGTTACGGTAATGAGGAGCTTAAAGCAGTTTAGCTCCTCCTGGTCGGCGAAGCCGAAGAGGACGAGCGCGTCCTCCCGGACGTTGAGATGGGTGTAAAGGGTGGCCGTCTCCCCCACCGCAGGGAGATGGGATAGGGTATACCTAGTGGTCTGGCACTTAAAGCCGACCCCGCCGCAGTCGATGACGGCGAAGCCCGGCTCGGTATGCCGCACAACCCCTCGTAAGCTGTAAAACATAGGAGAATCTCCTTTATTATGATTACCAAAAAATCCGCGATCCTGCGCTGTGGGCATGGCAAATGGCCACGGCCAGCGCATCGGCGGTGTCGTCCGGCTTAGGGACCTTGTCCAGATGCAGGATTTGGCGGGTCATCTCCATGACCTGGGATTTGACCGCCTTGCCGTAGCCCACCACCGACTGCTTGACCTGCAGCGGCGTGTATTCGAAAAGAGGCAGCTGGTATTTGCGCACCGCCAGCATAATGACTCCCCGCGCCTGCGCCACCTTGATGGCCGTCTTTTGGTTGGTGGTGAAGAAAAGCTGCTCAATGGAAACCGCGTCCGGCTGGTATTTGGCGCAGATGGCGCACATCCGCTCGTAGATATGCTCCAGCCGGCAGGAAAAGTCGGTGTTCGCATCGGTGAGGACGGCGCCGTAGGCGATGGTGGAAAACCGGCTCCCTTCATAGCGCAGCACGCCCCAGCCCACGATGGCGTAGCCTGGGTCAATCCCCAAAACAATCATGCCTTCCCGTCCTTTCCAGATACGTATAATATACTATCATACCATAGAATCCTCCCCATCACAAGGAAGAGGAAGGCGGATTTTGGGAAAAGACTTCCCTTGTCCGGGGCATATTTTTGGAGAAGATGCAGCCCTGCTGGAGAAAAGGGAGGATAAGGCAGGGGAGGGGGGCCGTGCGCCCCCTTCCCGCCCTGGATAGGACGGCGGACGCAAAAAGGACGGATGCCTTCGCATCCGTCCCGCCGGTGATTCCTATTTGGGGAGCTTTTGCAGCAGCCGCTCAATCCGGTCGGACGGGTCGAGCAGGGGGCTGATGGTGATGTCGTGATTGAGCGAGTCGATGATATAGGCCAGGTATTTGGACATGTCCACCTCGCAGTACCACTCCCTGGAGAGAAGCTCCGGCGACCGGTAGATCAGGTCGGTGGTGAACACCTTTTCAATGACGCCCTTTTCGTAGGCGTCGTCAAACCGGTCAAGCCCTTCGCAGAACAGGCCGAAGGAGGTGCATACGAACACCCGCTTGGCCCCCATGGCCTTAACCCGCTCGGCAATTTCCAGGACCGAGTCGCCCGACGAAATCATATCGTCCACAATGACCAGGTCCTTCCCCTCCACCGGCGCGCCCAAATACTGATGATCCACGATGGGGTTGCGGCCGTTGACGATGCGGGAATAGTCCCGCCGCTTATAGAACATGCCCAGGTTGATCCCCAGCACCGACGCATAATAGATGCACCGGTTCATGCCCCCTTCGTCGGGGGAAATAATCATCATGCTGTCCTTGTCGATCTTCAGGTCGGGGACGCACTTTGTCAGCGCTTTAATCATCTGGTAGGTGGTCTTTACATCCTCAAAGCCGCCGGTGGGGATGGCGTTTTGCACCCGGGCGTCGTGTGCGTCAAAGGTGATGATGTTGGCCACACCGGCGTTAATCAGCTCCTGCAGCGCCACCGCACAGTCGAGAGATTCCCGGGAGGAACGCTTATGCTGACGGCCCTCATAGAGCATGGGCATGATGACGTTGACCCGTCTGGCCTTGCCGCTGACCGCCGCGATGATCCGCTTGAGGTCCTGATAATGGTCGTCCGGGCTCATGGGAACCTCCTGGCCGTACATTTTGTAGGTGCAGCCGTAATTGTAGCAATCGGTCAGGATGAACAGGTCCAGGCCCCGCACCGATTCCTTAATCATGCCCTTGGCCTCGCCCGTACCGAAACGGGGGCACTGGGTCTTAATCAGATAGGTGTCCCGCTGATAGCCGGCAAAGGCAATGGTGGTTTTATGCTCGCTCTCCCGCTGCTGGCGCCAGGAAACCAGGTAGTCGTTGATGCTGTCCACCAAGTCCTCGCAGCCGCGCATGGCGATGATGCCCAGCCTGCCCACCGGGATGGTTTGAAACTCGCTGATCAAATCTGGCATGACGTTTAGCCCCTTTGCCGCTGCCGCGGCGGCGAAAAGAAAAAGCGTCCGTTTTGCGGCGGGATTCAAACGGATGCCGTTGGTGATGGTTGTATGCAAAAGAAACAAGGCCGAATGATGCAAAAAGCGTCATTCGAGCTGACTCTATTTTAAACGATTTTGTCTCATTTTGAAAGCGGCAATCCGACAGATTCTCGTATAAAATTCTTCCCTTTTTTGCAGCAAATCCGTGTATTTGCACGAACGAAAGCCTTTTTCTGGATATATAGATAAAATTAAGGAACGGCGCCGGTATGGATTATTTGGTCCTGCCGGCAGGGGCCGTCCCGTGTCCCGGAAAGAACATTACCCGCCGGCAGGCATTCGTTAGGCCGCCGGCGGGTATCGTTTGATTTATTGATTGCTCAGGGAAAAGGCGATGTTGGTCGCGTGGTCCGCCACCCGTTCCAGATCGCCCAGCATATCCAGAAAAACCACCCCTTGCTCGGGCGTGCATTTGTGCTTGGTCAGCCGGCGCACATGGCTTTCGCGGAACTGCTCGGTACACTGGTCGATTTCTTCCTCCGACCGGTTGATAGCCCCCGCCAGCTCCTCGTCGTAAACCCGGGTGCGGAACATGTGCAAAGCTTCGTCCAAAAGCACCTCCACCCGCAGGGACATTTCCTTCATCTCCGTCATGGCGTTTTCCGACAGGGACAACCGCCCCTGCTGCATGGTCTGGCCCGCTTCGATGATATTTTCCGCATGGTCGCCGATGCGTTGGAAGTCGTTGATGGTGTGGAACAGGGCGCCCACCGCCTTGCCGTCGCTGGCGGGCAGCTCCAGGGCGCTGATTTTAATCAGATAGGAGGTGATCTCTTTATTGAGATAATCGAGCACCTGCTTGTTGGCCGTGACCTTTTCTAAAAGCTCGCTGTTGGGCTTGAAAAAGTATTCAATGGAATCGTGGAATTCCTGCCGGGCCAGCACCGCCATGCGCTCGCTTTCCTTGATGACCTGGGCCACCGCAATGGGCGGGGTAGCCAGGATGCGTTCGTCGAGGTATTGCAGCTGCATGGGTTCAAAGGTCTTATCCTTGCCGGGGATGATGAAGTTGGCCGCCTTTACCAGCAGCGGCGCAGCCGGCAGAAGGATCGCCGTGCTGACCAGGTTAAAGACGATGTGGGTGTTGGCGATCTGCTGGGGGATATTGTCGGTAATCATCTGCATCCAGTCGACAAAGGGGAGGAACATGGCGATGGGGACGAAGATGATGGTACCCACCACATTAAAGAGCAGATGGACGACGGCCGCCCGCTTGGCCGTCTTATTGGTGCCGATGGCCGAGAGCAGGGCGGTGACACAGGTGCCGATGTTTTGCCCGAAGAGGACGAAGATGGCGCCGTCGAGCCCGATCAGCCCCTGCATGGCGAGTGCCTGCAAAATACCCACCGAGGCCGAGGAGCTTTGGATGACCGCCGTAAACAATGCGCCCACCAGGATACCGATCAAGGGATTTTGGAATTGGGTGAGAAGATTGACGAATTCCGGTACCTGCTGCAGCGGTTCCATAGCCGTGCTCATGGTATCCATTCCCATGAACAGGATGCCGAAGCCGGCTACAACCTGCCCCACATGCTTGATCGTCGGCTTCTTGCAGAACATAATGAAGCCTACCCCGATCCCCACCGCAATGGGGGCGAGATCGGTCAGCGTAAAGTCGCCGATCTTAAAGGCGATCAGCTGCGAGGTGACGGTGGTGCCGATGTTGGCGCCCATGATGACGCCCACCGCCTGCGCCAGGTTCATCAGCCCTGCGTTGACAAAGCCGATGATCATAACCGTGGTGGCCGAGGAACTTTGAATCACCGCCGTTACCGCCAAGCCGACGAGTACCGCCAGCAGCCGGTTGGAGGTGAGCACCGCCAGCAGCTTCTTGAGCCGCGAGCCCGCCACCAGCTCCAGGCCGTCCCCCATCAGCTTCATGCCGTACAGGAAAAGGCCCAAGCCGCCGATCAGCATCAGAACGTCGCTAAAACCGAACGCCATATTGTATGCCCCCCAAGATGATACAAAAGTTGGTGCCGCGGTAGCAAAGGATGCAAAGAATCCAGTTCTTTACAAAAATATGCAGGATCTCTTTCAAATATCGAAAAACGACCCTTACTCAAAGTTTACACTATCTTGACACGGGAGACAAGACCCAACCTGCATTTTAGAGGGTTTCATGAATTTTACGGTCGTTTTTTGAGAGCATTGAACAGAAACTTGCACAATGGGTAACAGATACTGGAAAATGTTGTTCTTTTATCGCCATCAATTGGATCAAAATAAGGGAAAAGAGAGCGTTGCTTCGACGGGATTCTTGCTTGACTTCAAAGGGCAAACCAGGTACAATACAGTCAGATAAAACCTTATGCATTTTTATGCAATTTCCCATCTTTTTTCGCTGGAATTTTGGCTTTTTTTCAGCGCCGGATGGGCAGCCGCCGTTTTCCAGCGGTTCAAACGGCGGCGGGACGATAAGCTTAACCGCTGGAGAAATGGCGGAGGGGCAACATGACCGAGCGATCCTATGTCGTATCGACCGATTCCACTGCGGACCTGCCGTGGAGCTTTTATCAGGAACATGACGTTCCATTTATCCCCATGCTGTTCACGATGGACGGGAAGGAATACCGGGACAGCGGGGATTGTCCGCTCTCCAACCATGCTTTCTACGACCTGGTGCGCGGCGGGCAGATGCCTTCCACCGCACAGGTGACGGCAATGGAGTTTGAAGAATTCGCCGAGCCGTTCTTACAGGCGGGCAAGGATGTGCTGCACATCAATTTTTCCAGCGGCCTGTCGGGTTCCTTTCACTCCTGCCTGAGCGGGGCGGCGGCCCTGCGGGAGAAATATCCCGACCGCAAGGTTTTGGTTCTCGATTCCCTGGCGGCCTCGATGGGAGAAGGGCTTTTGGTGTACCATACGGTGAAAAACCGGGATGCGGGTATGACGATTGAGGAGAACGCCAAGTGGTTTGAGGACAATAAGCGCAGGCTGTGCCACTGGTTTACGGTAGACGACCTGCATCATCTGCATCGGGGCGGACGGGTTTCCAAGGCGTCGGCCATTATGGGATCCCTGCTGGGGGTGAAGCCGGTGCTGCATGTGGACGACGAAGGCCATCTGATTTTGGTGGAGAAGGTGCGGGGCCGGATCGCTTCTTTGGATAAGATGGTCGAGCACATGGAAAAGACCGCCGTCGATCCGGCCGGACAGACGGTGTTCATCAGCCACGGCGACTGCCTCAAGGATGCCGAGGTGCTGGCGCAAAAAGTGCGGGAGCGGCTGGGGGTCAAGGAGATTCTTCTAAACCCCATCGGCCCGGTTATCGGCGCCCATTCGGGGCCGGGGACGGTGGCCCTCTTCTTCCTGGGAACCAAGCGGTAAACAAAAAAAACAAGGCGGGGGACGGCGGCGCTTTTGCCCGTCCCGGCCGAAAGCGGAAAACCAAAAACGCCCGGTAACGACAGCTCGTTATCGGGCGTTTGCGCCAAAAGGGCGAAGGGAGGAAAGGCTGGTGGCAAAACGAAAGCGGGTCAAGCGGTGGATGAAGCTGGACAATTCGGCCATGATCTATCCGGCCATCCGCAATTCCCGGTTTTCCAGTATGTTTCGGGTGTCGGTCACCCTGACCGAGCCGGTGGACCCGGATATCCTTGCGCAGGCGCTGGCAGATACCGTGCGGCGGATTCCGTTTTACGGGATGCGGCTGCAAACCGGGCTGTTCTGGCGTTATCTGGAGCAAAACGACGGCGTCCCACGGGTGGATCCGGATGTAGCCAATCCCTGCAAGCCCATCGGCAAAGGGGAGAACGGGGGATTTCTGTTCCGGGTCCGGTATTTCGACTGCCGGATTGCGCTGGAGCTGTTTCATGTACTGGCCGACGGGACGGGGGCGATGGTGTTTCTAAAGACCCTTGCGGCCCGGTATCTGACCCTAGCCGGAAAGGAGATCCCGCCGACCGACGGGGTTTTGGATATCCGCGCAAGGCCCAAAAAGGGGGAGCTGGAGGATGCCTTCTCCAAATACGCCGCCTTTCAGAAAAGGGCTCCCCGCCGGGAAAGGAAAGCCTATCATTTTAAGGGGACGCCCGAGCCTTATCCCATGCTGCACATCATCAGTGCAACCATCCCCCTCAAGCCGTTGCTGGAGCGGGCCCGGGCAGCCAAGGCGACCTTGACGGAATTTTTGGCCGCCAATTATATTTTGGCCTTTCACCGCCTGCAAAGGGCGGAACGGCATCTGCGGGAGCGGGAGGTGAAGCTCTGCGTGCCGATCAACCTGCGCAGGCTTTTTCCAAGCGACACCCTGCGCAATTTTGTCCTTTATCTGACGCCCGGTATCGATCCGAGCTACGGTGACTATACGCTCGAGGAGATTGTCGAGCAGGTTCACTGCCAGATGCGCATGCGACTCAACCGGAAATACATCGCCGCCCAGATCTGTACCAATGTCTCCGACGAGCGAAACCCCTTTATCCGCATGGTGCCGCTGGTGTTTAAGGATTTGGCCATGTCCATGGCATTCCGTGTGGTGGGGGAATCCTGCTTCAGCGCTACCCTGTCCAATTTGGGAGAGGTGAAGGTTCCCGATGAAATGCGGCCCTATGTTAAACGGTTCGACTTCCTGCTGGGTGCAAGCAAGATCAACCGCGGGAACCTGACCGCCGTCAGCTACGGCGGCAGTCTGGTTCTCAATTTTACCCGTACCACCAAGGAAACCTTTTTGGAGCGGGAATTCTTTACCGAGCTGGTAAAACTGGGAATCCCGGTGAAGATGGAAAGCAACGACTGACAAGGCCGGACGGGCCAAGAAAAGGGAGGAACCATATGTCCTACTGCGTCAACTGCGGGGTAGAGCTGGAGAAGGGGGAAAAACGCTGCCCTTTGTGCGCGACTGAGGTGATAAATCCCAGACAGCCCTATGACCCGAACGCCAAGCGGCCCTATCCAAAACAGATGGATTCCCCGCTGGTTTCCCTGCGGGGCAGACGAATTGCGGCGTTGGTGATAACCCTATTGTTTTTCTTTTCCGGCGGAATTTGCATTTTCATCAACGCCGTCTATGCCGGAGGAATAACCTGGGCCTATTATCCCGCCGGCGCCCTGTGCATGCTGTGGGTCTTTCTCTTCCCGCCGCTGATGCTGCAGGCAAAGCGGGCCTTTTCCTTTCTGCTGTGCGCATTGCTGGATGCACTGGCGGCGGGCGGCTTTCTGTGGATGTGTGAGGCCCTGACACAAGGAGGGTGGTTTTTGCCTTTTGCCCTGCCGGTGACCGGGATGGTGCTGGGTTTTTTGATCCTCAACGCTTCCCTGATTCTCCTGCGGGCGGTCAAGGGGGCATATATTGGGGTATCGGTTACGCTGACGGCCGGGGTGCTGCTGATCGGGCTGGAAAGCGTCATCGACCGCTATCTGGCGGGCGCGGTTACCCTAAGCTGGTCGCTGTATGCGTTGGTGCCGTGCCTGGTATTGGCGGGCTTTTTCCTGTTTGTGGGACGGTACCGGCGGGTAAAGGAGGAGCTGCGCCGCCGGCTTCATCTGTAAAATAGGAGAATACCGGCCGTCCTTCCCTGCGAATGGGAGGGCTCCTGGGACCTTTGAGAATCAAACGGAAAGGAATGGGAATGAAATGAAGTATCGCCATGTAGGGGCATCCGGGCTGAAGGTCAGTGAAATTGCCATCGGCACTTGGCTTACCGACCTGGGCAGTGAAGAGAAGGTGGGGCTGGCGAAGGAAACGATCCGGCTGGCCTATGAAAAAGGGATCAATTTCTTCGACTGTGCGGACGCATACGGCAACGGTGCGGCCGAGCAGTTTTTGGGCGGGGTGCTGGCCGATTTCCCCAGAAGTAAGATCGTGGTATCCAGCAAGGTCTATTTCCCCACCGGGGACGGGGTGAACGAGCGGGGGCTTTCCAGAAAGCATATCTTCGACAACGTCGAGCGGTCCCTGAAAAACCTGAAGATGGACTACATCGATCTGTATTACTGCCACCGGTTTGATACTCAAACGCCGGTGGAGGAGACGCTGCGGGCGCTGGACGACCTGGTGGCCCAGGGGAAGATCCTCTACTACGGGGTGAGCGAGGGCTGGACGGCGGCGCGGCTGGAGCGGGCCCAGCAGATGATCGAAAAACGCGGCCTGCGTCCGTTGACGGTGATACAGCCCCAGTACAATATGATGGACCGGTATATTGAGGATGAAATCATGGATGTGTGCGAGCGGTATGGGATTGGGATTACCCCCTTTTCCCCGCTGGCGCAGGGGCTTTTGACGGGAAAATACAAAAAGGGCCAGCCTTACCCGGCAGGCTCCCGGGCCACCCATCAGAAGGATAAGCAGGTCAACCGCCTGCTGACGGAGGAAAACCTTTACAAGGTTGAGAAGCTCGGGCGGATTGCGCAGGAGCTGCATACCACCCCTTCCGTGCTGGCCCTTGCCTGGATTTTGCGAAAGGAGTGCATCAGCAGCGTTATAACCGGGGCCAGCCGGCCCCGGCAGCTGGAGGAGAATGTGGCGGCAAGCGATCTGCGCTTGGACCCGTCGGTGCTTCGGGAAATCGAGGGGATTCTCGACTATCATCCCTTCTACCGGAGCATTGGATAGGCAGCGAAGCAGGAGGATGCTTGCCGGATACCGAAAAACGCCGCCCTGTTAAGAGCGTTGTTGTAAGAATACCCGTAGGGGCGGCTAATAGCCGCCCGCGGGCGCATACTATGCGCCCCTACAACGTGTTTTCTTATCTCAACGCCCTGTTGAAAGGGCGGCGTTTTTATGTCGTTTAATTGGAGCTTCGCAGCAGGGAAGGAATCAGCGCCGCCAGCAGCCAGAACAGCTGGAACAGCAGGGCGGTGGCGCCGTTTAGATTAAACAGCCCCCCGTAAAAGGCCAGGAAGGCGGAAAGGAGGAAGCCCAGGAGTATCCCGATCACCTGCAGCACCGAAGAAAGCTTCACAATGGTACCCAGCCTTATGGCGGAGGATAAGAGATCCATCAGCCCGTCGATCCTGCCGTCGTAGGCGATGCTGGCGTCCGCCGTCTCCTGCGGGGCGCGCAGCTCTTCAAACTCGCTGGTTGCGGCGGCGGAGAGGATGAGCACATCGCTTTCCGACAGGTCGAACCCGTCGCAGAGGAGGGAGGTGGTGATGTTGGGATCGCAGGTCCGCACCATCAGGCCGATGCCGTTGCGGGCAAACCGGTCCAGCTCCTGACGGATGTAGGGGGAGAACCGGTAGGTCACCACGAACATGGCGCACAGCTCCCCCGCCGAGCAAAGGTATACCAGCTTGCGTCTGGCGCGCAGATAGCGGTTTTCATAGTCCAAAGAGGGCGGGACAATCCCGTGATTTTGCAGCAGCTCCCGGTTGCCTGCCAGCACCCGGCGGCCGTCAACCCAGCCGGAGATGCCCATCCCCTGCTCGTAGACCAGCGATTCCACCGTCGGCAGGATTTTGTCGTCCCCTTGGATGACCTGTTCGAGTACCGGCGCCAAAGGCCCTCCTGCTTCATGGACCAGCGCGGCGGCGTCCAGGATGGCCTGATCGATCCGCCCCCCGCTGAAGGTCTTGATGCCGTTTAGGGTGACCGAGCCGGCGGGAAACAGGTCGCTGGCGTCCACCGTCAGGCTGTTGGTGAGAAAGTAATCGTCCACCGCCGAAAAGCCCGAGAGCATCGCCCCGCGCCTAAGCAGGCGGCGGGCGGCGGCCTTCATGGGCAGGTTGCCGCTGAGCAGGGAGGCAATGGGCGCCGCCAGGCAGCAGACGGCGGCAAAGACGGTAAGGGCCAAAGCGCTGTCCTGGGTGACGATCAGGCAGGCCACCGCCGTGACAATGGCTCCCACCAGCACGCAGGGGGAGAGAAAGCCGCCCAGCGTGGCGCAGGAGTCGTCGTTGTACGAATCGTCCAGAAAGCCCGTCAGAAAGGAAGCCTTGACCGGGATCACAATATAGGGGTCGCCCAGGATGTTGCGGCATAGGTCCCGGGTGGTATTGTCGTTGGGAAGCATACGGGCCGTATGCTTTGCTCCCCTTTGGGAGAGGAACGCAAAGTTTTCCTTGATCCGCGACAGCTTCAGCAGCTTGCCCCCGGCGTTTGCGCACAGCAGAAGCATGGCCGGCGCCGTATACAAGGGCGCCGAAAGGTCCGCGATGCGTTCGGGGAAGAAAAGCATGGACAGGGTATGGACCAAAACGGCAAAGACGGCGATGGCGGTGGGCATATCCGGCGCGGTATGCAGATGCAAGGCGCTGCGCAGGGAGGAGGCGAAAATGGCGGAATTGACCGAGGCGGCCAGCATGACCACCGCCGCGTTGATGGAAACAAACAAAAGCGGGCTGGCGGTGGGAAAGTCGTAAAGCGGCAGCCTTGCGCCGGTATAGAGGAAAAGGGCCGGGGCGACGGTGAGCCATCCGGTAATCAGCAGCCCCAGGGCGCTCAGCGCCAGCCGAAGGAGGAGCCCGGAAAACTGGGAGCGCAGATGCTCTTCAATAACCGGCACATCCTCATAGGAAGTGAAATCGTCGATTTGCCGCCCGGCTTCCTCGCCGGTGTCGTAGAGCTCCTGCGGATCGGTATCCGCTTCGGTGCCGGAAAGGACAAACTTTTCCGCCCGCTCCCGCCGCTTTTCATAGAGGACCCGTTCGTTTACCGGCTCCGGTTCCTCTTCGTCGTCCTCAAAAAGCTTCAGCTGGCCTTCCAGCTCCTCCTCCGGCTGCGGCCGCTTCTTTTGGAAGGAGTTTATGGGCATCGGCTGGGTATCCTGCTGAAAGGGCAAGGACGTTGCGCCGTCCCCGCCGGCTTCCATCGGCCCGCGGATGTTCTTTGCCGAAAATTCCAGCAGGATTTCCTCTGTTTTGGACGTATCAATGGGCTCGTTCCCTTTATGACGATGCTTCGCCTCTTTGATGATATCGTCCAAAGAATACCGGTTGGCCGACGCAAACGGCTCTTTTTCGTTGGGCATGCGGTCGTCACCTCCAAAAACTGTCCGCCTGTTCGTTACGGCTTGCCTGCAACGGGGCGAAGGCCCGCGCGCTGGCGCGCGGCCTCGTACAGCACAATCCCCGCCGCCACCGACGCGTTGAGCGAATCAATATGGCCGCGCATGGGCAGGGACACCGTAAAGTCGCATTTTTCCTTAATCAACCGGCCAACCCCTTGCCCCTCCGACCCGATGACCAGGGCGGTGGGCCCGGTAAAGTCGGTCTGACACCAAGGGGAACCGTCCATATCCAGTGCGTAGATCCAAACCCCGCGCTTTTTCAAGTCCTCAATGGCGGCCGCCAGGTTGGGGACGCGGGCCACCGGGATATATTCCAACGCCCCGGCCGCCGCTTTGAGGACGACGGGGGTCAGCCCCGCCGTGCGCCGCTTGGGAACCACAATCCCATGGGCGCCCGCCCCTTCCGCCGTGCGTACAATGGCACCCAGGTTGTGGGGGTCGGAAAGCTCGTCGGCGATGATGAGCAGCGGCGGCTCCCCCCGCTGCCGGGCGAGAGCGAAGATGTCGTCCACCGTGGCGTATTCCTTCACCGCCGCCAGCAGCGCCACCCCCTGGTGGGATTCCCCGCCGCACAAGGCGGTCAGCTTGCGCGGGTCCACCTCCTTAACCGGAATCCCCCGGTCCCGGCAGCGGGCGACGATCGCCTGCACCGTGCCGGTGCGTTCCCCGCGGGCCAGGAGGAGCCGGTCAGCCGGCCGGCCGGATTTGAGCGCCTCCATCACGCTGTTTCGTCCGGCGATCACCTCGCTGCTGATGTGGTTTGCAGGATCGGTCATAGGTAAAACCCCTTTGTGTTCAGACACATAAATTAATATTATCTCATTATACCAACATTCCTCCTGCAATACAAACCTTTTGCCGGATTTTTTCACGGGGGTTTCTTTGGAAAGGGGGAAGCCCCTTCCTGTGGAGATTGGAAATAACGGTTGACAGCGCAAAAGGCTTTGCCGTATAATTACAGTCGTATCTGTATCCAATGAGATATCCGGGTGTGGCGCAGTTGGTAGCGCGGGTGGTTTGGGACCATCAGGCCGCAGGTTCGAACCCTGTCACTCGGACCACCAGGCTGAGCCTGGACGCGATTCGCGCTCCGGGCCCGGCTTTTTGTTTTATCGTTTCACCCGCGTTTATGACGGTTATCTGTTTTGTAACAGCCGCAAAGCCCGCGTATCCTTATGGATACGCGGGCTTCTTTGCCTGCGGCTGTTTTGCATATTCGGACCATTTCTATGATCATCCGACCCGGTCTCCCGCCTAGGAGATGGGTTCGGATTTTTCCGTTCCATCGGTCCATTGTTTTGCCTGCTTGCGGTTGCCAAAATTTGTAGAATTATGCTATAATAAGCGAAATATTTTAGGGAAGCTTTAGGGGGGAGAGCATTGCCGGATATAAATGAGCTGATTTCTGTTTTAGCCTCTTTTTTGGCGGAAAAGGAAAAAACATATACGTTGCCAAGTGTATGTGTACGCTATGGCATGGAACCGGGCGAAGAAAGGGAAACATATCAGAGTAAAAGAAGCTATGCCAGCAAAAGGCTGTCTTCCAAGAGTTATAATGAATTACTGGAAATTGCCGCTTCTATCATCGAAGATTATGACGACGGCGATTTAAGAATTTCTCTTCAAAAATATTTAAAAAAACCGGAAAAGGAGGGGAATGATCTGGATAACAAATTGTTTATCAGCCATTCTTCCATGGACAAGAAACTGGTGGAGTCGCTGATTCAATTCATAAGCGACGCCATTCATATCGACAAAAATCTGATTTACTATACCTCAAAGCCGGGAACCATCAAAACCGGCACTTATTTTATTGAGGAGATAAAAAAAGAACTGTTAGGCTGCGAGGCGATGCTTATTCTCATGTCGGAAAACTACTTGAACAGCTACTTCTGTTTGGCTGAATTGGGGGCGGCATGGGAAGGATTAAGCTAGAAAAGAATCATCCCCATATTGGTTCCCCCCGTCAATATAGAAATATATAACAAAACGCCCCTCCAGGGGATACAAGCTTTGACGCTGGATACGGACTTGCCTGCCGTGCTGTGTGACCACCTGTCCGCTTTTTTCGGCACCGAGACCAACATGATTAATTTTCATGAGGCTTTGAAGGTGTTCCAAAAAGAGATGGGCGCGTTTCGCAGCAATCGGTTTTTAAAGCCGGTATATAATAAGGCATATATGGCGGCGGTAACGGAAATTAGAATTCGCCAGAATAAGCGAAATGAAGTTTTTACCATATGTAAATTGGATGGGCTTATAGAGACTGCGGAGCCTCCCGTCAAAGGGGAGACGCACTGGGTCTTTTTTGAAAAGAACAGGTTCGGCCCGGTTTCGGCTGGCGATCGGATCTGCTTTAAGCTGGAAAGGATCGGCGATCTATATGAGAGAGAAAAAACGAGGAACCTTTATGTAACCGACTTGTTTAACCTTTCGTCGTAGGATTGGTTTTCCGTTTTCTAAGGGTTGCAATCGTCCGAATAGGGAAGCAGACCAATGCTCAGGAGACACACTGGACACAAATGAGACGGCAGGATCCTACCACCAGTCTCTGGCCTATGTGCGATATCCGTACGTTTGCCTCCTCAGGCGGCGCCAGGACCTCCATCTATATGCAATGGATTTTATACCGGCGCCACATTCCAGACGCCTTTAGCAAGAAAGAAAGCGCTGCATAACGGCGATCAAAAAGCCGGCCATGGGCATAAGCCTGCTGCTGTTGCATAGGATAGCATGTGGGGGATGTCCTTTTCATAGAAAAAGGGGATCCCCTTTTTCTATGAAAAGGAAGGCGCTTCTTGCCAACCATTTTCTCTCGCTTTTTGTCCGATTTTTACAAGACACCCAGGGAAAAAGGAGTATACTCAGGATAGACGAAAAAATGACGGGAGGAATTCCTATGCAATTTACCTGTCCGCTTGTGGCGGTGGAAGATCTGGCGGTGACCCGCCGGTTTTATGAGGAGGTATTGGGGTTAAGGGTGATACTTGACTTCGGCGCCAACATTACCTTTGAGGGAGGATTCGCCTTCCAGACAAAGGAAACCTGGGCCCAGTTTATCGAGCGGCCGGAGACGGAAATCCGCAGTACGGGAAACGATTTCGAGCTGTATTTTGAGGAGGACCATCTTGAACGTTTTCTTGAAAAGCTCGAGAATGTGGAATCTATCGTTTACGTTCATGGGGTAAAGGAATTCCCATGGGGCCAGCGGGTCGTCCGCTTTTACGATCCGGACGGCCATATTGTGGAGGTGGGCGACAGCATGAAGTCGGTGGCCCTGCGTTTTTTAGCCCAGGGCCTTTCGCCAGAGGAAACGGCGGCCCGCATCCAGCATCCGGTCGAATTTGTGCGGATGTGTATGCAGGAAAAGAAAGAGCGTGTATAAATAGCAAAAGGAAAAGGGCTGTCATTTTTTGAGGACGGCCCTTTTCCTTTGCAAGGCTGGATGGGAGCAAAGATAGGCGGCTTACAGCAGGCTGAGCTGCCCGGCCACATTGACCGTATCATGTACCACCTTATCCGCCGATGGGGCGTGCCCGGTGATACGGCGGTAAGCGCGGTAAAAATTGGAGTAATCCCCAAACCCGGCCTTCTCCGCCGCTTCCGTGGAGGTGCGGCCCTCCTGCATCAGCTGCTGGGTGAGCATGACCCGCTTGCGGATAACATATTCCATTACAGTGGTTCCGGTAGCGGCGCGGAAAACCTTGTTGAGGTGATGCTTGGAAATGAAGAATTTGGCCGAAAGCGCATCGAGAGTCACCGGTTTGGCAATGTCCTCGTTGAGGTACCAGAGCACGTCGTTCACCACCCCGCTGACGGTCGGAGAAGAAACGTCGGACCTGCGGCTTTTGCTCATATGCACCAGGCTTGCCAGCAGCGTTTCCACCGCATACCGGGAGCAAAGGACCCGTTCCGGTTCCGGGAAACCGGCACAAACGGATAGTGCCTCGAAGAGAGAGGAAAAGCCGCAGGCGTCCGCGTCGGTATAATAGCATCCGTTCCCTCCCTGGTCGTGAAAGGGGGCGAGCAGCCGGTTGCGGTTGGCTTCCTCCAGAAGAAGCGGGGAAAAATGGACCGCACCGCGTTCGTAGGTGCCGCCTTCATGCCTGCGTCCGTGAAAGACGCCCGGCCGCATGAGCAGCACGCTGCCCGGTACAGGGTGGTACTGCCGCCCTTCCACCAGGTAGCTGACCGAGCCGCTGATTAGATAAAACAGCTCGTAGGTCGGGTGGCAGTGCAGGTCGTATTCGCTGCTTTCCTCCGTGTCGTCCACACTATAATGGAAGAAAAGCTGGTCGGTTCGGATGGCGGACAATTCCGGCATACAAGAGGCCCCTCCCATTCGTTTGGATTCTATTGGTATTGTATAACTTTGCCGCTATATTTGCAATGTTATTGGCTTAAATTGCAATCGTAAAAGAATGGGAATGTGATAAGATGGAGACGGGAAAGGCAGAAACACGCAAAGCAGCAAAGCCCCAAAGGAAAATGGAGAAAGGCAAAAGCGGCTGGAGGGATGGCATTCCTTCGGCCGCCTATAAGAAAGATGGTCCCGGACAGGCGAGGCTCTGCGCGTTCGATGAAAAATCCCCGAACCATAAGGAGGAGACAGGTATGGCACGTTTTGTACTCACTGGTTTTACCGACGAATATTCCCCCGCACTCTCCGAGCAGATCAAATGCTGCAAGGAGCTGGGCCTTAGCGGGATCGACCTGCGGGGGATAGACGGAAGAAACGGCACCGAGCTGAGTGATTCCCAGGCAAAGGCGCTTAAGGCCGCACTGGACGAGGAGGGCCTGCGGGTGACCTGCATGGGGTCTCCCTTGGGAAAGGTCTCCGTCACCGACCCCTTTGAACCCCATCTGGCGCTCTTTGCGCGCACACTGGAGCTGTGCAGGATTTTGGACGTCAAGCGTCTGCGGCTGTTCAGCTTTTATATCCCCAAGGGGGAGGATCCCGCCCGGTACCGCGGCGAGGTAATGAAGCGGCTGCACGCCTTTGTAAAGGCGGCCCAGGGCAGCGGCGTAACCCTGCTGCATGAAAATGAAAAGGGCATCTACGGCGATACCGCCGACCGGTGCCTGGATCTCCTGACCGAAATGGACGGCGGTATGCAGGCAATTTTTGACCCGGCCAACTTCGTCCAATGCGGCGAGAACGTGCTGGAGGCATGGGAGAAGCTGGAGTATTTTGTGGAAAGCCTTCATGTAAAGGACGCCACCAACGTGGGCTTTGTGGTCCCGGCCGGCTACGGCGTGGGAGAGCTGGACAAGATCATCCGCCGGTTCTCCGCCAAGGAGGGGCCGCGGTATCTGACCTGCGAGCCCCACCTGACCTTGTTTGCAGGAAGGGAAGCGCTGGACCGGGAGGAAGCCCGGCTGGACGGCCGGTTTTTGTACCCGGATCCCAAGGCCGCGTACCGGGCGGCGGTAGACGCGCTCAAGGAGATCCTTTTGAAAACACACTTTGCCGAAGAGAAGGGGGAACCGGGCGTATGGACAAGGTAAGGGTAGGCGTCATCGGCCTGGGCAATATGGGCTTTGGCCATGTGCGTATGATCCGCGACCACGAGTGCGGGGACGACCTGATCCTCACCGCGGTTGCGGACAGCAATCCCCAGCGCCTGGAATGGGCCAAGACCCAGGTGGGCGAGGGGGTAACGCTCTTTGACAACGCCACCGCCCTGATGGAAAGCGGGCTGGTGGACGCGGTGACCATCGCCGTTCCCCACTATTCCCATCCGCCCCTGGTCATCGAGGCGTTGGAGCATAACCTGCATGTGCTGTGCGAAAAGCCCGCGGGGGTGTATACCAAGCAGGTGCGGGAAATGAACGAGGCCGCCGCCAAGAGCGACCGGGTGTTCGCGCTGATGTTCAACCAGCGCACCAACCATCTCTACCGCAAGATGCACGAGCTGGTGCATAGCGGCGGGCTGGGTGAGATCAAGCGGGTCAACTGGATCGTCACCAACTGGTACCGGTCCCAGTTTTACTACGATTCCGGCGCCTGGCGCGCCACCTGGAGGGGGGAGGGCGGAGGCGTGCTCTTAAACCAGTGCCCCCACAACCTGGACCTGCTCCAGTGGATCTGCGGCATGCCGGTGAAAATGCGGGCCTTTTGCCACAACGGGCTGTGGCGCGACATCGAGGTGGAGGACGATGTGACGGCCTATTTTGAGTATGCAAACGGCGCATCCGGCGTGTTTGTCACCAGCGTTTCCGACGCGCCCGGCACCAACCGGTTTGAGGTTACCCTGGACGGCGGCAAACTGGTGTGCGAGGACGACCGGCTGAGACTTTGGAGGATCACTCCCGGCCAAAAGGAGTTTAACGCCGCCAACCGCGCCGACGTGTTCGGCCAGCCGGCGGCGGAGGCTTTCGACGTTCCCACCGACGGGGAATCCCCCCAGCACCAGGGCGTGCTGCGGGCCTTCGGCGGCGCCATCCTGCGGGGGGAGCCGCTGGTGGCCAGAGGTGAGGAGGGGATCTACGGCCTAACCCTTTCCAACGCCATGCATCTGTCCTCCTGGCTGGACAAGACGGTGGAGATCCCCTTTGACGAGGACCTGTTCTACCAAGAGCTGCAAAAGCGTGTGGCCACGTCGGTGGTGCGTCAGACGCAGGCGGTTTTTGCGGATACCTCCGGTTCCTATAATGTGGGGAAAAAGTGAGGTTGAGCGATACGGCCGGTCCCTTATCCGATTAAGAGCCGCCCGGCGGCGTTTTGGCCCGGCGGCACAGGAGAACCCAAACGGCCGGGCTGTTTTCCAGACAGCCCTTTTTTCCCCTTAGGCGCGGTACGGGCATTATAGCGGGCTGCTTTGCAGTGGGGAAAGTGTGCGTACCCAAAAAGCCTCAAGCCGATTGCGGGTTGCCGTGATAAAAACAATATGGAATATCTCGATTGTTTATTACAATGTGGAATCAAACAGAGGAGGGACGCCCTTTTGAACATGACCTTTCGGTGGTATGGGCCGGACGATCCGGTTTCCCTCGGCCACATTCGCCAAATCCCCGGGATTACCGGTATCGTTACGGCGGTGTACACGGTGCCGGTGGGGGAGGTCTGGCCCCGGGAGGAGATTGCCTCTCTCAAGCGCCGGGCGGAGGAAAAGGGACTTGCGTTTGAGGTGGTCGAGAGCGTGCCGGTTCATGAGGACATCAAGCTGGGAGCCCCCGGCTGTGAAAGATTCATCGAGAACTATTGCGAGAACGTCCGCCGCTTGGGCGAGGCGGGGGTCAAGTGCATCTGCTACAATTTTATGCCGGTGTTCGACTGGACGCGAAGCGAGCTTAGCCGGAAACTGCCCGACGGCTCTTACGCGTTGGCCTACGACGAGGAAACCGTCCGCGCCATCGATCCGGTGAAAGGGGAGCTGCGCCTCCCCGGGTGGGACGAAAGCTATACCAAGGAGGAGCTTTGGGCCCTCCTGCAACGGTATTCCCAGGTGACCGGGGAGGATTTGTGGCGAAACCTCGGCCGCTTTCTCGATGGAGTGATCCCGGTGTGCGAGGAGGCGGGGGTAAACCTGGCCATCCATCCGGACGACCCGCCCTGGCCCATCTTCGGCCTGCCCCGGATCATCACGGGGGCGGACAGCTATGAGCGGCTTTTTGCGCTCAACGAAAGCCCGAGAAACGGCGTGACCCTTTGCTTCGGGTCGTTGGCCGCCGATCCGCAGAACGACCTGGAGGAGATCATCCGCCGGTTCGGCCCCGAACACCGCTTTCATTTTGTCCATGCCCGCAACATCAAGCATACCGGCGGGCGTTCCTTTGAGGAAGCGGCCCATCTAAGCCTATGCGGGTCTTTGGACATGGCGGCGCTGCTGACCGCCCTGTACGAAACCGGCTTCGACGGCTACATCCGCCCCGACCACGGCCGGATGATCTGGGGAGAAAAGGGGCGGCCGGGCTACGGCCTTTACGACCGGGCGCTGGGCGCCTGCTACCTTACCGGGCTTTGGGAGGCCATTTCTAAGCGGTAACCCTAATCCAATACAAAGAGGGCGAGAACCAAATGCAACAGCTCCCGTTTTCCATTGATTTAACAAACAAGGTCGCGGTCGTTACCGGCGGCGCAGGGGTACTTTGCTCCGCGTTTGCAAAGACAATTGCCCGGTGCGGCGGGAAGGTCGCCGTGCTTGACCGAAATGAGGAGGCGGCCCGGCAGGCGGCCGGCGAAATGGCAGCCGAGGGCGGCGAGGCGATTGCGGTGGCGGCCGACTGCCTGCAAGTGGAGAGCCTTGCCGCGGCGGCGGCCGAGGTGGAGGCCCGCCTGGGCGTCCCGGATATCCTCATCAACGGCGCAGGCGGCAACCACCCCCGCGGCACCACCGACGACGAGCAGCTCGACCCGGCCGCCTTGGGTACGGTCAAGACCTTCTTTGACCTGGACCCTGCGGGGATGGAGTTTGTACTCCATCTCAACTATATGGCCACTCTGCTGGCCACCCAGGCTTTTGCAAGAAAAATGGCGGGCCGTGGCGGCAACATCATCAACATTTCCTCCATGAACGCCTTTCGCCCCCTGACTAAGATCCCGGCCTATTCCGGGGCGAAAGCGGCGGTGTCCAACCTGACCCAGTGGATGGCGGTCTATTTTGCCAAGGCGGGGATCCGGGTCAACGCCATTGCCCCCGGCTTCTTCGTCACCAACCAAAACCGGACCCTTCTCTTTGATGAGGACGGAAGGCCCACCGCCCGTACCGAAAAGATTCTGCGCGCCACCCCCATGGGCCGCTTCGGCGAGGCGCGGGAGCTGACCGGCACCCTGCTGTGGCTTTTGTGCGAAGAGGCGTCCGGCTTTGTCACCGGTACGGTCATTCCGGTGGACGGCGGGTTTTCCGCCTATTCGGGCGTATAAAGAGAAACCGTAAGAAAGGAGGAAGGTACCATGCGATTCGGCCTATGCTTCGGCGACTTTGCCCATGCCGCCGAGAAGCTTCCCCTTGCCAAGGAGAAGCTGGGTTACGATTATGTGGAGGTGGCCCTGTGTAAGCTCGCGGAAATGAGCGACGGGCAGGTGAAAGAATTTGGCGGCGCCTGCGACGCCGCAGGACTGAAAACGGAGGCCACCAACGTATTCTTCTCCGGCGCCGCTCCTTTGACCGGCCCTCACGTGGAGGAAAAGGGCCTGCTTTCCTATGCCGACCGGGCACTGATGAAGGCGGCGTCCCTGGGGGTAAAAACGGCGGTGCTGGGTTCGGGTGCGGCCCGGAGAGTGCCGGAGGGCTTTTCCAAGGAGGTCGCCTTCGAGCAGATGGCGGACATCACCTACAAACTGGGCGAAACGGCGAAGCCCTACGGCATTACCATCGTCATTGAGCCGCTCAACCGTACCGAGACGAATTTCATCCATTCCGGCGAGGAGGGCCTTGCGCTGATGCGCCGGGTCGGCCATCCAAACGTGGGGATTCTCCTGGATTATTACCACATGTGTGTGGAAAAGGAGGATCTGGCCGTTGTGGCAAAGGCCGCCGGGTCCGGGAGGCTGGGTCATGTCCATATATCGTCGCCCACCCGGTACTTTCCCCGTGGGAAGGAAGCAGAGGCTTGCATCCCCTTCTTTGCCGCGCTCAAGAAGGCGGGGTATGACGGACGGATGTCCGCAGAGTGCTACGGCGACCCCTTTACAGACGACTGGAACAGTGAAATTCTCCGTCAGGCGCTGGCAAGGGCTTGACAAGGGGCGCCGGTTTACGCACAATAAACAAAAGGCGTGCCGGGGGCCTTGGTTGGCCTTTGGCAAAATCCCGCGGCAGTTGGGTTTCGCCGCGGGATTTCTTGTTTGGCGAACGAAATTGCGGGGAAAAAGAGGCATATAATAAGGGATGCACAGGGCCTCTCGGCCAATGGGACGAGAGGGAGGAGCGATTCGGCCGGAGATGCTTTGGGCCAAAGGAAAAGGAGGGGGTTGCTTGTCCGAGTTTTTCGGGTTTACATGTACCTGCAAAAGAAAACGGTGTCCCCGCCACGGCCGCTGCGGGGAATGCCGCGCTCACCACCGAAAGACCGGACGGCCGGTATCATGCGAAAGCCGCAGACAAGGAAAGGGGAATGCTGGGATGAGGATGCCCATCGGAAATATGCTTCAGCAGGAAAAGGACGGGGTGGTGTTTTTGACCTTTCCCGCCCTCTCAGAGGAGCCGGGGTTTCGCCACGCCTTCTCCACACGCGTCGGCGGGGTCAGCGAAGGGGAGTTCGCCGCCCTCAACCTCAGCTTCGGCCGGGGGGACCCGGAGGAAAACGTGCGGGAGAATTACCGGCGCATTTCTCTCGCAGCCGGGTTTGACCCGCAAAGCCTGGTTTTTTCCGCCCAGGATCATCATACGGTGGTCCGGCGGGTGACCGAGGCGGACCGGGGAAAGGGGATTTGGAGGGAAAAGGATTACCAAAGTGTGGACGGGCTGATTACCGATCAGCCGGGGCTGACTCTCGTCACCCATTATGCCGACTGCGTCCCGTTGTTCTTTCTCGACCCGGTGCATAGGGCCATCGGCCTGACCCATGCCGGCTGGAGGGGGACGGTGGCAGGGATCGGCCCTATCACCGTCGAGCGGATGCGGGAGGAATTCGGCACCGATCCCAAGGACCTCAAGGCGGCTGTCGGCCCTTCCATCGGCAGGTGCTGCTACGAGGTGGACGAGGCGGTGGCCGAGCCGGTCCGCAAGCTCACAACGCCGTCGGGCGATCCGGTGCTCTTTCCCAAAGGGAATGGAAAGTATCAGCTGGATTTGTGGGAATTAAACCGGCAGCTCCTGCTGGGGGCCGGAATTTTGCCGGAGCGGATTGAAGTGGGGCGGGTCTGCACCTGCTGCCACAGCGACCTGCTCTTTTCCCATCGGGCGACCGCAGGGAAACGGGGAGGTCTGGCGGCCTTTTTGGAGATTGTGCCGGAATAAAGGCAGGCAAAGGCAAGGAAAGCGGCTTTCCTGCCAAATGCCGGGAAACGGGGAGAAAGCAATGCGAAGCAAAAAAAGCGCGGTGGTTTTGGGGCTTTTGCGCCGAGTCAAGCCGGTTATCTGCAACCTGAGCCTCGACCGCAAGCGGGCGGGCTCCGACCTGCTTGGAAAGCTCAAAAAGATGCCGTCCGACCTGCGCATTCTGCCGGCGGCCGCGCCTTGCCCGGCGGAATGGATGCTCCCCGCCGGGGAGCGGGGGGAGCGGGTAATCCTCTATTCCCACGGGGGCGCATACGAAGGGGGCTCGCTTCTGTCCAGCCGCCCTCTGGCCGCCGCGCTTGCCCAGGAGACCGGACGGCGGGTGCTGTCCTACCACTACCGTCTGGCGCCGGAGCATCCGTTCCCCGCCGCGCTGGAGGATGCGTTGGCCGTCTACCGGTATCTTTATAGGGAGGAGGGGATTTCTCCGGACGCCGTCGCGCTGGCGGGAGACTCGGCGGGCGGAGGGCTTTCCCTGGCGCTCACCCTGCGCCTCAAGGAATTGGGCGAGCCGCTTCCCGGCGGGATCGTCTGCCTTTCCCCCTGGGCCGAGCTGACCGGCTCGGCTTCCTCCCACCGCACCCGCGCCCAGGACGATCCGATCATCCAAAGCGAAGGCCTGCACCAGTCCGCCCTGCATTATGCGGCGGGTACGGCGCTTTCGTCGCCCTATCTGTCGCCGGTGTACGGGGATCTGACCGGCTTTCCGCCGGTGCTCATTCAGGTGGGAACCAACGAGGTGCTGCTGGGGGATTCGCTGCTGCTCAAAAAGAGGCTGGAGGAATGCCAAGTGCCGGTACGGCTGACGGTATTTGATGGAATGTGGCATGTCTTTCATGTGTTCGACCTGCCGGAGACCAACGAGGCGTTGGAGGAGATCCGGCTCTTTTTGGATGGAAATCTAGCGGAAAATGTATAGAAACAGTAAAGTTTTATTCGATATCTTGACAAGTTTTGCGGAGATTCCTATAATAAAAAAGAAAGCTGATGTTTTTTCAAAGTTCTTTTTCTATTATCGCTTACACCTTTACCCTTTTCTCCCTGTCTCCGCTCCCGCTATACTCGCTTCCTAATCATTTACAAAAGCCTCTTCTTTATGTTTCAAGCGGGAGTTGGAGACCATGGGCTGGGCGTGGTTGCCGCACGTTGTTTGACGTGCGGCTTTTTTGTTTTTATCTGAGGATTCTTTACAAATGCCCGCGGATGTATTACTATTAATAAGGTAAATTGGGAAAGGTTTGTATGGGTGCATGCAGGTTTTTCTACATTATCTTGACCATTAATTTCGCAAGGAGGCGTCCGATCTTGAACGATATCTATCAAAGCCCCCTGTCCTCGCGGTATGCCAGCCGTGAAATGCTGTATTTGTTTTCGCCGGACAAAAAGTTTCGCACCTGGCGCAGGCTCTGGATTGCGCTGGCCCAGGCCGAGCATGAGCTGGGGCTGCCGGTGACGGCCGAGCAGATTGAGGAAATGAAGCAGCATGCCGACGACATCAATTATGACGTGGCTGAAAAGCGGGAGCGGGAATGCCGCCATGATGTGATGGCCCATGTCTATGCTTACGGCCAGCAGTGTCCCAAGGCGCGTCCCATCATCCATCTGGGCGCTACCTCCTGTTATGTGGGGGACAATACCGATTTGATTTTGATGGCTCAGGGCCTTACCCTCATTCGGGATAAGCTGGTGACCTTGATCGGGCATCTGGCCAAGTTCGCGGAGGAACAGAAAAACCAGCCCACCCTCGCCTTCACCCATTTCCAGCCCGCCCAGCCCACCACCGTCGGCAAGCGGGCGGCCCTGTGGCTCAACGACGTTCTGCTGGATTTGGAGGATGTGGAGCACCAGCTTTCCAAAGCCAAGCTGCTGGGCTCGAAGGGGACTACGGGAACCCAGGCGAGCTTTTTGGAGCTGTTTGAAGGGGATCACGAGAAGGTGCGCGCGCTGGATGGACTGATCGCGGAGATCATGGGCTTTCAAGGGGTGTTCCCGGTGTCCGGTCAGACCTATTCGAGAAAGGTGGACAGCCAGTACCTCAACGTCCTTTCCGGGATCGCCCAGTCGGCGGCAAAGTTCTCCAATGACATCCGGCTGCTGCAGCATCTCAAGGAGATTGAGGAGCCCTTTGAAAAACAGCAGATCGGTTCCTCCGCCATGGCCTACAAGCGCAATCCCATGCGTACCGAGCGGATTGCGTCCCTGGCCCGCTATGTGATTGCCGACGCGGTCAACCCCGCCCTTACCGCATCCACCCAGTGGTTCGAGCGGACCCTGGACGATTCCGCCAACAAGCGCATCAGCGTGCCGGAGGCGTTTTTGGCGGTGGATGCGATTTTGAGCCTGTACATCAATGTGGTGGACGGGCTGGTGGTATATCCGAAGGTCATCGAGCAGCGTCTGATGAAGGAGCTGCCCTTCATGGCCACCGAGAATATTATGATGGACGCGGTCAAGCGGGGCGGCGACCGGCAGGAGCTGCATGAACGCATCCGGGTGCATTCCATGGAGGCGGGCCGCGTCATCAAGCAGGAGGGCGGGGAGAACGACCTGCTCGAGCGGATTGCCAACGACCCGGCCTTTGGGGTGACCCTGGAAGAGCTGAAAGCACTCATCCGCCCGGAGAATTATGTGGGCCGTGCCCCCCAGCAGGTGACGGAGTTTTTGGAGCACGACGTCAAAGCGGTGCTGGACCGGTATGCGGATATCGGCCAGGTGGATGTGGAGATTACGGTCTGATTTTTGGATATTGGCGTTGCCGCAAGGATGCGGCAACGCTGGGATCGAACGCAGGCAATGCCCCGCAGGGGATCCGTGCGGGGCCAACCGACTGTTAGGAGTGAAGCCATATGGTGAAAGCGATTGTAGGCGCGAACTGGGGCGACGAGGGAAAAGGGAAAATCACCGATATGTTCGCCGCCAAATCGGATATCGTGGTGCGCTTCCAGGGAGGCGCCAACGCCGGACATACCATCATCAACCCTTACGGGCGCTTTGCTTTGCACATGATGCCTTCCGGCGCATTTTATTCGCATATCATGAACGTCATCGGCAATGGGGTGGCGCTGAATATCCCGCAGCTGATGAAGGAATTAAAGCAGCTCAAGGACGGCGGCGTGCCGGCCCCCCGGCTGCTGGTCAGCGAGCGGGCGCAGATGGTCATGCCCTACCACATCCTGTTCGACCAGTACGAGGAGGAGAGGCTTTCCTCCAAAAGCTTCGGTTCCACCAAATCGGGAATTGCGCCCTTTTATGCGGACAAGGTTTCCAAGATCGGGTTTCAGGTGTGCGAGCTGTTCCATGAGGAGGGGCTGCTTGAAAAAATCGAGCGGGTGATCGAGACGAAGAACGTACTGCTCGAGCACCTTTACCACAAGCCGGCTTTGGATGCGAAAAAGCTTTATACCACATTGATGGAATATCGGGAACAGATCCGGCCATATGTTGGGAATGTGCATGCGTTTATGCAAGAAGCGCTCAAAGAGGGGAAGAATATCCTTTTGGAAGGCCAGCTGGGTGCGCTCAAGGACGCCGACTGGGGAATCTATCCCATGGTTACCTCGTCGAATACCATTGCCGGGTACGCGCCGGTGGGCGCGGGGCTTCCCGCCCGGACGGTCCAAAGCGTGGTGACGGTGGTTAAGGCCTATTCCAGCGCTGTAGGCGCGGGCGCCTTTGTCAGTGAGATCTTCGGGGAAGAGGCGGAGGAACTGCGCCGCCACGGCGGCGATAAGGGCGAATACGGCGCCACCACCGGCCGGCCCCGGCGGATGGGCTGGTTCGACTGCATCGCCACCCGGTACGGCTGCAAGGTGCAGGGCGCTACCGAGGCGGTGGTGACGGTGCTCGACGCGCTGAGCTACCTGGATCAGATCCCGGTCTGCGTGGGCTATGAGCTGGACGGCAAGGTGTCCGACTGCTTCCCCGTTACGCCCGATTTGGAGCGGGCCAAGCCGGTGCTCAAGGTCCTCGACGGATGGAAGGAAGATATCCGGGGCATCCGCAAATTTGAAGAGCTGCCCAAGGCGGCCCAGGAGTACGTCAACTTCATCGAACGGGCCATTGATACGCCGGTCACCATGGTCTCCAATGGGCCGGGCCGGGAGGATATTATTTTCCGCAAGCCTTGTCTGTAACAAGAGCTCCGGCTGTCCCGTCAATTCGGCGGCCGGAAAAGACAAAATGAAGGTAAGGAGGCACAGTTTCTATGTGCGGTATCGTAGGTTATGTGGGCAGCCGGCAGGTGGCGCCCATTTTGCTCGACGGCCTTTCCAAGCTGGAATACCGGGGCTATGACTCGGCGGGCGTCGCCGTTTACACGGGGGATAGGCTGGAGGTGGTCAAGGCCAAGGGAAGGCTGGATATCCTGCGCGACATGCTCGACGGGGGCAGCAACCTCAAAGGGACCATCGGCATCGGGCATACCCGCTGGGCGACTCACGGACAGCCCTCCGACGTCAATTCCCATCCCCATATCAGCGCTTCCGGCCGGTTTGCCATTGTGCACAACGGCATCATTGAAAATTATATGCTGCTGAAAAACCGGCTGATGGAGAAGGGGTTTGCCTTTACCTCGGAAACCGACAGCGAGGTCATCGCCCAATTGATTGAGTATTATTATAACGGCGATATCCTCGACACGGTGATTATGCTGCAAAATTCCCTGGAAGGCTCCTATGCCCTGGGGATCCTCTGCCTCGACCACCCCGATGAGATTATCGCCATGCGAAAGGACAGCCCCCTGATCGTGGGCTTGGGAGAAGGGGAGAACTTCATCGCCTCCGACATTCCCGCCATCCTTTCCCATACCCGCAACATCTACCATCTTGAGGAAAAGGAAATCGTCGTAATGAAGGCGGACGAGGTCAAGGTCTACGATACCAGCAAGGAACTGGTCAAGAAAGAGGTCTTTCATGTGGACTGGGACGTGTCTGCGGCGGAAAAGGGCGGCTATGAGCACTTCATGATTAAGGAGATCATGGAGCAGCCCAAGGCGCTTACCGACACCATCAAGCCCCGTATCGTGGACGGCGAGGTGGTGCTCGATGACGTGGCCCTGACTAGGGAAGAGCTCGAACGGCTTGATAAAATCCTTATTGTGGCGTGCGGTTCCGCGTATCACACGGGGATCGTGGCGAAATACGTCATGGAGGGCCTGACCCGCAAGCCGGTTGAGGTGGACCTGGCATCGGAGTTCCGGTACCGCGACCCCATCCTTACCCCGAATACCCTGGTGGTAATCATCAGCCAGTCGGGCGAGACGGCGGATACCCTGGCGGCTCTGCGCTATGCCAAGAAGGAGGGGGCCCGCACCCTGGCGATTGTCAACGTGGTGGGCAGCTCCATCGCCAAAGAGGCGGACGACGTAATCTACACCTGGGCGGGCCCGGAGATTGCCGTGGCCACCACCAAGGCCTATTCCTGCCAGCTGGCGGTTCTCTACCTGCTGGCGGTCTACGCGGGGCGGCAGCTGGGTAAGATTTCCGACGAGGAGAACCTGGAAATGATCCGCGAGCTGCTGGCCTTGCCGGAGAAGGTGGCGTCCATCCTCGAGAAGAGGGAGGATATCCAATACTTTGCCTACCGCCACTTTGCGGACAAGGACGTGTTTTTCCTGGGGCGCAACCTGGACTATGCGGTGTGCATGGAAGGGTCGCTGAAGCTCAAGGAGATTTCTTACATCCATTCGGAGGCTTATGCGGCGGGTGAGCTCAAGCACGGGACCATTTCCCTGATCGAAGAGGGGACGCTGGTGGTGGCCGTCGCCACCCAGGACCGACTTTTTGACAAGACCATGAGCAACGTCAAGGAGGTCAAGGCCCGGGGCGCTGAGGTGCTTGGTCTTACCACCGAGCACAACGACCGCATTACCGAGACCACCGACTTCCAGTTTTATATCCCGGAGACGCTGGATGTGTTCCTGCCCTCTCTGGCTATTGTTCCTTTGCAGCTGTTCGGCTATTATATGGCCTCGATGAAGGGCTGCGACATTGATAAGCCCCGCAACCTGGCAAAGAGCGTTACGGTGGAATGACGAGAAGGATTCGAAAAAGCCCGGCAGCAACCTTGCTGCCGGGCTTTTTTTAATTGCGCGCTTAAGCCTGCTGGAAGAGCGCCAAGCAATGAGGAAGAAACAGCCTCCTTTTGTTCAAAAGGTACGGGAAACGCCAGCCGTATCAAAAGCAAAGGGAGGCCAGCGCAAATGGACGGGAAATGCTTGCCGCACAAAATGGGTATGTCAATACCACAGGGTAATCTGCCCGAAATCCCACAGGGAAGCGGTATATGGGAAATCGCAGAAAGACAAGGGGTAATGCGGCGGGTGTTATGTGAATACAAGCATATAGAAATCAAAGTAGCGCATGCGATGCCGAATCTAATCCATATGTCGGTGTCGGTATCGCTGAAACGGTCAATGCCGGAATGCGGCAGGTGGTTTAAGGAGGACGGCTTATGGGAAAAAGAAAGGCGGCGTTGGGACGCATAGGGGAAGGCGGGCGGAATCGGTGGCAAGCGAGCGGTATCGGCCAAGATACCGTATGATTTCTTGAATTTTGCGAAACACTATCCAAGAAGGAATCCGGCCCTTTTGGGGCAAAGGATTCGCAAAGGAGCGTTTCCGATGAAAAAGAACCGAATTAAAGAATATACCATCGACGCGGCTGCCTTTCTGGGCGGAAGCGCCTTGTTTGCCGTTGCCATCGACACCTTCTCCGCCCCCAACGCCATTGCTCCCGGAGGCGCAACCGGTCTTGCCACCATCTTCAACTATCTGACCGGCTTACCCATCGGAACCGCGATCCTGCTCATCAACCTTCCTCTTTTTCTTTTGGGCTGGCGGTTTCTCGGCTGGCGCTTCCTTGCCCGGACGGTGGCCGCCACCATTCTGACCTCCGCCTTCATCGACGGTTTGGCTCCCTTTCTTCCCCAGTACCAGGGGGATACGCTGTTGGCGGCCCTATATGGGGGATTTTTGTCCGGGCTGGGTTTAGGGCTTGTTTACCTGCGGGGCGCCACTACCGGCGGCAGCGACCTGGGCGCGAAGCTGCTGTCCTTGAAGTTCCCCCATGTCCCGATGGGAAAGCTCATTATGGCGGTGGACCTGGTAATCATTTTGGCGGCTACGGTGGTATACGGCACCATGGAGAGCGGCCTTTACGCCGTGATTATGCTCTTTATCAGCAGCCGCTTGATTGACGGCGTCCTCTACGGTGCGGATACCGGGAAGATGATGCTCATTGTCTCCGACCGCAACGACACCATTGCCGCCCGTATCCTTCACGACGTGGAAAGAGGGGTGACGGTGCTCAAGGCAAAGGGCGCCTATACGGGAGAGGACAAGGAGGTACTCCTGTGCGCGGTACGACGGCAGGAAGTGTTCCAAATCCGGGCGGTGATTAAGAGCGCCGACCCGGATGCATTTATCGTGGTGTCCGATGTGGGGGAAATCATAGGAGAAGGCTTTAAACACATGGATAAGCAGTGAAAAAGGATGCCCGTGGATAAAGTATGGGAAGGAGCCGCCCCGTAACCGAAAAGAAACGGACGCGGCCGATTCCCGGAGGCGCTGGCGCATAAAAGGAAGGTTATTATAAGCAAAAGAAACCCCGGAGAGGGACGGCTGAAGCAGTCCTCTCCGGGGTGTTTTTCCGTTATGGAAATCAATCGTGCTGGGCCAAGGATTTATACAGCCGGATGTACTCATTGGCGGATTTGCCCCAGCTGTTGTCGCATTCCATTGCGCGCTTGACCAAGACCTTCCAGCTGTCCCGGTCGTAATAGCCGTGGATGGCGCGGCGGATGGCGCCGAGCATATCATGGGCGTTGTAGCTTTTGAAAGTAAAGCCGTTGCCCTGCATGTCGCCTGAGTCGTGGATGCTGTCGCGCAGCCCGCCGGTTTCCCGGACAATGGGAATCGTCCCGTAACGCAGGGCGATCATCTGGGACAGGCCGCAGGGCTCGCTCTTCGACGGCATCAAAAACAGATCGGACCCGGCGTAGATTTTCCGGGAGAGCTCCGGAATAAAGCCGATGGCCACCGACAGCTTACCCGGGTATTTCGCCTGCATCTCTTTAAAAAAGCTCTCATAGGTCCAGTCGCCCGAGCCGAGCACCACCATTTGGATATCCTCCGCTCCCAGCAGCTCATCGAGGATGTATTTAACCAGATCCAGCCCTTTGTGCGCCACCAGGCGGGTGACCATGCTGAGAATCGGGATGTCTGGGTTTGTGGGAAGCCCCATCCGCTCCTGCAGCATCTTCTTGTTCTCCGCCTTGCCGGACAGGTTGTCGGCGGTGAAATTCGCATAAATCTGATTATCGGTAGCAGGGTTATAATTGTCCACGTCAATGCCGTTTAAAATGCCGGACAGCTTATAGGAATTCTTAGCCAAAATGGGGTCGAGACCATGGGAGAACCAGGGATCGAGAATTTCCTGGGAGTAGGACGGGCTGACGGTGGTGACCGCGTCCGCCATTTCGATGGCGCCCTTCATGAAATTGACGCATTTCTCGTATTCGACGATGTGCGCCGTGTTTTTCGGCAGGCCGCACACGTCCTCCAACAGCTCCATCCCATACTTGCCCTGGTACTGAATGTTGTGGATGGTAAAGACCGTCTTTATGCCGGAAAATTCCGGGCGGTCCTGGTAGAACAGCTTATAGTAGATGGGGGTCAGTGCCGTCTGCCAGTCGTTGGAGTGGATCACGTCCGGCTTAAAGTCGATGGCTGGAATGATCTCAATGGCGGCCCGGGACAAAAAGGCAAACCGCTCCGCGTCGTCGTAGTGGCCGTAAAGCCCCTGGCGCTTAAAATAATACTGGTTGTCCAGCAGGTAATAGATCACCCCGCCGTATTTTGCTTCAAAGATCCCGCAGTACTGCCGCCGCCAGGCGACCGGCACCGAGATGCTGGTAAGAAACTTCATATTTTCCCGCAGCGCCTGGGGCACCTCCTCGTACAACGGCATGACGATCCGACAGCCCACCAACCGGGCGCGGATGGCCTGCGGCAGAGAACCCGCCACATCGCCCAGGCCTCCCGACGCTGCAAAGGGCAGCGCCTCACTTGTAACAAACAACACTTTCATCGAAAGCTCGGCTCCCTTCCTTCTTGACGTTTGCCGCCCAGCGGCCCGGTCAAACCACGGCCTCCTTGCCGATGAATACCGGATAGGTTTCAAAGCCCATCAGGGTCCGCCCGCCCTTGAGGATGACGTCCTTATCGGTAATGACATAGGCAATCTGGGAGTTGACCCCCAGCACGGAATTTTGACCGATGATGCAGTTCTTCACCTTGCAGCCCTTGCCCACATGCACCCCGCGGAACAAGATGGAATTCTCCACCTCGCCCTCGATGATGCAGCCGTCGGCAATCAGGCTGTTTTTGACCGACGAGCCCAGGCCGTACCGGGTGGGCATATCGTCGCGCACCTTGGTGTAAATGGGGCGGCTGCGCTCAAAGAGCTCGTCGCGCACATCCGGCTTGAGAAGCTCCATATTCGCGGCAAAGTAGCTGGCGATGGAGTCTACCACGCTGGCATGCTCCAGCACCCGATAGCCGAAGATGCGGTTTTTCAGAACCCGCGACTGGATCACGTCCCGCACAAAGCTGGTGGCGCTTTTGCTGCGGGCGGAGGAAATAGCCATTTTCAGGAAATCCCGGCGCATCAGATAAATGTTCAGCCCAAAGCAGCAGTCGTCGGTACGCTGCGGGTCAATTTCAATGTTGGTGACGCGGTTGTTCTCATCTAAGTCCATGACGATCACATCGTCCCGCCGTTCCGGCTTTACGCCGTACTTGTAGGCGATGGTAATGTCCGCGCCCGATTGGATGTGGGCCTCCACCATGGCGTCGATATCAAAGTTGAGCACCAGGTCGCAGTCGGTCAGCAGTACGTATTCCTCATTGGAATGGTTGAGGAAGGGCATAATCCCCTCCAGCGCCTGGATACGGTCGTTGTAGATTTCGTTGCCCTGGCCGAAGGGCGGGAGTATGTACAGTCCCTGGCGCTTCCTCGAAAGGTCCCACGCCTTGCCGGATCCCACATGGTCCATTAGGGATTGGTAATTGGATTTGGTGATGACGCCCACCTTGGTAATGCCGGAGTTGACCATGTTGGAAAGGGCGAAGTCGATCAGCCGGTATCGGCCGCCGAAGGGGATGGAGCCGAGGGTGCGCACCGCGGTCAGCTCCTTGAGGTATTCGTCGTGCATGTTGGAAAAGATAATGCCCAGTACATTGTTGCCTCTCATTTCGCCGCCCCCTTCACGTCTTTTTCCACCATGGCCTTGGCCGGCACCTTTGCGCCCGCGCCGATGACCAGATCCGCGCCGGCGACCGCCACACCCCAGGCTTCCAGATTTTCCGCTTCCTCCGGCCGTTCGCCGAAGACCACGTTTTCCTCGACCACCGTATCCTCCCCGATTATCGCGTACTGTACCACCGCGCCCTTCTTGATCTTAGCGCCTGGCATGATGATGGAGTCGCGGACCACCGCGCCCTCCTCAATCACCGTGTCCGCGAACAGCACCGAAAAGTCCACCGTTCCATAGACGTTGGCGCCTTCGGTAATCATGGAATTCTGTACCGCGGCGTTTTCCCCAATGTAGTGGGGCGGCAGTACCGGTGTGCGCGCATAGATGCGCCAGGCGGGGTCGCCCAGGTCCAGATCCACCTTGGGGTTTAACAGATCCATGTTGGCCTCCCAAAGGCTGTCGATGGTGCCCACGTCCTTCCAGTAGCCCTCAAACCGGTAGGCGAACATCCGCTGCCCGTCCGCCAGCATGGCCGGCAGGACGTTCTTGCCGAAGTCGTTAGCCGATTTCTTATCCGCCTCGTCCGCCTCCAGATACCGGCGCAGCTTTTCCCAATTAAAGACATAAATACCCATGGAGGCCAGGTTGCTCTTGGGCACCTTGGGCTTCTCGTCGAATTCGTAGATGGAGTTGTCGGGATTGGTGTTGAGGATCCCGAAGCGGGAGGCCTCCTCCATAGGGACCTCCAGCACCGCAATGGTGCAGTCGGCGTTGTTTTTCTGATGCTCGGCGATCATCTTGGAGTAGTCCATCTTGTAAATATGGTCGCCGGAAAGCACCAGTACGTAATCGGGATCGTACCGCTCAATAAACGGGATGTTCTGATAGATGGCGTTGGCCGTTCCCTTGTACCAGTCGCCGCCGCGGCTGCGCTGATAAGGGGGGAGAACATGCACGCCGCCGTGCATGGTATCCAGGTCCCAGGGCTGTCCGGTGCCGAGGTACTCGTTGAGCACCATGGGCTGGTATTGGGTGAGAACCCCCACCGTCTCAATCCCGGAGTTGACGCAGTTGGAAAGGGGAAAGTCGATGATACGGTATTTGCCGCCATAAGGAACCGCGGGCTTTGCCAAATTCTTGGTCAGAACGCCCAGACGGCTGCCCTGCCCTCCCGCCAGCAGCATTGCTACACATTCCTGCTTGCGAAACATAGGATTTATTCCTCCTTTTTGACCTTTTTTACAAGAGTAGGAACAGCCGCCTTCTTGGGAAGGACCGCCTGTTTAACCGGTTTGACCGGCTTTTTGAGCTTACGGGTGCACCGCAGGTAAAGGACCGACATGGGGGGCAACACCAGTTTGATGGATTGCTCAAAGCCGTGCATAGGGGTATCCGCATCCGCCTTTATGACGGTGGGGTTGTGCATCCCGCCGCCTCCGAACCTTTTGTCGTCGGAGTTGAAAATCTCAGCGTATTCCCCATAGTAGGGCGCGCCGATACGATAATCGTCATGGGCAATGGGAAGGAAGTTGCAGACCGCGATCAGCTCGCCGCCGTCCTTGTCCATCCGCCGAAAGCTGATGACCGAATTGCGGTTGTCGTCGTTGGAAATCCAGGAAAAGCCCTCCCAGGAATAATCGATCTGCCACAGCTGGGGATGGGCCCGGTAAAATTCATTGAGGGCCTTTGTAAAGGCTTGCAGCTTTTTGTGCTGGGGATAATCCAAAAGCATCCAGTCAAGCCCCTTGTGGTAGTCCCATTCGTTGAACTGGCCGAATTCCTGCCCCATAAAGAGGAGCTTCTTGCCCGGATGGGCCATCATAAAGGCCAAAAACGCCCGCACGCCGGCAAACTTCTGCTCGTACTCCCCAGGCATCTTCCCGATGAGGGAGCATTTGCCGTGAACCACCTCGTCGTGGGAGATCGGCAAGACATAGTTTTCCGAAAAGGCGTAGAAAAACGAGAAGGTCAGCGCGTCGTGGTTATGCCGGCGGAAATAGGGATCGGTGGACATATACCGCAGCATGTCGTTCATCCAGCCCATATTCCACTTGAAATTGAAGCCCAGCCCTCCCATATAGGTGGGCTTGGACACCAGCGGCCAGGCGGTCGATTCCTCCGCAATCATCATCACGTCGGGGAATTCGGCAAACGCCGCCTCGTTTAAGTGCTTTAAAAACGCCACCGCTTCCAGGTTCTCCTTGCCGCCGTATTGGTTGGCGATCCATTCCCCGTCCCGGCGGTTGTAGTCAAGGTAGAGCATCGACGCCACCGCGTCAACCCGAATGCCGTCGATATGATACTTGTCCAGCCAGAACATGGCCGAGGAGATCAGGAAGGAGATCACCTCGTTGCGCCCGTAGTCGAACACACAGGTGCCCCATTCCTTATGCTCCCCCTTGCGCGGGTCGGCGTATTCGTAGCAATGGGTGCCGTCAAACCGGAACAGGCCGTGCCCGTCCCGCGGGAAGTGGGCGGGAACCCAGTCCATGATGACCCCAATCCCCGCTTGGTGGCAGCGGTCGATGAATTTCATCAGATCCTTAGGCGTGCCGTAGCGGGAGGTGGGGGCAAAATACCCGGTCACCTGGTAGCCCCAGGAGCCGTCGTAGGGGTATTCGGTCAGGGGCAGCAGCTCGATATGGGTGTATCCCATCTCCAGCACATAGGGGATCAGCTCGTCTCCCAGCTTTTCATAAGAAAAGGGCTTTCCGTCCGGATACTGTTTCCAGGAGCCGGCGTGTACTTCATAGATATTAACCGGACTCTCGTAAATATTCTTCTTTGCCTTGGCTTGCAGCCAGGAAGCATCTCCCCACCGGTATCCCTCCAGGTCGTAAAGGCGGGAAGCGTTGTCGGGGGCGGTTTCGGTATGATACCCATAGGGATCGGTTTTTAAGACCACCTCTTCGTCCCGGGTCTCAATGGCGTACTTATAGATGTCGTACTGGGCGACATCGGCAATCACTGTCTCCCAGACGCCGCCGTCGGAAATGCGGCGCATGGGGTTTGCCTGCGTATCCCAATCGTTGAAGGTGCCCACTACGCTGACGGAGACTGCGTTGGGGGCCCAAGTGCGGAACACCGCCTTGGTCTGTTTTCCCTCCGAAAAAAGATGCGCGCCTAAAAACGCATAGGCTTTATGGTTTTTCCCCTGGTGAAACAAAGCCAGGGGCGCCGAACAATCAAGAAGCTGTTTCTCTGGCATGGGATATCCCTCCATTCCATACTACCGTACGTTTATTTTACCAACTTTTTTTCCAGTTTTCAAGGGGTTTATGGTAATATTCGCATAATCTGTGTGGAAAATAACAAATAAGTTCTATAGAATCTGCACAAATAGCCGAGTTGTTAACGTAATAATTAGCTATTTCGCTGATTGGAAAAAAATGGCGCAGGACACAATTATAGCATAAAAACGCCCCGGTGCAATCCTTTTTTTCACATTTTACAGAAATATTTGTTTTTCCGTCTCAAAACAAGAAAGCGGCTTACACAGACCGGAGATTTCTCTCCGGCGTGTAAGCCGCCAAACGCCGTTATTTGGAAGCGGGCTTTTTGTGATAGCCCATGCGGTTTTCCGCATTTTGAATGAGGTTCATCAAAGAAGAGGCAAAGAGAGGATAATCCTTGAGCAGCTGTTCGGGCGTCATAGCCAGCAGCGCCGGATCGTTCAGCCCCTCCATTCCATTGAGGTCCAGCCCCTCCGCAATGCATTGGGCGTTTGCCTCCGCCAGCTGCATTTCGGCCGTGGCCGTCCCCCGTGCCAGCTGCGGCGGGACCGCAAAGGTGCTCTGTGGATTTTTGGGATTCGCGCCGTACAGGATCCGCAGCATCCGGTAGACCGAAAGCATAAAAAAAGCGGAGACCTCAGTCGTCAGCCCCTTGTTGTTGCAGACTTGCAGCTTGTCGTAGACAATGTTCAGGGAATTGGCGATCAGCTTCTTGTTGAGGGTGGGAAGGACGCTGCCGCGGAACACGTTTTCTTTTCCCGCCGCATCCGGCTCCGGGATATCTTCCACCGTCAGCTGCGCGCCGTTGCGGTCGGGTGTACGTCCGAGCAGGTAGTCGCAGGAAACGTGATAAAAATCCGCCGCCCGGACCAGAAAATCCAGCCCGCATTCGCGGATTCCCTTCTCGTAGTGCGAAAGCAGGGCCTGGGAGATCCCCAACCCCTGCGAGGCGGCCTTCTGGCTGATGCCGCGTTCCTTACGAAGCAAGGTCATTATTCTGGGAAAGCTGCTGTTCATGTGCGAACCCCCATCGTAGGCAGTGCGTACCCATGCCGCCTTTGTTATCGGTAAAGTGCCCCTAAAAACACATTCTACATTATAAAGGGTACAGCGGATTTTGTAAAGCAGATGAAGGTGGGATTTTGTTGTAATTTCTCACAATTCCGGATTTTCCGCCAAACGCGGCGGATTATTTTTGTATAAGTTCCTAAAAAATTGCGCGGGTTTCCCCTGTATGTAAAGCCATTCCAAAAATGGATTCCGCCGGGGGAAACCGGCTGCGGATAGGATGGATCCGCAACCGTGTCCGGCCGCCGCTTCTTAAAAGAGGGCCCGGTCCGCCCGGCCTTTCAAAAGGAACCGGGAAAGCGGCAGGCTGCCTTCTCCGGCGTGTCTACGGGGGAGACGGGCGGCGCCTGCGGCGGCTCACTTGGCCCAGCGCGGCCCTTCCAGCGGGTATAGGCCAAGCGTTCGTGCGGCGGGCGTGCCTAAGCCCCCTGCCGCCGGGCGGGAGACGGACGGCGCCTGTGGCGGCTTACCCGGCCCAGCGCGGCCCTTCCAGCGGGTATAGGCCAACCGTCGGTGTGGCGGGCGTGCCTAAGCCCCCTGCCGCCGGGCGGGAGACGGGCGGCGCCTGTGGCGGCTCACCCGGCCCAGCGCGGCCCTTCCGGCGGGTATAGGCCAACCGTCGGTGCGGCGGGCGTCTAAGCCCCCTGCCGCAGGGCGGGAGCGGCGGCAGGGTTACCGGCGTCCCCATTCGGGCAGCGCTGTGTCGCGCCCCGTCCGCCGGCTGCAAGGGAGGAGGAGCGGGAAACGAAGCGCCCACCATCCGTGTGTCCCAATGGGGCGCGGATGGGATTTTTAAGCGAAGGCAGCCGCCGCGAGGGGATTTCCTGCCGGGGGCAGAGATGAGCCGGGCTTCCCTTTCTCCAAAAAGGAGATACAGCGGTATGGACGCGGTGCGGCGTTCGATACAATGGAAAAAGCCGCCGCAAACAATTGCTTACGGCGGCGGGGGTGGCGAAGGAACGAGACGCACTCTATGTTACCGTGTCTCAGAAGATAAAAAAATAACGCTGAACCCAAAACAAATTGGATTCAGCGTCACACTGGCTGCGGAAGAAGGATTCGAACCCTCACAAACAGAGTCAGAGTCTGCCGTGCTACCATTACACAATTCCGCATCGCATTTTTCAGACAGCATGGATAATTATAGACATCCGGCGTCCGTTTGTCAAGAGATTTGCTGCATTTTTTCCGTGTATTCGGAAAATACTTCTGGTGAAGATTGCGGCAGGCAGGAAAGCCTGCTATAATACAAATGGAAAGCCTGTGGAAAAAACAGGCGGAAGGGAAGCGGATTTCATGATTGTATCCTTTCAGGACAAGCATCCTCAGATTTCTCCCGCTGCTTATGTGGCCCAAAGCGCCCAGATCATCGGGGACGTGGTCATCGGCGACAACGTCTATGTGGGCCCCAACTGCGTCATCCGGGGGGACTGCCGCCGCATCGTGGTGGGCAACCGCACCAACCTGCAGGACGGCTGCATCCTGCATTGCGGCCATGAGGAGGATCTGATGATTGGGGACGGGGTTACGGTGGGCCACGGCGCCATCCTTCATTCCTGTACCATCCGGGACGGGGCCCTCATCGGCATGGGGAGCATCCTGCTCGACGGGGCGGTGATCGGAACTGAGGCGATGGTCGGCGCCGGTGCGCTGGTGACCGGGCATAAACAGATCCCCGACGGCTTTGTGGCGCTGGGCAGCCCGGCGCAGCCGGTGCGGGCGCTGACCGAGGAGGAGAAGCAGGGGATGCGGGCAAACGCCGAGGAATACGTGCGGTTTGCGGACGAATATAAGGTTATGGAGCAGATGGACCTGTAAGGCCGTTTTTGACAATGACGCCGTACCGACGGCCGCGCAAGCCGTCGGTGCGGCGAACCGGCTGCGAAAGGGGGGACCGTGTTGGTTTATGCGGGCATTCTGGCGGGAGGCCGGGGGGAGCGGATGGGGAATACCGAGCGCCCCAAGCAGTTTCTGCCCATCGGCGGCCGTCCCATCCTGGTTCATACGGTGGAGCGCTTTCTGCTGGCGCCCGGCATCGATCGGATCTTGGTGGCGGTGCCGGAAAGGTGGCGCGCTTACACCGAGGCCCTTCTCAAACAGCATCTGCCCCAGGCAAAGGCTTTGGTGGTGGCGGGCGGCAGGGACCGCAACGACTCCCTTTTGCGGGTTTGCGGTTACATAGAGGAGGCGTTCGGGCTTCACGAGGAGGATATCCTCGTTTCGCATGACGCGGTCCGCCCTTTTGTCAGCGAGCGGATAATTGAGGAAAACATTCGGTTTGCCCAAGAGGCGGGGGCGGCCAACACCATGCTCCCCGCCATCGACACCATCGCCACCGGGGAAGGGGCGTACCTCGACACCATTCCGCCCCGGGATCGGATGTATCAGGTGCAGACCCCTCAGAGCTTTCTAATCCGGCCCTTTGTCCGGGTCTGCCGCTCCTTGACCGAGCAGGAGGCAAAGACCCTCACCGACGCGTCGAAGATTTACCGGCTCAAGGGCCTGCCGGTAAAGATAGTGCTGGGAGAACAGTGCAATTTCAAAATTACCACCCCCTATGACCTGGCGGTGGCGGATTTCCTTTGCAGGACGCCGGAGGGAGACGGCCTTCTTCGCTGACGTCTCTGCCGGGATAGAAGTGTATAACGTTCCCATTGCCCGCATAAGCATGTAAGGGTGATGGGAATGTTTTTTATTGTCAAGCGCAAATGGATTGCGTTGGTGGTGGTGGCGGTCCTGCTGGCGGTCATCTGCGTATCGGGGGCGGTTGCCGTCTTTTCCAAGGAGGAGCTGTACCAGACGGTGGCGGAGGAAAACGGAGAGACCAAATCGTACATCAAATGGGTGGATTTTAACCTGACGGCTTCCATTATGAGCCAGGCGCTGTCCTACGATTTGGACAGCTACGGCAAGGAGCCCCACCTCAACTGGATTGAGCTGCTGGCCTATACCTCGGCAAAAAACTACGGAAACCTGCCCAAATCCGCCTCCAAAGACCTGGATGCGGTGGCACAGCGAATACAAAGCGGAGAAAAGATGGAAGATATTACGAATGGGATGCCCTATTACGCTTATTATTTGGAGGCGTATACGGCGATTCTGGAGGGATTCGTCGGGGAATATACCGTTGAAACGGAGGACCCGGAGAACGAGGGGCAGAAGATCGTGCAGCAGCGGTACGGCCTGAAAGCCTATTCCCCCATTGCCGGGGGCTATTCTTTTTCCCACTATGACGATTTCGGCGCCTCCCGTTCCTACGGGTACCGGCGCAAGCATTTGGGCAACGACCTGATGGGAAGCGTAGGCACCCCCATCATAGCGGTGGAAAGCGGCGTGGTGGAGGCATTGGGCTGGAACCAGTACGGCGGCTGGAGGGTGGGAATCCGCTCGCTGGACGGAAAGCGGTACTATTATTACGCCCACCTGCGGCGGGATCATCCCTTTCATTATACCATCGGGGAAGGGGATCGGGTCAACGCTGGGGACGTCATCGGCTATTTGGGGATGACCGGCTACAGCTCCAAGGAAAATGTCAACAACATCAATACCCCCCATCTCCACTTCGGCCTTCAGCTGATCTTTGACGAAAGCCAGAAGGACGGTGACAACCAGATCTGGATTGATGTGTATGAGCTCATCGAGCTGTTGCAAAAGAATAAATGCGCCGTGCAGTATAACGAGGAGACCAAGGATTACGACCGGGTGTATGACTTAATCGAGCCGGATTGATCCAAGTGTTCTAATTTCTTGTAATTATATGTCGGTTTCTTTATTGACTTTTAATAAGAAAATTGCTATACTTGTCCATACAGCAACCAATATATGGAGGGGATGGAAGTGAAAAGGTTCTTTTGGGGAATCCTCGTGTGGGGGATTATCCTGTCCATCTCCTCCATTGGCGGGTTGACCGTAGAACGTGCCGTCCTCCTCAGTGGATTGGTCAATCCCTGTATTGTGTCGGCGGTGATGCTGGCGGTGGGCCTGTTGATGATATTGAATTTTTTCCTGTACCGGTGGAAAAAGAGGGAGCCGTTTGTGCTGACGCTGCTGACCCTCCTGGCGAATGGGGCGTATGAACTGTGTTCGGCGATTGTGCTGGCGGGAACCGGCCTGGATACGGTATATGCTTGGGTGCGCTTCGGGCTGGGAGTTTTGCTCGCGGCGGTATTCGGCTGGGCTGCTTGGTATTTCTGCCGCCAGAAGGACCGGCTTATGGCGGTGCAGTGACAAAAGGAAGGGAAGGCGGGAACTTCCCTTCCTTTTTCTATACATGGAGACAGAGAAAGAGGAATGCAAAGACCGGTAGCCGAAGGAAGGGTACGGTATTTTGCTGTATTTCCCCCTGAAAATGCGGCGTTTTTTTGGCATCACAAGGAAGGGGAATCCGGTTGACTTTTGGGGAAATCAGTGTAAAATGTAAAGTTATAATGTGCCGCCTAATGGAAGCGGAAAAACGGGATTTCCGCTTGGTTTTGCTCCAATTAGGCGGCTCCTTTTAAACGCAGCCCAAACGTAAAACCTTACCGAGACGTGCATAGGAGGAGAGCAGATATGGCGTATTATTTCAGCGAACCGTCCCACACCTTCAGCGAGTACCTGCTGGTACCCGGGTATTCTTCCCACGAATGCGTGCCCCAGAACGTCAGCCTGAAAACCCCGCTTGCCAAGTTTTCCAGAGGGGAGGAGCCCCCGCTGACGCTGAACATCCCGCTGGTGTCCGCGGTGATGCAGTCGGTTTCCGACGATAAGATGGGGGTGGCGCTCGCCACCGAAGGCGGCCTGTCCTTTATCTACTGCTCCCAGTCCATTGAAAGCCAGGCGGCCATGGTCAGCCGGGTCAAGAGCTACAAGGCCGGCTTTGTGGAGAGCGATTCCAACATCCGCCCCGACCAGACGCTCCAGGATGTGCTGGATCTCAAGGAGCGCACCGGCCATTCCACGGTAGCGGTCACCGACGACGGCACCGCTCACGGCACCCTGCTTGGCGTGGTTACCAGCCGCGATTACCGGGTCAGCCGTATGTCCACCGATACGCCGGTCAGCGCGTTTATGACTCCCTTCGCCTCCCTGATCTACGCCGAGGAGGGGACCACCCTCAAGGAAGCCAACGACATCATCTGGGAGAACAAGCTCAACACCCTGCCCATTATCGATAAGGACAAGCATCTGCTTTATCTGGTTTTCCGCAAGGACTATGCCTCTCATAAGGAAAACCCGGAGGAAATGCTCGACGAGAGAAAGCGGTATATGGTGGGCGCGGGCATCAATACCCGCGACTATGCCAAGCGGGTTCCCGCGCTGGTAGAGGCGGGGGCGGACGTGCTGTGCATCGATTCGTCGGAAGGCTTTACCGAGTGGCAGAAGATCACCATCGACTTTGTTCGGGAAAAATACGGCGACACCGTTAAGGTGGGGGCCGGCAACGTGGTGGATAAGGAAGGGTTTTTGTATCTGGCCAAGGCCGGGGCGGACTTTGTTAAGGTCGGCATCGGCGGCGGCTCCATCTGCATCACCCGCGAACAAAAGGGAATCGGCCGGGGCCAGGCCACCGCGCTCATCGAAGTGGCCAAGGCGCGGGACGAATACTTTGAGGCCACCGGTATTTACGTGCCCATCTGCTCGGACGGCGGCATTGTTTACGATTACCACATCACCCTGGCGCTGGCAATGGGGGCGGACTTCATTATGCTGGGCCGGTATTTTGCCCGGTTTGACGAAAGCCCCACCAACAAGCTCAATATCAACGGCAATTACGTCAAGGAATACTGGGGCGAGGGCTCCAACCGCGCGCGCAATTGGCAGCGGTACGACTTGGGCGGCGCGCAGAAGCTTTCCTTTGAGGAGGGTGTGGATTCCTATGTGCCCTACGCCGGTTCCCTGCGGGACAATGTGCGGGTGACGCTGGGCAAGGTGAAATCCACCATGTGCAACTGCGGCGCCATCACCATCCCCCAGCTGCAAAAGAACGCGAAGATTACGCTGGTCTCCGCCACCTCCATTGTGGAGGGCGGCGCTCATGACGTTATGGTCAAGGAAAACAGCGGCATGAAATAAAAAACGGCTTATGCCGAAGGAAAAAGGCCCGGTTCCGTAAGGAACCGGGCCTTTTTTGCGCAAAACGCGGATCGGGAAAAGGGGGGCGTCTAAAGTGCCGTGCCGGCAGAGCGGCCTTGGCTATGACCGGCCCGAGAGACGAGAGGATGTGCCGGGCAGAGGGAAGGGCCCGGCA
>CAJFTS010000004.1 GCA_904420015.1 uncultured Clostridia bacterium
GGCTGGCCTTTCGGGCTGGCCTTTCGGGCTGGCCTTTCGGGCTGGCCTTTCGGGCTGGCCTTTCGGGCTGGCCTTTCGGGCTATGTGAATAATATTCACATAGCCCTTTTTCCTTTCCATCTCCATCAAAAAGGCCCGGCTATAACGCCGGACCTTTCTTCCCTATTGAGGGATATCCTTATTTTTTCATGGCAATGGCCTGCTTCGCCTGGGCGGCGATCTTCTGGGCCGTCAGGCCGAAGTATTCGAGCACCTCCAGCGCCGGAGCAGACTTGCCAAAGGTATCCTCCACGCCGTTGCGGATGACCGGGGTCGGGCAGACCTCCGCAAGCACCTCGCACACCGCGCTGCCGAGGCCGCCGATGATGTTGTGCTCCTCGGTGGTGACGATGGCGCCGGTTTCCCGGGCCGCCTTGACGATGATCTCCTTATCGATGGGCTTGATGGTGTGGATGTTGATCAGGCGGGCGGAAATCCCCTCGTTTTTCAGGATTTCCCGGGCCTTGATGGCTTCGCCCACCATCAGGCCGGTGGCGATGATGGTCACGTCGTTGCCCTCGGCCAGCTGCACGCCCTTGCCGATCTGGAAATCATAGCTTTCGTCAAACAGGGTCGGCACCGCCAAGCGGCCGAAGCGCATGTAAACCGGGCCGTCAAACTCCGCCGCGGCAAAGACCGCCTTGCGGGCTTCCACGTCGTCGGCGGGGTTGATGATGGTCATGCCGGGGATGGTGCGCATCAGGCCGATGTCCTCACAGCACTGATGAGTCGCGCCGTCCTCGCCCACCGACAGGCCCGCATGGGTCGCGCCGATCTTCACCGGCAGGTGGGTGTAGCCTACGGCGTTTCGCACCTGCTCAAAGGCGCGGCCGGCGGCGAACATCGCAAAGGAGCTGGCGAACACCAGCTTGCCGGCGGCGGTCAGGCCCGCTGCCAGGGAGATCATATTGCCTTCCGCGATGCCGCAGTCAAAAAAGCGGTCGGGATAGGCCTTCTTGAAGCCGCCGGTCTTGGTGGCGGCGGCCAGGTCTGCGTCCAAAACGACCAAATTGGGGTTTTTCGCACCCAGTTCCACAAGGGCCGCGCCGTAGCTGTCGCGCGTTGCCTTCTTCACCACATCAGCCATTGACCTGCACCTCCAATGCGGCGAGCGCGTCGCCGAGTTCTTTCATCCCAATGTCGTACTGCTCCTGCTTGGGCGCGGAGCCGTGCCAGGAGACGTTGTTCTCCATATAAGAAACGCCCTTGCCCTTGACGGACTTCGCCACGATCATGGTGGGCTTGCCCTTGACGGTCTTAGCCTCCGCCAGGGCCTTTTCCATCTGGTCGAAGTCGTGGCCGTCGATCTCGATGACATGCCAGCCGAAGGCGGCGAATTTCTCCGGGATCGGGTAGGGGGAGTTGACCTCCTCCACCGTGCCGTCGATCTGGAGGTTGTTGTTGTCCACATAGCCCACCAGGTTGTCCAGCTTCTTGGCGGCGGCAAACATGCACGCCTCCCAGACCTGGCCTTCCTGGATTTCGCCGTCGCCCAGCACCGTATAGACGCGGAAATCCTTCTTGTCCAGCTTACCGGCCAGCGCCATGCCCACGGCGGCGGAAATCCCCTGGCCCAGGGAACCGGAGGACATATCCACCCCCGGCGTCCCCTTCATGTCCGGGTGGCCCTGGAGGTTGGAGCTGAGCTTACGTAAAGTGGAGAGGTGCTCCACCGGGAAATAGCCCCGATGGGCCAGCACCGAGTAGAGCGCCGGCGCACAGTGGCCCTTGGAAAGGACAAACCGATCCCGGTCGGCCCATTTGGGATCCTTCGGGTTGACGTTCATCTCCTCAAAATAGAGGTAGGTCAGGTAGTCGGCAATGGAAAGGGAGCCGCCGGGATGGCCGGACTTGGCGTTGTAAACGCCCTCCAGGATGCCCATCCGGACGCGGGTCGCCGTAATGGCAAGCTGTCTTTTTTTTGCATCGTCCATGGTTACGCATTCCTCCTGTATCATATCTATGCGGCAAAACGCCGGTTCCCTTGTGATCCGGTTGCATCAGGATGACAAAGAAAGCCGCCGGCCCGCCGCAGCGTTCAAAAAGCGGGCATTCTTAGCAAAGCCAAAGCGCCGTTCCCTTCTTCTACGCGCTTTGGCTGCACAGCCCTCTGAGATAGGAGACCGCGCCGGCAATCGCGCCCTCATTGTTCGAGCACACCACCACGTCGGCCAGTTTCTTAATCTCATCGGGAGCGTTTTGGGGAGTAATCCCAATCCCGCCCGCTTTAATGAATCCCAAGTCATTATAATAATCGCCGATTGCGACGGTTTTGTCAAGGGGAATCCCCAGTTTTGCCGCCAGCGCATGGAGGGCCGCGCCCTTGTGCGCGCCTTTGGGGATCATCTCATAAAAAATCTTCGCCGAGCGCATATACTGAACCTCTTGGTAGGGGATGGTCTCGCAAAAATCAATGATCTCCTGGAGGCGCTCGGGCGGGAGCTCATAGAGCACCTTGTGCCAAACCTGCGGCAGCTCCTCCATCTTGCAGAAAACTGCCTCGATGTTTTCGTATTTGAGATGCTCATAGGTGGTGGCATTGGCCTGCAGCACGTATAGATCCCGCCCGGAGCTGATCTCCACCCCCACGTGGGGCATGTGGTCGAGCACCGCCCGCACCAGGCCCCGCGCCTCCTCCGGCAGCGGCGCGTCCCAGGGGATGGTATGGGTGCGGTAATCGTACATCAGGCTGCCGTTGGTCACGATCACCGGGGCGTTGACCGCCAGCTGCTCCACATACTGCTGGGCGGAGGTAACCGTGCGGCCGGTGGCGATGGTAAAAAGGCCGCCGCCCTCCACAAACTCCTGCACCGCGTCGATGTTCTTCTGGGAAATAAGGCCCTGGTCGTTTAAAAGGGTGCCGTCCAGGTCGGACGCCAATAGAAAGCCTTCAAATGGTTTTTGCATAGGTCGGTTCACTTTGCCGCTGCCGCCGGCGGCGCTGTCGGGATCCATCCGCCCGCCTCTCGGCAAAATTCAGGCAGGCGCCGGGATTGCTCCCCCCTTCCTCATAAGGGAGGCAGGGTATGTAAAAAATCGGTGAAATAGGCGGGCAATTCGCTTTCAAACTGCATGGCTTCCCCGGTGCGCGGATGCACAAAGCCCAGCACCTTTGCATGCAGGCATTGGCCGTGCAGCCGCTCGATCACCTTCTTCGGGCCGTAAACCGGGTCCCCCGCCACCGGGTGGCCCAGGTAGGCCATATGCACCCGGATTTGATGGGTCCGGCCGGTTTCCAGCTGCAGGCGCAGATGGGTAAAACCCTGATAACGCGCCAGGACCCGGAAATGGGTGACCGCTTCCCGGCCCCCCTTGACCACCGCCATCCGCTTGCGCTCCACCGGATGCCGCCCAATGGGAGCGGATACCGTGCCCTCTTCCTCCTTGACGCGGCCGTAGACCACCGCCTCATACCGGCGGACAAAGGAGTGGGCCTGGATTTGCAGGGCCAGAGCCTGATGGGCAAAGTCGTTTTTCGCCACCATCAGAAGGCCGCTGGTATCCTTGTCAATGCGGTGGACGATACCGGGACGAAGCACCCCATTGATACCGGAGAGCTCCCCTTTGCAGTGATAGAGCAGGGCGTTGACCAGGGTGCCGTCCGGGTTGCCGGGGGCTGGATGCACCACCATCCCCTTGGGCTTATTGACCACCAGCAGGTCATGGTCCTCGTAGACAATGTCGAGAGGGATGTCCTGCGGCTGGGCGGACAGCTCCACCGGGTCGGGCACCGTTACCTCCAGCGGCGCCCCTTCCTGCATCCGCAGGTTCTTGCCCGCCGCCTTCCCGCCCACCGTGACAAGGCCGTCCCCCGCCAGCCTTTGGGCGGCGGAACGGGTCATGCCGGGCAGGCGGCCGGCCAGGAACACATCCAGCCTTACCCCCGCTTCTTCCTTAGTGGGAATCAGAGTGTGCTTCTCCACGGTCCTCTCCCTCTCGGTCCGCCGCCTTCCCGCGCCACCGGATGGCGTCGGGGACAAACAGGATGGACAGGACCAGCCAGATGCAGCCCACCACCACACAGACGTCCGCAAAGTTAAAGACGGCGAAATCAATCAGCTCAAAGTAAAACATATCCACCACATAGCCATGAAAAATCCGGTCGATCAGGTTGCCGACTCCACCGGCCAAGGCCAAAATAATGGGAATCCGCACCATCCACCGGTTCACCCGCCCGGAAAAGAGCAGCCAAATGGCCGCCAGAATCACCAGGATGGTGAGCACAATAAAAATCCAGCGCTGGTCCTGCAAAATGCCGAAGGCAGCGCCCCGGTTTTCCACATAGGAAAACGCAAACACACCGTCGATGACCGGGATGCTTCCCTCTGCCGCCAACGACTGGGAAGCCCAAAGCTTAATCAGCTGATCGGCGCCTACCAGCAGCGCCACCGCCGCAATTACGATCAGGGGCATAGACTCGCTCCTTTCCCCGCTTATGGGGGTAATAAACACAGGCACGGCGCACCGGGGAAGCCATTTCCCCAGCGCACCGCAGGCCCAATTTTATTCTGCTTTCAGGATAGCGGCGCACCGGGCGCACAGGGTGGGATGCTGCGAATCGCTGCCCACCGATTCCTCGTAGGTCCAGCACCGTTCGCACTTTTCCCCGTCCGCCTTTGCCACCGTAACGAACAGGCCGTCCACCTCTTCGCCCTTAAAGCCCCCGGCGGTCCCCTTCTCCACCTGCACCTTGGACACGATAAACACCGCCGGGAGCTCCTGTTCCACCGAACGGATGAAATCGTAAAGCTCCCCGTCACAGGTCAGGGTTACCTTTGCCTCCAGCGACGCGCCGATCACCTTGCCGTTACGCGCCAGTTCCAGCGCCTTCTTCACATCCTCCCGGACGGCGTGGATCCTCGTCCAGCGGGAGAGGAATTCCTCGTCGTGGGTAAGGCCGGAAACCTTGGGGAAGTCATTGAAGATGGCGGCCTCCTTGTCGGCGGATGCGTCGTGGGGCATGGCCTGCCAGATCTCCTCCGCCGTGAAGGCGAGAATCGGGGTAAGCATCCGGGTCATGGCGTCGAGCACCCGGTAGATCACCGTCTGGGCCGCCCGGCGGGAGGGGCTGTCCACCTTCTCCACATAGAGCCGGTCTTTAATCACATCGAGATAGAAGTTCGAAAGGTCGATGACGCAGAAGTTCTGCACCGCATGGGAAATCCGGTGGAATTCATAAGAATCGTAGGCGTTTTTCACCACGCCGATGAGCTCGTCGAGCCGCATCAGCGCCCAGCGGTCGATGGGTTCGAGGGCGCTGTCCGCCGCCGCGTCCTTGTCCGGATCAAAGTCGCCCAGGTTTCCAAGGATGAACCGAGCGGTGTTGCGGATTTTCCGGTAAGCCTCGGAAAGCTGGCTTAAGATATCCGGCGAGATGCGCACGTCCACCTGATAGTCGGAGGAAGCCACCCACAGCCGCAGGATATCCGCGCCGTATTTTTCAATGATCTCGGAGGGCAGGATGCCGTTGCCGAGGGATTTGCTCATCTTCTCCCCCTTGCCGTCCACCACCCAGCCGTGGGTAAGCACCGCCTTATAGGGCGCCTTGCCCCGCCAGGCAACCGAGGTCAGCAGGGAGGACTGGAACCAGCCGCGGTACTGGTCCGCGCCTTCCAGGTAAAGGTCGGCCGGCCACTGCAGATAGTCCCTGGCGTCGCAGACCGCCGCATGAGAAACGCCCGAATCAAACCAGACGTCCATGATGTCCTTTTCTTTTTCAAAATGGGTCGAGCCGCATTCCGGGCAGGAAAAGCCCTCGGGCAGGAAATCCGCCGCGTCCCTTACAAACCAGCTGTCCGAGCCTTCCTTGCGGAATACGGATGCGATCTGATCGATGCTTTCCCGGGTAACGATGGGCTTGCCGCAGTCCTTGCAATAGAGGATCGGGATGGGCACGCCCCACTTGCGCTGCCGGGAGATACACCAGTCGGCCCGGTCGCGCACCATAGAGGTAATCCGGTCCTGGCCCCAGGCGGGCGTCCAGGTGACGTCCTCAATGGCTTTCACCGCCTGCTCCTTAAACTGCTCCACCGAGCAGAACCACTGTTCGGTGGCACGGAAGAGCACCGGTTTCTTGCACCGCCAGCAATGGGGGTAATCGTGGTGGATTTTTTCCATGGCAAAGAGGGCGCCGCTGCGCTCAAGCTCCGCCGCGATGGCCTTGCTGGCCTCGTCGGTGGTCAGCCCCGCGAATTGCTTGCCCGCCTCTTCGGTCATGCGGCCCTTGCTGTCCACCGGTACGACGATAGGAAGCTGGGGATAATTCTTCTTGCACACGTCGTAGTCTTCCACGCCGTGGCCCGGGGCGGTATGGACGCAGCCGGTGCCCGATTCCAGCGTGACGTGGTCGCCCAGGATGACCAGGGATTCCCGGTCCAAAAAGGGATGCTGGGTGGTGATATATTCGAGCTCCTTGCCCGGCAGGGTCCCCACCACCTCGTAGCTCTCGATCCCAGCCGCCTTCATGGCGTTTTCATAGAGGGCCTCGGCCATCACCAGGTATTCATCCCCGGCCTTGACCACCGCATAGGTAAAGTCCGGCCCTAAGCAGATGGCCACGTTGGCTGGAATGGTCCAGGTGGTGGTGGTCCAGATGACGACGGAGGCCTTCGCCGGGTCGGCACCCAGAGCGGCAAGCTTGCCCTTATCGTCCTTGACGGCAAACTTCACATAGATGGAATAGCAGGGATCGTTTGCGTACTCGATCTCCGCCTCCGCCAGCGCCGTCTCGCAGTCCGGGCACCAGTAAACCGGCTTTAAGCCCTTGTAGATATAGCCCTTGAGCGCCATCTCGCCGAACAGCTCGATCTGCTTGGCCTCGTATTCCGGCACCAGGGTGATATAGGGATTGTCCCACTCGCCCAGGACACCCAGCCGCTTAAACTGGTTGCGCTGGTCGTCCAAGTACCCCAAAGCAAACTCCCGGCAAATCTTGCGCAGCTCCACCGGCGAAATGGTGGTGGAGTTCTCCACACCCGCCTTTTTGCGCGCCTTGAGCTCGGTGGGCAGGCCGTGGGTGTCCCAGCCGGGGACATACGGCGCTTGAAAGCCCGCCATGTTTTTATAGCGTACAATCATGTCCTTGAGCGTCTTGTTCATCGCCGTGCCCAAATGGATGTCGCCGTTGGCATAGGGAGGGCCGTCGTGGAGAATAAAGAGGGGCTTGCCCTCGTTTTTCTTCATCAGCGTTTCGTACCGCTTGCTCTCTTCCCAGCTTTCCAGCATCGCCGGCTCCTTCTTCGGAAGGCCGGCGCGCATGGAAAAGTCGGTTTTCGGCAGGTTTAGGGTCTTGTTGTAGTCCTGAGGCATTTCGGTTTTCGCTCCTTTATTCAATGGCAGGACGGGGATCGCTCCTCCTGCGCAAACAGATTCTTCTCCCCTTAATAGGATTCGTTTTTCATCCCATCGGGATCGTGGGGATCGGCCTTAGGCGCTTCCTCCTGGGCCGGCGTCTCCTCCTGGGCGTCCGGCTGGCCCTGCGCCTCCGTCTGAGGCGCTTCCTCGTCGGGCAGAGAGGAAATCAGCTCAATATGCTCCCGGTAAATGGAAATCAGCCTCGCCTTAAAGCCGCTGACCTCCTGCCGGAGGTTTGCCAGCTGTTCCTTTTCCCGCTCGATCTGGCGGTTGGTATCCCCAATGATCGCGTCCGCCTGGACGCTGGCCTGCTTCATAATCTCCTGCACCTGGGCCTGAGCCTCGCCGGTAATCTTCTCCGCCTCGGCATTCGCCTGATCCACTACTTCCTTCGCCGTCTTTTTGGCGGATACCATAATCTCACGGATCTCATCGCTTTCGCTGCGATATTCTTCAATCTTGGCCGCCAGAACCTGCAGTTTTTGAATCAGCTCCTGGTTGTCCTTAAACAGCTTTTCACAGGTTTCCAAAACCTCTTCCCGAAACACGTCCACATCGTCCGACTTGTAGCCGCCGAAGGTGGACCGTCCAATGGCGTAATCCCGAATCTGCGCAATGGTAAGCATGGTTCTCTTCCTCCCTTGCCTTTTATATTCAATCTATCCGGTAATCCTCTCTTATAACGGCTGCTCGGCCTTTAGCCGGAGACGGCCCTTCTTGGTGGGCGGGCCGATCTGCGTAATTTGATACCGGCCGCTCCCCCGCACGGAAAGGACGTCCCCTTCCTTCACCGTCCCGCTCACCGACGTAACCGGCAGATGGTTGACCGCCACAAGCCCCGCCGTGATTCTGCGGGCCGCCTCCTCCCTGGAAAGCCGGCACAAGGCCGCCACCACCGAGTCGAGCCGGGGGGATGCGATGGTATCGGTCAGCTCCCTGCTCCCTTTTCCCTGCGGCAGCCCGTCCGGCAGCCCTTCGAGCAGCTGTATCCCTACCCCTCCGACCTTTTGGATCTGGCCGAGGACAAAAGGGACCATCTCCCGCAGCAAAAAGAACACACAGGACCCTTCCCCCACCAGGATATCCCCTACGCATTCCCTGCGGATGCCCAGGGCCATCAGGGTCCCTAAAAAATCCCGGTGGGTCAGCACGTCCCTTACACGGTAACGCGCCGTAAGGGGAACAACGGGAAATACGTCTTTCTTCGGGGATATTTCCCATGGAAAAATACCAAGAACCACCCGTAAGGCGCCTTCATAGCCGCCGAACAGGTGGGCTTGTACCTCATGATTGCGGCGAAGGGCCGCTAACGCAACCGCCGCCTGTCTTTCATCCAAAAAGCCGACAAAGCACGGCCTTGTCCGTTTCGCACAAAGCCGCGCCGCGTCGGTCACACGGGCCAAAAGCAGTTCGTCCGTGCCGCCGTTCTCCATTTTACGCAAACGAAAACTCCCCCGCTTTCCGGGTGTTTTAGAAATAGACGCCGTTGCTCTCCAGTTCGTCAAGCAGGTCGCCCATAATTCCCACGTTATAGGGGGTAATGATAAAGGTGTTGGTGGAAACCCGTTTAATCTGGCCGTTGTTGGCATAGGCCACGCCGCTCAAAAAGTCGATCAAGCGCCGGGCAACCTCCTTGTTGGTCGCCTCCAGATTCAGCACCACCGTGCGCTTGGAATTGAGATGATCGGCAATGGAGGAGGCGTCGTCAAACCGTTCGGGCTTGACCAGCACCACCTGAAGCTGGGCGGTAGCGTGGATGTTGACCACCTTGTTGCCCCGCTTCGCCTCGTTTACCGCCTCATGGCGGGGTTCCTCGGGCTTGCTGACAAACTCGTCGAGATCCTCCGGGGTATCATCCTCATACTCGTCGTCGTACTCATCTTCCGGCGCGCCCATAATATTGCGAAACTTGTCCATGAATCCCATGCTGATTGCCTCCTGTCGTTTCCTGCATTTCTATCGTAATTTCGGATAGGTTCGATGTCCAAAAAGGGCGGTTCCCGGCCGGATATAGTTGGCGCCCTCCAGGATCGCCTCCTCGTAATCGGCCGACATGCCCATGGACAAAAAGTCCATGGAAATATTATCGGATGTTTTGCCCTTTCTGTCAAGGAACAGTTGGGTCATCTGCGAAAAATATCGGCGGACCTGGGAAGCGGTCTCACAAATAGGGGGAATGGCCATCAGGCCCCGCACCCGCACCGCCTTCATCGGTGCAATTTCGCCGAGCAGCTCGTCGAGCGCCTCCGGGGCGATCCCCCCCTTGTTCTCCTCCCGGCCGATGTTGACCTCCACCAGGCAGTCGGTCACGACGCCCTTTTGCTCGCCGACCCGGTTGATCTCCGCCGCCAGGCGGCCGCTGTCCACCGACTGGATCATCTCCACCAGTCCGATGATTTTACGCACCTTATTGGTCTGCAGCGTCCCAATAATCTGCGCCTTGCAGCCGCTCAGGTCCAGTTGGCCGTATTTCTCCAAAAGCTCCTGCACGCGGTTTTCCCCGATGTGGGTCATCCCGCAATGGATGGCGTGGTTGATAATCTCCGCCGGCACCGTCTTGGTCACCGCCAAAATGGTGATGTCCTCCGGCCGCCGTCCCGACCTGACCGCCGCTTCTCCCGCCTTTTCCTTTAAAACCCGGATGTTCTCCTCCACCCGGCGAAAGATTTCGTTGCGTTCATCGTTGGACAACCTTTCCATCGGTAAGCTCCTTTCCGGAAACAATAATCTCATCGTACAATTCCAGCGTCCCGGCCCCGCCGTCGGAGCGCACAATCATATAGGTATCGGTTGTGTAGACCGGGTCAATGGTGACAAAATGGGCGGTAATCCCCTCTAAAATATAGACTCCCATCTTCCCGTCCACAAAATGGACGGCGCTGGTATCCACCCGCAGGCCGGAAATGGTGCGAAATTGCAGCGTCACCGGCTGTTTTCGGAAGGTGGCCAGATCCTTGGAAATCATATTCGCCTGCAACACCACCGCCGCCTGCCCGTTTTCCGCCGGGCTGATGGAAACGACCGTGACCGGAATCTCCGCCGTGGTCAGATTGGGCACCTGCATCACCAGGCTGTCGCCGCTCGTAAGGGTCTGCGCCCGCTCCTCCGGCAATAGGCAAAGATAATACCAGTCGGAGTCCTTCGTAATCTTGCCGACGGCGCCGGCTGGATTGCCGGTACGCTGGGTGGCGATGAGCTCCGACGCCTGTGAGGTGGTCAGGGAGGAGAGGCTGGAAAGGTCCGTCAGATTTTCATAGCCGTCCACCTCGGAGGAAAAGAAGCCCGCCTGCGGCGTAGTAATCGTCTGCGCCTCGCCGGAAACCTGGGAGGATAGCCCGTTGAGCTCGGCAGTCAGGGCGGAAATCCGCTCGTTAAAGTTCTCCACCTTCCCCGTAATCAGCTGCCGGCGGTTGAGAAGGTTCAAAAGCTGCTCTTTGGACTCCTCCAAGGCGGAGTACTGCCCTCCGTCCGCCTGACCGATCACAGAGAAAAGCCGCTCCTTAATCTGCTTATCGATGTTTTCTACCGTAACGGCGCCCTGGCCGGTGGTGGTCTGAATCTCCTTGAGCTGCGCGATCTCCCGCTCAAGCCGCTCGGCCGTGGAGCGCGCATGCGCCTCCTGGGCGCTGTCGTAGACATAGGCCACCGTCCCGTCCACCGGGACATGCCCTCCGTCCTCCACCGCATAGGAAATCTCGCCCGTACCGGTAAAGCTGAGCACCGTTTCCTCCCGCAGGGCGATGCCTTCCACCGTCACGGTATCCTCCATCTGCATGGAAAGGGCGGTTTCCACTTCCACCTTGGAGCTGTTGGAATTATAGATCTGAAACACGATGTATACACACAGCAGCAGGGCGGCAAGGCCCAGCAAAATCTTCGGTATCACCTTTCCCATTTGCGTGTAAGCCCGCCTCCCGTCCTTTGCAGGGTTATTCGGTGCAATTATACTTGTTCGTTATTATAGCATAGGAAGCGCTGCTTTTCCACCCATTTTACCGCTTCCTCTTCCACTTCCTGAAAATTCCTCTTCTCGTCTACATAGAGCCAGTGAACCCAAGGCTCCCGTTTAAACCAGGTCATCTGCCGTTTGGCGTACCGCCTGGTTTCCATCTTGAGACGCTGCACCGCCTCGGCCAATGAGCAGCCGCCTTCAAAATAGGGAAACAGCTCCTTATAGCCGATGGCCTGCAGCGCCGTCCTCCCGCCCGACCGGTATACCTGCCCGGCTTCCTCGATCAGGCCGTCCTCGAGCATGGCGTCCACCCGCCGGTTGATGCGTTCGTACAGCAGAGCACGGTCCCGGAAGGCAAGGCCGACCACCGCCGGGTAATAGGGGGAGGGCTGTGACCGGGCCTCCTTTTGCTGGCGGGACATCGGGATACCCGTCAGCCGGTACACCTCGATGGCCCGGATGATCCGCCCGATGTTGTTTCGATGGAGGGCGGCGGCCGCCTCGGGATCGAAGGCGCGCAGCTCTTCGAGCAGGGCCTCGCCCCCCTCCAGCCGTGCTTTCTCCTCCAGCCGGCCGCGCAGGGCCGGGTCGCTTTGCAATGGAGCGAATTGGATATGGTTGAATAAGGAGGAAACGTAAAGGCCCGTCCCTCCCACCACGATGGGAAGATGTTCCCGGCCGGTAATCCGGCCGATCTCCTCCCGCGCCAGATCGCACCAGGCGGCGACAGAAAATGCGGCGTCCGGCTCTAAAAAATCCAGCAGATGATGGGGGACCCCCTGCATTTCCTCTGGGGTAGGCTTGGCGGTCCCCACCGCCATCCCCTTATATACCTGCATGGAATCGGCTGAGAGCACTTCTCCCCCCAGCCGTTTGGCCAGGCTCACCCCCAGCCGGGTCTTTCCGGAAGCGGTGGGCCCCACCACACCGGCTACCAGCATCTTTTCCTGCTTCATGGGGCATCGTCTCCTTCCTTTTCGCCGCCCGGCTTTCCCCAATGCTGCACCACCAGCTGAATCACACAGAAAAGCAGGGCAAAAAAGAGAATGGTGACCTCCTTCACCGTAATCCCGCTGATAACAAGGTCAAGCACCTCCAGCAACAGCATAAGGGCCACCACGTTCACAATACCGAACAACACACACTGGCCCAAAACCGTACGAATCAGCCGCAGGCGGCAAAGCATGCGGATCAAGGCCTGCACCAGAGCGGTAAGAGGCAGGCCGATCAGCACAAAGCAGCCGAAATAGAGCAGCACGTCCGCAAACGAGGTATAGGTATACCCCATAATATGAAAAAAGCCGATCCCAAACACGGTTACCGCCGTAATCAGTCCGGCAAGCAGCAAAAACACCACAAAAACCGTTGGAAGCCACTGCTTCATCCTCTTCCCTCTCTCCTCCAATATACCCTCCAAACCGTCTCCCCCCGCGGAGCCTTCGCCCCCTTCACAAACGCCGAAAATACTTCAGGCGTTTTTTCCGATTTGGAAAAAAGAAACAGGGAAAACGACAATGGTTTTCCCTGTTTCTTATTATAAAGCCCTTGTGTCGGGCTGTCAATCCATATACGCGGGAGGACTACCGGCCCAGCGCCGCTTTCAGCTCCTCAACCCGGTCGGTCCGTTCCCAGCGCACGTCCAGATCCTCCCGGCCCATGTGGCCGAAGGCGGCAAGCTTGCGGTAGATGGGGCGGCGCAGCTCCAAATCCCGGATGATGGCGGCCGGGCGCAGGTCGAACACCTTCTCCACCGCCTGTTCGAGCTCCTCATCCGGCACCACGCCGGTGCCGAAGGTATCCACCAGGATCGAAACCGGGGACGCCACACCGATGGCATAGGCCAGCTGAATCTCGCACCGTTTCGCAAGACCGGCGGCTACGATATTTTTGGCCACCCAGCGCGCGGCATAGGCGGCGGAACGGTCCACCTTGGTCGGGTCCTTGCCCGAGAAAGCCCCGCCGCCGTGACGGGCGTATCCGCCATAGGTATCCACAATAATCTTCCGGCCGGTCAGGCCCGCGTCACCGTTGGGCCCGCCCTTGACAAAGCGGCCGGTGGGATTGATGAAATACCGGGTATCGCCGTCGAGCAGCTCCTTGGGCACCACCGGCTCAATGACGTACTTTACGATATCCGCCCGGATCTGCTCGAGCTTCACCTGCGGCTCATGCTGGGCGGATACCACCACCGTATCCACCCGCACCGGGCGGTCGTCGTCGTATTCGACGGTCACCTGGGTCTTTCCGTCCGGGCGAAGATACCGAAGGGTCCCGTCCCGGCGGACCTGGGAGAGGCGCTTGGCCAGCTGGTGGGCCAGGGAAATGGGCAGGGGCATCAGCTCCTTGGTTTCGTCACAGGCATAGCCGAACATCATGCCCTGGTCGCCCGCGCCGATGCGGTCGTCATCCCCGGTGCCGCCGTTTTCGCGCACCTCAATGGCCGCGTCCACCCCCTGGGCGATATCCCCCGACTGCTCGTCGATAGCGGTAAGCACGGCGCAGGTGCTGCCGTCAAAGCCGCAGTCGCTGCTCTGGTAGCCGGTCTCATTGACCACCTCACGCACCAGCTTCGGGATGTCCACATAGCAGCTTGTGGAGATTTCCCCGTACACCAGCACCATCCCGGTCACCGCCGACGTCTCGCAGGCCACCCGCGCCTGCGGATCCTGCTCGAGCATGGCGTCCAGAATCGCGTCGGAAATTTGGTCGCACAGCTTATCCGGATGTCCCTCGGTTACCGATTCGGACGTAAACAATCTTTTGCTCATCGAAGTACCTCCCGTACCTATTTTCCGGGCAGGTCTTGCGCCTGCCCCAGCATCTCCGGCCTTCTTTGGAAAACCGGTTCCTCAAAGAAAAAAGCGTCCGCTATAAACCAGCGGACGCATTCCCTCATCTTTCGGTTTATAACCGCAGGATTTGGCACCTTTCCATAACAGGGAGGTTGCCGGGCTTCATCGGGCCTGTTCCCTCAGCCGCTCTTGATAAGAATTCATTCAATTGTTCCGACAGTATAACACAGAAAAAAACAACTGTCAATTCTTTTGGACTTTTAATCCCCGCATTCTCTCATTTTGCAGCGTTTGCCGACCGCAGCCGGCGGATGTACCCGGTCAGGGGCAGGGTAATGAGAAAGGCAATGGTGCAGTTGACCGAGGAGACAATGAGATTAAACGGGATGATGAACGGAAGCAATGCATCCCGAACCACCTCATAAGGGTTGCCATAGAACTGCACTGTAAAGATCAGGTTAAGGGGCACCATCAGCGTCGTCCTCGCAAGGCATCCGGTTACCAGGCCCACCACCAGCCAGCCGACCTTGGGCTTGTACCGGTAAAACAGCCCTGCCGCCAGCACCATTGCCCCCGATGCACAAAAATGCATCACCAGGCCAACCCAGCCGTCCGGGCTCAGGAGAAAAGCCTGTATGGTGCTGACCACCAGCAGAATACACAATCCCGCCACCGGCCCATAGATAATCGTACCGATGAGTACCGGCACGTCCGCCATATCGTACACCAGATAGGGTGCTGCGGGGAACAGCGGAACCCGGATCAGCAGGACCAGCACCACCGAAAGGGCGCAGAGCATGGCCATCACGGAAATTTTGGTCACATTGGATTTGGTTGTTGCTTGCATGGGAAATCCACTCCTTATGTTTGGATAAGGAGCCGTCTTGCCGAAAGACCGAAAAAGCGAAAGCCCCGCGGATTATCCCGCGGGGCGCAAAGACGCTTTGTAAAAAAGCGCCGCTTCTTCCATCCGGACTATACCGTCGGCCCCGGAATCCAACCGGAGTCAGCCGCACCGAAAACCGGCGCCGCTCGCGGGCTTGTCGGCAACTCTGCCGCATGACCGCCGGTGGGGAATCACACCCCGCCCCGAAGACAGCTTCTTTTGTTATTTATTATGATAGCACCCCTGCCTGCTCCTGTCAAGAACCGGGCCCGTCCTTTTTCGACAGATACTCCTCTCCGCCAAGGTAACTCAAAAGCGCACCGCTTTCGCCATAGAGGAGGATTCGTTGCATCCAAAGCGCTCCGTAAAGCTATTGTAACCAATCGACGGTACTTTCTCAAACCAAAAACCGATAAGCGGCGGCACACATAGGAGAACGCTGTCCGTTTCAATATGCGGTTATGCTCCTTGCGGGGGCCGTTTTTCCGATTAAACCCTTATCTCTCTGCTCCCGCATCATCGCGGCGCCGGAGAAACGACGGATCGCCCATCCCCCACCGTCTGCACATATAACAAGGGGGCCGGCACTCTGTGTGTGCCGGGCATTTGCCCGCATACCAATTCAGCCGATTGGCTTGCTGCACAAAAAAAGGAGCTGTCTCGGATGAGACAGCTCCTCTTAAAAACGAAATTATTCGTTGATGGCGGTAACAACGCCGGAACCAACGGTACGGCCGCCTTCACGGATAGCGAAACGCAGGCCTTCCTCGATGGCGATGGGGGTAATCAGCTCCACGTCCATGTCGACGTTGTCGCCAGGCATGCACATCTCAACGCCCTCGGGCAGGGAGATGACGCCGGTCACGTCGGTGGTACGGAAATAGAACTGGGGACGATAGTTGTTGAAGAAGGGGGTATGACGGCCGCCTTCATCCTTGGTCAGGACGTAAACCTGGCCCTTAAACTTGGTATGCGGATGGATGGAACCGGGCTTCGCCAAAACCTGGCCGCGCTCGATTTCATTTCTCTGGATACCACGCAACAGAGCACCGATGTTGTCGCCAGCCTCGGCATAGTCGAGGAGCTTGCGGAACATTTCGATACCGGTAACAACCGTCTTGCGGCTCTCGTCCGCCAGACCAACGATCTCGACTTCTTCCTGGAGCTTGAGCTGACCTCTTTCCACTCTACCGGTGGCGACGGTGCCGCGGCCGGTGATGGTAAAGACGTCTTCAACCGGCATCAGGAAGGGCAGGTCGGCCTTACGTTCCGGAGTCGGGATGTACTCGTCGACCGCATCCATCAGCTCATGAATGCACTTATACTCCGGAGCGTTCGGATCCTTGGAAGCGGACTCCAGCGCGACCAGAGCGGAACCCTTGACAATCGGGGTGTCGTCGCCCGGGAACTCGTATTCATTGAGGATGTCGCGGATTTCCATCTCGACCAGCTCAAGGAGCTCAGGATCGTCAACCTGGTCAACCTTGTTCATGAACACAACAATATAGGGAACGCCCACCTGACGGGAGAGCAGGATGTGCTCACGGGTCTGGGGCATCGGGCCGTCCGCAGCGGAAACAACCAGGATCGCGCCGTCCATCTGCGCAGCACCGGTAATCATGTTCTTAACATAGTCGGCATGGCCGGGGCAGTCGACGTGCGCATAGTGGCGCTTGTCGGTCTGGTACTCAACGTGAGCGGTGTTGATGGTAATACCACGCTCTCTCTCTTCCGGCGCCTTATCGATGTTGGCGTAATCGACGAAATCCGCATCGCCCTCGAGGTTGAGAACCTTGGTGATCGCCGCAGTAAGGGTGGTCTTACCATGGTCAACGTGGCCGATGGTACCGATGTTTACATGGGGCTTGCTTCTTTCGAACTTTGCCTTTGCCATTGGAATATCCTCCTTTTATATACGCTTTCTTTTCTCCGTTCAATTGGTCCGGGATAATAACCCCATTCTACCAATGAATGCATCAAAATTCAAGCATTTTTTGTAATTCTGCCAAAAATGGTGCAAATAAGAGCTTAGTCTTCCTTTTTCACGCGGCTGGCGATTATCTTCTCCGCCACCGACTTCGGAATTTCGCTGTAATGGCTCGGCTCCATGGAATACTGGCCGCGTCCCTGGGTCTTTGAACGCATGTCGGTCGCATAACCGAACATCTCGGACAGCGGAACAAACGCATTGATCTGCTGGCCGCCGGGAATGGATTCCATCCCCTGCATCTGACCGCGGCGGGAGTTGATGTCGCCGATGACGTCGCCCATGTATTCCTCCGGAACAATGACGACCACTTTCATCACCGGTTCCAGGAGAACCGGATCCGCCTTGCGCATGGCTTCCTTGAAGGCCATGGAACCGGCGATCTTAAAGGCCATTTCCGAGGAGTCCACTTCGTGGTAGGAACCGTCGTACAGCGTAACCTTCACGTCGACCACCGGATAGCCGGCCAACACGCCGGAAAGCATGGCGCCCTGGATACCCTGGTCAACCGCCGGAATGTATTCCTTCGGAATCGCGCCGCCCACGATGGCGTTGATGAACTCATA
>CAJFTS010000005.1 GCA_904420015.1 uncultured Clostridia bacterium
CCCCGATAATCATAGGCACCGCATAGGTGGAAAAGCGAACGTTTTGCGAAATATCAAAGTTGTCGATGGATTTGATTAGGCCGATGCATCCCACTTGGAACAGATCGTCCAAGTTTTCGCCCCGCTGGGTAAAGCGCTGAATGACACTGAGCACCAGCCGCAGATTTCCATTGACCAGATCCTCCCGCGCCTGCTTATCGCCTTCCTTGCATCGTTTGAGCAGCGCCATCTTTTCCGATTCGCTCAACACCTTCAGCTTCGCCGTATTGACGCCGCAGATATCCACCTTGTTAAACTGCATCAAGCCGCCCCCTACCGATGATTTCCGTTGTCAGTAGAGAGTATGGCCGGAAGGGAAGGGCGGCATACAGGAATCGGGGATTCCTGTATTTAAGAATTTTTTCCAGTTAACCGGCCCGTTCCAATTCCTTTTTCAGCCGTTCGATGATCCTCTTTTCCAGACGGGATATGTACGATTGGGAGATACCCAGCCGGTCGGCAACCTCCTTTTGGGTGTGCTCCTTTTCGCCGCACAGCCCGAACCGCAGCTTCATAATCTGCGCCTCCCGCTCGGAGAGGTGCTCCACCGCATCTAGCAGCAGATCCCGTTCCACCTGCTGCTCGATCCCCCGGTTGACCACATCCGGGTCGGAGCCGAGCACATCGGAGAAGAGCAGCTCGTTGCCGTCCCAGTCCACATTGAGGGGCTCGTCGATGGACATTTCGTTCTTCAGCTGTACGCTCTTGCGCAGATACATCAGGATCTCGTTTTCTATGCACCTAGAGGCGTAGGTGGCCAGCTTGATGTTGCGGGACGGGCAGAAGGTGTTGACCGCCTTAATCAGCCCGATGGTGCCGATGGAGATTAAATCCTCCACACAGTTGTTGGGCGACTCGAATTTTTTGGCAATGTATACCACCAACCGCAGGTTGTGGGTAATCAGCGGTTCCCGGGCCTTGGCGTCGTCCTGGGTTTCAAGCTTGCGGAAGATCACCTGTTCCTCCTCCTGGGTCAAAGGGGCCGGCAGCGTTTCCGGCCCATTGATGTAATGGACCTCCTCGAGGAAGCCCAGCCTGGCTTTCCACCGAAGGATCCAGCCCCGTATTGCCGTCCATGCCTGTTTCGCCGCCCGTTTCATTGTCATAACCTCCCGCCTTTATTTCATAGGAAGAAGCTGTGGGTTCATCAGCCCCCGGTATTCCCCCGAGGACAGATTGGTGTCGGATACGGCCACAAAAGCGTCGCGTACCGTGACCGGCTCCTTGGTATGTATGACGATCTCATCCGCCCGAAAGGAGGGGAGGAGACCGTTTGCCCCCACGCTTTTGTAAGGGATGACCCGGTAGCGCCGCTGCCAAGCCTCCGGCAGCCGGACGCAGGCGGCGCCGGCCTTTTGGAAAGCGGGCCGTACCTGTTCGGGCAGCAGTCCGGTCACGCTTTTGTATTCCGCCAAAATTACCGGCGCCCCGGTAAAGGACTCGGTCAGGGAGTTTCCGGTGTCCGCTAGCGTGCGAAGCTCCACGCTGCGTCCCTCTACCGTTACCGTCAGGTCGTAGATGGACTTGGGCGGCGCACCCTTTTGAAAGAACCGGTGGAACAGGGAAAGCAGCAGATAGGCCGCCGCCGCGGTGACCACCAGCAGTCCAGGGGAGATGTCGAAGTAAAATGCGCCGTTGCCCATTGCCAGCCCCGGCGGCGCCGCAAAGAGCCAAAGGGCGAAGGCGATGCCGGCAAACGCAAAATTCACGGTAAAAAAGCAGGCGAACAGCTTGCAAAACCGCTTGAGAGAGCCGCAGCGAAAGGAAAGGAAGACAATGACGGCGGAGAAAAGAAGCTTTGAGACAATGGAGAAAAGGGGCCCCATCTCCGGCAGCAAAATCACAAAGGAGAAAAGCGCCCCCGCCGCCGCGCCTCCCAGCAGCCGCAGCCGCTTGTATTCCTGATGGGCGAGCCTGGCCGTGACCAAAAGCAAAAAGAAGTTCATAAACAGGTTGACGGCGAATAGAATATCCACATAGATGGTCTGTGTCATTTCTGTCCGCCTCCCTTTTTTAGCGATGCTTGGCCCATCCTTTGAGCGTACCTCTAGTATATATGGCGGGCGCGGCGAAATTATGTCACTTCCAATTGTCATATTTTTGTTTTTTTCAGCGGAAAGGAAAAGGGCCGCTGCCATCCGGGATTCCCGTCAGCCGGTTGGCTGCCGGACCCGAAATGCAGCGGCCCCTCAAAAGGCTGCCGTTAGGGCTAATCGTGGGTTTCGATAACTTCCCGGTCGCGGAAAAGAAGGGAAATGCACCACAGTCCGCCCAGGAGAACCAGCGTATAGATAACCCGGCTTACCGCCGCGCCCTGTCCGCCGAACAGCCATGCCACCGCGTCAAACTGGAACAGGCCGATGCTTCCCCAGTTCAAGGCGCCGATGATGACCAAGATAAGCGAAATCTTGTCAAGCACTCTTGTCACTCCTTGTCAACTCCTTATCAAAACGTCGTTTTCACTCTCAGTCTGCCCATTTTCTGGGACTTTATACCAAGAGCGTTTCTCGCTTGTAAAAACGATGATGTGGCTCCTTCTCTTTGGAAGGAATGCCGCTGGGCCTTTGCCGCCGTCTTGCGCCGTTACCCCGATGCTTTCCCGTATGCGTTTGGACCCGCGTGCATGAAAGGGAAGAGAAGGCCCTGGCGCCGGTCCCATTTCAGGGAGGGCGGGATAGAACGCCGGCCGGCGCGCTGAGAAAAAGGGAAAAGCCGCCGGCAGAGGGGAAACAGACGGGACAGGCTTTGCCCTTACCAGAAGGGCGAAGCAAATGGCCTTGTCTTTTCTTACGATCGCAAGAAAACGTGCAGTTCGGCCTTCTCCGCCGGCCGCCATAAATTCGGCCGCGGCCCGGGAAGAAAAAGCTGCACAAGAAAAATCCCCGCGGAGTTTTCTCCGCAGGGATTAGCATTGCCCGTTTTGATTTGTTTATGCAGGCGTCTGTTCTTTTTGCCGTTTGATTACCTTTAGCCGGGAAAATTCTTCCCGATCCTTTTCCTCCAACGCCTCGGTGATAAACTTAACCGTTTGATCAAAACGAGGAATGATGATGTTTTTTAACGCATTGGCCCGTTTTTGCGTTTTACGGATGGCGTTTGCCAGCCGGTATACGCTGTTTTCGATCTCCGCCAGCTCCACCGTCAGCATTTTAACCGCATAAAATTTGATATACGCTTCATCGAGGAGGGAATTGGAGGACTCAAAGCCGTAGCTTAGGGTGGCAGGCTGCGCGTCGATGGACACCAGCGGAATCTCCACCCCCATGACGCTGCGATAGGTAATGTGCACCCCTTCCTCCACCGGCGTAGCGCTGGCAATCTCGTCGCAGATGCCCAGGGAGATGTTGGCACGCTGCAAGGCGCTGTAGGCGCTCGAAAAGGTCTCGTCAATCTTATTTTGGATTTCCGAAGCCTTGTCGATGAGGGACATCATTTCCCGGATGAGGATGTTGCGCTTGCGGTCGAGCAGGTCAAACCCCAAACGGGCCAGATCCAGCGACCGTTTGGTGTCGAGTAGGTTGCCCTTTGTCGGAGAAATCTGCTGATTCACCATGCCTCACATCCTTTCGTTATAAAACGCCCCCGTTGTCCGGATTCCCGCTGGGCTTATAATGCGCTTCCAGCATCTCGTCGTCCACCCGGTCGAGCTCCTCCTTGGGAAGCATGGAAAGAAGCTGCCAGCCCAAATCCAGGGTCTGGTCGATGGTGCGGTTTTCCGTAAAACTCTGGTTTAGGAATAACGCCTCAAAAGCTTTGCCAAATTCGATATATTTGTGGTCGATGGGGGACAGCTCCTCCTCGCCGATGACCGACGCCAGCGACCGCGCATCCTGTACATGGGCATAGGAGGCGAAAAGCTGGTTGGAAAGCGCGGCGTGATCCTTTCGGGTATAGCCCTCGCCAATGCCGTCCTTCATCAGGCGGGACAGGGAGGGAAGCACCGAAACCGGCGGATAGATTCCCATCCCGTCCAGGCTGCGGTCGAGCACGATCTGCCCCTCGGTGATGTAGCCGGTCAGGTCGGGGACCGGATGGGTGATGTCGTCGTTGGGCATGGTCAGAATCGGGATCTGGGTCACCGAACCCGTGTGCCCTTCGATCATGCCGGCCCGTTCGTAGAGGGAAGCTAGGTCGGAATACAGATATCCCGGATATCCCTTCCGGCCGGGGATTTCCCCCTTGGAGGAGGAAAATTCACGCAGCGCCTCCGCGTAGGAGGTCATATCGGTCATAATCACCAGTACGTGCTTGTTTTGCTCAAAGGCCAGATATTCCGCCGCCGTCAGGGCGCAGCGGGGGGTTAAAATCCGTTCGATGATCGGGTCGTTGGACAGATTCAAAAACATGGTAACCCGCGACAGGGTACCGGAATCCTCAAAGGACCGGCGGAAATATTGGGCCACGTCGTTTTTGACGCCCATGGCCGCAAAGACCACGCAGAACTGAGCCCCTTCTTCCTCCGCAATCCGCGCCTGGCGTACAATCTGCACCGCAAGCTCGTTGTGCTTCATGCCGGAGCCTGAGAAGATGGGAAGCTTCTGCCCCCGGATCAGCGTCATCAGGCAGTCGATGGAGGAAATGCCGGTATTGATGTAATTGCGCGGATAGGTGCGGGAGACCGGGTTCATCGGCATACCGTTGACATCCGCAAACTTTTCCGGGAATACCTCGCCCAGCCCGTCGATGGGCCTTCCCTTTCCGTCAAAGACGCGCCCGAGGATTTCCGGCGACAAAGCGAGCTCCATCGGCCGCCCGGTCAGCCGGGTGCGGGTGTTTTGCAGTGAGATGCCCCGGGTCCCTTCAAAAACCTGGACGATTACCCGTTTTCCGTCGATCTGCACGATGCGGCCACAACGGGATTCGCCGTTTTGCAGCTTGATTTCCACCATTTCCTCAAACCCGGCGTTTTCTACCCCGTCGAGTGCGATCAGCGGCCCGTTGATCTGATTGAGGCCGATATATTCAAGAACCATAGGTTTTGTCCCTCCCAACTGTTACGCAGTAAGACCGGCGATGGTATCGTCGATGTATTTGATATAACCGTCGAGCTCGGAAAGCTTATCGTTGGGCACGTCGTACTTGATACGGATCAGCTTGTCGAACAGGCCGGCCTCCGATACCCGCGAAATGGGGATGGAGGCGGATACCAGCTGGCGCGCACGGCTATACAGATGCAAAATCACCTGCATCATTTTCAGCTGCTTTTGCATGGGTACATAGGTGTCATCCTTATGGTAAGCGTTTTGCTGCAGGAAGCCCAGGCGTATGACCCGTGCAATCTCGATGACCAGCTTCTGGTCGTCGGGCAGCACGTCCGCCCCAATGAGCTTGACGATCTCCATCAGCTTGCTTTCCTCCTGCAGCAGGGAGTTGATTTGGGTGCGGCAGGATAAAAAGTCCTTGCTGACATTCTTCTCATACCAGTCGGACAGGTCGGTGACATATTCGCTGTAGCTGGTCATCCAATTGATGGCCGGATAATGCCGTTCGTAGGCCAGCGATTTGTCCAGCGCCCAGAAGCAGCGGGTGAACCGCTTGGTGTTCTGGGTCACCGGCTCGGAAAAGTCGGAGCCCTGCGGGGAAACCGCCCCGATGACGGTGACCGACCCTTCCTTGCCGTTTAAGGTCCTCATATATCCCGCCCGCTCATAGAACTCGGACAGGCGGGAGGGCAGATAGGCCGGGAAGCCTTCCTCCGCCGGCATTTCTTCCAGACGGCCGGAAATTTCCCGCAAGGCCTCCGCCCAGCGGGAGGTGGAGTCGGCCATAATCGCCACATGGTATCCCATATCCCGGTAGTATTCCGCCAGGGTGATGCCGGTGTAGATGGACGCCTCACGGGCGGCCACCGGCATGTTGGAGGTGTTGGCGATGAGTACGGTCCGGTCGGTCAGCGGACGGCCCGACTTCGGGTCGATGAGCTCGCTGAATTCCTCGAGCACCTGGGACATTTCGTTGCCCCGCTCTCCGCAGCCGATGTAAACGATGATGTCTGCATCCGACCATTTGGCAAACTGATGCTGGGTCATGGTTTTCCCTGTGCCGAACCCGCCCGGAATGGCCGCCGTGCCCCCCTTGGCGATAGGCAGAAGGGAGTCGATGACCCGCTGCCCGGTAATCAGCGGCAGCGAGCAGGGGAGACGCTCGGCCACCGGCCGCGGGATGCGGATGGGCCAGCGCTGGGACAGTTTGAGCGGGTGCAGGTTCCCCTTTGCATCCTTTAGCTCCGCCACCGTGTCCGTCACCTTATATTTGCCGCTGGGCTTTGCCGATACGATTTCCCCCGACAGGCCCGGCGGAAGCATCAGCCGGTGGGTAATCAGCGGCGTTTCCGGGCACTCGGCGTACACGTCCCCGCCGCCTAGGCGGTCGCCGGGCTTTGTGAGTACCGTGACCTCCCATTCCCGGTTGGGATCGAGAGCCGGAATGTTGCAGCCCCGGCCGATAAAAGGGCCGGTGGCTTGCTCCATATCCCGCAGCGGGCGCTCGATGCCGTCGAAGATGTTGCTGAGGATGCCCGGCCCCAGCTCCACGCTCATCGGCATTCCCGTGCCCTTGACGGGCTCGCCCGGACGCACACTGGTCGTCACCTCATAGACCTGGATGGTCGTATACGCCGCGGTGATGCCGATCACCTCGCCGATTAAGCCTTCGTTGCCCACGTACACCATTTCCTGCATGGAAAAGTCTGCGGTGTCCTTGACGGTGACAACAGGGCCGTTGACGCCGTATATTACATTTTTTTCTGCCATGCGGCATTCACCCCCGTCAGATTGCGCCGCCCGCGCCGATGGAATCGGGCGGGCGCCTGCCTTTCATGATGATTACTTTGCGGGCTCTACCGAAAGCCCCGAATGTTCCGCAAACCAGACATGCTGCCTGTCCAGGCGGGTGTCCAGCGTTTCGTCGGCCATCAGCCCAATCTCCCTGCATTCGATGCGAAGGCCGCCCAGCAGGATGGTATCGTCCGTTTTGACCTGGCAGCCGCCGGCAAAAATCGGGCATAGCTTCTGCCCGAGGGCTGCATCCTTTTCCCGCAGGTAGAGCGTGACCGGAGCCTTCGGGAATAGCTTCGCCGCTTCCCCCGCGACTCCCTCCAGAAAGGCCAGATAGTCCGCCGAGCCGGTGAAGGCCTCGATTTCCTCGGCCGCCCGGTCAAATACCGATTCGGTAATTTCGGCGCGCTTGAGAAGCGCGGCCCGGTGGAGCTTCAATTCCTTCTGGGAAAGCTCCCGGCGGATGCCGGTGCGCATTTTGGAAACATCCTGCTGGATCAGGTGATACGCGTCGGTGAGGGCATCCGTTTCCGCCTTTTCCAGCTGTGCTTTGTTGAAGGCTTCCGATTCCGCCAGAATCCGCGCCCGGCGTTCCTCGGCGTCTTTGTTGATGGCCTGTATGAATTTACTCAGCTTTTCATCCTGGTAAGCCATAGTCGAGCCTCCTCATTCAAATCTTCACGCCGATGGCTTCACGCACGTATTGCATGATGGAATCGGACGGGCGGGCCGAACCGTGGCGGTCCGGGATCTGCACGATCAGCGGCCGGTGGCTGGAAAGCTTCATTTCCAGGATAACCTCCGGGCACAGTTTCATCAGCCCTTCGGTAATCAGCACAATCCCGATCTCCTGGTTCTCCTTGGCTTCCTTCAAAGCATGGCGGACCTCCGCTTCCTCGTGGACGACGACGCCTTCGATCCCCGCGAGCCGCAAGCCCACCAGGGTGTCGATGTTATCGCTGATTAGTTGAAAACGCATCGTGTTTCACCGCCTTTGTTGTGTATGCCCCAAAGCCCCGTTACGAAACGAACAGGATCAAAATGGAGATAACCAGGCCGTACAGGGCGATGGATTCGCCCAAGGCCACGAAGATCAGGGACTTGGAGAAGGCCTTCGGGTTTTCCGAGGTCGCCCCGATCGCCGCCGGGGAAGCCGACGCAACCGCGATACCGCCGCCGATACAGGCAAGGCCGACAGCCAGCGCCGCGGCAATGTACTTCATCCCGTCCGCATTGGCGGCCGCAGCAGCGGCGTCTGCGTCGCTGGTAGCGGGGGCCGGGTCGGCGGAGGGAGCAGCCGTCGCCACCGGTTGTGTGCCGGCGTCGTCCGGGGTGGCGGCGGATACCGCAAAGGGCATCGCGACCGCCAGCAGCATCACCGCCGCGAAGGCGGTCAGATTGACGCGCAGCGCCTTGCGGGGGGAATTGCCCTTTTTCAGGCTGCGGATGGAAAGGATCAGCGGAATGGACATGGCCGCCAAAATCAAAAGAGCAAAAATCGCGTACAACATAGTAGGTTCCTCCTCATAATTCAAGTTCCCGTCACCGGGCGTACTTCAAACCGGCCGCCCCGTCATTGGGACTGCGACTTGCTCGACCGGATGGAAAGAAAGGGTTTCCCGTTGCCGGAGTAGAACCGGCTGAACATCTCGTAGTATTCCAGACGAAGCACCTGGATGGCGACCAGCAATGCCTCGAGGCATGCGACAATGCCGTTGCCGATGACCACCGCGATGGTATATCCCACCGGGCTAAACAGCTCGGCGATCACGAATACCACCTTCATCATCCCCGCATGCACCAGCACAAAGGCGCCTACCCGAAGGAAGGACAGGGTGTTGGAAAGGTAGCTGAGCAAAAAGTCGAACACCTCAAAGAAGTTGCCCGAGATAAATTCGCCCACCCTTTCCTCAAAAATCTTCGGCTTTCCCGCCACCAGATTTCCCAGCGGCTCCCGGAAGAACATCAAAAGCAGCGGGAGCACGATCAAAAGCAGCACATAGGGCAGGCTGAACAGATTGCTGCCGGTGAGAAAGAGCAGCCCGCCCGCCGCCAGAAGCGATCCGTAAAAGACAAGCCCCGCCGCCCCGCTGGGACCGAAGAGGGCGTCCGCGTACCGCCTGCGCTTGAGGCCGGAATAAATGTTGAGGACCATCGCCACCATATTCAACAGACAGCCGATGGCGATGGATGCGACCAGAATCAGTGTGATGTTATCCGGCTCCATCACCCGGAAGGGGGAGAGTCCGAAGCTGGCGTAAAGGGAATCGAGAGTGGTTTCAAAGCCGAACACCGACCCAAAGACAAACCCGAAGATCACCGAGAAGATGCTGGTGCGCATCAGGATGGGTCCGATGGCCATCTGCCGCTTCTTATACATAAACAGACCCGCTATAAACAGCAGAATCCCCTGGCCCACGTCTGCGAACATGATGCCGAACAAGATGCAGTAGGTGATGCTGATAAAGGTGGTGGGGTCTATCTCGTCGTAGTCGGGCAGCCCGAACATATCCACAAACATTTCAAACGGCCGTGACAGCCACCGGTTTTTCAGCCGGATGGGAGGCGTGACCTCCCGGGGCGCCTCCTCAGGCGGCTCAAAGACCACCTCCACCGCGTCGAGCTCGTCGAACCGGTGGAAGAACGCATCCTGCTTATCCGCCGGAATCCACCCGATCAGATGGAACAGCGTCCCGTGCTTGGCCGCATACCGGCGCAGGTCGAAGGCGTCGCTGAGATAGGTCAAAAAGGAATAGGCCTTTTCAATTTCTTCGTGCTCCTGCTTCCAGGATGCCTGAATCTTGTTTATCAGGTTGGTCAGGCGTTTGCGATCCTCCGCCAGCTTTTTTTGGAACCGTTCGATCCCTTCCTCCGGCGTCCCGTTTACTCCCGGTACTCTCAGCCGTTCAAAATACAAATGGGAAAAGATTCGGTCCACCTCTTCGGCCTGCTCCCTGGGGCAGAAATAGACGCCCCAGTAATGGGTGGCGTCCACCGACCCGGGGAAGAACATCACGTAGGGATTGTCCTCGTAGGCCTGCAGCTTTGGATAGCTGTCCCTGGGGATCCGCCCAAAGCGCACCTTGATGAATTCACAGGAGAACACCTCGTCGAGCCGAACGTTGAGCCCGGTAAAATGGGACAGCTGCGCGATAAAGGTTTCCTCCATGGAAATGTCCTCTTTGAGCGCCCGGTACTGCCGGTCCAGCGCCTTGAATTCCTCCGACACCTGATCGACAAAGCGGCGCAGCCCCTCCCGATCGTATTTGACCGGCGAGGTGACCGGCGTCAGCCGAAGGGGCGGCGCGTGGGATTTGGAGAGCTCGTCGAGCGCTTGCAGCATCGGCGTGTAGGGATTATCCTGGGTCACGGAAGCATATCCCTTGGTATCCTCCAGAAAGGTCATCGTGGATTCCGGATGGAAATCCTCGTCGATACACACCCGCTCAAATGCCGCGTCCATCGTGTCCAGCTTACCCAGCACATGAACCAGCAGCATTTTCTCAATCGCCATAGTTGACTCTCACCTCCTGCCTTAGGCGCTTTCCAGAATCAGGAGCTCCCGAATTTTATCGGGGGGCAGCTGGTAACGGATGCCTTCAATGATATTGATTACATTCCTCAGCTCGTTTTCCGCAATGATCGTGTAAGCCAGAAACACCGCCGGCGGATTGGTGGAAAACCGCATGGCGTGGAGCGCTTCCCGAAAAGCGAGAGCGGAGATGGTTTCCTCCAGATACCCCCCTTTTTTTTCCGAGAGACGGCGGCCGTATTTGGTCCGTTTAAAAACGGCAAAGGCCTCTTTGGTGGATTCGGCGTGGATCATAGCGTCCAGATCCTCCTTGCGGATCACATGCGAATAAGGAAGAAGCCGGGAGCGAACCTCGTCGGCAGACGCGCCTGAAAATGCGTTTTTGTACCGCAGGATGCGCAGGACGTTGTCCAGCTCCACCGTCATATAATAAAAATCCAGCAGCTCCTTTTTCGCCTTGCCCCGGGTATGCCGTTCGATCAGTTCAAACACCCGGTCATATAAATACCGATAGAGCCGCGTCTCAATGGTGGTCAGATCCAGCTCCTCCGGGCGCTTGCCGGCGTAAGGGGAGAGGAGAGGCGCAAAAGGGGTTCCCTTGAGCACATCCAGAATGTCGTCGAAGGTTTTGCATTTGGCCAGCTGCATTAAACTGATGTCGGTATGATGCTCAAAGAAGGTGGGAAGGTGGAAGAGGTACTCGTCCTCCTGCCCATATCCCAGCAGACGAATACAGTGTAAAATCTGCTGGATTTCCCCCCGCAGTACGATGATCTCATAGAAAAATTCCCGTCCTGCGTATTCAAACACGCATAGGGAGGAATAGTCCTCAAAGGACTTTCGCCTTAAAAGCTCTTCTATCCGGCCCCGGTGAACGTCAACCGAACGCACCTCGCTGAGGAACGGGCCGAAATAGGTTCGGCTTTTCAGGTAGAGGGCCGCTTCGCCCACCGACTGACAGGCGAGGAGCTCATTATAGTTTTGCAGCGTCAGCCGCTTGCCGAATTTGGCGCGCGCCTTCGCCGACAACGCATTGTGCGAATAACTGCCAGCCATTGTGTTTCGCCTCCTTTGGCCGAACGGTTCGGGTTATTCCCGGCCCAGCGTGCGGCTGACGATGGTTTTGACCCAAGCGTCCTGATTGGAGGCGGCCGTCTGGTCCAGGGCGTCCATGATGGCGGCATACTTTTGCTGGGTCGCCGCCCATTCCTCGTCGGCAAAGCCGCGCTCCTTTTGCTCTAGCTGTTCGACCTTTTTGCGGGCCCGGGTGAGGTACTGCTCCTTGAGCGCCTGGCTTTTCTCCTCGACGGTCATTTCCGCCTGCATGCGCATGGAAGAGGCGTCCTCGGTAAGTTGGCGCGCCTGTTCATCCATTTCAAGGATGCGCTTAATCATTTCTTGCATACGGATCCCTCCTAAAAGTCATAAAAGGGAGAACGCCTGTGACGCTCTCCCGCTAAAATGCCCAAGGTATTTTGGTGATCGAGTGCTTTCGATTGGTTGTTATTATATACCCCTTTTTTCGTCGTTACAAGGTACAAATATCCGAATTAACGGGGGTGAAAACACAAATTTCGTTACAATTTGCTATAAAGCCCTGCTAGTTTTTCAAGCTTTGCAGGGGTGCTGGAATCCGTCCGCCCCGTCCAATGAAGCGGGCGGGCGACATACGGTTGACCTCCATGACCGGTCCGCCGCCCAGCAGGCCGCCGAAGCTCAGCTCGTCGCCTACCTTCTTGCCGATGGCAGGGATGACGCGCACGGCGGTGGTCTTGGAATTGACCATACCGATGGCCGCCTCGTCGGCAATGATGGCGGCAATGATTTCCGCCGGCGTGTCGCCGGGACTGTTAATCATGTCAAGCCCCACCGAGCAAACGGCAGTCATCGCTTCCAGCTTCTCTAAGCGCAGCGCACCCGAACGGGCCGCATCGATCATACCCGCATCCTCGGTAACCGGGATAAAGGCACCGGATAGGCCGCCTACATGGGAGGACGCCATGACGCCGCCCTTCTTCACCGCATCGTTCAAAAGGGCCAGCGCCGCCGTAGTGCCGTAAGCGCCGCATTGCTCCAGTCCCATCTCTTCGAGGATGTGGGCCACCGAGTCGCCTACCGCCGGGGTTGGGGCTAGGGAAAGGTCCACAATGCCGAAGGGGACGCAGAGCCGGCGGGAGGCCTCCTGCGCCACCAGCTGCCCCATACGGGTAATCTTAAAGGCGGTTCGTTTGATTAGGTCCGCCACACCAGTCAGGTCACAGTCTCCCGCCTTTTTCAGGGCGGCCCGTACCACGCCGGGGCCTGAAACCCCTACATTGACAACACAATCCGGTTCGCCCGGCCCGTGGAAAGCACCCGCCATAAAGGGATTGTCCTCCGGGGCGTTGCAGAACACCACCAGCTTTGCGCAGCCGATGCAATCCCGGTCAGCGGTAATTTCCGCCGTTTCCCGGACCACCTGGCCCATCCGTGCCACCGCGTCCATATTGATACCGGTTTTGGTCGAGCCGATGTTCACCGACGAGCAGACATGCTCGGTCGTGCTCAGTGCCTCCGGAATGCTCTGCAGCAGCGCGTAGTCGCCCGGCCCGAAGCCCTTCTGGACCAGGGCCGAATAGCCGCCGATAAAGTTGACTCCCACCGCCCTTGCCGCCTTTTCCAGCGTCAGCGCAAACTTGACCGGATCCTTGCCCGGACAGGCCGCCGCGATCATGGAAATCGGGGTTACGGAAATCCGTTTGTGGATGATGGGAATGCCGTATTCCTTTTCAATGTCTTCGCCCACCTTTACCAGATCCTTGGCGTAGCGGGTGATCTTGTCGTAGATTTTCTCACAGGCTGCGTCGATATCCGGATCACAGCAGTCGAGCAGAGAGATGCCCATGGTGATGGTGCGCACATCCAGGTTCTCATTGTCGATCATCTGGATGGTTTCCAGAATATCATGCACATTTATCATTTGGAACCTCCCCTTTGTTATACGCGATGCATGGAATTGAAAATGTCTTCATGCATGATTTTTACCGAAAGTCCCATCTTGGCGCCCAAGCTTTCCATCCGATCGGAAAGCTCGGTAAAGGGAATGGTGCATCCGGAAATATCCACCAGCATAATCATGGCGAACAGATCCTGCATGACCGACTGGGTCACCTCCGTAATGTTGACGTTGACTTCGGTGCAAAGGGTGGAGACGCCGGCCAGGATCCCAACCATGTCCTTGCCGATTACCGCAATAACCGCGCGCATAACGATCCCTCCATACATATTTTATAACCCACTCATTATGCCGCCTTGTCAGAATTTTGTCAAGGTGTTTTGGGTATTCTATCACAAGGGCGGCGCGTCCTTTCTGCTGGGATTTCTTTCTTGACAAATGGGGACCTGTTCCCGTATAATCTTAAATACAGCTTATGCCGCTGTGGTGGAATCGGCAGACACAAGGGACTTAAAATCCCTCGCTGGCGACAGCGTACCGGTTCAAGTCCGGTCAGCGGCACCAAAGAAATAAGATCTTAAAAGTTGGTTTAATCGCTAACTTTTAAGGTCTTTTTTTATTTATCGCACTTTATTATACCAAATTTTATAAGTTTTCTAACCAAATTAAATTGCAATAGTTTTAGCGATAATATAATAAAAATTAAAAAATATAACTTAAAAATATAAAATATAACTGTTTATTGAAACATTTGAACTATTTTTCTTATTGTAATTTTTATTCACTATATGGTATTCTATCCCTAAAGAGAGAAAAGGAGGGAGAAGCTTGAGCAACAGGAAAAAAGCATTCACCGTTGTTCTGGCGGTGGTGTTCCTCTGTGCTGTAGGCATTGGAGCCTGGATACTCATCCGCCCGTCATCCCAAACGGAGAATCAGGTATGGGCCTACAGCGATTTGGCGTATGGTGCCGTCAGTGACAATGGGTTCTATCATCAACCTTTTCCTCGTTCGTCCGGCCAAGTCCTATTTTACGATTTTCAGGCGAAAGAATCGGTATATCTGTGCACGAAGCCAAACTGTACCCATACAGAGTCACCCTCCGATCCTCTCAATCCTGCGCCGGAGGAATGCGACGCGTATCTGACTGCTAATTATCTCGCCTCTTATAACGGGAGTCTCTATTATTTTTTGAGTGATTTCAGCCGTACTGGGATGCGTACCCAGGTGGTTAGAGCCAAGGAGGATGGGACCGAACGGCAGTTGATCGGGGAATTTGAAGGTTCCCTTTCACTGAGTGGTAGCGGACTTTACCGGGACAACTGTTTTTATTTTCTCAACTCCGTGTCGGTTATGGAGGACGCAGAAGTTTCCTACGACAGCGGAGAGGTAGAAATACAGCCCCAGCAGGTGGCCAATAAGCTGTCTCTTGCCTGTTTTGACCTGGAAAATGGTAGCTACCGGGATCTAACATCCCCTGTTCAAAAGGAAAATATACAAGGCGCTGTCTGTGGAATTTGGGAAGACACTCTGTACTATTTTTTCACTGATTTCCAAGGGGACAGTGCTGTTTCAACGCTGTACGGATACAACCTTGCCACCGGGGGGACGCGGGTGGTGGAGGAAACCATGGATACCCGTCGTTTTACCCCAGCCATTATGATGCAAGACACCCTATATTATCCTGGTCAGGAAGAAAACAGAGAAATACCGCTGTATGCGATAGACTTGAACACCGATGAAAAAAACGTAGCAGTCCGGCTTCCGGAGGAAAGTAACGGATTTCGGAGTATAGACGGAAAAGTGTTTTTTGAGCAGAGGCAGCCTGAGAAGGATGGTATTTATCATTCCGTCACCTGCTACTTCGATCCTGAAACCGGGGAAGTTGCCGAGATGGACTTTCCGGTCTCAGAAGGACGGTACATCACGCCTCAGCAGGAGGTAGGGGATCAGATTTTGTTTACCATTGAAGATGAAATTCTTAATTTTAAAATGTCATCCCAGCCACAAAGCAAACGGGAGGAATACATGAAAAGTTTTGGGTATCAATATAGAGGGATCATTTCAAAAGATGATTATTATAATAATACGTCCAGCTATACGCTGTTTCAATAGACGACGGATAAGGGAAACCGGAAGAACGCAATGAAGAAAAATGAAGAGGAAAAGATTAATTAGCTTGGCGCTGGCGGCTGTTATGGCGCTGACGGTTTGTTTGACGTCGGTTTCCGCCGCTCAAGATTCGGCGAGCAATGAAAGGTTAAATGCTGTACTATACTTACAGCCGGGATATGGTTGGGCGACGTCATACTATCCCAACGCCATGGCGGAAGTACAGATTATGGCCTATTACAACGATGCCGATGGATATAACTATTCGAAAGTAGACCACGCCTACCGACTGTCTGGTGGGACGGTACAGGGGAAGGTATATGCGCCGGCCGGCTATAGCTTTCATCGCGCTATCAGTCATCATGTAGGAAATACGATTTATAAGATCGATCTAAGTGTATACGCGTAATCATTTCACTTTAACTTTGTATCCATAGGTAAACTAATATGTTCCAGTTTCCCTTTCTCCCAAACCTACAAGAAACATAGGAATGGTGGTTACAAGATGAAACGAGTAAAAATGCTGATATCCGTTTTTTGTGTGGTAGTCCTTCTTTTATGTGGTTGTCAAATGAAGCCGTCTGTTGATACGAGTTCCTCCATCGAATTCGGGCAGCTTTCCCAAGCCGGCGAAAGCGGGGGTGAGTTTTTCGACTCATTTTTCGACCGTAGCGTTACCTATCTTCCCGCGGACTTTGAAACACTCTATCCCGGTAAGAAAAAGCTGGTTTGGCTGCTCAATGACAGCGTTCTTGGGAACGACCCGGCTGTGTTTATGCAGCTTAACGAGCGATTGGCGCAAAGGGGCTGTGATTTTGCTGTCCAGGGCGTTTTAATCAACAGCGGGGCGGTCTATTCCCAGGTGAGTGAGGACGGACTTGACACTGCCTACCAAAATTTTGTGAGGCAATGGATCGAGGCGGGCAGGCAGGCTGATCTCTTTATGACGGACGTTGCCTGGGGCCAGCCGGAATCCCGAAAGTATATCCGTGTCACCGATTATTTTGCAAAAAATCAGTTGGCGCTGCCGCTTGACGACTATTTGCAAGGTGAAAATGGAAAAGAGCTTTACCAGGCGATCGACCCTAGAATTTGGAGAAAGAACTCCTATGAGAACCAAACATATGGGGTGGCCAATTATCTGCTTGGAACCTTCCGTTATCTGGAGGTTAACAAGAGTATGGCGGAAAAATACGGCGTGACTCCGGAGGACTTACAAAAGGATTTATGGGAGCTCGAAGACATACTTAAACGTGTGTACGAGGGAGAAGGCGGACGTATTACCCCGTATTTGTGCAGTACAGCATGGAATGTAGAGGTCCTTCCATACGAATTCGCGACCACGGCGGTAGGATGCCCGATTGAGGGAGAGGCAACCTCGTTTTGCAACATTTACGAAGAAGAGTACGTACAAAAGCTTTTTCGCACCATCCACCGGTATAAGGAGCTTGGATATTTAAAGGCCGGCGTAAACATGGCGAAGGACGGCGTGATGTCCGATGCCTATGAATGCAATGGGGAAAGTGTGTTTATTCTTTCCACCGCCGGCAAATACCGAGAGGATCTTCCTGTGCTTGAGGAGGATCGCAGCTATCGCAACATCGTTGACGTAGGAGACGAGGGGCCGGTTTATGAAAACTGCGCACCATTTCCCATCTGGAATATACAGACCAGCCATTATTCAAGAATCAGCGGAGCTATGCAGGCCAACTGCATCAGTGCAAGGTCTACGCAGGCCGACCAAGCGTTTGAGATGCTCTGCCTTGCCTACACGGATGAGGAAATCGCCAATTTGCTGTTCCATGGAGTGGAAGGGCGCAATTATGAAGTCCAAGACGGATATGCGGTCGAGCTCAAAGAAAGCGAAACTGGGGACGATGGCCAGGTCCTTTCCTACAATTCCAAAAATTACATGAGCCCGATTTCCAATTGCTTTCTGACCCTTCCCAAGAATTTCACCAACATGGAGGAGCCGCTCGACAAAGCGGCCGCGTATGCGAACCAGAATGCGAATACGGCGGATTCCTGCCTGGAAGGCTTTTATTTTGATCCAAGCGCGGTGCAGGACAAAATCGACGCAATGGATGCCGTGCTGGCAGAGGCGGAATACGCCGGTTTATGGACGGGAACCTGTGAGGACGTAGATGGAACCTTACAGAAGCTCAATGAAGAATTGAAGGCGGCGGGAATGGAGGAAGTGGTGGCAGCGGCCAACGCGCAGCTGCAGGCGTGGAAATCCACTTAAATCCTGGACATTCCGGAAAAGGGGGGCGCATGCATGAAATTAGAGATTCAGGACCTGAGCAAAAGCTATGGAGAGAAAAAAGCGCTTTCGCATGTCAGCCTCACGCTTACACCAGGCGTTTATGGGCTTTTAGGGCCAAATGGCGCTGGAAAATCGACTCTGATGAACATCATCACCGACAACGTGCGGCTGGATTCGGGGGAGATCCGCTTTAACGGAGAAGATATCTTCAAAATGGGGAAGCGGTTTCGAAAGATACTTGGATATATGCCCCAGCAGCAGGAGCTGTATCCAAGCTTTACAGGATGGCGTTTTCTCAATTATATGGCTGCCTTAAAGGGGATGACGAAGGAACAAGCAAAAGAGGGAATACAGCAGGCGGCAAAGCTTGTGAACCTGGAGGCGGATCTCAGCCGCAGGCTGGGCGGGTATTCCGGGGGAATGAAGCAGCGTATCCTAATCGCGCAGGCGATTTTGAATAAACCACAGGTGCTGATTCTGGATGAACCGACTGCCGGGCTTGATCCAAAAGAGCGGATTCGCATCCGAAATCTGATTTCAAAGATCGCGCTGGATAAGATTGTGCTGATTGCTACCCATGTAGTGTCGGATATTGAGTATATCGCAAAAGAGATCATCCTGCTCAAGAGAGGGGAAATCTTATCGCAAAAGGAGCCTTCCGCTTTGGCGCGGGAATTGTCCGGACGTGTTTTTGTGGTATCGGTTGCGCCTGAACAGGTGGAAGAGCTTCAGCAAGCATACCGGGTGTCCAATCTGGCAAGAGAAGGCGACCGGGTACTCGTCCGCCTTCTTTCCCAAACACCTCCCAAGGATTATCCTAACCAAGCCGTCTCCCCAACGGTGGAGGATTGCTACCTGTATCATTTTGAAGAAGAGGGAGAATCGCTGTCGTGAGGGTGTTGCGGGCGGAATTTGCAAAGGTATACGCCAAAAAGGGGATTTGGTTTTTGCTTACCGTTCTTATTCTGCTCAATGGTTTTTTGCTTGTACGCAACGAATCGGTATCGCATCAGATGGTGTCGTCCGAAGAATATGCCGCGCAGTTTTCGTATATGGAGGGGATGACCCCTGAGGAGCGCGCATCATATCTTGCCGCACGGGATGAGGATCTCAAGTGGATTATGCAGCTGACGGCGGTCAGCGAGGACCAGGCGGGCGCTTTTTTGACGCAAAACGAGCTTGCCGATTCCCTGACGCCGGAGCAATTATCCCGCTATCGGAAGATGATTGAAGAGGGGAGTTATCTTCAGTTTACACGTGGACCGGGATTCGAGTATGAGCTAAACCGGACGTATTATCAGCAGCAGCAGGCATTGGACGGCTACCATTCTTCCATTGAGGAAATCCGGGAAAAGGCCGATTCCATGACGAAAATTTCGATTTTTGCGGACGAAGGCTCGTTTTCTTATCGCAATATACAGAAAACGGCCGCGGATTTTGAAGCGGTCAAAAACTTGGAGCTGCCGTTTGACCAGTCGCTGGGGGTCAATATGTCCACCGGCTTTGTCGGTACGGATATTGCAATCCTTTTTCTTGTATTTATGGTCTGTATTTCTCTGGTAACCCAGGAGAAGGATAAGGGGCTCTTTTCCTTGGTCCGATCCACCTATCAGGGGCGCAGCCCGGTTATTGCATCCAAGATCGGGGTTTTAGGCGTGTCCTGCGGCCTCTTTACCGGATTGTTGTTTGGCAGTAATGTACTAATCGCTTTTTGGATTTACGGTTTGGGCGACCTATCCCGTCCGATTCAATCGGTGGATACCTGTATGGGGCTGGCTCTTCCTGTAAATGTGTGGCAGTATTTGCTGCTGCTCTTTTTCATGAAGTGGCTGCTTTCTTTCCTGTTTGCATTGATCCTTCTTCTGCTCAGCCTCCTCATACGTAGCCCGGTTCTGATCTGTGCGGGCGTCATCGGGATAGTTGGGGTAGAGTATGCAGCGTATGCCTTGATTTCTTCCACATCCAGCTTATCCTTTTTTAAGTACGTCAATCTCGTCTATTTTGCATTCCAGCCGGAATTTTACCGTACCTATCTAAACGTGGACTTTTTCTCTGTTCCGGTAAATCTATTTACGCTTTTCTTTGTGGTGTGCGCAATTCTGATGGTTTGCCTCATTGCGGGAAACATGCTGCTTTTCTGCCGCGGGAAAAGCAAAGCGTCCAAAGAATTGGTTATGTTTTCCAACAAGCGCAAGCGGCGGCGTATCCAGGTACATATTCGTTGCCATGAATTTTATAAGGCGCTGATTGCCAACAAGGTTTTGTTTTTGCTGCTTGCGTTCCTTGGCTTTCAGCTTTATGGTGCAACGCAAGCCAAATCCATGCTGACGACCGACGATCTATATTACAAAAGTTATGTGCAGGTTCTGAAAGGGCCGGTAACCGAAGCATCTCTCTCTTTTATCGAGAAGGAAAAAGAAAGGTTCGCCCAAATCGACGAGCAAACACGGGAACTGGGGGAACAATTTCAGTCGGGGGCCCTTTCCCAAAGCCAGTACGAAGAGGAACTGGTGCGAATAAGCGCCCAAACCAAAAGCAGAAAGATTTTTGAACAAGACATACTTGGCCAGCTTCGTTACATGGAAGAATACAAAGAAACACAGGGGAGAGATTTGTGGTTTGTCGATGATTTCGGTTTTCGGCAGTTAACGGCGGAAGAGTCGGTCGAAACCGATCAGTATAACGCCTTTTTGCTTGTGCTGATGCTGATTGTTGGGCTTAGCGCTACCTTTGCGTCGGAGTATTCCTCTTCGATGGCGGGGCTTATTACCACATATCCAAATGGACGCGGTACCACGGTAACGTGCAAATTGGGGATTGCATTTCTGATTGTGCTTTTTGTGTTCCTGACCGTATATCTTCCCGAGCTTATCAATATAGTAAGGCTTTACGGAATGGCCGGATTAGAGGCACCGGTTCAGAGTATGCAGCATTTGCAGCATTTTCCTTTGTCGGTTTCCATACGAGGGTATCTAGTCCTTTTATATGTTACCCGCTTGCTTGCGGCGATGGGCGTGGCGGGGATAATCTTGTTGTTCTCGTTGGCGGTTAAGGACTCCTTGAAAGCGATGCTCCTGTCTTTTGGGATATTCGCCGCCCCGCTTGCCTGTAGCATGCTGGGTATCCATTGGCTCGATCCCGTTACCTGCAACGCAATGCTGACCGGAAATCAGATGCTGCAGGGAGCTGTTTCCAATCGGATGATGGCGGATGTGTTAATGGTGGTCTATCCCATAATTGCTGTATCAATGGCAATTTTTTCAGTGGTTTGGATCTATCAAAAGTTTGGAAAAAACAACTGATTGCATTTAGAAAGAAAATGGAGGCTTAAACGTCCATGCGGTTTTAAAATCTCACCCTTTTTATTTATAACGGAACATTCAAAATCAAGAATCCAAATGATAATTTATTTTGAACCAGAGATTCTCATTTTTAGTATGGTATCCTTTTAGTAGCGCAACCCCACCAGGCTGAGCCTGGACGCACATCGCGTTCCGGGCTCGTTTTTTTGTTTTGCCCGTTCCCTCGCGTTTATGGCGGGTGTTTTTTTGCGACACAACCCCACCAGGCTGAGCCTGGACGCACATCGCGTTCCGGGCTCAGTTTTTTATTTTGCCCGTTCCCTCGCGTTTATGGCGGGTTATCTTTTTGCGATACAATCCCACCAGGCTGAGCCTGGACGCACATCGCGTTCCGGGCTCGTTTTTTGTTTTGCCTTTCC
>CAJFTS010000006.1 GCA_904420015.1 uncultured Clostridia bacterium
GCCATATTTGCCTCTGTAGCTCAGTCGGTAGAGCAGGGGACTGAAAATCCCCGTGTCGGTGGTTCGATTCCGCCCGGAGGCACCATTTTGCGGACTTAGCTCATCTGGTAGAGCGCCACCTTGCCAAGGTGGAGGTAGCGAGTTCGAGCCTCGTAGTCCGCTCCAAATGAATGGACGCTTCAAGAATTCGAGATGTGGATGAGAAGCGTCCATTCCTATACGGCGCCATAGCCAAGTGGTAAGGCACGGGTCTGCAAAACCCTGATTCCCCAGTTCAAGTCTGGGTGGCGCCTCCAAGGAGAATCCCCTGAAGATCTTGCAGATGCAAGGCTTTCAGGGGATTTTTATTTGTGAACGGAAACCAGCGGCTCTGCCGGTGGAGATGTCCCGCAAAAAAACGTTCGGTTTGAGCATCGAGGGAAGCGAGCTGCTTAAAGCCAGCCGAACGGTGACGGAAGGCTTCCGGTTAAAACGGGGATTCGCCTGTTTACAGGCCGCGGGGCAAGCGATGCAAGCGAAATAAATTTCCGTTCGCCTTGAGACGTTGGCTGGGAATAAGCCCTTCTAGAGCTTATTACAGCCTTCGGCTTTGCCGGTGGTTTATATTGTTTGTATGGAAACAGGAGGCTAGGAAAAATAAATGGGACATGACCTTGCGTAAGGCCGGGAGGGTGGTATACTATATAATACGGCGTTTTAAATGCAAGCAGTTGCAACAAATATAGAAATACCTTAGCAACAAAGAAGCGCAGAAAGGGATGGAGCCGCTATGACAGTCCAGGAATGGCTGGGAGAACACAATCAATTGGGAATCGACATCTGGCGGAGGAAATATTGCTACCAGCAGGAAAGCTTTGACCAGTGGCTCGACCGGGTCAGCGGCGGGGATGCACAGGTCCGCACCCTGATTGAAGAGAAAAAATTCTTGTTTGGGGGACGGATTCTTTCCAACCGAGGTCTCTATAAGGACGGCGTTAAGGTGACCTACAGCAACTGCTATGTCCTTACCCCGCCGGAGGACAGCCTGGAATCGATCTTTGACTGCGCCAAGAAGCTTGCCCGCACCTTCAGCTTCGGCGGCGGCTGCGGCATCGATATTTCCGGCCTGGCCCCCCGCGGCGCTATGGTCAACAATACCGCGAAAGTCACCTCCGGCGCCGTCTCCTTTATGGACCTCTATTCCATGGTCACCGGCCTGATCGGACAGAATGGGCGGCGCGGGGCGCTGATGCTTTCCATCGACTGTTCCCATCCGGATTTGGAGGAGTTTATCCGGGTGAAATCCGATTTGACCCGGGTTACCAAGGCGAACATCTCGGTGCGGATTTCCGATGCCTTTATGCAGGCGGTGAAGGAGGATGGGGAGTTCACCCTCCGCTTTACCCGCAAGGCCACCGGGGAGACCATTACGAAAACCGTGCGGGCAAAAGAGGTTTTTGCCCAGATTGCGCGGATGAATTGGGACTATGCCGAGCCGGGTTCCCTCTTTTGGGACCGGATTTGCGGCTGGAACCTGTTGAGCAATACCAAAGAATTTCAATTTGCCGGCACCAATCCCTGCGCCGAAGAGCCGCTGCCCGCTGGGGGAAGCTGTCTGCTGGGCAGCCTCAATCTGGCCGCCTTTGTCCGGGAAAAGGCGTTTGATGAGGACGCCTTTTGCCGGGCGGTGGCCATTTCGGTCAAGGCCCTCAACGATGTGCTCGACGAAGGGCTGCCGCTGCATCCTCTTCAGGAGCAGAGGGACAGCGTCAGGGACTGGCGGCAGATCGGCTTGGGCGTAATGGGGATTGCGGACATGCTCATAGAGCTGGAGATCCCCTACGGCTCCCCCGAATCGGTGGAGCTTTGCGACCGGATCGGCCGGCTGATGAGCAACGCCGCTATGGCTGCCTCCGCCCGGCTGGCGCAAGAGGCGGGCGGATATCCCAAATGCCGGGTGGAGGATATTCTGCAAACCCCCTATTTCAAGGAGAACGCCACCGAGGAAACACAGGAATTGGTTTCCCGGTTCGGTCTGCGCAATTCTCAGCTTTTGACCATTGCGCCTACCGGCACCCTGTCCACCATGCTGGGAATTTCCGGCGGGATTGAACCCATCTTCGCAAACTACTATGAACGCAAAACCGAATCCCTCCACGGCAAGGATGTATACTATAAGGTGTATACCCCCATCGTGGAACGGTACCGCACCGCCCACGGGCTGGTGGACGACGAGGATTTGCCCGCGTGGTTCGTCACCGCCCAAACCATCGATTACCGGGAGCGCATTGAAATGCAGGCGGTCTGGCAGCAGCATATCGACGCTTCCATCAGCTCTACGGTCAACGTGCCCAACTCCTTTACTGAAGAGGAGACCCAGGCCCTTTACCAGCTTGCTTGGGAAAAGGGGCTGAAAGGGGTGACCATCTTCCGCGACGGCTGCCGCCGCACCGGGATTTTGACGGTGGACGAGAAAAAGGCCGACCGGGAGCCCACCGGCCTTCGCCGGGGGGAAATTGTCCAGGTCAGCAACAACGTGGTGGGCAAAAAGCGCAAGCTGATGACCGGCTGCGGCAGCCTTCACTGCACCGCCTTCTTTGACCCGCAGACCGGCGCCCTGCTGGAGACCTATCTCAACAAGGGCTCCACCGGCGGCTGCAACAACTTTATGATCGGCCTGTCGCGGATGATTTCCCTCTCCGCCCGCAGCGGCTGCGATATCCATACCATCGTCGATCAGCTTTACAGTTGCGGTTCCTGCCCGTCCTATGCGGTGCGCACCGCTACCCGGCACGATACCTCGAAGGGGGCCTGCTGTCCCATTGCGGTGGGCAACGCGTTGCTGGACATGTGGCGGGAGCTCCAAGGGGAGCTGGGCCTGACGGAGGAAAAGAAGGAACCGGAAACGGATGCTCAGAATCCTTGCCCGCAGTGTGGGGAAGAGCTGGTGTTCGAGGGCGGCTGCTCGATCTGCAAATCCTGCGGCTGGAGCGGATGCTCTTGAGAAAAAGAGAATGCGAAAAGGAGCAAGGCTTACAAAAAGCCTTGCTCCTTTCTTTTGGTTAACGGAAACCACCGGCTGTGCCGGTGGAGATGTCCCGCAAAAAAACGTTCGGTTTGAGCATCGAGCGAAGAGAGAGCTGCGAACAGCCAGCCTAACGGCGACGGAAGGCTTCCGGTTAAAATGGGGATTCGCCTGTTTCAGGCCGCGGGGCGAGTGATGCAAGGGAAATAGATTTCCGTGCGTCTTGAGGCGCTTGGTGGGAATTACAGCCTTCGGCTTTGCCGGTGGTTTTGACTTGTCCGGTACGGACGGGGGTTAAAGTGGGCTTTTGCGATGGGGATAAGGCATAAAAATGCTTCTTCTATTCATCTGGGATCTGGTCCATCCTTCCCTGCGCGGTGGCGGGCAGGTTGCGCCCGATCCGTTCCTTCGGCCAGCCTCACCAGCTTAGCAGCTGCAATCGCCGGATGGTATCCGCATCAAGCCGCCGCTTTGCTCGGTTTTGCTAGAACTCCGTCCGCCACCGTGTAAGGCGGTGCGTCCTTGGTCACCGCGCCGCCCTCGCTCCAATCGCGGCGCCGTCGCCGATGCGAACGCCTGCCAGAATGATTGCCTCATAGCCGGCAAAGACGTCGTTGCCGGGTACAAGATCCCCTTTGCTGTCCCAGACGGAAGAAACTTGCGCCTTCTCCAAATCCCATTCCTCAAAGAAGATGGGGATGGGATAGTTGGATAGGGAGCAAAGGGTATGGTTGGCGCTGGTAAAGGTACACTTCACCCCGCAAGGCAATGGAACAGAACTACCCGATCATCAGACGGTCGTCATTGACCGGGTAGGGATAGAGGACGTTGTTTTGCGCAAACAGCTCGGGACTATGTACAAAATCGTTGTAAATGGGATCATTACCCACAAGAATACGGGGATTGGTAAGAACCTGCTTTCAATAGACCGCTTCCTTGTTGTGGGTGCGCGGGTATGTTTTCTCTGGAATAGCCATAAAAAGCCTTCTGTGCTTTCGTTTTATCCTTGTGCTATTCCAGCTGCCGCTCCCCAACGCTTCACCTCATCACGCTCCTTTAGCCTTTGCCGTTCCTATTATACCACGGCCCCTTGGCCATCCGGTATTGCCTGCGGGCCGGGTTACATAAGGAAAATCAGAGGCGTTACGCGCATTGGCATTCCTACCAACACTTGTATCTGGCGTAAAAAGGAGTTTTTTATAAGCCCGGCAGCCGGCGGGTAAAATATGGATAATAATGGATGGTTCTTGTATGGTAATTGTATGTAGTATTTGTTGCATAAATATGAATTTATGCGCGCAATAACCAGGAAATAACTCAAAAATAGAAAAATAGTGAGAACGTTCCAATAAACTCCAAATTTCAGAAAAAAACGTTTAAAAAACAGTACAATCTTTATAAAAATTTAGCTTTATTCTAATTTTAAGTTGTAGTACACTAAATATGAATGGTAAACCTCATTAAATTTTCGAAATAGAAAGGATGAATTTGTGTAGCTTTTTTTCTTGCTGTTGAATGGGGATGCCACTTGTCCATAATGTCCGGGACATGTAAAAATGTTGTTTGTATGCAAATGTGTGCCGGACATAATGGGAAAAGAAAATGAAAGGGGATCAAACATGAAACTCAAGAAGCTGTTGTCTGTGGTTCTCGCTGTCATGATGATTGTGAGCATGATGAGCTTTGGATCGGTCATGGCGTTTGCGGCGGATGCCTACACCGCCAGCACAGACAGAGACGTTTACGGCCTCGGCAACCCGATTGTCGTGACGGTAACGGCGCCTGAATCGGCGGTCAAGGTTTACCTTGCCAATGAATCCGGCGCGGGCCTGGTTTCCGACCGTGTTTCCACTCCCAATGGAGACGGCACGAATACCTGGACCATTACCCTCAACCTCGCCACCCTGGGGTCCCGTACCCTCAAGGTGATGGCGGACGGCGTGGATACCGGTGTTACCGTATCCTTTAAGATCGTCGAGAAGTATGATCCGCAGGATCCGGATTATGACGAACCGACCTTTATCAGCGCCAACGGCCCCTCTACCGCAGCGGTGGACGAGCCGTTCCCGGTAACGGTTGTGACCGGCAAGGGCACCACCCAGGTCGCGCTCTTCAATGAGTCTGGCTCCGGTATGGTCAGCACCCGTCTGTATACGGATAACGACGACGGTACCCGCACCTGGGTGCTGATGACCACCCTTGGCTCCCGCGGCGACCGTACCTTTACGGTTAAGTATGCCGACGATTCTAAGAATTGGATCGATTCCGGCGAATCCTTCCAGGTGAAGGTCCGCACCTATCAGCCCGAAGAGGTGGAAGCGGTGGATGCGAAGAACCGCTCCTCCGTGCACGACCCGTCCATCGTCAAGGACAAGGACACCGGCGAGTACTACATCTTCGGCTCCAATCAGGGCGTGGCGAAGTCCTCCGACCTGATTAACTGGAGCAGCGTGCGCACCAGCCTTTACGGCAGCGACATCGCCTCCAACCTGGACCTTTCCTTCGCCGGCTATAAGGACGGCTCCACCAACGCCGGCAACGGCACGGCGATCTGGGCCCCCTGCGTCATCTATAATAAGGATTACGTCAATAAGGACGGCTCCAAGGGCGCTTACATGATCTATTATCCGGCGTCCTCCAACTATAAGCGCGGCGTTATCGGCTTCGCTACCTCTCAGTCCATCACCGGCCCGTATACCTTCGGCGCCAACGTGGTGTACTCCGGCTTTACCACCTGCGGCGGACCGGACGAGCCCGGCGTCACCGTGGACACCATCTATACCAACACCCACCTCGATGAGCTGATTGCAGCCGGTACCATCGAGAGCTTCAACAACGACTGGGTCCTGGCGGACGGCACTTATAATGTCGCCGAGTATCCCCAGTGCATCGACCCCGCTGTCTTTACCGATAAGGAAGGCAAGATGTGGATGGTCTACGGCTCTCATGCCGGCGGCATCTGGCTGCTCGAAATCGATGCGGCCACCGGTATGCCCAAGTACCCGGGCAAGGACGGCCAGACTGAGGCCGGCCTGCAGATCGACCGTTACTTCGGCATCCGCATCCAGAGCGGCTACTCCCTGGGCGGCGAAGGCCCGTACATCGTGTACGATCCGGTTTCCGACTACTATTACCTTGACGTGACCTACGGCCAGATCACCGAAGGTTACAACCAGCGCCTCTTCCGCTCCAAAGAGGTCACCGGCCCCTATGTGGACATCACCGGCAAAAACGGCGCGGTGGGCGAAGATGTGACCAACCTGGACGAATACGGCGTCAAGATCATGGGCAACTATGACTTCTCCAATCTCAGCAAAGGCTACAAGCACGGCGGCCATGATTCCATGATCGTGGTGGACGGCGAGCTCTACAACATCTATCATCAGCGCTTTGAAACCGGCGGCAGCCATCAGAACCGCATCCATCAGATGTTCCGCAACGAAGAAGGCTGGCCGGTAATGGCCGTGTATGAGAATGCCGGCGACAAGATTTCCGAAACCGGCTATGCGCTCGATGAAATCGTGGGCGACTACGAGTTCGTCGATCACGGCACCCTCACCAGCTCCTATATGCAGGATACCCTCCAGATCCGCCTGAACGCCGACGGTACCATCACCGGCGACATTGAGGGCACCTGGGGCATGACCGAGGGCACCTACTACATGAACGCGGTCATCAACGGCGTGACCTACAAGGGCGTGTTCTACAAGCAGCAGGATGAGTCCGGCTACAACCGCAAGGTTATGACCTTCTCCGCTTACGGCGACAACAACTCCGCCATTTGGGGTTCCCGTCTGACCACCAGCGGCGACAATATGCAGGCAGTCAAGGCGGCGGCCGATAACCTCAGCGTGCCTAAGAGCACTTCCGTGGACCTGCCCCTGCGCACCACCGGCGATTTCGGCACCACCGTGTTCTGGACTACCAGCGATCCTTCCGTCATCAAGGCCTGCGGTGAAATTACCCGCGCCGACGAAAATAAGACGGCGACCCTGACCGCAGTGGTCATGAAGGACGGCGCTTTGACCATGAAGGAATTCAATGTCCGGGTCAACGCGGCTGCCAGCGGGACGGAATCGTACAGCGGCACCCCGCTTTACAACTACGATTTCAGCACCAACGACGGCTACTACACCAAGAATATCGGCAGCCTGGTAGGTATCGGCACCATGGTCGGCTCTGCGGCGGCTTATAACGACGCCGACAAGAGCATGGTTTTCACCTCCTCCAACGAGGATGCTTCCAAGAGCAATTACCTCAAGCTCCCGTCCGATACCTTTGCGGGCATCACCGAGGGCTTCAGCATCGGCATGTGGGTCAAGACCACCGGTACCACCTCCCTCTTTGAGGCGACCGGGGAAGACGTCTCCTTTGCGATTGATTCCAGTCTGGTTGATTCCGGCGAGTGGACCTATGTCATGTATACCGTCAGCAAGAACGGAATGGCAGTCTATGTCGACGGCAAGGAAGTTGCCAGTGAGAGCGGCGACCTGTCCGAATACTTTGTTGACGGAGCGCTCTCCAATATGGACATCCGTGTGGGCGCAGGCCAGGGTACGGTCTATGTGGACGACCTGACCATCTATGGCACGGCCCTGGCTTCTTCCGAGGCCATCTCTCTGGTGGACCCGAATTCGGCCTGGCAGACCTCCTGGCAGATCGACTTCGGTACCGAAACCTCCCCGATCCAGGGCGGCTTCACCCAGATGACCGAAAAGACCGTTTACAACAAGAAGCTTGCCCTGCTCCAGGCTTATGGCTTTGATCGGGAGATCAATTCCTATAAGACCGCGGCGGGCGGCGCGAAGATCTGCGACTTTGTGTACGCGGAAGGCGGCGCGGAGTACAAGTTCATGGTAGACCTGCCCAATGGCACCTACAGAGTGTTCATGTACACCGGCGCGAAGGATTCCATCAACACCACCCACTTCTACTTCCAGGATAATAAGGACGACGTGCATACCCAGGTGACGCCGGAGGGCGTGGCTTCGGACAACTACGGCGGCCCGAACACCTACAACGTGGAAGTGACCGACGGCAAGCTGACGATCACCATCTGGGGCGATGAGGCAGAAGCTGCGGCTTATGCGGAGGCTTACGGCGGATCGGCTATGAGCGGACGTCTGGGCTCCGTCGAAATCACAAAGATCGGCTAAACGGATTCCTTTTTCTTAGAAAGAGGCAAAGGGGCGGGATTACTCCCGCCCCTTTTGTTGGTAAAAAAATAGAGATGAAAGAAATGTACATATTAAGCAACATTCGATGCGTGCTTTGGTTTTTACCTTTCACTTTTATAAAAAGTTAGAAAATAGTGCAAAATCAGTGGATTACTCTCTTTTTATTTTGAGAAAAAGAAAGTAAAATAAAAATACAGAAAAGAGATACAATTAAATATGATTGAATAATCCATATTAATACAACATGAGTGGAAAGCACCGGAATGGGCGGCGAAAGGAATGCGTTTTCGGTGCGTGGATGTACTCGTTTTCTAAAGAGCGTAGGGTGGAAATGCCGGTGACGGAGAAAAGCGTTCGTCGCGGCAGAAGGGTCAGGCCGCCGGATATCTGCTAGCGCTAAACTTGTGTGGTTCTTTTCCCTCCGTACTCAGTGCGGACTACTCCTTCTCACGCGGGACCTGTCGGATCGGTAGGTCCCGCGCTTTTTTTGCCGCCGAGTAGGCAAGAAAAAACCCCGGTTGTACCGGGGGTGGGTAAAAAAGCCTTGGCAAAAGAAAAAGAAAAGCATCAGTACCCCTTCCAGGGGTCAGCAACTACTTACCCTTCTGGGGTCTGGGCAAACCACTAGGTTTACTAGTGGCTTTGATTATAACATCAAACCGGGAGAAACTTGTGCCGGTGTGGTATAATAAAAAACAACAGACGGCTGCTTTTCAATAAAGGAAAAAGTCATCCTGTCCGCCTCGGCTGGATATCCGGTAGCCGCAAAGGCATTTGTCTGCGGCTGGAAAAGGTGTAAAACCGAAAGAGAACCGTCTTTTTGTTAGGAAAGGAATGGATGCTTATGAAACTGCCCATTGATGTGCTCCATGCAGGGCCTGAACAAGGCGGCCGCCTGCATGGAGTGCGTGTTCAGTGGACGCTGGAAGCGCCGTGCCCTTTGAATGCAAGGTTGTGAATAAAAGAAGCCTCCCGGCTATTGCCGGGAGGCTTCTATGTCATTGGACGTTCTGATTGGGCTGATAGAAAGACGGAAAGAAGGAAGCCTGCTCCTGGGGCAGAGCCATGCCCTGAGGGACCATACGGCCCCCGCTCTGCTTGAGAATCAGAGTCGAAGCCATTTTCGGATTGCGCATCCAGGCCGGGAGCGGATTCTCCTGCGGGTTGTTGCAATGAATGATGTTCAAGTGATGGAAACCTCCCCTCGTTTAAACTAGTACCGGAGGGCTATTATCAACCTATGCAAAGGGCGGGAAATCGGTGACAAGCCGCTGGCGCTCACAAGGGGCAGGCATATTTGGAAAAGAAGCAAAGGAAGCGGGCGCCGCCTCTATTCATTCGTCCGTTTGCTTTGCCTCCTTTCGGGGAAAAGAAAAGCGGGCCGCAGAAAAGGCCCGGCTTATAGGATCCGTATTCATTCCTCCAGCAGGTCGAACAAATAGGACATCATGCGCAGAACTTGGTTTTGCCGTTCCAACGGCAGCTGTTGCAATCTGGTTTGAAACCAGGCGAGCTGTAGATTCGACGACTGATTCGGGGTATTTAACGTACAATCGAAGAGATCCCGAATGCCTACCTGCAGTCCGCTTGCAATTTTATTGAGCGTTTCCAGTGTCGGATTTTGTTCCCCGCGTTCAATATGACCCAGATGTGCGCTGGTCAGCTTCGACTGGTACGCCAGCTCTTCCTGACTCCATCCTCTTTGGATTCGGAGATCGCGGATCTGCTTTCCAACGCAACGATTGATGTCCGCCTTCGACATAGTATCACCACCTTGAGTCATCATACGCCATATTCCGATATTTCACAAAGTATTATAGTATAGGCGATAAAAGTAGGAAACAAGCTTCCATAAAAAATTTACTTTTACAGTAATTCCTATATTATCCGATGGGTGTTATGGAAAAGGACAAAGGATTCCTCTGTATTGGACAAATAAAAGGCGATAGACAAAGAATATAAAAATAAAATCTAATTTTGGAATTATCAGTAAATAATATTGAAAAATGTAAATCAATGGATTATAATTTTTTCAGGGGGAAAAAAACAAGGAGGAGAGGAACATGCACAGGTATACCGTATGCGAAAGCGAAAGATCTTCGGAGGAATTGGGCAAATATCGGACGTATGGGCTTGTCTGCCGGGAGGAAGACGGCAGGCAGGTCCTGATTGCCGATGTCTCCCTCAACCGCTGCGAGGTGGAAGCGCTGGCTCAGAGATATAACGAGCTGGAGCTTTCGACGATACATATCTACGAGGCCATCGAAGACTATTTCGGCGAATGACGGATTCCTCAAAAAAAGGAACGGGCCGCATGTATAACATGCGGCCCGTTCCTTTTTCAAACAGAACACCCCGGAAGGAAAGCTTCCTCCCAGGGTGTCGGCAACGCTTACATAATATCGATTTGACGGGTAGGAGGCGGCGTCTCCTCTTTTTTCGGCAGCTCCAGCTCCAAAATACCGTTTTTGTAGGATGCGGTAATCCCCTCCGTCTTTACGTTAGCCATTGAAAAACTTCTCGAGTAGGAGCCGTACCGGCGTTCCTTGCGCACAAATGTATGCTCCTTCTCTTCCACCTGCGAATGGTGTTCGGCGCGGATTATTAGATTGTCCCCGTTGAGATCGATGTGGATGTCCTCCTTGGCAAAGCCGGGAAGCTCCGCTTGCAGGAGGTATTTATCTCCCCGGTCGACGATATCGGTGCGAAATTGGGAAAAGGTTTCACCGAAGGTGTCCCCGAAAAAGCTGCGTTCAAAGTTGTCCATAAAGTGGAACAGATTTTTTTCATTGCGTCCAAAAGGCGTCAGTTCAAACATACAAATCCCTCCCAATGAAAATGACGGTCAGATGGGTCTTAGTTGTTTGTGATGGTGGTCATTGGATTCGCCTTCCTTCTGTTTACAGGTTTAAGTATAGGAGGCGGTTATGAAAAAGGATGAGATAAAATATGAAATTATTGTTAATTTTAGCACTCTAGATGATAGAGTGCTAAAATAGAGCAAAAGAAAACAGGAGGCACAAACGCTCCTCCTGTTGAGAACGCCGACTGACATATCAATGACAATGCTTGAGTAGGATACGAAAGAAGAGCAGCAGGCCAACCGGCACCCCGACCAGAATAAAGGCACTTGCGACGATCAATAAGACGGACATACCGTTCACCTCTCTTTGCAGCTATGAGTATAGCACGAGAGAGATAAACATGGCGTTCGTTTTGACCGGGAATTCGTTAAGGTTTTGCAAAGACCGGCCGCCCGGTTACCACCGAAAAGAGGACCAGCCCCTCGTTTCCTGTGTTTCTTATACTATGCACAGAGCTAAGGGGACAATAGTGGCAGGCGCCTGCACGCAGAGCTTCTTCCTCTCCATCGCATACGGCAATTCCTCCCCCGGATAGCATGTCGTTGCTTTCGCTGCTGGCCGAATGGCAATGGGTACCGACGGAGCAGCCCTTTGCAAGCCGGCTAACCATGATTTTGTGAGCGTGGCCGGTAAACCTTTTTGCGCCCACCGTTCCCTGGCCGCCGCTTAAATGGTTCATTTCCACATTTTTTAGATGGGAAAAAGGAATGGGCATCCTTTTTACATCCTCCCGTCCTTTTCCGTTTCCTCCGATGCCTGGCCGGACTGAGCGAAAGCGTCGTCTTTCCTTTTGCGCTTTGTTTTTTCCTTTTCCGTTTCCTCCTTTTCCTCAAAGGCGTGAACGAAGAGGAACTTGCGGATGGCAAAGACCCCCGCCACCGCCAAAATGCCGATCAGGGTTTCTAAGGTGGTGGTGTGATAAACGATCAGCTGGCGGGCGATGGCGTACAACAGTACCTCAATGGCAGCGCCGGGCGTATGCTTGATGAGCATCTTGATAAACTCCAAGCCGATTACCAAAGCCAGCGCGTGGCCCAAAAAGACCTCGAAGGTATCCACCGTCAGAAGGGTTCCGTCGGAGAACATTTCCTGCACCAGGGAAACGGACGCCAGCAGAATGGCGATTAGGATCAAAATGGAAACGGCAATTTCGATAAAGCCGGCGAGCCGGGTGATCCACTTATTAAGACGGTTTTTCATCGCGATCTCCTCCAACTTTATTATTACCAATATTGTACCGTATGGCGCCCCTTGATACAAGCAAATTTTCTATGAAAAGACCATCCAAAGGATAATTTTGACCTTACCCTTCCTCCTTTGCCTAGGGCTGCTTTAGAAGCGTGAAAGGGAAAAGAGGGAACCCATCCAAAACAGCCATACTCGCAAAGAAATGCGAATATAATCCAATAGAAACGAAAAGGGGGAGTGTATGTGTCCTTTGGAATCGCATTTGCGGGAGGCGGCTCACGGGGCGCGGCCCATGTGGGAGTGCTTCTGGCGCTGGAGGAGAACGGCCTGCGTCCGGATTCGGTAGCCGGAGCCAGCGCCGGCGGAATCGTGGCCGGTCTGTACGCTGCGGGTCTCAGCGCCCGGGACCTTCACGAGGTGGTACGGGAACTATCCAAAAAAGGCGCGTTTTTGATTGATCCGGCCTATGCGGATATCATAAAAGCATTGGGACAGTTTATTTTCCGCCGTCCTTTGGCGCTGTCCGGCTTTCTCAAAGGCAATCGCCTGCAGCGGTATCTCGAAGCACTGGCCGAGGAAAAGAAGCTGTGCCAGCTGTCCATGCGCACCGTTATCCCCGCCGTGGACCTGATCAGCGGCCTGGTTATCGCTTATACCAACAGCCTGTTCGGCGTGCGGCCAATGCGTGGAATCCAGTGGGAAAACGAGGCGACCGTTGGGGAGGCGATGCGGGCGAGCTCCGCCGTGCCGGTGGTTTTTCGGCCCAAGGATATCGGCAAACGCTGCCTGGTGGACGGCGGCGTAGTGGATATTCTGCCGGTAGACCTTTTGGTGGCTGCCGGAGAAGAGAACGTGCTGGCAGTCGACATATCCGAAAGCTACCGGATGCCAAAACACATTGATATTTTGGAGGTGGCGTCCCATTCCCTGGGGATCTTACAGGATAGCCTGCGGGAATGCAGGACCAGGGGAGAGCGGCTCCTGCTCAAGCCCGCTCTCCCCGAAGATGCGGGCCTTCTGACCTTCTCAGAGATGGAGGCCTGCGTGCAGGCGGGGTATGACGCTGCCATTCGTATGCTGCCCTCCATTCGTTCCCTGTTTTCACTCAAAACCGCATAGAGAGAAACCCGAAGTCTCGCCTTAGATAATGGAAAAACAAAAGACAAGGGAAATGATAGAATTTCTCCGGGAAATATGGTACACTATGTACCAAAAGCTTTGATAAGAAAGGAAAGTCGAACAGCGCTATGCGCAAAACAGCCATTCTGCTCGTGGAAGACGATTCCGGCATCGGCAATATGCTTGTTAGCCTCCTCACGCAAAACGGTTATGCCGTCAGCCGGGCTGATTCGGGAACCGAGGCGATTTTACTCATTGAAAAGAATGCGTACGATCTGGTATTGCTGGATCTGATGCTGCCCGGGATGAACGGGAAGGAGGTGCTGGTCCGTATTCGGCGCAGCTCCGGCGTACCGGTTATCGCCGTGTCCGAAGAGGACGACACCTCCACGAAGGTTCAGGTGCTCAAAAGCGGTGCGGACGATTATGTTACAAAGCCCTTTCATCCCGACGAATTACTAGCGCGGATGGAGGCGTTGCTGCGGCGCAACAACGCCCGACCGATGGGGAGGGTGTTTCGATTCAAGGACATTACCCTCAACCCATCTACCTTTGAAGTAAAGGTAGGGGAAACGCCGGTTGGCCTCACCAAGCGGGAGTATCTGATTTTGGAGCTTCTGATGAGCAATCCCAATAAGGTGTTTACCAAAAACCATATCTTTGAATCGGTATGGAATGAGTCCTTTCTGGGGGAAGACAACGCCGTTAACGTGCATATCAGCAATATCCGCCAGAAGTTAGCCAAAATCAACAGCAGTCAGCCCTATATCCAGACGGTGTGGGGCATTGGCTTTAAGATGCACTCGTAAGGAAAAAGCGTCTCTTTAGCTTTGTTTGAAGATGTATGGAAGGGTATCGCAGCGAGAAAGGCCCCCGGTTTGCCGGGGGCCTTATCCTGTTGCAGCGTGAATAATTATGGAAAGCTCACGAGATGAAATCCAATTGCCGTAAAAAATTTATCCGCATCCCCTCACCCGGCAACGGCCTTTGCCTGTCCGACTGCGGCATTTCTCCACTTGGAGAAATGCCGCCTTTTTTGGCCGGGTGGGATGTGAGCTTCTGTTTTCACATTTCGGCTTTCATTTTTTGAAAAAAACAGCGGATTGGGCTGTGTAATATTTTTTCAACAAGCTGTCTGAAAGACCAGTCGAGGTTGTTTTTGCGATAGAAAAAACCAAGCTGTGCCGAATGTATTCGGCACAGCTTGGTTTCCTTAAATGGAGAGTGAAAAATGAAGAAGGAGAAAGAAAAAAGGGGTACAATCGGAAGAGAACAAGCAGAAAATGGGGTTGTTTTCTGTTTAACCTAGCTCCTCCCGATGTATGTATCATATATAATATTTATGACATCCTTTTATCAAAGCGGTAAGCATTTCATAAACAAAAAATGAATGAAAAATGAAGATGTGCAGAATAAACAGTAGAAAATGAAAAAAATTAGAAGAAAAGCACAATGATCCTGCAAATAATCAGGAAAAGGTGCAGTTTTCTTGATTTTTAGAGCGGCTTTTGCTCTCTAATCATTATGCAGGTTTTTCGCCCATATTATTTTTTTCATCCTTTAGGAAGAGTTGTTAAAGCCTCTGCCTGCACAAGGGAAGAAAAACTTCCAGCCGCGACGGAATTCTGCATAATTGCAAGGGTTTCGGTGGCATAATAAATCTGGAATTTTTTGGACGATTCCCAGCATCCACCGCGAATAGGGTCATTTCCCACCGATAAAAGGACGTTTACGTGCGAAGCTATAATGCGGACAAAAACGCAACGAATTGGAAAAAACGCGGCTGATACCGCAAGCCAGGAGGTAGAAATGTTTGTAAGAAAATCAAAATTTCTGTTCTCCCTGCTGTCCGGCGTGATTGCCGGCGTGCTTGCATTTACCCTAACGGTAGGCACGACGATTCCCGACCGGTTCAGCGTAGTGGAGGGCGAAAATTTTTCCATTGAAAGCGGCATCCCGGTGGATGCGCAGCCGAGCGCCGCTTCCGCCGATACGGTGGAGGCGTCGGTTGCCACCGCCGGGCACAGCTACAAAGTCGATCTAAAGCTATTGGGGCTTTTCCCCGTCAAGCAGGTGACGGTGGATGTAGTCAAAAGCACGACTGTTATCCCGTGCGGTACGCCGTTTGGAATCAAAATGTTTACCGACGGGGTATTGATTATCGGGATGTCCACTGTAGATACGGAGAACGGCTCGGTCAGCCCGGCGAAGGACGCGGGATTGGAGCTGGGAGATGTCATCGTCTCCATTGACGGCAAAGGCGTCATGAGCAACGAGGACGTCTCCGAAATAATTTCCGAATGCGACGGAAGCCCCCTTGTGCTTTCGGTGCGGCGGGACAACATGACTTTTGACGTATCTTTTACCCCCGCCTATTCCAAAAGCGACGGCTGCTATAAGCTGGGCGCCTGGGTGCGGGACAGCTCCGCCGGCATCGGTACCTTGACCTTCTATGAGCCGGAGTCGATGGTATTCGGCGGCTTGGGTCACGGAATCTGCGACATGGATACCGGCGAAATCCTTCCCCTGATGTCCGGCGAGATCGTTTCCGCCGTCATCGGCGGCATCAATCCCGGCAAGGTGGGACAGCCCGGCGAGCTGCGGGGGAGCTTCAGCTCCGAAAAAGACATGGGTGTTCTCACCCAAAACGGTGAGACCGGCGTTTATGGAATCCTGGATACGGCGCCTGTGACCGGCGAACCGATGCAGGTTGCCATGCGCCAGCAGGTACAGGAGGGCAGCGCCCAAATCCTGACCACCATTGACGGGGAAACGCCTCAGTATTACGACATTACCATTGAGCGGGTCAACTTTAACGACAACAGCCCCACCAAGAATATGGTCATCCGCATCACCGATGAGGAGTTATTGGACAAAGCGGGGGGAATTGTTCAGGGGATGAGCGGCAGCCCCATTATCCAAAACGGGATGCTGGTGGGTGCGGTTACCCATGTGTTCGTCAACGACCCCACCCGCGGCTACGGCATTTTTGCGGAAAACATGCTGGATACCGCTGCTGCGGTGGATACGCAGGCGGCCGCCTAAAGGACGATTGGGCGGTACCTAAGCTGCTTTGGCCAGCTGACCGTTCGGTTAGCTGGCCAAGACCGGCCTACATATAGGGTTCCCTTTGATTAGCTGGTAACTCTGGATTTAATTGGAATAGATTGCCGGAAATGAATCCCTTGAAGAGGAAATGCGTGCCTGCTATACTAGAAATAGACGTGAACAGAAATGGGGGCTTACAATGAAAAGACCGGCAAAAAGGATTTTTATGTGCATCCTGGTGATAATCCTGGCGTTTTGCTTGCCCGGCTGTTCGGACGGGTCAAGCATCCAAGGGCAGACCGCTTGGGCCTATGATGGGATCGGAGCGGACAAGGAAGCGGATTTGTTCCTCGTTTGCCCGACGGTGTATTCCGGCAGTGAGGAAAGCTACAATATGTCTATGCAGGACGAGGAAACAAAGGCCGCGTTTTTGGGAGCGCTGAACATGGAACGGGGTATCTATGAGGGAGCCTGCCGGATGTTTGCGCCCTATTACCGGCAGGCATCCCTGTCTGCCTACGAGGCGCAGGGGGAAACGCTGGAAAACGCCCTTGCCCTTGCCTATGAGGATGTGGACGCTGCGTTTACCGATTATCTCAACCATCGAAACGACGGCCGTCCCATTGTCTTGGCCGGCTTTTCCCAGGGCGCGGACCTTTGCTTACGGCTGCTCAAGGATCATTTCCAGGATCCATCGGTCCGCGAGCGGCTGGTAGGAGCCTACCTGATCGGATGGAGGGTGACCCAGGAGGATCTCGATGAGGCGCCTTGGTTGGCTATGGCCCAGTCGAAAGACGACGTAGGGGTAATCGTCAGCTTTAACAGCGAGGCGGAGGGCATTACCTCCACCATGATGGTACCGGAAGGGGTAAAATCCCTGTCGATCAATCCGCTTAATTGGAAAACCGACGCAACGGTGGCGGAGAAAAGTGAGAATTTGGGCGCTTGTTTCCCCGATTATGACGGCGTGATCCAAAAGGAGGAAGCGGGGCTGTGCGGCGGTTATCTGGATAGGGAGCGGGGAACGCTCAAGGTGACGGATATTTCGCCGGAGGATTACCCGCCCGTCCTCTCCCTGTTTGAGCCGGGCGTATATCATTTGTATGATTACCAGTTTTTCTACCGCAACCTGCAGGAGAACGTCTCCCTGCGGGTGGAAAAATGGCGGCAGCAACAGGCCGCGGCATAGAGAAATATGTGGACGCCGCTAGCGGAAAAGACCGGACGGCAAAGGTACTCATAAAAGAGGAATAGGTAAAGTGCAATGAAATAAAAGAAGAGGTCTGGTTCATTCTGTACCAGGCCTCTTCTTCCGTCTAACCCCGCCGGGCGGATAAAAATAGGTCATCCAATTGATCAAAAAAAGAATCTCCGTGTAGCCTCAGCGGAAAGATATCGCCGGTTGCCAAGCCGTGTATTCTGCCAAAGCCTGCCAAGCCTTTTCCTTGTTTTGCAAAACCAGCCAGCCCTGCACCATGACTAAATAGCAGGGAAGCAGATGGCCCGGATGCAGTGCTTTTAAAGAAAAGGCATTGGAAAGGTTTAGAATATGGGAGCAGATTTGGCCGAATTGTTCCGGGTTGTGAAAGCATTGTTCCAAATAGGATTGCAACAGACTGAGAAGAGAGACGACATTTTTGTAAATTCCCTCTTGTAAGACCTGCTTTGCTTGCAGAGGGTTTCCCACCATCTGCTAAGCGCAGGCAAGCAGCGGTTCGGTGGAGTACATGAAGGTTTCTTCCGGTTCCAACAGGGAAAGAGCTTCGTGCAGCCGTTTGAGCGACAGCAGGCAGTATGCTTCCATTTTCAGCGCCTTCTTGCCCAAGCTCAAATCGTCGGTGTTTTGTTTGACACGAAGAAATAGAGACATTGCTTCCTGTTTAACCCGGTTTGCTTCCTCAGGATCTTTTGCAAGCATGGTGTGGTTGATCAGTCTCCGATCTGAAACAATAAGGGATAACAAAACAAGAATATTATTCATCTGCCAATTCCAGGCAAAGCTTGAGCGCTTGGTCAAATAGAAAGGTAATACATTCCTTTGCAAGCCGGTCATACCATTTTCGGATCTCTGTTTTATCCATCTGTGGCTCGTATCCCATTGGTTCATCGATGCTCAGGTCAAAATAGGCGGAGAGACTTGGAAGCATGAAAATATCCGGGTAGGTGGTCTCCCACTCGGAAACCGCTGCTTTAAAAACCCCCATTACTTCTGCCAGCTGATCCTGTGTCATTCCTCGGCGGCTTTCCATCAGGATCCGTCCAAGATGGGATTCTTTCATTGGCTTCCCCTCTTTTGTTTTCTATTGTAAGTTGCTCGCAGATTCATTACAATGGAGCTGTTTTTAACTTTTGAGAAAAGTAAACGTACAGGAAACACAAAGAGAGGGGATGCAGAATCTGTTCTTGCGGGACACCGGACAGAAGGCGCCCATCCTCTATATAGCAGCAAACTTCAGGCGCTTGGCTGCAAAATGGAAGCAGGCGTATGAAGCGATGCTTAGAACGCCTGCTTTTTATCGCCTTATCCGGCTCGTCCTATGGATTACGAGCCGAAAAGCGATTATTAAAGCGACCTATTTGCGTCGGGCTGCTTCAAAGCAAAAGCGGGTGTCCTCCATAAATTCACGGCGGCATGGATTCCCTTCCACCCGGTAAATACGCAGTTGCCGGAGGTCGTAAATAACGGACCAAACGGTGTCCTTTCCGGTGGTTCTGTCATACTGGCAAAGAAACCCGTTTTTCCCTGCAAGCAGATCCCTTGCTTCCACTAGCCCCATCAGAGGAGCGCACTGCTCCAGTCGCCGAACCATCGTTTGGTATCGAGGTTCCGCCTTCCAGCTGTCGATATCAAGCCGGTTTTTTGGCGCAAACTCGACCGAGTGAAACAAATTGGTAGCGCAGACAAAGGGCCGCTTCTTTTTTGGCCGGATTACCTGCAGGCCGCCTGCATAGCATTCCAGTACCAAAATATCCCCCTTGGTGTCCGCTACGGTAAACGTCTGGGCGGAAGCGATTGGAAGCCTTTCAGCCCACCAGACGACTTCCTGTGCCGTCTGACACCGTTCCAAAAAGAATCGCAGCAGAAGTCCAGCGTTCATTCCTGGTTGGATAAAGGGAGGATAAACGCAAGTCAGGCCGATTGCAAGCCCCTTTTCATTTACACCGTCCTCCATCTGCACAAAGGCTGTGGTGTTCCCGGTAAAGGAAAAAGAGTCGGAAGAGAACCGATAGATGATATTCCTATTGTTTGATTCAAGCGCGGTCAGAAAGTCACTGTTGCGCCCAAACAGAATATGATCTGCGTTTGAAACTGCAAAGCAGGAGCAGCAACAGGCGGGAGGCATGGCATACATGCTGAATAAAACCGTTTGCAAAGCATCTACTGAGCACCTTTGTCCATCCGCAATTCCTTGGATTTCCTCCAATACCTGGGGAAAGTATTCCCGGTAAATGGGGTTACACTGTTTGGCAAACTGGATGCGCGCCTCTGTAATTGGAAAAGGAATGCTCTCCAAAATAAATTTTCCGCACCTCGCCAGTCGATCCCCCCACTGAAATCCAATATGGTAGTGGCTCCCCTGAAAGGTCGCATGATACATGATAAAGCTCTCCTTTTAAATAAAAATGAGAGCTGCCGGCGGCTCTGCCGTCAGCGTAATGGAATAAAAAAATAATGTCAAGTCCTGAAAAAGAAAAAGGTTGACGGTGGAAAAAAGAACGGATAAAATACATACTAATATGAAAAACATATTAGTATGTATTTTGGAGAGGCGTGTTTTATGGAAATACCAAAGGGCCATTATGTTTTTGGAACCGTAAAGGTGGGGGAAAGAGGACAAATTATTATTCCAAAAGAAGCCAGGGAGGTCTTTGGAATTAAAGCGGGAGATACCCTCCTTGTATTGGGAGATGAAAAGTGGGGAATTGCCGTTACAAAATCCGATGTATTGGAACGGCACGCCAATGAGGTGTTCAAAAAGATTTCAGGAGAAAACCGGGATGGAAATCTGTGAAACGACCCTTTTGTTTTTATTTGATGACTATCTGCATGCCTTCAAAACGAAAAGAGGAGAAATCTTTTCGCATGGCGCTTTGGCCCCAGGGGGGACGTTTCGCACGCCGGGTATCTTTGGAAATATAGCGATGAGAAACTTGAAATAAAGAGTGGACCGGATTGAGAATCTGCAAAAAAGCTGCGGAAAGCCCTATTGACTTTTGAGGAAAAAAACATTATAATAGCTTTTATTGGAATAAGGGGTGGAGTCTGTCATAGAGTGCGATTGTGCACTATTTATTCCAAATGATTGTGGTAGAAATGGTCCGATAAAAGTCAGTATGAATTGGCAGATCCCTCCGGTGGGGATCTGCTTCTTTTTATTCGCGCCTGATTGGAAACGACTCGGCCCATCTGTCGATACAATGGCGGTATTGCCTGAAAAGATGTAGATACCCATATTGTCTGGTTGAGCTATAGATTCCATCCGCTTGGAAAAGGAGCGTAGAAGCAAAAAAGGGGGAAGAGAAGTATGCGGGCAATGGGCTAAATATAAAAAATAATGGAAAGGAAGGACCTACATGATCAAAATCTTGGCGAAAAGTATCCGGGAATACAAAAAGCCGTCGATCCTTGCTCCGGTCTTAGTGTCCGGAGAAGTGGTGCTGGAATGTATTATCCCGTTTCTGACTGCCAACCTTGTTAACGAAATTAAAAACGGATGCTCCATGGAAGTGCTTGTAAAATATGGAGTGTTGCTGCTGGTAATGGCCGGGCTTTCTCTGACCTTCGGTGCATTGGCCGGATCGGCCTGTGCGACGGCAAGCTGTGGATTTGCACGTAACTTGCGCAAAGACATGTTTTATAAAATACAGGGCTACTCTTTTGAGAACATCGACAAATTTTCCGTGTCCAGTTTGGTAACGCGACTTACTACGGATATTACAAACGTCCAGATGGCCTATATGATGATTATCCGCACGGCGATCCGCTGTCCGCTGATGCTGATTTTTTCCTTTGCGATGGGCTTTATCATGGGCGGGAAAATGGCGCTGATTTTCCTGGTGACCATTCCGATCCTTGGGATTGGGCTGCTCGTCGTCATCCGCAAGACCATGCCTTTGTTCCGGCGGGTGTTTAAGAAGTACGACGCGCTCAACAGCTCCATTCAGGAGAATATTCGCGGCATGCGCGTGGTAAAATCCTATGTGCGGGAAGATTATGAAAAAAAGAAATTCAATACGGCAGCTGAAGATGTGCGGGCGGATTTTACCAAGGCGGAACGCATCCTTGCAATCAACAACCCGTTGATGCAATTCTGCGTGTACGGGGTCATGGTGTTCGTGTTGTCCTTCGGCTCCTATACCGTAATCACCTCGCAGGGGCTGGCGCTGGATGTAGGCCAGATGTCCTCGCTTCTTACATACAGCTTTCAGATCCTGATGAGCCTAATGATGCTTTCCATGGTATTTGTGATGATCACGATGGCGGCAGAATCCGCCGAACGAATCGTAGAGGTTCTAAGCGAGGAGAGTACGCTGCAAAGCCCGGAAAACCCTGTAACGGAAGTAAAGGACGGTTCGATTGATTTTGACCACGTGAGCTTTAAATATTCCAAAACTGCGGAAAGAATGGCGCTTTGCGACATTGACCTCCATATCAACTCCGGAGAGATTATCGGCGTCATCGGCGGGACGGGGTCTTCCAAGTCCAGCTTAATCCAGCTGATCCCGCGCTTATATGATGCGACGCAAGGCGAGATCCGGGTTGGCGGGGTCAACGTAAAGGATTACGACCTTGAAACGCTGCGCAACCAGGTTGCCGTGGTGCTGCAAAAGAACGAACTTTTTTCCGGAACGATCAAGGAAAACCTGCGTTGGGGAAATAAAGATGCGACGGACGAGGAATTGGAAGAGGCCTGCCGGCTGGCCCAGGCGGATGAGTTTATCCAGCAATTCCCCATGAAGTATGATACTTATATCGAGCAGGGGGGGACCAACGTTTCCGGCGGGCAAAAGCAGCGGCTTTGTATCGCGCGCGCTTTGCTGAAAAAACCGAAGATCCTCATTCTGGACGATTCCACCAGCGCTGTGGATACGCGCACGGATGCGCTGATCCGCCAGGCATTCCGGCAGTTTATTCCGGAGACGACGAAAATCATCATTGCCCAGCGTACTGCGTCGGTGCAGGATGCGGACCGGATCATCGTCATGGACGGCGGCAGCATCAGCGCGGTGGGAACCCATGAGGAGCTGTTAAAGACAAGCGACATCTATCGCGAGGTTTATACCTCCCAGAATAAGGCGGGTGATTCGGATGTCAAATAAGAAAACTCAAAAGGGGGCCGGCCAGAAGGGCGTCCTGCTCCGGCTGATCCGCATGCTGTTTGGTTTTTACCCGGTCCTTCTACCCGTGACCTTGATTTGCATCCTCTTTAACGCCATCATCAGCTCCATTCCGTCTGTGTTTATGCAGAACGTCATTGCAGCGGTAGAGCAGAGCTGGAAGACGGGGGACTGGGCCAGCGTATCCGGGCAGATCTTAGGACTGGTCGTGATTTTGGCGGTGTTTTACGGCTTCAGCCTTTTGGCCGGCTTTATTTATACACAGCTGATGGCGGTCATCACCCAGGGCTCTCTGGCCAAATTGCGGGAAAAGATGTTCAACGGCATGCAGGATCTGCCTATCAAATATTTTGATACTCATAATCACGGCAATGTTATGAGTTACTACACCAACGATATCGATACCCTGCGCCAGATGATCTCTCAAAGCATTCCGCAGCTGATCATTTCGGCGGTTACGGTTATCACGGTGCTTTCGATCATGCTTTACTACAGCCTGTGGCTTACCCTGGTGGTGCTTTTAGGCGTTTTCTTTATGACTTTGGTAGTTGGCAAAGTGGGCGGAAGCTCATCCCGGTATTTTATCAAACAGCAGCAGGCGCTGGGCCGTACCGAGGGCTTTGTGGAAGAAATGATGCATGGGCAGAAGGTTGTGAAGGTGTTCTGCCATGAGGAAGAAACAAAAGAGGACTTTGACAAGATCAACGACGCATTGTTTTCCGATGCGGAAAAGGCAAACCGTTATGCCAATATGCTTATGCCTATTCTCAATAACATCGGTAATGTCTTGTATGTGTTTATTGCGCTGATCGGCGGGATCCTCCTGATCAACCATGCGCCGAATATTAGTATATCCGGCCTTGCTTTTAGCATTAGTATCGTTGTACCCTTTTTAAATATGACAAAGCAGTTTGCCGGCAATATCAGCCAGGTATCCAATCAGCTGAATTCCGTTATCATGGGCCTTGCCGGTACCAAGCGCATTTTTGATCTGATCGATGAAAAACCGGAAACGGACGAAGGATATGTAACACTCGTTAACGCCCGTGAGCGCGCGGACGGCACGATGGAAGAATGTGAAGAACGCACCAATGTATGGGCCTGGAAGCATCCCCATAAGGATGGGACGGTGACCTACACCCGATTAGCTGGCGATGTGCGCATGTTCGATGTGGATTTCGGTTATGAACCGAACAAAACGGTTTTGCACGACGTTTCCCTGTATGCGAAACCCGGTCAAAAGGTGGCGTTTGTCGGCTCCACCGGCGCGGGAAAGACCACCATTACCAATTTGATCAATCGTTTTTACGACATTGCGGATGGGAAAATACGGTATGATGGGATCAATATCAATAAGATCCGCAAATCCGATTTGAGACGCAGCCTCGGCGTGGTTTTACAGGAAACCAACCTGTTCACCGGAACCGTTATGGACAACATCCGCTACGGCAGGCTGGATGCCTGCGACGAGGAATGTATCGCCGCCGCCAAGCTGGCTGGAGCGCATGACTTTATCACCCGTCTGCCTGAGGGCTACAATACGCATCTATCTGGAAACGGGTCGAACCTGTCCCAGGGACAAAGGCAGCTGCTGGCGATTGCCCGGGCAGCGGTGGCAGACCCGCCGGTTATGATCCTGGATGAAGCGACCAGCTCGATTGATACCCGTACAGAAGCGATCGTGCAGCGGGGAATGGATGCCCTGATGACGGGACGCACGGTATTTGTAATCGCCCACCGGCTCAGTACGGTGCAGAATTCCAATGCGATTATGGTTTTGGATCATGGACGGATCATCGAACGTGGAACGCATGAGGATCTGCTTGCACAGAAGGGGACGTATTACCAGCTTTATACCGGCGCGCTGGAGTTGGATTGACGATTTGCCGGAGGACGGGATATTCATGCCTTTATGGAATCTTTATACTGATAGAGGAAAACAATTGAAAATGCTTGCTGATCTTTATCAAAGAAGGTAACAAAAAGGTGGTTTTTTGTTGTTTTAGTCAAAACAACAAGAATTCTATTGACTTATCTTTATGCGTTCATTATACTGTTTTCTACTGGAATGAGTGGTGGAGTCTGTCATAGAGAGCAATAGCGTCTCTATTTATTCCCAGTAGATGCCTTTTCTTATCAGGAGCGTATGAACGGCTGTTGATTTGCCAAAGGGACAGAACCTCACACGGAGGTTCTGTCCCTTTTTTTTATTGTTATATAAACCACCGGCTCTGCCGGCGGAGATGTCCCGCAAAAGAGCTTTCGCTATAAGCATCGAGGGAAGCGGGCTGCGAACAGCCAGCCTAACGGCGACGGAAGGCTTCCGTTAAAATGGGGATTCGCCTGTTTACGGGCCGCGGGGCAGGGGATGCCGGTGAAATAAATTTCCGTGCGTCTTGAGACGCTTGCTGGCAATAAGCCCTGAGAGCTTACTCAAGCCTCCGGCAAAGCCGGTGGTTTTGACTCACCAGATTATGCGAAGGAGAAAAAGTATGGATATTTCATTTGCCTCCTTTATGGAGGGGGTTACGTCAAGCCCGATTCTTCTCATCACGGTGCTGCTAACCTTAGGCGTTATCTTTGTAAATGGATGGACGGACGCCCCGAATGCAATTGCGACCTGTGTGACGACGCGCTGTATGGGTGTCCGGAGCGCTATATTGATGAGCGCGGGCTTTAATTTTCTTGGCGTGCTGGTAATGACTCAAATCAACAGCTCCGTTGCATCGACCATCAGCAACATGGTTGATTTCGGAGGCAATACGCACCAGGCCCTCATTGCCTTGTGCGCAGCGTTGCTTTCCATTGTGGTTTACAGCGTGGGGGCCTCTTACTTTGGGATCCCTACCAGCGAAAGCCACAGCCTGATCGCCGGCCTTACCGGGTCTGCGATCGCCATTCAAAACGGCGTAGGCGGCGTCAATATGGCGGAATGGGCAAAGGTGATCTACGGCTTGGTGTTAAGCCTTGTCCTGGGCTTTGCCATCGGCTGGGCGGTATGCAAATTGGTAACGATCGTCTGCGGCTCCATGAACCGGAGGAAAACAAACCGCTTTTTTGGCGGCGCCCAGATTTTCGGTGCGGCAGCGATGAGCTTTATGCACGGCGCACAGGACGGCCAGAAGTTTATCGGCGTGTTGTTTTTAGGGCTCGCTTTTTCCAACGGGCAGGAAAGCGTCAACGGGATCGTGATCCCGGTTTGGCTGATGCTGCTGTGCAGCATCATTATGGCTGCCGGGACCAGCGTAGGCGGGGAGAAGATCATAAAATCCGTCGGTATGGATATGGTGAAGCTGGAGAAATACCAGGGCTTTTCAGCGGACCTGGCGGCGGCGGTCTGCCTCTTGTTTTCCAGCTTGTTTGGGATCCCGGTTTCCACCACCCATACCAAGACGAGCGCCATTATGGGGGTAGGGGCGGTAAAGCGCCTTTCCGCTATTAACTTAGGGGTTGTTAAGGAAATGGTCCTAACCTGGATCTTTACCTTCCCGGGCTGCGGGTTGATTAGCTTCGCTATGGCAAAGCTGTTTATCGCCATATTTTAGCAGTCGATAAGAATTCAGAGAGGTATGAGGTGGCAAATATGTCAAAGAAACAGGATTTTTATTATTTTCAGAATTTCATGGACTGCGCGGAATATTCCTGCCGGGCGATCCATCTGCTGAAGGATATCATGACGCAGTTTGATTCGGCGGCCCTGCACAGCCGCCTGGATGAGATGCACGAAATAGAGCATGCGGCGGATCGAAAGAAGCATGACCTTTTGAATACCCTTGCGAAGGCTTTCATCACCCCGATTGAGCAGGAAGACATCATGCAGCTCAGCCAGAATCTCGATGAACTTACAGATAAGATTGAAGATGTGCTGATCCGGATTTATTACAACCACATTACAAAGATCCGGCCGGACGCACTGAAATTGGTGGATGTCCTGATCCGCTGCTGTGGTGAGGTCCAAAAGCTCATGGAAGCGTTTCCGGAGTTTAAACGTTCCGAACGCCTTCATGAGCACATCGTCTGCATCAACAGTCTGGAGGAGGAGGCGGACAAGCTTTTCATCGCCTGCATGTATGACCTTCACAGCACCTGTAAGGATCCTCTGACGGTTATCGCATGGCGTGAGATCTATCTTTATCTGGAAAAATGCGCAGACACCTGCGAGCATATCGCGGATATGGTAGAAAGCACGATTATGAAGAACAGTTGACGTCAGGAGGCGGGATATGAAGCCAGCGTTCCTTACTTCGTTAAAGAAAAATCTTTTCGGGATTATTACCGCCGTGCTTTCCGCCGGCGTTTTATTGGGTTTCCTGCTCTCCTCAGATGGGATCGCTTCTTTGGGGCGCGTATCCAAACAAATGAGATATGAATGGCTGTTTTTGGCGGTCGCGGCTGCTGTTGCAGCATGGATTTTAGAAGGGATTGTATTAAATATATTTTGCAAAGTCGTTTACCGGAAGTGGAAGCTGCGGTATTCGTTTTGTATCGGGATGGAAGGCATCTTGTACAGCGCCCTTACGCCCTTTTCAACGGGCGGGCAGCCGATGCAGATTTATTCCATGCACCGGTTGGGAATGGATACGGGGGCGGCCGGCTCAATTATCGCGATGAAGACGGTGGTGTATCAGATCATCCTGGTGCTGTATTCGCTGGTTATGGTAGTGTGGATGCTCCCTTTTTTTCAAACGAATGTAAGCGATTTTTCTTTTTTAACCATTGCGGGGCTTTTGTGTAACAGCACGTTTATCATCCTGATCCTCCTGTTTTGTATCAGCAAACGGGCTACCGACCAAATACTGCGCAAGGGAATCTCGCTTTCCCATAAGCTCCATTTGTGCAAGCGCCCAAAGGAGCGGTATGAAAAAATCAAAGAGGAATTATCGATATTCCATGAGAGCACCACGCTGTTTGGGAAGTCGTGGAGGATGTACCTTGGTACCTGTATATTGACGATTGTGCAGATCGCCTGTACCTGCTCCATCCCGTATTTCGTCTATCGCGGCTTCGGCTTTTCGCAGCAGCCGGTCAGCGTCATCATGGCGGCGCAGGCTTATGTGTCCATGGTGAGCGCCTTCGTCCCGCTGCCCGGCGCATCCGGCGGGGCGGAAGGAAGCTTTGTGCTTTTCTTCCAGTCATTCTTTTTGGATGGGACGATCATCCCCGCTACCGTTGTTTGGCGGACGATTTCCTACTACCTGAATTTCCCGGTCGGCTGCATTTGTACCTATCTTGCAGGCCGTCTGCCCAAACTGCCGCTTGCATCCAAAGAAGGCGGTAGGGGCGGGGAATAAAACATAAAAACCCAAAAGAAAGGAAGTATGCTGGCTTTTTGCCAGCCTAAAAAATGAAACACGTCATCTTCCAGATCAAAAAGCAGCCGCCCGGCAGGCTGATCGTAATCGGGTTTGCCCTGGTCATTTTATTGGGGACCGGTTTGCTCCTTTTGCCGATCTCGGTTAAGGAGGGGGCCGAGGTCAGCTTCATCAACGCGCTGTTTACCTCCACCAGCGCCGTTTGCGTAACCGGCTTGATCGCAATCGACGTGGCGGACCACTTTACCGTTTTTGGGCAGACGGTTGTAGCGGCACTGATACAAATCGGCGGATTAGGCGTTACCTCCATTGGGGCTGGCTTGATTATAGCTGCACGAAAAAAAATCGGGATCAAGGGCCGCGTCTTGGTAAAAGAAGCCTTTAATGTAGACGGGTTCAAAGGCATGGTTCGCCTGGTGAAGGCGGTGCTGCTGATGACGCTGTGTTTCGAATTGGTGGGCATGGCGCTCAGCTTTCTGGTATTCGTACAGGATTATCCCCCGTTAAGGGCGCTTGGAATCAGTGCGTTCCATTCGATCGCGGCATTCAATAACTCTGGATTTGATATTTTAGGCGGTTTGAGAAACCTCATCCCATACCAGTCGGATGTCCTGCTCAACCTTACGACCTGTGGGCTGATTATCTTTGGAGGCTTGGGCTTTCTGGTGATATTGGATATTCTGAAAAAGAGATCCTTCCGGAAGCTGAGCCTGCACTCCAAGGTCGTGATTGTCACAACGGCCGTTCTGCTTGTTGTCGGTACGCTGCTGCTCAAGGCAACGGAGAATGTTTCATGGCTGGGGGCGTTTTTCCAAAGCGTATCCGCCCGGACGGCGGGATTCTCTACCTATGCGATCGGCGGATTTTCCAACGCCGGGCTGTTTACCCTAATTATTCTGATGTTTATCGGAGCTTCGCCAGGTTCTACCGGCGGCGGCATCAAAACCAGTACCTTTTTTGTTTTGATGCAGCAGGTCCGAAGCTTATTTACGAAAAAACACATGGGCGCTTTCCGGCGCAGCATTTCCCCGGAGGCCCTTTCTAAGGCCTGTACCATTTCGCTGCTCTCCATGCTGCTTGTATGCGCGGGCACCTTCCTTCTCAGCATTGCAGAGCCGGAATACAGCTTTATCCAGCTGTTGTTTGAAGAGGTATCGGCATTTGGTACGGTAGGGCTTTCGACGGGGATCACGCCAGCCCTTTGCGAGGGCAGCAAATTGATTCTTATTTTTACGATGTTTGCCGGAAGGGTCGGGACTTTTACATTGCTGTCGATGTGGATAGACCGTCCGGCGCCCAGCGTGCATTACACAGAAGAATCCATCACAATCGGATGATAAAGAGAGGAACATGGTTATGAAAAAGAAAAAAGGCTCCGTCTCTTTTGGGATCATCGGCCTTGGGCGTTTCGGACTGGCCCTGGCTGAGTGCCTTTCCAAAGCGGAAAAAGAAGTGATTGCCATTGATAAGGACGATGCCAGGGTGCGGGAAGCGCGGCGCTTTACAGAAATGGCATTGGTGGTTGAATCCTTGGACCAGGAGTCTTTAGAAGAATCGGGGATACAGAATTGCGATACGGTGGTGGTTTGTATCGGCGAGCAGATAGACGTCAGTATCCTTACCACCATGACGGTGCTGAATATGGGGGTCCCGCACGTGATATCCAAGGCCACCAGCTTTATGCATGGGGAAGCGTTAAAACGGTTGGGGGCCACGGTGGTTTTCCCCGAGCGGGATATGGCGGTCCGGCTTGGCAAAGGCTTGATTTACAATAGTTTTCTCGATTCCGTTACCTTAGAAGGGGACGTGGAGGTCCGGAGGATTCAGGTAACGAAGGACTTGGTCGGAGTCAGCATCCGTGAGGCGGACACCAGGCAAAAGTATGGGCTGAATATTATTGCCATTGAGCACCGCCAGCACACCGACGTGGATTTTTCTTCCGACTATCGCTTCCAGGCGGGGGATGTTATTTGCGTGATCGGCCAGATTGGGAATATGGAACGCTTTGAAAGCGATATCCAGTGAATGCGGCGGGGCCGTGTAGAGGAATCCCGGCTGGGATCAGCAGCGGAAAGGGGCCCCGCCGATTCAAGTTCTTGCAAAAAGGGCGCATTCCTCGAAATCGGATGGCTTTTTAATCAATTCCAAATTTTTCAAAAATATTTTCGGAAATCTCTTGCAATTTATGGTATTATATGGTAATCTAATGTCACCGGGAAAAAACATGGAATGTGAGGGATTTGAAATGGAAAAAGGTTTAAAACTCTTATTGGCAGACGACTCGGCGGAGTTTGGTAAGGTATGCGCCCAGGCGCTGGAGAGCAGGGGAATCGAGATGGTTACCTGCCCGAAGGATGGGCGGAAGGTGCTCGACACCATCCCCTGCGTCAATCCCGACGTGGTGCTTTTGGATGTGTTTATGCCCAATCTGGATGCACTGGGCGTTATTCGGGAAATGAAGCAGAAGGATATGGAGAAGCAGCCGCAGTTTGTAACCATGTCCAGCTTTGACAACCCGCGGCTGGAAAACGAGCTGATGAGCTCAGGCGCAGCCTACTATTTCCTCAAGCCCTTTGATGCGGATTATATGGCCGACCGGATTCGCTCCATCTGCTCCGACGCACCTGCGTCCGCGCAGCTGCATGCGGCAAGACCAATGAACCCGGCCCAATCGGATTTGGAGGTGCTGGTGACCGAGATCATCCATCAAATCGGCGTCCCCGCCCACATCAAGGGATACCATTATCTGCGCGACGCCATTATGCTTTCGGTGGGCAACAGCGAGTACATCAACGCCGTTACCAAGCTTCTCTATCCTACGGTGGCCAAACGCTATCAAACCACCTCCTCCCGGGTGGAACGCGCAATCCGCCACGCCATTGAGGTCGCTTGGGACCGTGGAGATGTGGATATCCTCAACAGCTATTTCGGCTATACCATCCATAACGGCCGCGGCAAGCCGACCAACAGCGAGTTTATCGCCATGATCGCCGATAAGCTTCGCCTTCAGCTGAAGGCCAGCTAAGCAGAGAGTTTGCCTTTTTCGTTTGATTATGACAAAAGCGTTCCCGATTTCCTTTTGTGAATCGGGAACGCTTTTTTGAAATTAGCAGATAGGGAGGATGGCTTGACGCAGTTATCCGGCAGCGGCAAATCCATCTGTCCTTTTGGAAGAAGGGTACGAGACAAAACCCGGTACAGCCGGTTTCCCTCGTCGGAAAGAAAGCCGGCGGATAAATGCGTGCGGCAGAAGGCGTGATTGTTTGGGCCCGGTTGGAACAAAATTCGCTTGGCATCCGGGTGAGAACGGACGGCTAAAACCAGCGCCAAGCCCTTTCACGGCCAATGCCCTTTCCCAAAGGGGTCTCTTCCCGGATGAGATCGCCGATGCTGTAGGCGCCCTTCGGATCGATCGATGGTTCATGTCAGGCTTCGTTTCTTTTTTCGTACGGATAATACCGACAAAAGCCGATGTCCTTTCCCGATGCTGTTGCGATAAAAGGATGAATCCAGTGAAACGCATCCCCGCGTTTTGGGGTTTCGTCCATCCAAGCCCCGGCTGCGCAAACCATTTTGTAACATGCCTGCGACCGAGCCAATCGGCAAAAGGGAAAGAGCTCCGTCGCAAAATTCCCGCAGTGCAATCGGGCGCATATGCTGTTTTTTGCCAATGGAAAATAGGACGGCGATGGATTGCCGAATTTTATAAATGAAAAAACCCGTCCGCCCATCGGCGGACGGATTTTCGTTATTGCTTGGTCAGCCTTGCGAAATTCGCCATCAGCTTTTTGGTTCCCACCTTGTCAAACGCAACCTCTACCAGCGTGTCGTTGCCCACCGGCTTAACCGAAACCACCATACCGCTGCCGAACGTTTTATGTAGGACGCTGTCACCGACGGCAAACCGGGCCTTTTTGGTCATGTGAGCGGCGTTGTCCGACCCGGTGCCCACCCGTCTGGCCGCGCTGGCGGCAAGGGCGAAGGCCTGCTTGCGTTCGTCCGGCTGGCGGGTACGTTCCGCCACAGGGCGGCGTACCGTAACCCGCTCAATGGTCTCCACCAAATCCTCCGGTATTTCCTCACAAAAGCGGGACACCTTGTTGCGGGCGGTAGAGCCGTAAAGCATCCGTGAACAGCAGGAGGACAGATACAGCTGTTCCTTGGCCCGGGTGATGCCCACATAGGCTAAGCGGCGCTCCTCCTCGATCTGGTCGGGATTATAGACGGCCTGCATCCCCGGAAAGATACCTTCCTCCATACCCGGGATAAAGACCACCGGAAACTCCAGCCCCTTGGCCGCATGCAGCGTCATGAGCGTGACCGCATCGGCAGTGGAATCGTAATTGTCCACATCGGTCATCAGGGAGATTTCCTCCAAAAAACCAGCCAAAGACGGCTCGTCGCTTTCGTCCTCATAGGTCATGATGGCGGAAGCAAGCTCGTTGATGTTCTCAATCCGGCTCTGGGCTTCCTCGCCCTGCGCCTCCAGCATGGCTAAGTACCCGGTGCGCTCCAGCATATGCTTATAGACATCGTGCAGCGGAAGGATCTCCAGCTCCTCCTCGAATTCCCGGATCATCCGTGCAAAGGCGGTCAGCCTGGGCGCGGAACGGGAAAAGGCGGCGAACCGGTCGGCCTGCTCCACCACGTCGAATAAGGATAGGTTTTCCTGGGCGGCAATTTCCGCCGCCGCTGCCACCGTCGCGTCGCCGATTTGGCGCTTCGGTTCGTTGATGATACGGCGCAGCCGGACGGAATCGGCATGGTTGTTGACCACCCCGAGGTAGGCGAGCATGTCCTTGACTTCCTTATGCTCATAAAAACGAAGGCCGGCTAAAATCCGGTAAGGGATACCCGACTTCACAAAGGCCCGTTCAATGGCGGAGGCTTGGGCATTGACCCGGTAGAGGACGGCAAACTCCGAAAACTTCCGCCCGGCCGCCGTGGCCTCCAGAATTTTATCGGTCATAAAGGCGGCTTCTTCCTGTTCGTTGTCGCAAAGGAGCTTGACGATTTTATCGCCGCCTTTTTTTTCGGTCCAAAGGTTTTTGCCCTTTCGTTCCTTATTGTTTTCAATTACCGCGTTGGCCGCGTCCAGGATGCAAGCGGTGGAGCGGTAATTCTGCTCCAAGCGGATGACGGCCGCATCCGGATACTGCCGTTCAAAGCTCAGGATGTTTTCAATGGTCGCCCCGCGGAATTTATAAATACTCTGATCGTCGTCGCCCACCACACACAGATTGCGGTGCCCCGCCGCCAGAAGGCTTACCAGCTGATACTGGACCTGGTTGGTGTCCTGGTATTCATCCACCATGATATACCGGAATCGGTTCTGATAGTGGGTGAGAATATCCTCGTTTTCCTTGAGCAGGGTGACCGTCTGCATCAGCAGATCGTCAAAATCCATGGCGTCCGACTCCTTCAGCCGACGCTGGTACATCTGATAAATTTCCCCGATTTTTTTCAGCCGCAGGTCGCTTCCCGCCGCGTCGATAAAACGTTTGGGATCGATCATGGAATCCTTTGCGTGGCTGATCTGGTTCAATACGCTGCGCAGCGGCATGACCTTGTCGTCCACCCGCAGGGCCTTCATACATTCCTTGAGCAGCCGCTTCTGGTCGTCGGTGTCGTAAATCGCAAAATTGCTGCTGTAGCCCAGACGGTCGGCGTCCCGGCGCAAAAACCGCGCGCAAGTGGAATGGAAGGTGGCGGCCCAAACGTCGGCGCCGCCGGTGGGCAGCATTTTGTTGATCCGGTCCTTCAGCTCCCCTGCGGCCTTATTGGTAAAGGTAATGGCGAGAATCTGCCAAGGGCGCACCGGCTCGACCGCCAGAAGGGAATCAAATTGCCCTTCATCCGCTTCCTTCCCATCGATCAGGCCCTGCAGCCGGCCGGCCGCGTCGGCGTCCAGCCCCTGCGGCACCCAGTCCGAATGATAGGCTTTGCCGAAACGGATGAGATTGGCGATGCGGTTGACCAAAACCGTCGTTTTTCCGCTGCCTGCGCCAGCCAAAATCAGCACAGGGCCCTCGGTATGAAAGACCGCCCGCTTCTGCATATCGTTCATACGGCCGAAAATGTGTTCCAATGCCGCGCGCCGCACGGCTGTGTATTCCGAATTCATCTGCTCGCTCCTATTAATTCAAATCGTCTGTCTTTTCTTACTTCTTTATTTTACCGCAATTTGCCCTCAAAAGCAAATGCATTCTTTCCATTGCGCTTGTCGCCGACATCAAAAAAGGAAAAAACTCGTTTGCGCCGAAAATGCCGCACCATCTTTCCGCCGATGCATACCCTGGGATTGGAGGAAAATTCGGCAAAGCGGCAAATCTGCCGGTTTTCCAGTCGTCCGGGCGCTGAGCAGGCGCGTCCCCTTTAGGCGGAAAATGGCCAACATTTTCGCCGGGAACTTGTCTGTTTTTCTCCGAAAGCGCGCACAATTTAGTGACGCGAATGGCCCAGACACATACACTGATATTGAAGTTGACAGCTTCAATATACAAACAGGAGGATTTCATTATGGCTGATAACCGATTTCAGACATGCGATGGCTTCGCAGGTGGAAATTTCAAAGAGGCGGTCTGCATTGACACCGGTAGGATCTACGATTCCTGCTCGGACAAAGACTGCCTCGAAGATCTCCGGGTGTACTTCACCGAATGCAACCAGCGGATTGTCGACCAGGCTGTGAGCGTACGCAGCCGCAGGGCCGATGTCATTACCGTGTACATCGACATCGAGCCGGTACCCTTCAACAAGGGCTTCTACTCGGTGGATATGACCTTCTTCTTTGATGTCGTGGTTGATGTGTATGCTTCTCCGGCGGCGCATCCGTGCACCATTGACGGACTCGCCGTCTTTAACAAGAAGGTCATTCTCTACGGCAGCGAAGGCGCAGTTAAGGTATTCGCTTCCGATTTCCGCTGCAACGAAGATGACGACCAGTACCGGATGAGCGGAAACCTGCCCAAGGCGGTTTGCCAGGTCGCCGACCCGATCATTCTTTCCGCACGGATCTGCGATCCCTGCGAATGCCGGGGCGGCTGCGACTGCTTCAACGAAGGCTGCGTCATTCCCGATTGCATATGCCGCCGCTTTGGGGGACCTCTGGGCGGCTGCAGACCGGAAAAGGTCATATACGTAACCATCGGCGTATTCACCATCGTTCAACTGGAGAGAAACGTGCAGATGCTCATCCCCGTCTATGATTTTTGTGTGCCGGATAAGGAAGGGAGGGAGTGGGTATCGCAAACCGGCAGGGCATATCCAAGGCGGCTCCCACATAAAATGAAGTAGAAAAAGGGGGAATGGAGACTTGGGGTGATGCAGATCCATGACGACCAAACGGTGACGTTTGATTTGAAAGGATACCCGCCGGCGGTTTGCCGGAGGAGGGATGGATACCGGGAAGGGGAAATCCAAGTGGAAAGCTATGAAAGCCGGCTGGACCCGGTGCAAAGGGAAATCCAAAACCATACCCTTGTGTCCAAGGTAATCAAACGGCTTTCCGCCGAGGATGCCCGCAGAAAGGGGGAGGCGGAAAGCCCCGGTGAAAAGGAGCCCCAAGGAGAATGAAAGCCATTTACGCCAGGCAGTCGCTTGAGAAAAAGAACAGCCTTTCCATCCAGGGCCAGATCGACCTGTGCAAAAGGTACATAGCCGGCGGCGAGGAATACCGGGTCTATTCCGAGAGCAAAAGCGGGAAGAACACCTCCCAGCGGCCTGAGTTTTTGCAGATGCTTTCCGACATCCAGGCCGGGAGCATCGACGCGGTTATCGTTTATCGGCTCGACCGCATCAGCCGCAACGTATTGGATTTTTGTTCGGTCTGGGAGATCTTTAAGGCGCACCGCGTCCAGTTTATCTCCTGTAACGAGAACTTCGACACCTCCACCCCGATGGGGGAAGCGATGCTGATGATCGCCATGGTATTCGCCCAGATGGAGCGCGCTACCATTATCGAACGGGTGACCGACAATTATTTCAGCCGCGCCCAGCAGGGCTTTTATCTGGGTGGATATCCTCCCTTCGGACTGAAAAAAACCGACGTTCTCTACAAAGGGAAACGCACCTGCGCCTATGAGGAGGACGAGGCCCAGGCAGAGGTTCTCCGCTTGATATATGAGCAGTATGCCGGCCGGGACATTTCCCTGGGAAAGCTGGGGGAGGAGCTGACGAGGCAAGGGTACCGCACCGGCCGGGGAAGCAATTGGTCCGCCTGCAGCCTGGGGCGTGTCCTGCGCAGCCCGGTCTATGTAAAGGCGGACGCAAGGGTTTTTCATTACCTGCAAAGCAAAGGGGCGACCATGAACAACGATGTGGAGGAATACATCGGAGTAAACGGCTGCTATGTTTACGCGCCCCAGCAGGATCCGGAGGGCGGCAGCCGGGCAAAGAAAAAACGCAGCGGCCGAAAGTTCAGCGATCTAAGCTGTTCCTACGTCACCCTTGCCCCTCACCGGGGACTGATTGACGCCGGCCTGTGGCTGCGCTGCCAGGAAAAGCTCGACCGCAACAAGCAAGTCAAATGCGACCGCAGCGGCACCCATTCCTGGCTGTCCGGGCTGATGCGGTGCGCAAACTGCGGCTATGGGATTACCGTTGTAAACAACAGCCGTGGAAAGACCTATATCAATTGCTACGGCAAAAAGATCCACGATTGTCCCGGCCGGGAACGCGCCTGGCAGCTCGAAGAAATCGAGCGGGCTGTTTCCCGGATGCTGCTTTCCCGGCTCAAGGCGCTCATTGCGATCGAAGGCAAGGAAGAGATCGGCCGGGAACCGCCCGAAGCGGACCGGCTTCGCAGGGAGGCGGTCAAGCTGGAAGAACGGGTGGGGCGCCTTTTGGATGAGCTGGAAGCCGCAAAGGAGGAAAAGGCGGGGGCGAGGATAGAGGCGCTCCGCCGCCGTCTTGACCAGGTGACCGGTCAGCTCGAACAGGCAAACCAAGCCGTCTTACGGCAAATCAATGCGTATAACCGCCGAAAGCAAGCCCTAAAGGGCGGATACAGCATGGCGCGCATTGCCGCCGATTGGGAGGAGGGCCGCTTTGACCTCAAGCAGCGGCAGCTGATAGCCCGTACCTTCATCCGGCACGTTGTGGTCGGGAATAGGGACATCCAGGTGGTCTTTTATTAAAAAGGCCGCCCTTTTGGTTGCCGGCGTGTGGTTGTTTCTTTCGTCCCCTTCGCCTCCCGCCTCGCACTGTATGAGCCTGGCGAGCAGCTCCCTGTCTGAATAGGCCATACACACCACTCCTTCAACAGTCCCAATATATGTGGCAAATAGGGGGATTTATGTCGGATTTGCCGATTATGGACGAGTGGATGGGCGGTTGCCGCGAAAGTATATGCCCTTTGGACGGAAAGCAACGATGCGGCTCTGCATAGGAGAATCCCCGCTTTCTTATGTTTTGGTGCGCCTGCCCAACCGGAAAGGTGTTTTTTCTTACAGGCACAGCCTATGCCGGTTTCCTGCCGCAGGTGCCGGTTTTTTTAGAGAAAAGAGTAGAAAAAGGCAGAGAAAAGACCTGGGACTGCTTTTGCAGTCCCAGGTCTTTTCTCTAGTTTCATTAGAAAACGATGGCGCCGTACTTCTCTGCAATTCTGCGCAGTTCGCCGGGATCCATCTCACTGTCCGAGTCCACCAGCGCCCTGCCCTGGTAGAGCCGCAGCGCCGCGTCCAACGCCTCGGGGCCGTCCGCCGAAAGGCAGACCGGCAGGCGGGACATATGGACATTTTCCGCGAACAGCTGCGCGTCGTCCCGGTTGCGGATGTGGATGAGAACCGCGCTGACCTGCTCATCCTCCATGTCGATCAAGGCGTCGGCCATATCCAGGTCGCATTCCACCGGTTCGCTTAAAGTAATGTCGTCTCCCAGGAAGAAGGCTTCCCCTTCTCTTGCGGCCGCATAAGCGTCCGGCTGCTCGGTATGAGCGGGAAGGGGCGTTTCATCAAGGACACGGCGCAGGGCCGCCACATGGGCGGGAGTAGCGCCGCAGCAGCCGCCGATGATCGAGACCCCTGCCTTTACCAACGCCGTAAGCCCTTGTGCAAATTCCTCCGGATTGAGATAATCCCCCTCCTGCGAATCGGGGAGCCCGGCGTTGGGCTTGGCGATGAGAGGGACGGCGGCGTGAGGCGCGGCCTCCGCCAAGAAGGGGAGCATGTCCGCCGGCCCGGTGGAGCAATTGAGTCCCACCGCGCTGGCCCCCATGCTTTGCAGGGTGATGAGGGTGGGAAGCAGCGACGCACCCGACAGGGTATGTCCCGACTTGTCCACCGTGATGCTGCAAAAGACCGGCAGCCCCGTTTCCTTGGCCGCCAGCAGGGCTGCCCGGGTGTCGGACAGGTTCATCATCGTCTCGCAAAAGACAAAGTCCGCCCCCGCTTCCTTGAGCACCTGTACCTGTTCGGTGTAAATCTCCACCAGCTCCTCAAAGGTTGCCTCTCCGAACGGCTCGATAAAAAGTCCGGTGGGGGATAGGTCTGCGCCTACCAACGCCCGCCCGTTTGCCGCCTCCTTGGATAAGGCGATCAGCCTTGCGTTCATTTCCTCCACCTGGTCGGCCAGCTTGAAGAAGGAAAGCCGGGCGCGGTTGGCGCCGAAGGTGGGGGCGAGGACCGCATCAGAGCCCGCTTCTACAAAGGCGCGCTGCAGCTCCTGCAGCGGCTGGGGATTTTCTAAAATCCACTGCTCCGGGCAGACGCCCCGGGGCATCCCGGCGGCGATCAGGTTGGTGCCGGTGGCCCCATCGAGCAGGAAGGGAAGCTTGAAAGGGAATGCCATATGCTTTTGTTCCGCTCCTTTCTATCTTGCAAAGACCGGGAGGCATCCGCCGCCCAGGCCCGCATCCATTCTAGCACAATCTGTTTAAAACGCAAACGGTCCGGAGGGGAAAGGAACGAATTACATACTCTCCGGCGCGGTGATCTTCAAGAGGGCCAGCACATTGTGCAGCACCCCGCGCACCGCCATGCACAGGTTGAGCCTGGCCTGCATCAGCGGCTCGTTTTCCCCCTTGACATGGCAGGCGTTGTAAAACTTGTGGAACAGGGTGGCAAGGTCGATGGCGTACCGGGTGATCCGGGCTGGATCATAGGACTTGGCCGCTTCGACAATCTCGCCGGTATAAGCGGACAGGTGACGGATCAGCTCCCGTTCCTCCGGCTTATCCAGGGCGGTAAGCTCCTCTTTGGTGCAGGAGCGGGGGGTAACCCCTTCCTCCTTGACGTTTTTGAGGATCGAGCAGATGCGCGCATGGGCGTACTGGACGTAATAGACCGGGTTTTGAGAGGACTGCTCCACTGCGAGCCCCAGGTCGAAATCCAGCTGGCTGGTGGATTCCCTTAAATTAAAGAAGAAGCGGGCCGCGTCCAGCGGGATCTCATCGAGCAGGGTCGCCAAGGTGATGGATTTTCCGGTGCGCTTGGACACCTTTACCGGTTCCCCGTTTTGGAACAGGCGCACCAGCTGCATGAGCACGATGTCCAGCTTTGAGCCGTCCAGCCCGATGGCGTCCAGCGCGCCCTTGAGCCGGGCCACATGGCCGTGATGATCCGCGCCCCAGACGTTGATTGCCCGGTCGAACCCGCGCTTCTCCAGCTTATTGCGGTGATAGGCAATGTCCGCCGCAAAGTAGGTGGGGTTGCCGTTTTGCCGGATAAGCACCTCGTCCTTTTCGCCGCCGTGCTCGGTTGCCTTGTACCACAGGGCCCCGTCCTTTTCGTAGGTAAGCCCCCGCTGCTTCATCAGCTCCATGGTGTCCTTAAGCTCCCCGTCGTTGTGCAGCACGCTTTCCCGGAACCACTCGTCGTAATCGATGCGGTAGCGGGAAAGATCCCGGCGCAGTGCGTCGATGTTACGGGGAAGCACATAATCCACCAGCGCCTTTTTGCGCTCGGCCGAATCGGCCTTGAGATATTTGTCGCCGAATTCCCCGGCAAATTCCTTCGCCCGTTCGGTGATATCCGCCCCGTGGTACCCGTCCTCCGGGAAGGGGACCGCGTCCTCGCCCAGAAAATGCTGCAGGTACCGGGCTTCCAGGGAAAGGGCGAATTTTTCAATCTGGTTTCCGGCGTCGTTGACATAGAATTCCCGCCATACCTGATACCCGGCGGCGTCCATAACCGACGCAATCCCGTCGCCCAGGGCGCCGCCCCGGGCATTCCCGATGTGCATGGGGCCGGTGGGGTTGGCGGACACAAACTCCACCACCACCCGTTCCCCTTTGCCGTAATCCGACCGGCCGTACTCGTCGCCCTTCTCCAGGATGTCCGTGATGATGTCGGCATAATAGCCGGGATTTAAGAAAAAGTTGAGAAACCCAGGGCCTGCGATCTCATACCGGTCGAAATAGGTGCCCTCCAGCTCCAGCCGTTCCCCGATGGCCTCGGCGATTTTCCGGGGAGCCGTGCGCAGTGTGCGGGCGGACACCATGGCGGCGTTGGCTGCAAAATCCCCATGGGAGCGGTCGGCCGGGACTTCGATGGTGAAGGGGGCCAGCTCCCCTTGTGGAAGGGCGCCGGCGGCGACGGCCTTTTTCGCCGCCGCTTCGATGGCGGCGCGCAGCTGGCCGGTGGCTTTCGTAACTACATCTGACATGAGTTGTTTCCTGCCTCTCTGATGGTAATTTGTACGTCGTTGCGGCTGGCTAAGTCCGCATTAATGTCCAGGTTATAGCGAAAATGCAGATTTCCGCCGGTTTCCTTTAAGTCCACGTCGATCTGCTCGGCGAAAATCCCCACCATCATCGCGCCGAATCCCGTATCGTAGGCGCAGTGGTGGCGCTGGCCCTTTTCCAGGACCAGCCGGGAGTGCTGCGCACCGCCCCGGATGAGGGTTACCTTCCGGTCCCCCTCCACCTTCAGGGTGGTAATCACGCCGTCGAGCCCCGTGGCCTCCGATTCCCGGTAGGTGATATAGTAATTGCCGTTCATCCGGGTGAAGGAACCGACGGTGGTCAGCTCCATACAATCGGATACGTCGTCCACCCGGTGAAGGCTTTTGATATCGATGAGTACGTCCTTTTTCAAGCAAACTTCTCCTTCATGTGTTAGCAGGCGGTCGAGTCGATGTCGACCTGCCGCACATCCTGGCTTTCCTCGCTGCCCAGCAGGATCCCGGCCAGCCGCTGGAAGCCCTCGATGGAATCGCTGACGAAGAACCGGCAGGAGCCCGGCCCCTCCTCTTCGTTGAGCGCGTCCCTTTCCCGCAGCAGCGCCGCCGCCGTGTGGGCCGCCTCACAGCCGGTGTTGATGAGGGTGACGCCCTCGCCCATCGCCTCGTGAATCACATCCCACAGCAGGGGGAAATGGGTGCAGCCGAGAATCAGGGTGTCGATCCCCTGCTCCCGCAGGGGGGTCAGATAGCGCCTTGCGGCAATTCTCGCCACCTCGTCGTCCTTGCGAAACCAGCCGTTTTCCACCAATGGCACGAAGAGCGGGCAGTCCCGGCTGAACACCTGTATGTCCGGGTTCAAGGTATGCAAAGCCTTGTCGTAAGCGCCGCTTTTGATGGTGGCGGTGGTGCCGATGACCCCTACCCGGCCGTTTTTGGTGGCCGCCGCCGCCGCTTTGGAGGCGGGGTTCACCACCCCGATGAAGGGCAGCGCCATTACCATGCCGATGTGGGGCGCCACCGAGCTGACCGTCCCGCAGGCGGCAATGACCAGCTTGATGTCCATGCTGCTTAAAAACCGGATGTCCTGGGCCGCGTATTTTTCAATGGTTTTGACACTGCGGGTGCCGTAAGGGACCCGGCCGGTGTCACCGAAATAGACGATGCGCTCGTTTGGAAGGATGGTGCGCAGCTCTTTGACCGCCGTCAGCCCGCCCAGCCCCGAGTCGAACACACCGATCGGACGATTATCCATTCGCCGTCACGCCCTTTCCAGGCCCAGCTCAATGAGCCGGGAGAGAAGCTGCGGATAGGGGAGACCCACCGCGTCGAACAGCTTCGGGTACATGCTGATGGAGGTAAAGCCGGGGATGGTGTTGGGCTCGTTGAGTAAAACGGCGCCGTCGGAGTCCCGGACAAAGAAATCCACCCGTGCCATCCCTTCACAGCCCAGGGCCAAAAAGGCTTTGACCGCCATGCGGCGGATTTCCTCTATGGTCTGCGCGGGAAGCCGCGCAGGGATGTAGAGCGCGCTTTCCAGCTGGTACTTGGCCTCATAGTCGTAAAACTCGTTGCAGGGAACGATTTCCCCTACCGTCGCCGCCACCGGCTCCTCATTTCCAAGGACCGCGCATTCCACTTCCTTGCCCGCCACCGCTTCTTCCAGCACAATCCGCTGGTCGCAGGCGGCGGCCGCCTCAATGCAGCGGGAAAGCTCTTCCCGGTTGGACGCTTTTCCCACTCCTACCGATGAGCCGGCGTTGGCGGGCTTGACGAAAACCGGGTAGCCCAGGGCTTTTTCCACCCTCTCAAGCACGGCGTCCGGTTCCTTTTGATAATCGAAGGCGCGGCACCAGGTCCACCTGGCCTGCGGGATGCCGGCGCTGTCGAGCACCATATTGGTGTAGATTTTATCCATGGTCAGCGCCGACGCCGCGCACCGGCATCCCACAAACGGGATTCCCGCCAGGGAAAGCAGGCCCTGAATGGTGCCGTCCTCCCCGTTTTTGCCGTGCAGCACCGGGAACACCACGTCTATGGGAATCAGACGCTCCCCGTTTTCTTCCTTTATCGTCAGGCCGCGCGCCGCCGTGTCCGGCGAAAGATAGGCCGGACGGTTGCCCGGGTCCTTTTCCCAGTCCCCGTTTTCGATGGCGTCCACCGGGCCGGGATAATAAAACCAGCGCCCCCCCTTGGTGATCCCCACCTTCACCACCTCATACCGGTCGGAAGGGATGTTGTTGAGCACCGAGGTGGCCGACAGCCTGGAAATTTCATGCTCCGAGGAGTTGCCGCCGAACAGCACGGCGACCGATCGTTTACCCATGGCGAAACCTCCAATATCGAAATAAGCCAAGATTCCAATGATACAACTATATAGTTTACCATCAACCGCTTTGACAAGTCAATGATAAAGATCGGATGAAGGATGGGCGGCCGGGGACTTCCTCATAAATAGGGATGGTTGAATTTAAAAAACAAGAGGAAATCTGCCGTTTTCGGCGCAAGAGATACAAGGAAAGATGACAAACCCGAAAAGCTGTGTTACAATGAAGGCCAAGATCAGGAAAGGATGTGTCGTGGGTTTGGAAAAAAATACGGCATTTGAATTGGTAAAGGGCCGGGTGGCCGACGTCATTCAGGAGCAGGGCTTCACCCTCAAAAGCGACGAGGTGGCCGACGAGCAGGACGGCAGCCGGATTGCGCTTTTTGTCACGGAGAAAAAAGCGGTGGGCATCGTCTGGGATGCGAAGAAAAAGCAGTATGTTTTGCAGATCGGCACGGTGACCGACGGCAAGGTGGACGAAAACTGGCGTACCCTGGCGCTATGGCTCTTTGATCCGCAGACCCAGGACGACAAGGATGCGAAGTCCATTGCCAACGATTTTGAGGACTCCCTGCGGCAGCTCAATCCCAAGAATGCGCCCGTCAAGAGGGAGCCGGTGCAGAGCAAGAAAAGTAAGATTACCCTAAACGGCATGGTGGAAAACTTCGTCAAGCTTTATCCCCAGTATCAGGACCGGCTGGACGCGCATATCGAGCATTACGGCCAGCTTCTGCCCGATACCTTTATCGACGAGGTGATGGCGGAGTATATGATGAGTATGCTCACCCAGAAAAAGAACGCCTTTATTAAAAAGCTATTCGAGTTCCTCAACAACCATTACAACAACGGGGACGACGACGTGCGCTCTGCCATAATGGTAACCCTGTTCCGCCACCTGCTCGACAACGAAGAGGCCGAGCGGCTTGCACAGGAAACCTATATGTCGGAAACGCTCAAGCGTTCCTGGATGCAGATGGGCCGGATGCTCAGGAAAAAGGGCGACCAGCTTCCGCGGTAACGACCGGCGGGAGATGGGCCGGCCCCCAAAGCGGGGCGCATCCCTTTTCTAAGCGGGACCTTTGTTGCAAGACCGGCCCGATACCATCTTACCAGCCAATTGATGGGAGGGAACCAAATGGAGAAAAACGATCGAAGGGGACCGGATTTCCCTGAAAACCGTCCGCCTTCGGAATCTTACCGGCCTTATCAGCCCCCTGTATTCCCGGCGGGGTATCCCGCCTACCCTTCCGGTGCTCCAAGCACGGCAAGGGCAGAGGAGGAACCGTCTGTTCCGGGAGGGGGGCCGCAGTACCAGCCTGCGTCCAATCAACAGGGACAGGCGCCGTTTTCCCAAGCCGGCTGCCCGCCTCATCCTTTCGGCGGAGGGCCGGCGCCCCACCCCAATACCGGGCCTAGCCGGTCCGCCCCCGCATTGCAGGCGGGCCCGGCAGCCCCGTCCGGTCCGGCGGCCCCGCCCCCTTCGTCGCAGGGATGGGATACGGAGTATTCCTCTCCCCAATCCCCGCAGGGCCCGCCGCCCTCTGCCCGCGCGCAGAAAAGCGCCCCGTCTCAGGCGGCGCGTCCGCCTTACATCCCCCGCAAGGCCACCAAGGTATATCAGGATACCCTGGCGGCGGCCCAGAGGCCCAAAACCCTGGTCCTGCTTGTCTTGGTGTTGTTGTTTGGCGTTTTGTACACCGAGACGGTTTTGCGCGCCGGGCTGGGCTTGTCGGTCCCGCTGACGGTGGGCATTTTTTGCGGTATTTCCGTATGGTACGGCAAAAGCGCGGGGACTGCGCTTTATAAGCCCGCTATGTTTTTGCTGCTCCCCATTGCCGTTATCGCTTTGAGTTTTTTGTTTATCGATTCGGCGGTAACCCATTTTGTAAATATGTGCGCCCTGTTTGTTCTCGTTCCGATTCAGGTAACGGCAATGGCCCGTGTCCATACGGCGGATTTGTTTTCCGTCGAGAGCGCCAAACGGGCCTTTGTGGAGGTTTTTTGCCGCCCCTTCTCCAATCTGGACATGCCTTTTTTGGCCCTTTGCCAAAAGAGAAAGGGCGATTCGAAAAAGAGCCGGGCGGCGCTTGGGATTATCCTAGGGCTTTTGGTGGCGCTGCCGGTGGGGCTTTTGTTCCTTGCGCTCTTCTCCAGTGCGGATGCAAACTTCTCCGGCCTGATTGTCAATACCCTGCGGCTGTTTTCACTTAACCTCCGAAGTGTATTTTTCGACTTGTTTTTCGGATTTTTCATCGCGCTCTTTTGCGCCGCCATGCTCATTGGCTTAAAGGGCAGGCGAAAAGAGGACGCCGCGCCCAAGGGCTTGGGCCTGCCGGAAAGACGGGGCGGGCTCCCCGCGGCGGCGGTGGGCAGCTTTTTGACGGTAATCGTGCTCATCCATGCCCTCTTTGTCGGGGTACAGTTCCAGTACCTGTTTGGAGGCGCAAACGGGCTGCCGGATCATTTGACCTATGCGCAGTATGCGCGCTGGGGATATATGGAGCTGGCCTTTGCGCTGCTGATCGCGCTGATTTTGGTGGCGGTGGCGCTTTACGTGACCAAGCGCAGGGAAAACGGGCGGCTGCCCATCTATATCGGCATCGCCCTTACCCTGCTGATCCTCTGTGATTTCGTGGTATTGGCCTCCTCTATTTACCGGATGCTTCTATATATGCAGGTATACAACCTGACCGTTACACGGGTGATGGTGCTCTGGTCGATTATTCTGATGGGCCTTTGCATGCTGTGGCTTTTAGGGCGGGTATGGTTTCCCCGGTTCAAAGCATTGCGGTGGTGTGCGGTGACGGTGGTCGCTATGGTGATCCTGCTCAATGCGGCCAACATCGACGTGCTGACGGCGAAGATCAATGTGGACCGGTATCTGGCCGGCCAAACCCAAGAGATCGACTGCCGGTATCTTTCCACCCTTTCGAGCGCTGCCGCGCCGGAAGTGGAGCGGCTTCTTCAAAGCGACGCGTCGAGGGATGCGCGCCGTGCGCTGCAGGTGTATTCCTATAAGCTCGAGCAAAAAAACTGGCGTAATTTCGCCGTCCCGGATCTTGAGGCGAGAAAGGTGATAGAGCGAAACAATATCTTCTCGGTCCGGTATTACTATGAGGGCTCTGCCGCCTTTGAGGATGCTAACGGGACCTATACGGGAGAGATATAAGAAGAAAGGGAAGGGGCCGCGGGCGCATCCCGGCTCCTTCCCTTGTCTTTGAATATGGGGGAATTTATCAAATTCGGGACTTGACGGGGAACCGGACATGTGTTAAAATAATTACACCTCTGAATGGGTTTATTTTTTTTGCCCGATTGAGGGAGGCCAAATTTATTCCGTCACACGGGAGGTGCCGAAACATGAGAGTCAAAATTACCCTTTCTTGCAGCGAGTGCAAGCAGCGCAACTACAACACCATGAAGAACAAGAAGAACGATCCCGATCGGCTTCAGATGAACAAGTACTGCCGCTTCTGCAAGAAGCACACGCTCCACAAGGAAACCAAATAAGACCAGACGGGAGGAAGAAAAATGTCTGACGTTACCACTGAGGTCAAAAAGCCGGAAAAGGAAAAAAAGAGCTTCTTTTCGAAAGTGGGCAAATTTTTCCGCGGCTATGTCAGCGAATTCAAAAAGATCGTCTGGCCGACCTGGAAACAGGTACGCAAAAACACCATTGTTACCATTATTATGGTAATTGCTGTGGGCATTTTCATCTGGCTGCTGGACTTCGTGTTCGGCTGGCTGCTGGACTTTGGTCTGGGCTTGATCGGCTGATGAGAGGAAGTAGGGTACATGGCTGAAACAGCGAAATGGTACGTGGTCCACACCTTTTCCGGGTATGAGAACAAGGTGGCGACCAATCTGCAGACCATGGTGGAGAATCGCAAGCTCCACGACCTGATTCAGGAAATCCGGGTCCCGACTGAAACCGTCGTCGAGCTGACGGACAACAAGAAGCGCGAGGTGGAGCGCAAGCTTTTCCCGGGCTATGTCCTTGTGAAAATGGTGATGACAGACGATAGCTGGTATGTGGTGCGCAATACGCGCGGCTGCACCGGCTTTGTCGGGCCTGAGTCCAAGCCTGTCCCCCTGACGGAGGACGAGGTGTTGGCTCTGGGCGTCGAACAGAAGAATTTTGTCGTCAATTACGCGGTTGGCGACAACGTCCGGATTGTGGACGGTCCGCTGGAAGGCTTTATCGGCATTGTCGAGGAGCTGGACACGGAGAAAAACAGCGTGCGGGTCCGTATCTCCATGTTTGGACGGGAAACCCCGGTCGAGCTGGAGCTGGATCAGGCGGAGCCGGTGGAATAACCGGTTGTCCGCATTGTTTTGCGACTGACGGCATTGCCGTTTGTTCGGAGCGTTTTGCTCTTCGGGGCCGGTGTGCTCCGGTGGGAGGAGGGTGCATCGGAATCCTCCGCCAATTACCACGTTATTTTGGAGGTGCAAACAATGGCACAAAAGGTTACGGGTTACATCAAATTGCAGATCCCGGCCGGAAAGGCCACCCCTGCGCCGCCTGTCGGCCCTGCTCTGGGTCAGCACGGCGTCAACATTATGGCATTCACAAAGGAATTCAACGAGCGCACGAAGAACGACGCGGGTTTGATTATCCCGGTGATTATCACCGTATACGCGGATCGTTCCTTCACCTTTGTCACCAAGACTCCGCCGGCTGCGGTTCTCATTAAGAAGGCCTGCGGCATCGAGAGCGGTTCTGGTGTCCCCAACAAGACCAAGGTCGCGCAGATTACCAAAGAACAGATCCGTAAAATTGCTGAGCAGAAAATGCCCGACCTCAACGCTGCAAACGTAGAATCGGCGATGTCTATGATCGCCGGAACTGCCCGCAGCATGGGCGTCACGGTCGCTGATTAGTCGCGCCCGGGTGGGAGGAAATCATCCGTTATACCACTCAACAGGAGGAAAAGCTAATGAAACACGGTAAGAAATATAATGATTCCGCCAAGCTGGTGGATTCCACTAAGCAGTACGACCGGGACGAGGCGCTCGACCTGGTGGTAAAGACGGCGAAGGCAAAGTTTGATGAAACCGTCGAGGTGCATATTAAGCTGGGTGTCGACGGCCGTCACGCCGACCAGCAGGTTCGCGGCGCGGTGGTTCTTCCCAACGGAACGGGTAAGAAGGTCCGCGTGCTGGTTTTCTGCAAGGGTGACAACGTCCAGCTCGCGAAGGATGCCGGCGCGGAATACGTCGGTGACGCCGACCTGGTTGCCAAGATTCAGGGCGAGGGCTGGATGGATTTCGACGTGGTTATCGCAACGCCCGATATGATGGGCGTGGTTGGCCGCCTCGGTAAGGTGCTTGGCCCCCGCGGCTTGATGCCGAACCCGAAGGCCGGTACCGTTACGCCGGATGTGGCCCGTGCGGTCAAAGAGGCGAAGGCCGGTAAGATTGAGTACCGTCTCGATAAGACCAACATCATCCACTGCCCCATCGGCAAGGCCTCCTTTGGTCCCGAGAAGCTGGGAGAGAATTTCGATACCCTGGTGGGTGCGGTTCTTAAGGCAAAGCCGGCTGCGGCAAAGGGCCAGTATATCCGTTCCTTGGTGGTTACTGCCACCATGGGTCCCGGTATCCGTCTCAATCCGGCTAAGTATGTCGGCTAAATAATTTGACATTTTGATTGACATGGAAGCTTTTCCGTGTTATTCTTAATGAAACGCTGTTCTTAACCGAAGACAGCAGGTGCTTTGTGCGTAATGGTTTACCCGCCTGCCGAGGAGAGAGAGCGCAGAATCCGAAGCGCGGTGTATTCCGTTTTCGTATGTCTGTACGCCCTTCCCGTCGGCTTGATGGGAAGGGCTTTTTTCGTACAAGATCTTCCTATAACGGAGGTGAAAGAATTTGCCAAGCGAAAAGATTCTGGAACAAAAGAAGCAGCTGGTCAACGACCTCTCTGAGAAGCTGAAGAACTCGGTGGCCGGCGTTATCGTCAGCTATAAGGGTATTTCCGTGGCGGACGATACCAAGCTGCGCAGCGATCTGCGTGCAGCCGGCGTTGATTACGGCGTCGTGAAGAACACGATGCTGCATTTGGCGGCGGAGAAAGCGGAGCTCAGCGAGCTTGACAGCGTCCTGACCGGTACGACTGCTCTTGCGGTCAGTGCGGAGGATCATGTGGCGGCGGCGAAGGTGCTCAAGAAGTTCGCCGAGACCCACAAGACCTTCGAGATCAAGGCGGGCTTTGTCGAGGGTAAGGTGATCGATAAGGCTGGCGTTGAGGAACTTGCCGAGCTGCCCTCGAAGGAGCAGCTCATTGCCCAGGTGCTCGGCGGCCTGAATGCCCCGATTACCGGATTGGTGTATGTCCTCAATGCGAACCTCACGGGTCTGGCACGTGTCCTCAACGCGATCGCGGAACAGAAGGGCGCGTAAGTTTCCTGCAAATTATTATTTTTTCATTACATGATGGAGGTAACAAAAATGTCTGATAAGGTTTTAAAGCTCATTGAAGATGTCAAGACTCTTTCCGTTCTGGAGCTCTCCGAGCTCGTTAAGGCTCTCGAAGAGGAATTCGGCGTTTCCGCTGCTGCTCCGGTTGCGGTCGCTGCTGCTGCTCCGGCTGCCGGCGGTGCTGCTGCTGCGGAAGAAAAGACCGAATTTGACGTTGTCCTCAAGGAAGTCGGCGCTAACAAAATTGCGGTCATCAAGGTTGTCCGCGAGATCACCGGCCTTGGCCTGAAGGAAGCCAAGGAAGTGGTTGACAACGCTCCGAAGCCCCTCAAGGAAGGCGTTTCCAAGGACGATGCCGACGCGATCGCTGCAAAGCTCAAGGAAGCCGGCGCGACTGCGGAGATCAAATAAGAATTTGGAATTTTTCAAAAGGCTCTGGTTTTTACCAGAGCCTTTTTATTTTGCAGCTTTAGCGACAATAACCACCAGCTATGCTGGTGAGGATAGAAAACTTTAGATACAAGAAATCCTCCTTTTGCTAAAATA
>CAJFTS010000007.1 GCA_904420015.1 uncultured Clostridia bacterium
AAAAATGCTGCCCAAAAACGGGGTAATGAGCGAAGCAATCGAAGCTACCTGATTGACGACAGCATTCCCTTTTACAATGTTATCTCCTGATAACATTTGCGGGACGCAGGCTTGCACAGTAGGCGATTCAAAAGCACCCAATACCGACAAAACAATCAGCAGTGCGCCGATAACGAAAATATCCTGCCCCAATAACATGGCAAAACTGGCAAGGAGCACAGATATCCCGGAAATGGTGTCCAGCGCCACCATGATATTGCGGCGATTTGCCCGGTCTGCAAGAATCCCCCCAAAGGGAGAAAGAAAAATCGTGGGAAGCAGCGCCAGCGCCAACATTCCTGCAAAAATAGAAGCGGATCCGGTCTGTTCCAGCACATACATGGACAGGGCGAATTTCAGCGTATAATTTCCAATTAGAGAACTGACCTGCCCTAAAATCAAAAAGGTAAAATTACGGGTAAAAAGTTTTGGCTTCATCTCTTCCTCCTGAACACCAGTATCCTCAGTAACTCTGCTACTAGACCGGCAACGCCTAATACGGCACACCACATAGCGGCTGTTCCGTGTCCTTTGTCTGCAAGATGTTTTGCACCAATCAGGAGTCCAATTTCAGCGACAATGGAAATGCCTCTTGCAGCAAAACGAAACAAGCGGCTTTCGTCGTATTTTTTGGTAATCCCTTTATCTAAGTGATCTGCGGCCGTTTCAACCCGGTGTTCAAACCGTGCAGCCATATCCTCAACTTTTTGCTCAAATTCTTTTTCTGTCATTGTCTACACCTCCATTTTTCTACTTGATAACAGTCATTCCTACGATGCTTGCTGCAACGCCCAACAGAATAAAAAACGCTGGCCGGAAAGAGAAAAGATCAATAGGATTTGTGCCCCTTACCGGAAATGCCGCAATATTCCTTATTCCGTTGAAATCATATTTCTTTGCTAACGTCTTTTTCGGAAAGATTTTGGTGAAGCAATCTGTAAAAACTGTTTCCTGCTTTTAATACCATACGACGGTATGAAAAAATAAAATAAATTGGTATTGTATTAATACCGGTCGAATGAATGTATATCTCTAAAATAAAATTGCCCTGCGGCAACTTTATTTTTCTTCTGGCACTTTGTCAAAGAATTCTTCCACTAAAACATAGATAGAATCATCCATAAGGGGGACTCCCATCTTCTCCAGCATATCGCCAAGAAAGAGAAACTTTTTCTTCATTCCCGCCTTGTCAGACGGAAACACAGAAGGCAGCAGCCACAAGCTGGTAAGCAGCGGTATGAGCTCTGCGATTTCTTTGGCATACTCCGTGTGCAGGGAACCGTCCCTGTTGCCCTCTTCCAGCAGCTCTTGATAATAGGGGGTCATAATACGCCGGTTAGATTCGATCATCTCCACCAAAAGCCGGGGATTCCTCGTGAGGGGGATGGATTGGATCGTCATACTGGTCCTCTCTTCATCCGATTGATACACCCGGATTGTCTCGCGCAGCTTCTGTAGACCATTCAAATCCGAACGCTTCCGAACTTTCTCAAAGGGATTATTTGCAAAAAACATCCGGTCGCCCACTGCGTCCATAATTTCCTCTTTTGACTTGAAATGATGGTAGACGGCTCCTTTGGATAATCCGTCCAGGTGATCCACAATGTCCTGAATGGTGGTGTTATCATATCCTTTTTCCAAAAATAGCCGTTGGGCCACATCAAGAATTTTTTTCACGGTCACTTCAGGGTATTTGTTCCGTGCCACATAACCTCCCCCTTCCTTTAACATACGATTAGTATGTATTCATTATATTGGATGGAGGTTTCTTTGTCAAGATACATTCGGTTGGTATTATTTATCTTTGAGTTTTCCAGACTAATTACCGAAAGTGTTATGGCATCCAAGTGGTTTATGCGTTTGCCACCGCAGTTAGTTGAGAACTATGGAAAAATGTGCTATAATGAATTACATATTTTCGTGGCTAAAAAATGAGAAAGACATTGTATAGTGAAATCTTTCAGCATTAACTAAATGAATACTAACTCTGATATCGCTTGATTGAAAGATACTCGCAATGAACGCCCGAATCCTATTGAAGAATAAAGTTGGGATGCAAATATATAAGCGGTATCATCGCGGATTAACTCAGACATTCCAATCGCTGCCTCTATATGTTCAACAATACTGCGTACCTGTGATTCAGAGAAACACGCATTAAAAACTACTAATTTAATCGTATCCGAGGCGGTTGACATGGCCATAGTAATTGCTTCCTTGGTAACGATCTTTGTACTGCCATCTGGATTTCATAACGCAAGTTCCCCTGATAGACTTCCATGCCCGCTGATATGAACCATCGTCGGGTTTGTCTCATTTATCGCCTGCAGTGTGTCTGATGAGCGTGTAGCCCACCGGCTTTCAAAACGAATAGAGTCACGATATTCTGAAAACCGGATTTTTTCTTGTATTGATCTGGCCTCTTCATCAAGTGACAGTTTCGGAGTATCATTCGGATTGGCAGCAAGAAATAAGACAGGTATTTTTCTGGTATTGCCTTTAAGCGTTCAATTTCCATCTGCATTTTTGTTTGAGCAGTTCCATATTCATTTAATGACTGCTCGAAAGCGGCAGCCTGACGCTCCATTTCTCTTTGACGTTTCTTATCTGCTTCGAGATTCTTTTTCTTTACCTTGGCTTCTTTATTTCTAAAGTTTTTTTCGGCGGATGCCAGTTCCTTCTCTTTTTAAGCTATTTTTTCTGAATATTTCCGCACTTTTTTGAATATCCGAAATTGATTTATTTGCACGTTCAATTTCTTTGTATTTAGTGTTGATGGTAGCCTGACTGTTGGTACGGTCAATAGCACTTTTGGCAGAGATGATTGTCTTATGCAGTGGGAACACTTTTGCCTGCTCTTAAGCCAGATCTTGATTCTGCTTGGCTAAACCCTTACGCTTTCCAATCATGGCATTTCTATATGTATCAAGTTGCGACATAATTTGATCCTCCTTTCTTTCAATTATGCCGTTCAGCATCAATGAATTTCAATATAATCATTATAGGTTTCTTGTTTTTTCAATATAGAAAATCAAACATTGTTAAAAAAGAAAGTTATCAAAAACTCGTTTTCTATAATTCCTTATGAAATATGGATGCTTTCAATAGGTTCTTGATCACTTAGAATTCCTGATAACCGGTAGTATCAGGAATTTACGATACAATTTGCAAGCAATGCAAATCATGTACATGTTTGCGATTTTGGCGGGTTTTCTACCCGCCAAAACGCTTTTTGGGGGATTACCCTGAGCCCCAGATCGTCCCCTTCGGTGACGGCTGCGCGTCCTGCGGACGCTGAAAATACTTCAATCAGCAAAAGAAAAACTCTATGCAAATGGTTAACCCATTCACATAGAGTTTTTTCCGTTCACTTGGCATAGGTCAGTATTTTTGCAATACTTCTTTATGCTCCTCGGCCTTTGCAGCCGCTCTTTTTTCAATCCTTATTCGTCTGCCGATGCCTTCGGATTGCGCAGAGTCTGCCGGGTCTTTCGCAGCTCGGCAATCTGGCGGGTAAGCACATCGTCGTTTGCCTTCACCTGACGGCGATGGTCGTTTAGCAGCTGGGTCATGGCGTCTTCCTGATTTTTCGCCGCCTCCCGCACGCTGGAAAGATTCGACGTGAGCGCTTCGTCCGCCCGCTTCATCAGGTCGTCGATGTAGTCGCTGGCGGCTTTGCGCATCTCTCTGGCCTTGAGCTGGGCCTGTCCAAGCATGTCGTTTGCCTTCTGCTGGGCTTGCTTGACGATTTCTTCCTGGCCGACCAGCACACGAGCCCGCTCCTCCGCCGTGCGGATGATGGATTCCGCCTCCCGCCGGGCCGTGGCGATAATATCGCCGCGGTCGGACACAATGGCTCTGGCCTGGCGCAGCTCCTGCGGCAGGTTCAAACGGATGTCGTCGATCAGCTCCTGAATCTTACCCGAATCCACAAAGCATTTGCCGCCCGACAGCGGTACCAGAAAGGACTTTTCCACCATTTCGTCCAACTGATCCAAAATATCTTCTACGGTCATGATTGGTCATCCCCCTTTTTGGAAAGCCTTTTGTTGATATCGTCTATGATACAAGACGGAACGAACTCGGAGATGTCCCCTCCGTAAACGGAAATCTGCCGCACGACGCTGGAGCTCAGGAACATATTTTCCGCCGTGGTGGTCAAAAACACCGTCTCCAAATCCGGATTCAGACGTTTGTTGGCCAGCGCCATCTGAAATTCGTACTCAAAGTCGGAAACCGCCCGCAAACCCTTGACCAGCGCCTTCGCCTTTTTGATCTTCGCATAATCGGCCAGCAGCCCGTCGAACGCATCCACCTCAACATTGGGCAGGTCGATGGCCCGCTTGAGAAACTCCACCCGCTCCTGGGCGGTAAAACAGGGCGTTTTGGAATAATTGCCCATGACGGCCACGATCACCTTATCAAACATGGAAGCCGCCCGGCGGATGATATCCAAATGTCCTAACGTTACCGGGTCAAAGCTGCCCGGACAAATTGCGGTAATCATTCCTGCGCCCCTCCTCTGTAGACGGACAAGCGAACCTTTCCATACCGATAGGTACGGGTCCGTGCAAAACCGCCGCCGATCTCCTCAGGCGGTTCCTCCCGCTCGGAATGCTCGCAGAGAATCACCCCGCCCGGGTTCATGTTCGGCGCAAGCAAAGGGAGCGCCTTCTCCACAAACCCTTTTTCATAGGGCGGGTCCAAAAACGCAAGGTCAAAGCGGCCGGGCGTGGCCGACAAAAAGGATTCATATCCGCTCGTGAATACCTGCGCGCGCTCGGTAAAGCCCACCGTCTGCAAATTCCTGCGCACCACGTCTACACTCTGGGCGCTTTGGTCCACAAAAACGGCCGATTTCGCCCCCCGGCTGAGCGCCTCGATTCCCATCTGGCCGGAGCCGGCAAACAGGTCGAGAAACCTGCGGCCCTCCACCTCGAACTGTATAATGCTAAAGGCCGCTTCCTTCACCCGGTCGGAAGTAGGACGCACATCCTCCCCTTCCCGGGTAATCAAGCGCCGGCCTCTTGCAGTGCCTGTAATGACTCGCATGGGTTTCCCTCCATGTGCCTCCCTGTTACGCCCGCCGGCCACAGCTGCCGAAAGCGTACACAGAGACATTTTATTTATTATCCCATCTTTCGCTTACTTTTGTCAACCCCGGACAATTTCTTTCTGCTCGGGGTTGTTGCGGTAGACCTCCCTGGAAATGACAATTCCGTTTTTCAGCGTATATTCCCGGTTGAGATAGTCGTAATACGTTCCCGGCGTCACCAGGCCGTTGATACCCAGCACGTCGGTACCGGAGGAGCCGATCACCTCATCGGCCAGCTTGACGCAGTTGGTGGTAAAGACGAAATAGGTCTTAAAGGAGCTTTTGGTAAATTTATAAAACTTCGCCCCCGTCACCCGGTAGAGCCGGCTGGCGTATTCCTTATACTGATCCAGATCGGTTTCCCCACGCTTGACGGCCTGCACCACCGGCGGATCCCATTCGTAAAGATAGCTAAAAATTTCATCCATCTTCCGGTCCACCCGCACTCTCTGCTCCTCGGTCAGGCGCAGGCCGAAGCAAAAGAGGGTCTTTCCCGCATAATTGTTGCAGAAATCCACATATTTTTCCTTTTTGTCGATGGTAAACAGCACCCCGTCCCCCATGCCGCCGTCCAGCTTCTGGGAAGCCTTGTCGTAACAGCCGTAGGAGACGACCTGCCCCCGGTAAAACAGGTCCATATGCCCCATCACGCCGGTCCCCTTCTCCATAACGTGGATAAACACCTCAATATCCGGCGGGTTTTCGTCCTTGACCGGGCTCTGCGGGACCTCCTCCTGCTTATTCGACTGCAAAAAATTGTTGATTTTCGACAGCATCAGCTTGGGCATAAAGGAGACGAAAACCACCGGCAGGGTGATGCGGATGTGACGCTTGATCTTCCCAGGGTTCTGAAAGGGCAGGATCTCCCGGAAAAAATCGATTAAATAGGTAGAGCCGTAGAAGATCAAAAAGATCCCGATGATGAGCATAACGGTAGATACGCTCTCATAGGGCTTGCTCATAATGGTAACCGAAAAGCCGACCATCACCAGGCCGGAAATCAACGGATAGAGCCGGTAAATCAGCTTATCCTCGGTATACTGAAAAAAGGAGATCAGTTTGATGATGCCGAGGTTCATCATATACAGGCCCAAAAGGATAGGCAGCACCGCCATAAATTTATCTGGATCCAGGTACAAAAGGACGCCCAGACCAATGGTCAGTAGGCCCGACACAATCTTCAGCAAGCCGTTTTTAAAAAAAGGCTTGCTGGAGACCGACGTCACCAGCTGAACCACTCCCGCAATCACCAGCAGCCCGGAGGTGAGCAGGTATACGATCGACAGCAGCGATTCTCTCCAAATAATCGCCGCAATCCCGAAAAAAACAAACGCAAAACAAGACAGCAGCAGCGAGCTTGCGCTGACGTAGCTTTTGATCATAGACCTATCTCCTGTCCCTTAGTCTTCCACCGTATCAAAATAAAGCCGGATGGCCTTGGCCGCCGGTGCGGACATCCCTTTGACGGCCGCGAGTTCTTCCTCGCTTGCCTGCTTAATCCGCCCCACGCTGCCGAAATGGGAAAGCAGCGCCTTGGCCCGGGCAGGCCCCACCCCGTCTATGGAAAGCAAGGTTGAGGACAGCGCCGACCTGCTGCGGCGCTGTCGATGGTAGCCGATGGCAAACCGGTGAACCTCCTCCTGAATGGAGGACACCAACGTATACGCGCTGCGGGTCATGGAAATGGCGATTTCCCCGTCCAAAGATGCAATGGCACGGGTGCGGTGCTTCTCGTCCTTGACCATACCGAACAGCGGGATATCCAAATGAAACTGCCTCAGAACCGGGGCCACCGCCGCCACCTGTCCCTTGCCCCCGTCGAGGAGAATCAGATCCGGCAGACGGCCAAAGCCCTTCCCCGTCTCCTTTTCCTCAAAATAATGGGTAAACCGGCGGGTGAGCACCTCGTTCATGGAGGCGTAGTCGTCCTGCCCCTCAAAGCCCTTGATTTTAAACTTCTTATAGGCCGACTTGAGAGGGCGGCCGTCCTCAAACACCACCATGCCGGCCACGTTTTCACTGCCGGCGGTGTTGGAAATGTCGTACGATTCAATATAACGGGGCGGTTCCTTCAGCCCCAGAAGCCGCGACAGCTCATCGAGGGCAGCCGCTTCCCGGCCGGTGCGCCCATTCTCCTGGGCGAGCTTTTCCGCGGCGTTGGAACGGCACATCTCCACCAGCTGTTTCTGCTCCCCGCGCTGGGGGACATGGATATGTACCCGCCGGCCCGCCTTCTGTCCCAGCCATTCCTCCAGCAAAGCGGTATCCTCCACCGGCTCATCCAATGTGACCACCGGCGGCACCGTATCCCGAATGGAATAATACCGCTCCAAAAACTCCTTGCGCGCGGCGGCAGCCGTATCGATTTCGCCCAATAGAAAATCCTCCCGGTCGTATAGCCGCCCGCCCTGAAAGCGGAACACCTCCACCGCCGCCTGGGTTCCCAGCTGCGCTAAGGCGATCACATCCTGCTCGGGCACGCGGGAATCGACAATCTTCTGCTTCTGGGTAATTTTTTTGATGGCGTTGATCTTATCCCGGAGCTTGGCGGCCCGCTCAAATTCCAGATTCTCCGCCGCCCGTTCCATCTGCTCGGTAAGGGATTTTACCGAGAAGCTGCTGCCTCCCTTGAGAAAGTCGATCGCTTGGGAAACGTACTCCCCATACTCCTTTTCGGAAAGCCTTCCCCGGCAGGGGGCGCAGCATTGGTCAATATAAAAATTTAGGCAGGGACGGCCCTTTCCGAATTCCTGCGGGAATTTTCGGTTGCAGGTTGGGAGCTTAAATATTTTGTTTGCCTCATTGACCGCCTGCTTGACCGTCCAGGAGCTGATATAGGGACCCAGATAGCTCGAACCATCCTCCTGGATCTGCTTTTCGCTGGTGATGCGCGACCAGGGGCCCTGGGTGATCTTCACATAATGGTACCCCTTGTCGTCCTTGAGCAGAATATTGTACTTAGGCGAATGCTGCTTTATAAGGCTGCATTCCAGCACCAGCGCCTCAAACTCGCTGTCGGTGACGATATATTCGAAATCCTCCACCCGGCTGACCATCTGGCGCACCTTTTCGGTGTGCCCGCTGCCGGCGCCGAAGTACTGGCTGACCCGGTTTTTCAGCGCTTTGGCCTTGCCGATATAGATGATCCTTCCCTGCTTGTCGTGCATGATATAGACGCCCGGCTGCAAGGGAAGGCGCCTTGCCTTTTCCCGAAGCCGTAAAAGGGTATCCTCCAAACCGCTTTCCTCCTACACACTTGCCGGGCCAGACCGCCCGGCCTTCCGCCCTGCCGTCAAAGGCCGGCGGCAGATGCGATCTCCCTCTTGTCCGTTTTCCGACCGGTAAAACGCCCGTTTTCTTACACCGGTCGGAGAAGCTTTCCATAACAAGGGACGTGTCCATCCTGTCTACATGAATGATTTTCCATTTAAGTATATGCGAATACCAGGAAAAAAACAAGAGGGCCGACTTTCCGAAAGTCCGCCCTCTTCATGGTATCGGATATATTCCCACCAGCATACTGCAATGGGTCTCTTCCTCGACGCTTACTCGGCAAAACCGGACTGTACCAGATTTACCAAGCTGTCCACCGCCTGTGATTCGTCGTCTCCGTCCGCAATGATACGGATGGTCGTTCCGCCGACAATGCCCAAGGAAAGGACGCCCAGAAGACTCTTCGCGTTGACTCTCCGCTCTTCCTTTTCCACCCAGATGGAAGACTTGTATTCATTTGCTTTCTGGATAAAGAAGGTAGCGGGCCGCGCGTGCAGGCCTACCTGATTCTGAACGGTGACATCTTTATAAGTCATCTTAGAAATTTCCCCCTGTCAATAGCAATCACTATAGTATTCTTCCTTTTATCATATTATAAGCAAATTTGCCCGCAACGTCAACGATTTTGATTTCCAAACGCGCCCATCCGCTATATTTCGTATTGATGACCATAGCGCGCCACAATAAATTCCGCCACGTTTGTTGAATTTGACTCTTTTCTTTTTACCGCTTGGACAAATCCACAAATAATTATACAGCATTTTCGTCCGTGTTATACCGGTTTTTGGGTTTTATACCACGATTTTTTATCCCAACAATGGAAATTTCCTGTCTTTCCTTATTCTTTTTTCTTAGGCGGCTGCTTAATCCGATCCAAAAGCATTTGGTCCCGCTTGTCCGGCACAAAAGAGGCGAGGAGATCAGGCCGCCGCTCCAGGGTACGCCGCAGCGCCTGCTCCCGCCTCCAATCCTCGATGTTCTTATGGTGGCCGGACAGGAGTACCGGCGGCACCTCCCGCCCATGCCAGACCGGAGGACGGGTATACTGGGGATACTCCAAAAGGCCGCTGTAATGGCTCTCCTCGGTGAAGCAGGCTTCGTCCGCCAACACCCCCGGCACCAAACGCAGCACCGCATCCGCCACCGCCAGCGCGGGCAGCTCGCCGCCGGTCAGGACGAAATCCCCCAACGAAATCTCCTCGTCCACCAGCTCCTCGATCACCCGCTCGTCGATCCCCTCATAATGGCCGCACAGGAAAGCGATATGCTCCCGTTTGGAAAGCTCCACCGCCTTTTGCTCGGTAAACCGTTCCCCCTGCGGGGAAAGGTGGATGAGGTGGGGACGGGAACCGGCCGCCCGGCAGACCGCCTCAAAGCAGTCGTAGATAGGCTGGGGCTGCAAGAGCATCCCCATGCCGCCGCCGTAAGGGTAGTCGTCCACCCTCCGGTGCTTATCGAGGGTATAGGCACGGATGTCATGGCATTCCACCGTTACCAATCCCTCTTCCCTGGCGCGGCCTAGTATGCTTTCCGACAGCACCGCCTCACACATGGCGGGAAAGAGGGTAAGCAGATCAATCCGCATCGTCAAACAGCCCCTTGATCGGGCGGATCCGCATCACGCCGCCTTCTACGTCGGTATGGATAATGACGTCTGGGATAGCGGGGATCAGCACCTCCCCATTCCCGGTCTTTACATGATAGACGTCGTTGGCCCCGGTGCGGCTGACATCGGTCAGCTCTCCGTATACTTTACCGCAATCCGCATCCTCGACCCGCAGACCCTGTAGATCCTGAAAAAAGTATTCCCCAGGCGCGAGGGTCACATCCGCCCGGTTGATGTAGAGCACCCGTTCCCGCAGCACCTGGGCGGCGTTGATATCGTCGATCCCCTTGAGCTTCAAAAGTACCATCGTCTTATGAGGACGAGCGCCTTCCACCGTCACCGCCTCTTCCCCTTTTTTGAAATACAGCGTGTCAAAGCCGCATAAAAAATCCGGATCGTTGGCCCAGGGCTGCACCCGCAGCTCCCCGCGGATGCCGTGGGTTCCGGTGACCTTCCCCACCTCCAGATACTGCTTTTTCATTCCGTGCTCCCTTCTCCGGCTCCTGCGCCGGCCTGGTCTTATTCTGTCATGCCCTCCCGTGTGAGGGTGAATCCCGCCTCTTCTGAAAGGCGCGGCCTTATTCCAACCGGCCCTACCCAGCGTCTTTCTCTTCCCCGGTCTTTCGGCCGTTCTTCAAGCCGCCCGGCTGATACCGGCTCATCCTCTTCGGTAAGAAGGCATGCAAAGCCAAACGGCTGGAATCCAAAGCCCTCACGCGCCCGGGATTTCAGCCGTTTTGTTTTGTCCGATTAGTCGATTTCCACCGCAATCTTCTGGGAAGAGCGGCTGGCGGCGGCCCGCATGACCGTGCGCATTGCCTTGGCAATGCGGCCCTGCTTGCCGATAACGCGGCCCATGTCGTTTTGCGCGACATGCAGATGATACACCGTCACACCCTCTTCATTGGGCTCGTCAACGGTAACGTTCACCGCGTCCGGATCTTCCACCAGGCCCTTGGCGATGATGATAAGGAGTTCTTTCAACGTTCCCACCTCTTACCCTTACAGAACGTCGTTCTTCTTGAACAGCGCCTTGACGGTATCGGTCGGCTGGGCGCCGTTGGAGATCCACTTCTTCGCCTTTTCCGCATCCACCTTCACGGTTGCCGGTTCGGTCAGGGGATTGTAGTAGCCGATTTCCTCAATGAAACGGCCGTCACGGGGATAGCGGGAATCCGCCACCACGATGCGGTAGAACGGGGCCTTCTTCGCGCCCATACGGCGCAGTCTGATTTTTACTGCCATTGGTCAGTTCCCTCCTGAGTTAAAATAAAATGTATGATAGTCTCACCAACAGTATCTTCGGTTGGCATCCTATACGGCTTCGCTTACCTGGGAAACGCGCCCGGAGGGGGCATTCCCATCATCCGGCGGCGTTTTTTCCCTTTGCCGCCGAACTGCTTCATCATTTGCTGCATCTGCTCGAGCTGCTTGATGAGGCGGTTGACATCCTCCACCTTGGTACCGCTGCCCGCGGCAATACGGCGCTTGCGGGAAGGATTGATGGCGTCCACACAAGCCCGCTCCCGCTTGGTCATGGACAGGATGATGGCCGCCGTGCGGTCCATCTGTTTGTCCATCTGGGTTTCGTCAATGTCCGCTTCCTTCAAATGCTTATCCATGCCCGGCAGGCTGCTGAGGATCTGCTTAATCGGGCCGAGCTTCCTCACCTGCGCAAACTGGTCGAGCATGTCGTTGTAATCCATTTTGTTTTCCGTCAGACGGCGGGCCATCTGTTCGGCCTTTTTCACGTCCAGCTGGGATTCGGCTTTTTCGATAAGGCTGAGCACATCGCCCATCCCCAAAATCCGGGAAGCCATCCGTTCCGGGTGGAAGGCTTCGATCTCCTCGATCTTTTCCCCCGTACCCGCAAATTTAATGGGCTTTCCCGTCACCGCGCGCACCGAGAGGGCCGCGCCGCCTCGGGTATCGCCGTCGAGCTTGGTGAGCACCACCCCGTCAATCCCCAACGCCTCATCGAAGGCCTTGGCCACGTTGACCGCATCCTGGCCGGTCATGGCGTCCACCACCAGCAGGATTTCATGGGGGCCTACCTCCGCCTTGATCCGCTTGAGCTCCTCCATCAGCTGCTCGTCGATGTGCAGCCGGCCGGCAGTATCCAGCAGCACCAGGTCGTTGCCGTAGTCCTTGGCGTGCCTGACCGCCTCCTTGGCGATCTTGATGGGGTCCCCCTGGCCTTGCTCAAAGACGGATACCCCCGCCTTTTCCCCCATAACCTTCAGCTGGGTGATGGCGGCGGGACGGTAGACGTCGCAGGCCACCAGCAGCGGCCTGCGACCTTGTTTTTTAAACAAATGAGCAAGCTTTGCCGCATGGGTGGTTTTACCCGAGCCCTGCAAACCGCAGAGCATCACAATGGTCGGGGGCTTCGGCGCAGAGGCAATGCGCACATTTTCGCCGCCCATAAGTGCCGTCAGTTCCTCGTTGACGATCTTAATCACATGCTGGGCGGGCGTGAGGCTTTCCATGACCTCCGCGCCCACCGCGCGCTCGGATACCTTCGCCACAAAGTCCTTGGCGACCTTGTAGTTGACGTCCGCCTCCAACAACGCCAGGCGTACCTCGCGCATGGCTTCCTTTACGTCGGACTGGGACAGCTTTCCTTTTGAGCGCAGCCGTTTGAATGCATTGGTAAGCTTATCCGAAAGACCTTCAAAGGCCATTTTCCATCCTCCCTTCGAGTACCCTCATTCTTCCTCGCACAGCGCCTCGGCTACCTTCGCAATCCGCCGCGCCTGCTCCTTTATCACCGGCGACCCGCCGCAGCGGAGATTCGCCTCTTCAATCAGCCGGGCCGCTTCCAAAATGCTCTGAAGGCCCGTTTCCATCTCTCCAAACCGCTTGGCAAGCCCCAGCCGCTCCTCCATTTCAAACAGCTGCGCCTCGCCCCGCTTGATGGAATCCCGCACGCCTTGGCGGGTAATCCCCTCATTCTGCGCAATTTCCGCCAGCGACAGGTCGTCGTTGTAATACAGGTCAATGACGTCGCGCTGCTTCTCGGTGAGCATATCGCCGTAAAAATCCAGCAGAACCGACACCTGTAGATCCTTGGCCACCTACAACGCCTCCTTGCCTGTAAAGAAAATTGCTTTACAAGCCCTTATTATACCGGCTCTCTTCCCGCCTGTCAAGGTTTTTTCTTTACACCGGCCCTTCTTTTTCGCTTACCGGCCATTCGCCGGCCCCGGCAGGCAAATCCGTGCAGGCCGGCGTATGCGGGCCGGCTGCCGGACCGCTCGTTTCCCATCTTTGAGCGGATACGCCGTGTATAAATAAAAATCCCCCGGGGAATCCGGGGGTATTTCATATGCGGGCAAAGCCCTATGATCCTCGCAAACACGTCAAACGTGTCATACGG
>CAJFTS010000008.1 GCA_904420015.1 uncultured Clostridia bacterium
CCTATTCGGTGCCTCTTAAGAGGCGTGCTGGTATCATGCCCTTTCAGGGCTGGTGCATACCACGCGTTCAACGCGTGGTTTTGATTTTTAATAAAGATCGGAGAAATGGATCGGATTTTGCCGTATAAGACATTGACAGTCCATCTTTTATAGACTATATTATATATAGTCTATAACTATTATAGGGTATAGGAGGGAGCGCCTTGGAGGTCAACTCCTTTAAGAATCAGGTTTGGGATTTGCTTAGAAGCATCTCGGAAAATATGGACCGCGCTTTTTGTCCCTTTACCGAAAAGGAAGGGCTGACCATGATGCAGGCAAGAGCCTTAATCGAGGTTGGACAGTGCGGATCTCATACCGTCGGAAGTTTGGGAAGGCGCTTGGGGATCGCCAGCGCCAATGCTTCGGTGCTTTGCAAACGACTGGAACAGGAAGGCTTATTGACCCGTATCCGCGGCGATAAGGACGAACGGATGGTGCATCTTGCTATGACCCCATTTGGCAGCGAGGTACTCGGACGTATGGAACAGTCCCTTCGAAACCAGTATCACGACCTTTTTCCGGAGAAGGACACGCAGATGTTCCAAACCATTCTGGAGGGACTAAGAAGCCTAAACAGCCTGCTCGAACAGATGGGAAACAATCAACCGAGGAACAAAAAGGAGGAAATGAAATGACCGAGCAACGAAAGAAGCCCAAAAACTTTGGGTTTACATCGTTGTTCTGCGGCCGCCTTCCTTTTTTCTATAAAACCGCATAGGTTTAGGTCAGCAAGGCTGTTTTATGGCAGATAATGGCCAAGGTATGGCGCAGCAGAGTTGCTGGACTTCCTTTTGGTAAGGCCCGTGAGAAGGCGACCGGTATGCTGAAGGAAAACATGGGGAAGCGGCACGAGCTTGCAAGCTACCTGCTCGAAAAAGAGACCATTACCGGAGAAGGGTTTATGGAAATTTTCAATCGGCCGCAGGACAACGCTGCTTTGTCCGAGACGGGCATAGGCCTGTGAATTATATAGGAAATGGAGCGATCCCATTGCAAAAGCAAGTAGAAAATCCATTGGGAACCGAACGGATCGGCCGTCTGCTCTGCCGGCTGGCACTGCCCGCCGTCACCGCACAGCTGGTCAATATGCTTTACAATATCGTAGACCGCATCTACATCGGGCACATTCCTGATGTGGGTGCCGCCGCCCTGACCGGAGTGGGAGTCACCTTTCCCATCATCATGATTATCACCGCTTTCAGCTCGCTGGTCGGGATGGGCGGCGCGCCTCGAGCTTCCATCAAAATGGGGCAAAAGGACGACGCCGGGGCGGAGGAAATTATGGGCAATTGCCTGACGGTACTAATGGGGATTTCGGTGGTGCTCACCGCCGTATTCCTTGTTTTCGGCCGGGAACTGCTCTTGCTGTTTGGAGCAAGCTCCGACACCATCGGCTATGCGTCCGATTACATGAACATCTACGTCTGTGGTACCATCTTTGTACAGCTTGCGCTGGGGATGAACGCCTTTATCACCTCCCAGGGCTTTGCGAAAACCAGTATGTTCACCGTGGTGATCGGTGCCGCCATCAACATCGCGCTGGATCCGGTGTTTATTTTCGTCTTTGATATGGGGGTGCAGGGCGCCGCTTTGGCGACGGTGCTTTCCCAGGCGGTGTCCGCCATTTGGGTCGTCCGCTTTTTGTCAGGAAAAAAGACGAAGCTCAAAATCCGACGTCAATACCTGCGCCCCAAGGCGTCGGTCATGCTCCCGGTATTGGCGCTCGGCGTATCCCCTTTTATTATGCAGAGCACCGAAAGCCTGGTAAATATCTCGCTCAATTCTTCCCTCCAGGCCTATGGAGGTGACATGGCGGTTGGGGCCATGACCATCCTCGCCAGTCTTATGCAGGTGCTGTCCCTGCCCATCACAGGAATCGCCCAGGGGGCGCAGCCCATTGCAGGCTTTAACTTCGGGGCCGGTCAAAACGATCGGGTCAAGCAGACCTTTAAGCTGCTGTTGATCGCATCCTTGACCTTCTCCACCGCATTCTGGCTATCCATTATGCTGCTTCCCCAAGTTTTCATCTCGCTGTTCAACAACGATCCCCAGCTGATGGAGGTATCCGTCTGGGCGGTGCGCATTTATATGGGCGGAGCATTTGCGCTGGGGGCGCAGATTGCCTGCCAGCAAACCTTCATCGCCGTAGGCCAGGCAAAGGTATCCCTGATCCTGGCCCTGCTGCGTAAAGTGATTTTGCTCATCCCCTTGATTTACATTCTTCCCAACTTCTTCTCCGATAAAGTATTCGCCGTGTTTTTGGCCGAACCGGTCTCCGACCTGCTGGCCGCCACCGTCACGGTAATCACCTTCTCTTTCCAGTTTCGCAGGATTCTCGCCCGAAATATCCTGCCGGCACAGAAAAAGCCGGTATGATACGTTTGGAAATGATGGACTATATTTGTCTGCTTTTTTTGTATTTTCTTCTTTACAGCATTCTTGGCTGGATTTGCGAAACCGTCTATTGCTCCATCGGCAAACGCCGCTTTGTCAACCGCGGATTTTTGAATGGTCCGCTGTGTCCGGTATACGGCTTTGGGGCGATGGCGGTTATCGGACTGCTTTTGCCGGTTGCCAATTATCCTATTTTGGTGTTTGTCGCCGGCATGGCGGTTACCAGCGGGTTGGAATACTTTACCGGTTACCTGCTTGAAACGCTTTTTGGGCTTAAGCTGTGGGACTATTCCAAACGCCGGTTCCAGCTGCATGGGCGGATCTGTTTGCGCAATTCTCTCCTGTTTGGGATGTTGTCCTTGTTTTTGGTGAAGTTTCTGCATCCGCTTACAGGCGCTCTGCTTGGGAAGCTTCCCGCATGGCTGCTGCATGCGGCTGCGGCGGTATTCCTCCTCTGCCTGCTTGCCGATCTGTTTGTCACGGTGCGTACCATGCTGCAAATCAGTGGAAAGCTCAAGCAGATTCAGCAGGCCCTTGAAGAGCTCGGCGAACGAAACGCCGCCGGAATCCAGCAGCTTGGAGAGAGGCTGAACGAAGGGGTTGAAGCGTTTTGCGAGCGCCAAAGGGAACGCCAGGCCGACGTGAGGGAACGCATCGTTGAGCTTAATGCCCGGCTCAATGAGCTGCTTACCCAAAAGCGGCTGCACCGCCGCATTTTTCAGGCCTTCCCAAACATGCGCTCCAAACGTCAGCAGGATATCATCGACCGGCTTAAGCTGCTGGCCGAGCAAAAGCGAAGGAAGAAAAAGAAGCGCTGAACAGAAAGAGAATTCTATGACCGTTCGAACATCAAAAAGGACGGGGCCGCTCATTAGACGGTCCCGTCCTTTGCTGCAAGGGGATTAGGAAAGAGCCTGCGCCTTCACCACGTAGTCCCCGTCGGGCAGGGAAGGAAAGGCATAGTATCCGTCCGCACTGGACATGGTAACGGCAACTAAGCGCCGTACCCCTTCCTCCGTTGTGTACAGCCCGACCCAGGCCAACGGAATCGGCGTCCCGTCCGGATCCTTGAGAAAGCCGCTGAGAAAGGAGGAGCGGGCTGGCGTTTCCCGTGGGGAAAGGGTAAAATTAATCATTTCAGACGGCTGAGATGGGGAGAGTGTGGCAACCGCACTGTCGCAGGAATAGGGGCCCGCCGCCGCAATCGCAGTAAAACGCTCAAGAGGGAGGCCGTATATGGCATAGTCGCCGGTTTGAGAGCTTAGAGCACAGGCGACCACCTTTCCGGTGGAATCCACCAGGTCAATTCGGGCCCCTTCCACCGGCGCCTGATCCGGGATCGATTGTACCGTGCCGTAGATGGTACCCTGTTTACTGGTAGCCGGCTGTAAAAGGAGTCCTTCCAGTAGCACCGTGTCCTGGGACAGCGCTACCGTAAGCAAGGGCGCCGCATGGTAGCCTTCCTTTGCCGCACTGATGAAATAGGTTGCTGCGGCCAGAGAAGCTATGGCAAAATAGCCTTTCTCGTCGGTATAGGCATGGGTAAGAAACCGGCCGCCTTCCTCGTAGACGCAGACCAGTGCCCCGCTGACCGGTTCACCGCCGGGTGAAACTTGATAGACAAAGCCGGACAGCTGCAAAGGCAATTTATCACTCGGCTGAAGGATCAATGAGGTAACAATGGGCTGCTCGCTTGTGATGCGTACTTCCTTAGCGGCGCCCTGCGGCGTGTCGTTCGGATTGGTTTGCATGGTTTATCCCTCCAAATAGATAATAAAGTGAAAGATTTCGTTTGAGCCGGATAAGCAGGTATCCATCCGTTTGCCGTCAACACGGCTTGGCCGTCCGATGCGTCGTCGCCCGGCATGGCACAAGCTGGGAACTTGGGCCATGCGTACAAGGAAAGCGCCTGCATTTTTTATGCAGGCGCTGTTTTGCCCTACGGCTGCATCCGTGTAGGGACGTTGCGCAGATTTCTGGGTTTGCTGCGTGCGTCATAGAAATTAATGAATTTGATGGCATACAGGTCGCACAGCACGTACCGGTTGTTGTCCTCCTGATACAGGGTGATGTAGTTGTTTCCGGAGGCGTAGAGGATACCGTCCTTAACGACAATGTTGTTGGTGCCGATGAGGAATTCACAGATGACGTAAACGCCCAGGTTCCTGGAAATAACACCGCGCAGGGAGCCCTGGTATACTTCTTGGTTGGTCTGGGGGTTTTCGATTTCCGAAAGGGGTTCGTCCGTGGACATATCCAGGTTGTTGGTTCGATTGAAATCGCCGTTCATACTGAGCATCAACCTCTCTTATGTTTGATAATAGGCGTTGGTTGGGTTATAAAAGCAATGGTCGCCGATCCGGGCGACAAAATAACCGATGGAACTGGGGAAATTGGAGCGGCAGTTGGTGGAATAGGGGTTGAAGAACCAAAGCGCCTGCCCTAAGTCCATCAGACGCCCGCCCGCGATTGCCCAGTCTGCGATATCGTAGTGAATCTGCTCGGGGGTCATGTTGTAGATATTCTGCGGATTATAGGCCCCACGCTCGGTTTCGGATGCGCAGACAAATTGCCCAGGCTGGAAGATAATCTGCCGAATGCTCTGCTGGCCTACCCGGGCGTATTCGCCTCCCGGCGCATTGACGCGGTTCATCACCACGCTTGCCACAGCCCGCATGCCGTTATCCCCTTCACGCATTGAAACAAACAACCACTCTGCCGATGCCTGAGCTTGACACAGCGAAAGTGCAAAATTGCTCTGTGTTCTGGGAAAGAATCCCCTGGCATATGGTTAAATGGAAAGGGGGAGAGGACATGAAGCGGGAGAGAGAGCCCGCGCCGGGCGGCGGAAGGATCGTCAACCGGTATGCGGGGGAAACCAGCGAGGCGCAGTGGCAAAGACTGATCGAGCAGGTGGCCGATATTCTCTTGTTCACCGAGCAAAAGGGAGAGGATGGAGGCGAAAAGCCTTTCGTCTGACCGGATACCCGGGACGGTAAAGAACCGGCTGAAAAAGGAGATGGTACCAATCGATGATCGCCATTTATTGCAGGCAGTCCGTTGATAAAAAGGACAGCATTTCCATCGAGACACAGATTGCCTTCTGCCGGGCCCAAGCAGGCGGGCAGGAAACCAGAATTTATCAGGACCGGGGATACAGCGGCTCGAATACCAATCGTCCGGATTTTCAGCGCCTCCTATCCGATATCAGACAGGGCGACATCCATAAGGTCATCATCTATAAGCTGGACCGAATGAGCCGTTCCCTTCTGGATTTTTCCAAACTCATTGAATTTTTCAAGGCCCATCAGGTGCAGTTTCAATCCACCCAGGAGCAATTTGACACCGCTACGCCCATGGGCAACGCCATGCTCAGCATTACCATGGTGTTCGCCCAGCTGGAGCGGGAAACCATTCAGCAGCGCATCCGGGACAATTATTACGCAAGAGGGCGCAAGGGAATGTACCTCGGCGGCCGCCCTCCTTTCGGCTACCAAAAGGAGGAAACGCGGCTGGACGGAAAGAGGACCTACCGGCTTGTGCCGGATGAAAAGCAGGCGGCGCTGATACGGGAGATGTTCTCCCGTTTTGTGGAGGAGGGCTGCTCGCTTGGGGAAATTGGACGGCAGTTAAATGCCCGGGGAGAAAGGACGGCGGAGGGAAAACGATTTTATCCGGGCAATATGACCCGGCTTCTGCGCAACCCCGTTTATGTCTGCGCCAATGCCGATGTGCTGCGGTACTACCAAAGGCAGGGCTGCCAGTGTACCAACGACGCTGGGGATTTTATCGGGACAAACGGCTGTTTTTTGTATGGAAGACCAGATACTGCCGGGGAAGGAGCTGGGCGAACGTTGTCCCTTGGGCTGCATGCGGGATTGGTGGATGCCGCCCTCTTTTTACGCGCCCAGGAAAAGCTTGCGACGCACAAGACGGTTTCCCGGCTGGGAACCGGGGGGAAAAGCTGGCTGGCCGGCTGTATCCGCTGCGGCGTGTGCGGCTACCGGATGTCGGTCAAGACCTCCCAATGCCGGGACAAAGACACCGGAGAAATCCGGGCGGTCTATTCCTATTTCACCTGTAACGGGCGCCGGTATGGAGCCCATACCCAGCCGATCCCAAGGAGAGGGCTTGTGGTGGAGGAGGTAGAATACCTCGTTGAAATGGAGATTATGAAGCAAATCGGGTTTCGCAGGGAGCTGGCCTGCGTCCGGCGGCCGGCTTCCAGCCCACAGGTAGACCGGCTTAAGGCGGGCCTGGCAGCGTTGGAAGAACAGCTTGACCGCCTGCTTGCCGCCGTTATGGAGGGCAATTCCCTGGCGGTTCGGTATCTGAATGAAAAAATCGAACAGCTCCACCGGCAAAAAGAAGAGCTCTCCGCAAAGATCGCAGCCGCGAAGAAGGAGGCCGGCGCCACCCGTCCCATCTGTCTGGGTGAGGTAGCCGAACGCTGGGAGGGCCTTGCCCTTTCCGCCAAACGGCGGCTGGCTAGGCTTTTTATCCGGGAGGTTCGGATTTTTCACGAGGAGGAAGGCGATACCATCGAAATCCATTGGAATTATCGGTTTCCCATGTTTTGTGATACGCCATCCATCCAGGAATGCACCACCACCACCGACAATCCCTGCGATCTGTTCCAGAAAATCCGTTTCCCCGTCGAGCAATTCTTCCCGCCCAAGGCGGAGGATCTGGCCAATGAGGACGACGGATATCACGGCTATTGCAAATAAGTACATCATAAAGAGAACAGGCTTCTCAAAGGCCCCGGCGGGAAAGCTTCCTGCCGGGGCCTTTCTTCCTTTCTGCGCGTAAGCATCGCGGGAATCCGTCTCGGATACCCCCGCCGTTATCCTGTCTGCGCAAATAGGTTCGTCGTCTATCCTGAGAACCGGGACGGATCGGCCCAAAGCATTTTGCTCCCTCCCTTCGGCTGGGCAGGTATAAGACAGGTTTTTCCTTGCATAGATTACCAGTAGAAGAAAGCGGGGGATCAATATGGAGCAAAAAATGCCCGATTGCAATGGCCGCCGGCCAGAGCAAGCCGCAAGTCCCTGGGACAGCGTTTGGATGGACCATCTTTACGACTATCGATTTGAGGATCGCAATGCGCCGAAAGCGTCGGTGCTGTTTCTCAAGCTTGGCCGGGGGGATTGGGACGGCGAGAAAGCTGCGGAGCAAGCCGAGCCGCTGCCTCATACCCGCGGCCGAAGGAGGACGCCCTGACAAAAGAGAGCCTTTTGCGCACAAAGGCGAAAAACGCCCGGATACGAATTTTTCGTATCCGGGCGCAGGTGTTTATTAATGGAAAAATACTTTTTAGTCAAACCTCCGGGTGAACAGATCGCTTTTCTCCAACAGGCTTTCCACCGTGTCAAACCCCAGCCGATGGAGCAGTTCAATGACATAGGGGTTGTCGATGGGGGTGGGATAGGGCGCCTCGTCGCCATAGAGGTTGACGTGTTCCCGGCCCAGCTCCCGGTCGAGAATGGCCTTCGGCCCTCCCACGCAGCCGCCGACGCATCCCATCCCCTCCAGAAAGTTGGCTTTCGTCTTTCCCTCTTTGAGGTCGTTGAGCATGGCCCGGCAGGAGGGGACGCCGTTGGCCTGCTGGGCTTTTACCTGAATGGGACGATCCGGGTTCAGCCGCTTGACGGTTGCCTGCACCGCTTCACTAACCCCGCCGGTTCGGGCATAGATCCGTCCGGCCCGGGAAGAGTGCTCCCGGTCGTCGTCGGGGAGATCTTCCGGATGGATGTCCGCGAAATCAAAGATCTGCTGCACTTCCTCAAAGGTAAGCACGTAGTCCACCGCGTCCTTCACGTCGGCCTCCCTGGCCTCCGCCTTTTTCGCCATGCACGGGCCGATGAAGATGACCTTCGCCTCCGGCTCCAGCTGTTTAATGGTGCGTCCGCAGGCCACCATAGGAGAGACGGCGCCCGGCACATGAGGGACGAGCTGGTGGTAGACTTTTCGGATCATGGCGATCCAGATCGGGCAGCAGCAGCTGGTCAGCTGATAATCCTCATCGGTCTGGATGTTCGCATCGAACTCCAGCGCCTCCTTGAGGGTGAGGATGTCCGCGAAGAGGGCGACCTCCACCATACCCGCAAAGCCCAGCTGCTTAAAGGCGGAACGGAGCTTGCCCGGAGTGACCTGTTCGGAAAACTGACTGATAAAGGCCGGGGCGATGATGGCATAAACCGGCGCCTCCCCGCTGTTGACCATGGCCAACGCAGGGAGCACATCCTTGCTGGCGATCAGGTGCTTGGCCTTACATCGGTCGACGCAGGCCGCACAGCCCACGCAAAGGTCGGGCACCGGGGTGGCGTTTCCGTTTTCGTCCAGCTTCAGGGCGTCAAACAGACATTTGCCCGCACAGTTGGCCTTCTCTTCATCCGAGCAGCTGCATTCCCCGATCCGCCAAACCGGCGCGTACTGGTCGGGGTGAAGCAGACAGTCCAGGGGGCGGGCGTCAAATTCACTTTTGCGGATTTTCTCCAATTCTTCCTTGGTTGCGTTGTGAACCGCAGCGTTCATCAGACGCAGATAAATTTCATCAAACGTCGGCATGGCAGACCGTCCTTTCCGAATTGCGGCATGGCGTGTCCCATGCCGCCGTCTCTTCCTTAGCATCACCAGATTTTCACTGTTTTATTTATCTTAACAGGCCCTCAAAAAAAGTGCAAGGGATTTTCTTTTCTCTCATCAATAAAAACAACCGCAGGAACGCGGCGCCGCCGACACCTCCAAACGTTGCGGGGGATTGGACATTTTTTTTGAATATGCTACAATATATAGAATACCAAAAGAAATGTGCACCGCGGAGGGACGACATGCTGACACTGATATTAGGCCGGGCCGGCACCGGCAAAACCGGCTTTTTGCGGGATATGATTGCCAAGAAAGCCCGCGCAGGGGAGGAAAACCTTATTTTACTGGTGCCCGAGCAGGTCTCCTTTCAAAACGAACGGGCGCTTTTGGGGCTGCTGGGTCCCGCCCTCGCCCGCAAGGTGGAGGTGCTGAGCTTTACCCGGCTTACCGACCGGGTCCAGCGGGAGGCGGGAGGCGGCGCCGGCCGCCGGCTGCAGGACAGCGGCCGGTGCATGCTGATGGCCGCCGCCCTCGAGCAGGTCAAGGATCAGATCTCCTTTTACCGGCGCAGCCGCAGCAATCCGGATTTCCTCAAGGCGGTGTTGACGCTGTCGGGCGAATGCAAGCAGTGCGCCGTCCGTCCGGCCGCCTTGGAGCGGACGGCACAGGAAATGGAGGAGGGGTCTTTGAAGGAAAAGACCCGGGAGCTGTCTTTGATTCTGGGAAGCTATGAGGCGCTGGTGGCCGCTTCCTTTCTCGATCCGCTCGACGACCTGACCCGGCTCTCCTCTCTGCTGCTCGATTATCCCTTCTTTGCGGATAAGCAGGTCTTTCTCGACGGCTTTACCGGCTTTACCGGACAGGAGTGGGACAACCTCAAGCATATCCTCGCCCAGGCGGCCCAGGTATATGCGGCCTTGTGCACCGATTCGCTCGAACAGACGGAGGGCACCGGGCTTTTCGCGCCGGTGGCGGAAACCGGCCGCCGTTTGATCCGGCTGGCCAAGGAGCAGGGGAGCCGGGTGGCGGCCCCGGTAACCCTTCATACCCCCTATCGCTATCAGAACGGGGCCTTGGCCAAGGTGGAGCGGGAGCTGTTTCGGTTTTTGCCTGGGGAGGAGGCGGAGGAGGACGCCCTTTTCCTCTTTGAAGCGGCCGGCCCCCAGGAAGAGGCTCAGTTTGTGGCCCGCACCGCCCGGTATCTCGCCCGCACGAAGGGGCTGCGATACCGGGAAATGGCGGTCGTCGCCCGTTCTAGCCAGCCCTATGAAGAGGCGCTGGAGACGGCCTTTGCACAGAATGAAGTCCCTTTGTTCCTGGACCGACGGGAGGGGATCGACGCAAAGCCGCTGACCGCCGCGGTTTTATCGGCGCTGGAGGCGGTGTGCGGCAATTTTGACGCCGACGCCCTGCTGCGCTATGCAAAGACGGGGTTTGCCGGCCTTTCCCTCGACGAGATTTCCCAGCTGGAGAATTACGTGCTTTTGTGGAGCCTCAACCATCGCCGCTGGCTGTCCGAATGGCAGGCCAACCCGCTCGGCTTTACCGAACAGTTTGACGAAAAGGCAAAGCAGGCCCTTGCCGGGATCAATGGGGCCCGTGCCAGGCTGGTGGAGCCTCTTCTCCGTTTGGAGGAAAAGACGGCGGATACGGACGGGGAGGGGATGGCCAGAGCGGTATACGAGCTTTTGCAGGAAACGGGGGCGGCCTTCCAGCTGAAAAGTCTGGTGACCGCCCTGCGGGGGGAAGGAAGAAACCAGCTGGCCGAGGAGCAGGCGGCCCTGTGGGAGCTGCTGATGTCGATTTTGGATCAGGCGGCGCTGACCCTCAAGGGAACCCGCCTTTCGCTGCGGCGGTTTTTGGATACTCTGCGCCTGGTTTTCTCCACCTGCGATCTCGGACGGATCCCCCAGGGGCTCGACGAGGTCTCCTTCGGCGCCGCCGACCGGGTTCGGCCGAATGAGCCGAAGGTAACCTTTCTCGTCGGTGCAAACGACGGGGAGTTTCCGCAAAGCCATGCCTCCGGCGGCCTTCTTACCGACTTTGACCGCAGCCGTTTGATCGCCATGGGGCTGCCCTTGTCCCAGTCGATTGAGCAGCAGGCCCAGGAGGAACGGTTCCTCGCCTACACGGCGATGACCAGCCCCTCCCAGATGCTGGTCGTCAGCTACAAACGGCAGAACGCCGTCGGGGACGCCCTGCTCCCCTCCGCCCTGGTGGGGGAGCTGCGGCGGATGTTCCCGACCCTCTCCCCCCAGGTGGAAGAGCTCTCGCCGTTTCTTGCCCAGGCGGAAAAGCCCGCCTTTGAGCTGACCGCCCTTACCTGGCGGGAACCCACCGTGCTTTCCGCCTCTCTCAAGGCCCTCTTTGAAAAGCGGGCGGGATACCGGCAGCGGCTGCTTGCGCTGGAGCGGGCCGCTGCCCGCCGCCCCTTTGCCTTTGCCGACCAGGAAAAAGCCGCCCGGCTGTTCGGGGAACGGATGACCCTGTCGGCCACCAAGATCGAACGATACCATCTGTGCCGGTTCGCCTATTTCTGCCGGTACGGGCTGCATGCCAAGCCGCGGGGAAAGGCCGAATTCAATGCGCTGGAGTACGGCACCGCCATCCATTTCCTATTGGAACGGCTGCTGCGGGTCCATCCGCCCCAGGAACTGGCCGGGGGATCGGCAAACTCCCTGCAGGGAGAGATCGACGAGCTGCTGGAGGAGTACGTAACCACCCGTCTGGGCGGCTGGTCGGATAAAACCCCCCGCTTTCGATACCTGTTTTCCCGCCTTGCAGGAACCGCCCGCATCCTGGTGCAGCATCTGGCGGAGGAGCTTTTACAGAGCGCATTTGTCCCTGCGGACTTTGAGCTGACCATCGGACGGGAGGGGGATCTCGCCCCGATGACGCTGTGCCTGCCCGGCGGCGGGGAGGTGCAGGTGGAAGGAAAGATTGACCGGCTCGACGTGATGCGAAAGGGGGAGAAAAGCTATGTACGGGTGGTGGACTACAAAACCGGGACTAAGGTGTTCGAACTTTCCGACGTGCTTTTCGGCCTGAATATGCAGATGCTTCTCTACCTAATTACCGTATGGAAAAATGGAAGGGAACGGTATGGGGACGTGGTCCCGGCCGGGATTTTGTATATGCCCTCCCAAGCCGGGCCGGTGGACGCCGACCGGCATGCCGATCCGGCGGCGGTGCAAAAGGAGAAGGGCAAGCAGTTTAAAATGAACGGCCTTCTGCTCGACGACAAGCAGGTGATTTTAGGGATGGAGCCGGACGCGGCCGGGGTGTTCATCCCCGCCAAACTGACCAAAAGCGGGGAGCTGGACAGCCGTTCCTCGGTGGCGACTTTGTCTCAGTTCGGGCGGCTGGCCGCCCGCATGGAGGAGCTGCTCACCCGCATGGCCCAAACCCTGCGGGAGGGGGACATTGCCGCCGTGCCTGCCGCCGGGCAGTACGACGGATGCGCCTGGTGCGACTATCGGGCGGTATGCGGCCATGAGCGGGGCGACCCGGTGCGCCGGGTGGAAAAGATGGAGCGGGAGATTGTTTTGCAATCGCTTGCGAAGGAGGAAGAGACATGAGCACACCGCGCAAATGGACCCCGGAGCAGGAGCTTGCCATAAAAGCAAGAGAGGGAACCCTCCTGGTATCGGCGGCGGCCGGTTCGGGCAAGACGGCGGTCCTCGTCCAGCGGGTCATCGAACGCATTACCGATCCCGCCCGCCTCTGCGACGTAGACCGCCTGCTCATCGTCACCTTTACCCGGGCGGCGGCGGCGGAGATGCGCGAGCGCATCGGCGCGCGGCTGGCGGAGCTGCTGCTGCAAAACCCTGCCGACGCCTATCTCCAGCGCCAGCAACTGCTGCTCAGCCAGGCCCACATCAGCACCATCCACAGCTTTTGCGCGGACCTGGCACGGGAGAATTTCCACCGTCTCGGCCTATCTCCCGACTTTCAGATTGCCGAGGAAAGCGAGGTTGCGCTCCTCTCCGACCAGGCGATGGACGAAGTGCTGGAGGAGCGGTATGGGGAAGGGGACGCGGGCTTTTTGCAGCTGGTGGAGCTACTAAGCCCCAAGCGGGACGACCGGCTGCTGTGCGATATGGTGCGGCGGCTCTACGATTTTGTCCGTTCCCATCCCTTCCCCGACCGCTGGATGGAAGAAAAGCTGGCCCTCTACCGCCCGCATGGCCCGTTGGGAGAGACTCCCTGGGGAGAAACGGTGACCGCCTACGCAAAAAGCGCCCTTTTCCACGGGGAAGGGCGGCTCTCCTACGGCCTTTCCCTGATGAAGGAGGAAGAGGAAAGCGAAGCGCTTTACGCTCCCGTCTTTTCCAAAGCCCTGGAAGATCTGTCCGCGATCCGCTCCCTGCTGGCGGAACGGGATTTTGACCGGATCGGGGCCGCTCTGCGCGGCTTCTCCTTCGCCCGCCGCAAGCCGGTGAAAAAGGGGACGGTGCTTTGCCTGGCTCCCCGGCTCGACGGGCTGAAAAAGGAGGTACAGGAGATTCTAAAACGGCTTTCGGCCCTCTTTGGCGCCAGCGAGGCGGAATGCCGGGAGGACCTGAACGCCCTCTATCCCTTGGTGGCCGCCTTGTTTGACACCGTGCGCGCCTATTCCAAGCGTCTGGACGAAAAGAAAGCGCAGAAAAGCATGGTGGATTTCGGGGATTTGGAGCATCTTGCCATCCGCCTGTTGGTCAGGGAGGAGGGGGACGGCTTTGCCTGTACGAAGGAGGCCAAGGAGCTGGCCGCCCGGTTTGAAGAGGTGCTGGTGGACGAATACCAAGATACCAACGAGGCGCAGGATTTGATTTTCCGGGCGATTTCCCAGGAGGAAAAAAACCTCTTCTTTGTAGGGGACGTCAAGCAGAGCATATACCGGTTCCGCCAGGCCATGCCGGAGCTTTTCCTTCGCCGGCGCAATTCCCTGCCCGTTTATCAGGACGGCAATTACCCCGCAAAGATCACCTTGGGCCGCAATTTCCGCAGCCGCAAGGGGGTGACCGACGCGGTCAACTTTGTCTTTCGCCAGCTGATGAGCGAGGAGCTTGGAGAGATGGAATACGACGAGGGAGAAGAGCTTCGCAGCGGCGCCGCCTACCCGGAAAGTACGGAGCCGGACGCCGAGCTGCTCCTTCTTGATCTGTCCGATCTCTCCGAAGAGGACGACCGGGACGGGGCCCAGGCAAGGGCGGTCGGCCGCCGGATCCGGGAGCTGATGGAGGCGGGCGCGGCGGTGTTCGAGCATGGGCGTCTGCGGCCTATGCGCTACCGGGATATCTGCATCCTGTTGCGCAGCAAGGAAGGGAGGGGGGTCAAGTATATGCAGGAACTGGCCCTTTTGGGGATTCCGGCCTATACCGACGTGACCGGCGGCTTTTTCTCGACGGTGGAAATCTCCTGCATTCTTTCCCTGCTGCGGGTTTTGGACAACCCCGTGCAGGACGTCCCCCTTCTGGCGGTGATGCTGTCCCCACTTTTCGGCTTTACCCCCGATGCGCTTTCTCAGATCCGTATGTCCTCCCCCGGCGGGACCCTTTACCACGCGGTGGTTTCCCAAGCGAAGGAGGATGAGAAATGCCGGTCGTTCTTAGACGAGCTGGCCCGGATGCGGCTGTCGGCGGCGGTGCTGCCGGCGGCGCGGCTGCTTGAGGAAATCTACGAGCAGACCGGCTATACCGCCATGGTGCAGGCCATGCCCGGCGGCTCCCAGCGCAAGGCAAACCTGCTTTTGCTCATGGAGTACGCCAAAAAATACGAAGGGGCGGGGCATGGGGGCCTTGCCGGGTTCCTTCGGTTTATCGACCGGCTTGAGCAGAGAAAGGACGATTTCGCCCCTGCCGCCACCCTGTCGGAGACGGCGGACGTGGTGCGGATCATGAGCATCCACAGCTCAAAGGGGCTGGAGTTCCCGGTCTGCATCGTCGCAGGGCTGGGCGGGCAGTTTAACAAAAGCGACGTGCGCGCTCCCGCCCTGCTCCATCCCCGGTTCGGCGTTGGGCTCAAACGGCTCGACGGGCTGGGGCGGCAGTATTCCACCCTTCCCAGGGAGGCGGTTGCTCTGGAATTGGAACGGGCCGCTCTGTCGGAAGAGATGCGGGTGCTCTATGTGGCGATGACGCGGGCAAAGGAGCGGCTGATTTTGGTTGCCGGCCTGAAGGACCCGGAAGGGGTGCTGCAAGGGGTGGCCGGCAACCTCACCGGAAGCGGAAGGCTGGCGCCCTTTTTCCTGCGCCGGGCCAAGGGGTACTATGAATGGCTCCTGGCCTGCGCCCTGCGCCATCCGGATGGGGAGGTTCTGCGCCGGGCGGCGGGATGCGGGAACCTGGAGGTTTTACCCGCGTCGGCGTCCTGGGCCTTCTCGATTGTGGCCCCTCCCCCCATGTCCGGCGGGGAGGAGGCGGCATCCCGTCCCGATCCGCCGCCGCCCGACCCGGCGATGATCCGCCGTATGGAGGAACAGATCGACTGGGTCTATCCCTATCGGGAGGTTCACCGGATCCCGGCTAAGGTGGCCGCGTCGGAGCTGGCAAAGACGCAACAGGCGGAGGAATTCGTGGCGGCGTCCCGTCCCGCCTTTTTAAGCGGCGGCGGCCTGACTCCCACGGAGAAGGGCATTGCGCTGCACAGCTTCATGCAGTTTGCCGACTTTACCCGGGCGGCCGCCCATCCCCAGGAGGAACGGGACCGGCTTTTGCAGCAGGGCTTTCTGACCCGGGAGCAGGCCGCGTCCATCCGTATGGAAAAGGTGGGCCGTTTCTTTGAAAGCGGGCTTTACCGCCGGATTGCGCAGGCGAAAAAGGTATACCGGGAAATCCGCTTCAACGTGGGAATCCCGGCGGAGCAGTTTGCCGAGGCGGGCAGTGATGTCAAAGGGGAGCTGGTGGTGCTGCAGGGGGTGGCGGACCTGGTGTTTGAGGAAGAGGACGGGCTGGTGGTGGTCGATTATAAAACCGACGCCGCCCGGGACGGGGAAAGCCTCCTTAGCCGCTATCAAAACCAGCTTGCGCTTTACGCCTATGCCATGGGCGAGGTTTTCCATCAGCCGGTGGCGGAGTGCATTCTCTATGCCTTTTCCCTCGATCAGGCGTTTTCCTTGAAGAAAGAGGGGCGTCGATAGTGGCGCGCGGCAAAAAGAATCCAAACCGGTAAATATTGCAATTTATTCGGAGTATGCTATACTTAAACATAATCATAAGGAAATGGTAGCGCCAAGGCCGAAGTGAGAGCCTGCGTCCTTGGCGGGAATAGGAGTGTCAGCATGAATCCATATGCAAAGCAGGGGCCGACCTACGGGGCGCCCGGTCAGCTGTATTACCCGGCGCCGGACAATTCTCTCTGGGCCGTTTCGGAGAAAAAGAACCTGTGGCACATGGGAAACGGCGTTGGATTGGCCATCCTCGGTATGTTGGCGGTGTCCGCCCTCATAGGGCTGGGTCTGGGATTCTTTGGCGCTATGTTCGGGTTTTATGACCGCAGCGGCCGGTTTGTCGGCCCTGATCTTGCCGAGCAGCTGGTGACCCTAATCAGCTATATTCCCATGCTGGTCGTCCCCTTCGTCATTTACGCCAAGGCGAAAAAAATCCGCCTTTCCGACGTGGCGGTTCTTTCCCGGCCGAAAAAGGGCCTGATGGCGTCCGGCCTATTCGTGGGCTTGGGCTGCTGTGTCTTGGGAAATATATTGGTAATGCTGTTGTCCCTGGTTATGTCCATGCTCGGCATCACCATTCTGTCGCCGGAAATGGCGGTCCCTACTACGCTGGGCGGGCAGGCGGTCTATCTGCTGGCGGTGGGAATTCTTCCGGCCTTTATTGAGGAGTTTGTGTTCCGCGGCATCGTCATGCAGCCGCTGCGGCGCTACGGGGATGGATTTGCCGTCGTCATGTCCGCAATTGTGTTCGGTTTGGTGCACGGCAATTTGGTGCAAATCCCCTTTGCCATGGTGGTGGGGCTGATTATCGGCTTTTTCGTGGTGCGGTCCAATTCCCTGTGGGTGGGAATCGTCATTCATATGGTCAACAATACCGTGAGCGTGGTGCTGACTCTGCTGCTGACCCAAACCAGCGAGGCGATGGGAAATCTCGTCGTGCTGGCCTATTATGGAGTGCTGGTTTTGCTTGCCATCGTCTTTTTGGCGGTGCTCATCGACCGGCAGCGCTGGGTTTTCCGCAAAAACCCGGTTCCTTCCTCCCTGTCTCTGGGCAGGCGTATCTGTGCCTTTCTGCTCAACCCCGGCATGATTCTCGCCTTCCTGGCCATGGTCTATATGACCAGCTTTTATGTTGCATTCTGAGGCGGAAAGAGAGCGGGACCGCCGTTTTATGGAGGAGGCCCTGCGGCAGGCGGCCTTGGCGGCGCAGGAGGGAGAGGTGCCGGTAGGCGCGGTGGTCACCAGAGGGGACGAGCTCATCGCCGTAGGACGGAACCGGCGGGAGAGCGGAAAATCCGCGTTGGCCCATGCGGAGCTTCAGGCCATTGAGAGCGCCTGCCGCAGGCTGGGCGGCTGGCGGCTTTGGGAGTGTACCCTGTATGTGACGCTGGAGCCCTGTCCAATGTGTGCGGGCGCCATCATCAACGCCCGTATTCAGCGCCTTGTATACGGGGCGAAGGATGAAAAGGCCGGCTCCGCCGGGTCGGTGGTGGACCTGTTTGCGTTGCCTTATAACCACCGTCCGCAGATTACGTCGGGCGTGATGGAGGAAGAATGCGCCGGGATACTGCGAGTGTTTTTTGCGCGGTTGCGGGAGAAACGGAAAAATCAGCCGAAGCGATGGAAAAAGCCGCAGGCGTAAGCCTGCGGCTTTTTCGGTGATACCGTAAGCTGGGAGAGGCACACAAGGGCCGCCCGATGTTCCCCTTTTTTAAAGGGGAAATGAACCGGAAAAGAAAGCTGTTTGCCGCAGGGCCGCCTTACCCTCCGGCTTTTTTTACTCCCAACGCCACCGCCCGGCGCAGCTTTTCTCCATAGCCTCCCTCGTAGTAGGCGCAGCGGCAGGGATCTACCCCGAAGTAATCGCCGTCGACGCCAAATGCATGAGCCCGGCAGCCGCCTGCACATTGATTTAGATAGGGGCATTCCCGGCATTTGGAATTGTGCTTTGCCAGCGCCGCCACATTGGAGGTCACCAGATCCAAATAATCCGAATCTGTCAGAGCTTGCTGCAGCGTCATCTGCGTCAAATTGGTCTGCTTTTTCCCCCGCGCTGTCACCGAGCCGGTAAAAGCATTGCAGACGAGTATGTTTTTGTTCGGGTCCAGAAAGGTGATGGCACGAGCCTTAGGGCAAAGTACCTTGCGGTCGACGGGAAAAAGCCCGTTGTAAGGCTCGGCTAGAAACTGGGGGAACTCCCCGCCTGGATCGCAAGCGAAAAATCCCCGGATTTTTAGGCTCATGGGGATCTCCTGGGCGATGTAATCGGTCAAAAAGGGAAGGCAGGCGTCGAAAAACTCCGGATAGGAAAGCGCATCGTTTCTGCCGCCTGACCAGCGGGGAGATTCCATGGTGCGAAAAACTTTAAAATAGGAAACGCCCAGCTTTGCCATCTGTTTTGCCGTTTCCATCAAGACGGGGAGGTTGCGCCTGTGCCAGTTGGTCTCGGTAAAGGTGGGAAACCCGTATTGATGCAGCAGTGCTAACGCATCCAACGCCGCCTGTTCGGAGCCGGGAACTCCACGCATCCAGTCATGCCAGCCGATTCCGTCAAAGCTAACCCCGAAGCTGGGACGTACACCCCGATCTCTGAGCGCCTGTAAAAGCGGCGCGGCCACCAGCGCCCCGTTGGTGCTGACGACGGAAATTATAATTCCCTTTTCCACCAGCAAATCCACAATTTCCAAAAAATGCGGATGCAACAAGGGCTCTCCGCCGGTTAGATAGATCTCATCAATGCCGCATTCGGCGATTTGATTTACCACATCCCGGCATTCCTTTAGGGAATATTCGGCGGTGTCTGTCTCTTCCGACGCGGCCATAAAGCAGTGCCTGCACCGATAGTTGCACCGGCCGGTGATGGCCCACTGAATGGTGCGAAAATACCGGTTCGGAAAAGAGCGGTACTGCTGGCGCGGTTTGAGCGATTCCCCTTGTCTGCAGGGGGAGATTACGCCCAGCTGCTCATATTTTTTGAGAATTTCCAAGCCTTCCTTTGTTTCAGCAATTTCCGTTTCCCCGTCGCACTGCCGCAGCAAAAGGAAATCCGCTTGTGTCAGGTTGCGCGGCTGCCGCACATCCAAATGGTAGAGCAGATAGGGAAGCCGCTGGTAGCTGCGCAGGGCATAGGAGGGAGTCAGTCGATAGTACATAGCCGTCTCCTTTTTCGCGGCGTTTGGGCGCCGTTTCCTTATATCGTCTAATTCGGTATACGATGCCGCACTGAAAAACTCCCATTTTCCCGCCTCAATGTCGCTTATACCAATCGGGAATCCTTGACAAAACCGCCCTGGTAGGGTAAGATTAACAACGGTTGTATGCGAGCTGGAGGAAAGCCAGCTTGTGTTTTCCGATGCGTCCCCTTTGCGTTGACCGAAGGGAGAAGATGTGAGGAGAATGCAGGGGGGAGCTCCGCTTACCGGAACGGCCGTTGAACCATAATTATGCGCCCGTAGCTCAGTTGGATAGAGCGTCCGCCTCCTAAGCGGAAGGTCGGGGATTCGAATTCCTTCGGGCGCGCCATCAGGCTGAGTCTGGACGCCGTTTGCGTTCGGGGCTCAGCTTTTGTTTTTTCCTTGGCTTCGTATGTAGAAGGGGCCTCTGATTTCTAGGGCCTTCCCGGTGACGGCCTGCCGCTCTCGTTTCGTTGCCCCTTAGTGGGGACTTTTGTTTTCCGCCCGTCCAAAAAGGGCGGCGGCTTTGTCGGCGCCTCTATGCGCACACTGCAAAAGCTTTTTCTTTGCGGGTAAGCCTGTGCCGAAGCGGGAAAACCGATGAGAGGAGTGCCGCCCGGAAAATACGGCGGGATGCCTTCCGATTCCAGGGCCTTTTTGGCATAAAGGGAGGGCTGTTCCATTCTTTCTCATGGACGGCCGAGTGACCCCGGTTGACTTTGTTAAAAATATAGGGTATCGTATCCCTAAAAGGTATTTTTATTCAGTCATGAGAGGAAAAAGGGCGACGGGGCTATGCGGGATGATATGCAGTGGATCGAGAAGCTCAAGGAATTAAAGTGCTTTTATCTTAACAACAGCTTTGAGGTCTATTTTGAAAAGCAATTTATGGTGCCGTATTTTGCTTTGGATGAATGCATGCAGCAGTATCCGGAATACGGCGGGGACGCCATCTATATGGTGTTACGGGGAGATCGGTTGGAGTTGCTTGATCTTAACCTTGCCCATGACCCGCCGGTTATTGTGTATCGCAATTGCTCCACCGGCCGGGTGCATGAAATGGACAACCTTTGGTTCTTTCCCCACCCGGTTCGCAGGGATGCGCTGCATATGAAGATCGTATCCTCGACATTGCTGGAGGTGGGGATTCTCGAGCACTGGCGGCAGAAGGATCCGGCTTTGCACCAATACACCCCGGTTAAATATTCGGTTTACGATTTGGTTACCCAAAGCAACCGCCAGAAAGAAACGGCTTCACAGCTTGACCTTTGCTATGTAGGGGCATCCAGAAATGTGTTTGAACGGTTGACGAATCACAAAACCATCTTAAAAATATACCGGCATACGGCGTCCCGGTTTCCGGATAAAGAAATTTTTGTTTGGATTTTAAAGCCGAAGGAAAAATGTTCAAAGGTACCTCAAGCGCGGATACCAGTCTGGTTTTATCCAGCTCATCTTGGCCGAAGGAAGGGCAGTTTGGACTTTGTGTGCAGACGAAAGACCTTTTGTTTCTTGCCGAAGCGATGCTAATTTATTATTTTAAGCCGGAATTTAATGAGCAGTATGTCAATCATATGCCCAACACCACTCATGTCATCTATACAAAATTGCAGGAGGCGGGAGTAACCCATGTCCAAGTTCATTTAAATCTGTTTATGCAGACGTATCGGGAAATCCTGTCTCTGCGCTCCCAGGCCGTTGACACCGACAAAGCAAAACACCTGACGCTTTATGCCGCCGTCCAGGACTTGGCCAAACGGCCGAAGGACGATATCATCTCGGCGGATGTGCTGCCGGAGGAATTGTATCCGATTTTGATTGGGGACTCGTATCCCGAACACGGGCGATGAAAAAGGCCGCCGGTAGGTTCGAACCTGCCGGCGGCCTTTTTGGTCAAAGTGTATTTTTGCTTACTGCGCCGAAAACTTTTGCTTAACGCTGTCAACCTTGTTTTGTTCCGCCTGTTCCGCCGGATACCAGCCCTTTGCCGCCATCTTGCCATAGATGGTATCCTGCATGCACAGGGAGTCGTTTAACGCTGTACAAAAGGCCTGATGAACGTTGTCCGAGGAGGACTCAATCGTTCCATGCAGGAACAGATCGCACACGCCCTTTTCCAGCAAAAGAATGTTTTCCATCAGATTTTTGTCGTCCATAGTCGTTCCTCCTCTTACAGCAGCGCGTAGAAATTCTGAAAAATCTGTTGGTGCTTCTGCGCCATCTGTTCTACGCAGGTTTTCAGCTCGGCGTCCTGAATCTGGTTGGCGGTTTGCATGCACTTGGTCTGAAAATATTTTTCATGGCCCAGCGCGTCCTCAATATAGAGCAGTTCCTTGGTGGTCATCGACCATACACCTCCTGTCATGATTTCGTTTTTTAGTATGGTCCGTTTTTTGTAATTCATTCCATCGGCCTGGCGGTTTCTTTCCGCGCCGCACTGCCATCCAACCGGGAAAGGGGCCGCTTCATAGGCTGCGCCATGGCCTTTCGCGGCGTTATTGTTTTATCCGTCCCAAGTTACGCTTGATTTTGCAGTAGGCGGTAAACATCGCATAGAAATGAAAGCGGCTGCTTATAGGTTCCGGGCAAAAAAATACCGGCGGAAAAGAAGCCTCAGAGGGCTGCCGTTGCATCGGTGTATATAACGGTATTTTTGCTTCCCATTCGCCGTTGAGGCGGATGGGACTGACAGCGCACTCTGTCCCAACGCCGCACTTTCTCTTCTCCATCCCGCTAAACGCCCTCTCCTTTCAGCAAACGGATAAAACGTGTGGATTGCTAAGGGGCAGGCCGTTTTTTCTAAGGCCAGTATCCCGACGGCTCCGGCCGCTGCGTGTATTATAGCCGACACCCCAAGCCCAGGCAAGCCGCCGGGAGAAAATGAATGCAAAAAGCCGAAACGGCCGCTTTGGCCTTTTGTGTGTAGCTGCCGCTATAAAAAGAATCCTGGGAGAATGAAAGCGCCCTTTTCCCTGCAATTGCGGCAGTAGAGCGCGCATTCCAGTAAAGCAATTTATAAGATGGAGGAACCTGCCGTGCCTGCCGGTAACAAAGGGGAGGTGCATGGGGAGGATAGGGCTCACAAAGGACCGAAACGGTAGGGACATGCCGGTTTTTGCGCTTCCCTCTTTTTCCCGCGGCAAAGACGGTGGTATAATGGAGGAGCGATACAGTAGGGACGCCGCTTTTTCGCGGCAACCCGCCCAGAAAAGCAGATGCTTTTCCTTGGAGAGTACAAGTATACCCCAAGGAAAGAACGGCTTCCCATCGCCCATAGCGAGCTTGCGCGGATTTCTTTAAAACCCGTTGTGTAATCTTTCTATGAAATGGAGAATAGACCAGCGTCCTGCTGTCAAACGCCGGCTTGCGTGGATGGGGGGGAAACGAAAGCCGATATGATGAAGAAAAGGGGGAAAAACGATTGGTAGAAAAGAAGCAAAAGCGGCCTCATCCGGCGGTCTCTTCGCCCGATACCGACAATGGGAGGAAAGGGACGAAACAAAAGAAGGGAAGAACGCTTTTTATTTTGTTTTTGACCTCTCTTTCTATCAGTGCCTTTACTTTTGGCGGCGGCTTTGTCATTGTAAACCTTATGAAACGAAAATATGTCGATGGGTTAAAATGGATGGATGAAAAGGAAATGCTGGATTTCACCGCCATGGCTCAGTCCGCGCCTGGGGCTATCGCGGTGAATGCAGCGGTATTGGTGGGCTGGAAGGTAGGCGGATTTGCCGGAATGCTGGTCGCGGTCTTAGGGACGATCCTTCCGCCTATGGCCCTTCTATCCCTTCTGTCCTTTTTTTACGCTGCCTTTGCAGAGCATCCTTGGGTTGCCGTCCTGTTCAAAGGGATGCAGGCTGGTGTGGCGGCCGTCATATTGGATGTGGCCTGTAGCCTGGGGGCCGGGGTATGGAAGGAAAGAAGCGTCTGGTCTCTAGTGATTTTGCTCGCAGCCTTTGTCAGCCAGTTCTTTTTCCATGTCAATGTGATGCTCATCATCCTTGCGGCGGCCGGGGTGGGGATAGGAAAGCTGCTGGTGCTTCGCCATCGAAAGGGGGAGCGCTTGTGATCTACCTTCAGCTGTTGGCTAGCTTTTTACAGGTAGGCCTATTCAGCATCGGCGGCGGATATGCAGCCATCCCTCTGATTCAGAGCCAGGTGGTGGAGAACTATGGCTGGCTTTCCATGGATGAGTTTACCAATCTCATCACCATTGCTGAGATGACGCCGGGCCCCATCTCCGTCAATGCGGCAACCTTTGTGGGAATCCGAATCGGAGGCATTCCGGGAGCTATTACCGCGACGGCCGCCTGCATCCTTCCAGGTTGTGTTTTCGTGTCCCTCTTAGCCCTTGTTTACCGTAAGTACCGGGGAGCGCCGGCGGTCGACCATGTGCTGGGATGCCTTCGGCCGGCTGTGGTGGCGCTGATCGCTGCGGCTGGGCTTTCCATGCTGCATAACGCTGTCTTTGCAGAAGCATCCGTCCGCCTTTCCTCCATCCAATGGACGGGCGTCCTTTTGTTTGCAGGGGCTTTTGTAGTCCTTCGGAAGTGGAAGCGAAGCCCGATTTTGGTCATGTGCCTTTGCGGCGTAGCAAACCTTCTTTTCTATCTGGTTACGCAGTCGCCGTCTGGATAAAGTGCAAAGAAAAAGACGGCTATCAGAAAGCGGCCGTCTTTTTCTTTTGCTAAGAGGAAGGGCCGGTCAGCTTAAACCGGTTTTTGTGAAATGCGATTTTTCCTTCCCTTTGCAAAAGACTCAACTGGGCCGACATGGCGCTTCTTTCCACACCGAGATAGTCGGCCAGCTCCTGACGGTTGAAGGGAATGGAGAAGGAGGCCGATCCGGTTTGCTTTGCCTGGGCCATGAGATAGGCCATCAGCTTTTCCTTGGTGGTGCGTTTGGAGGTAAATTCGATCTTCTGGTTGAGGAGAAGGTTTTTGACCGCCAAAATGGAAAGCAGGTTGCGCGTCAGACGGCCGTGCATGTCGCAGCAGGCGCCGCAGGGGGAGACAATCCGCTTGCAGTCGAGCAGCATCACTTCGCTGCCGGCGGTTGCTATAGCGCTGACCGGAAGTATCTCCACCTGTGCGCAGGCGAATACCTCCCCAAACAGCTGTGCCGGTTCAATTTGGGCAACTAAGCTGCGGTTTCCGAAATAATCCTCTTTGACGATTTGTACCTCCCCGGAAAGAAGAATACCCACCTGCCCGGCCGGTTCCCCTTCCAAAAAAATCGCCTGATTTTTTCCATATTCCTTCACCGTCCCATGCAGGCAATCGAGAACAGAGGGGAGACGGGACTCCTCAATGCCTTCGAATAAGAGGCATCTTTTTAGAATTTCTAAATATTGTTTCATAAAACCCTCTTTTTTGTTGGAATTCCAACGTATTTATCCCATTTAGTATAGTATAATGCAGGCATCAAGTAAAGAACCCGGGAGGAATGGAAACGATGATTCGAAGGATTATCAAAATTGATGAGGAAAAATGCAACGGCTGCGGCGCCTGTGCCAAGGCCTGTCACGAAGGGGCAATTGGGATGGTAAACGGCAAAGCAAGGCTGATGCGTGAGGATTACTGCGACGGGCTGGGAGACTGCCTGCCCGCCTGCCCCACCAACGCCATCTCCTTTGAAGAGCGGGAAGCACCGGCCTACGACGAAGCGGCCGTGAAGGCCCACCAGCAGGCAAAGCGGCTGGGCGGTCAGCCCTTTGCCTGCCCAGGGAGCAGGTCGAGTACCATCCGCCGGGAAGAGGCGGCAAAAACCTACCCCGCTGCGTCTGGCAGCCGCCTGTCTCAGTGGCCGGTTCAGATCAAGCTGGCCCCGGTTCATGCCCCTTATTTTAACGATGCGCATCTGCTGGTTGCGGCGGACTGTACCGCCTATGCGTATGCAAACTTCCATGAGGATTTTATCAGGAACAAAATCACCCTGATTGGATGTCCTAAGCTGGATGAGGGGGATTATGCGCAAAAGCTCACCCAAATCATCGCCGGCAACGACATCAAAAGCGTCACGGTGGTGCGCATGGAGGTTCCTTGCTGCGGCGGGATTGAAAACGCGGTGAAACGTGCCCTACAGGCAAGCGGGAAGGTTATCCCTTGGCAGGTGGTCACCATTTCCATCCGCGGAGAGCGTATGGAATAAAAGAAAAAACCGGGGCAGGCGACCGCCTGTTCCCGGTTTTGCTGTCGAAAGGATATTTTCGGCTTCAAAAAGCAGCCGAAAATATCCGCCCAGGCTTCCAACCGGCCCTGCAAAAGCCGGTTTGGATGAAATCCGGTTTCCAATCGAAAGACTGCCGTATGACAAAAGGCCCTCGCCGCCCTAAAATTTCCGCCTTGCTTCGGCGGCGCCGGTTACACTCTGAAAGAGGGATTCCCTCTTTCAGAGTGCCGGCGGCTAGTATATGCGGTTTTATTCCTCCCGTAGGTTCAGGGTAATGGCCTTCGGACGGGTCATGGCAAGGATGGAGTATTTCACTCCCTGGGTTCCCATACCGGAAGCCTTTACGCCCAGGAAGGGAAAATGATCGGGGCCGCGTTCGGTTTTGTTGTTGATTTGGACGGTTCCCACTTCCAGCCGGTTGGCGATATAAAAGGCTTTGTTGACGTCGTCGGTAAAGACGGAGGATTGCAGACCGTATTCCGACTGGTTGGCCAGCGCAATGGCGTCGTCGATGTCCCGCACCCGCAATACCGGAAGCACCGGGGCGAAGGGCTCCACCCAGGCGATCTTCATATCCGGCGTGACCCCGTCGAGCAGGGTGGGATACAAGAGGTTCCCTTCCCGCCGGTTGCCGGTTACCAGCCGGGCCCCTTGCCGGAGGGCGTCGTCAATGAGAGACTGGGCGAAATCCGCCGCCTTCCCGTCAATCAGCGGGGTGATGGTTTTGCCGTCTCTGGGATCGCCTACGCTTAGCCCTTCCACCCGCTTTTGCAGCTTGGGCACCAGACGGTCCGCCACCGCCGGCGTAGCTAAAATTCGTTTGACCGCCGTACAGCGCTGTCCGGAGTAGGAATAGGCGCCGTCCACAATGGTATCCGCCGCGAAATTAAGATCCGCATCCTCTAAGACGATGGCGGCGTCCTTTCCGCCCAGCTCCAAAAGAAGCGGGGTCATGCAGGAGATTTGGGAGATATGCCGGCCGATTTCGGTGGAACCGGTGAAGTTGATAAAGTCGATTCCCTTATGCGTTACCACGTAATCGCCGATCTGACTGCCCCGCCCGGTTACGGTATTGAGGATTCCCTTGGGCAGCCCAGCGCGGTTGAGTACCTCTACCATATGCAGCGCGCTGACGGCTCCTTGGGTAGCGGGCTTGAGGATAACGGCATTGCCCCCGATTAAGGCGGGCGCGATTTTGGAAATGGAGAGATTGACCGGATAGTTGAAGGGGGAAATCGCCAATACCGTGCCCAAGGGAACCCGTTCTACATAGGAGATTTTGCGCCGGGTTCCTCCGGGGAAGTTCTCTCCCGAGATGGCCTGTCCCTCCAGGCTTTTTCCGATGTCGGCCGTATAGCGGAGAAGGTCGGCCGAACGGATGATTTCCGAAAGGGCGGATTTTTTCTCCTTGGCTACCTCCATGACAAGGATATCCGCAATCTCCTGGGCCGATTCCTCCAGCAGCTGGGCGGCCTTGTAGAAGAGCTCCGCCCGCTCATAGACCGGAAGGGCGGACCAGCCGGGAAGGCTTTCCTTTGTTGCGGCAATCGCCCGGTCTGCCTCCGCCTGTGTCATGGCTTGAATCCTGCCGAGCTTACTGCCGTCTACCGGCGAATGGATGTCGATGGTCTCTTTTGAGGAGGAGGCCACCCATTCGCCGTTTAACAGATTTCCATAGCAATTGGGCTCCGTCTGCATGTGTTCAAACATAAAATCGCACCCTTTCTCGTTTCGTATCGCACAATGGTATTGTTCGCAGAAAAAGGGCGATCATGCCCCCTTTGCCCGGCAAATCCATTCGAGGGCGAATCAGGCCGAAAAGCGGATAGCGGTGTCGTCCTTTTGCAAGCGGACCGAATCAAATCCGGGCGTGAAACGCGTGATATACACAGGCCCAGAAAGGGCTTGATACCGGCCGGCCTCCTAAGAAGCACTGAAAAACGGTCGGCAGCATTTCATGCCGTTATAGCTCTATCGCTTTTTATTCTCACTGGCCGGTGGTTTCTTTTCGTTTAAGTTATAAAAAGAAAACGAAGGACAAAACCAATTTGGTTTTGTCCTTCGTTTGCGTGTTTTATTCTGCTGTTAGCCGAAGATGGCGATCAAGACACCGGCCGCAACCGCAGAGCCGATAACACCGGCCACATTCGGACCCATGGCATGCATCAGAAGGAAGTTGCCGGGATTCTCCTTTTGCCCCACCTTCTGCGACACACGGGCCGCCATCGGGACCGCGGAAACACCCGCCGAGCCGATGAGGGGGTTGACCTTGCCTTTGGTGGCCACGTACATGATCTTGCCGAAGAGCACGCCGCCGGCAGTACCCATCATAAATGCAAAGAGGCCAAGTGCAATGATTCCGAGGGTTTTGACATTGAGGAAGGTCTGGCCGTTGGCGGTGGCACCCACCGTCACGCCCAGGAAAATGGTGATGATGTTGATGAGCTCGTTTTGCACCGTCTTGCTCAGGCGCTCTACCACGCCGCTCTCTCTAAAGAGGTTGCCGAGCATCAGCATACCCACCAGAGGTGCAGCGGAGGGAAGAATCAAAGAAACCACGATGGCGACCAAGATCGGGAAGATGATCTTCTCGGTCTTGGAAACCGGACGCAGCTGGGTCATGACCACGCTGCGTTCCTTCTTGGTAGTCAGCAGCTTCATAATCGGCGGCTGGATAATCGGTACCAGCGCCATGTAGGAGTAAGCGGCCACCGCGATCGGGCCGAGCATATGGGGAGCCAGCTGTGAGGTGACGTAGATGGCCGTCGGGCCGTCCGCGCCGCCGATGATGGCGATGGATGCAGCCTCGTTGTTGGGGAAGGCGAGAAGAACGGCGCCCAGGAAGGTAATGAAGATACCCAGCTGCGCGGCAGCGCCCAGCAGAAAGCTCTTCGGGTTGGCGATCAGAGGACCAAAGTCGGTCATAGCGCCGATGCCCAGGAAGATCAGCGGCGGATAGATGCCCAGCTTGACACCCTGATAGAGATAATAGAGCAGGCCGCCGTTTTGTGCGGGCTTGTTCCAGAAAGGAAGCATCTGATCCTGGACCGCCTGCCATACGACCGGATAGCTGTGGGTATCCTCCGGATGCAGGGCGTTTAAGACCTCGTTGATCTGATCGGCTGAGAAGGTCTGCCGTATTTCATCGAGCGTCTTTCCCGTCGCCTGGATCAGCTCGTCCACCGGTATGGCGATCATTTCGTTGGTGGGCATGCCCATCATACCCGCCAAGGGAAGGTTCGCCAGGATCATACCAAATGCGATGGGGAGCAGAAGCAGCGGCTCATACTTTTTTACGATGGCCAAAAACAGCAGGACGCAGGCGATCAGGATCATCAGGTAATTCTGCCAATATTGCAGGCCGAACCCCGAGCCTTCGATCAACCCCTGAATGGAATTGAGGAATCCTTCAAACACCGGTTATCATCTCCTTCATAAAAAGTACCTCCTAAAAGGGCCTGGTATTCTCAAAAAGACCGGCCGCCGCCCAGGAGGGACGTCCGGAATTCGCCCGGCGGATGCTCTTAATGCCGTAAGAGACGCCGGTAATTTCCGAAAGGGAGGCAACCGCCGCTGTGATGACCGCGACGATTTCATCGGACAGACCGTCCTCTGCCTGCGGGGACAGAACGGCCTGCTTGACGGAAGGAGATACCGCCTTGACCTGCGGCTCTTCCTTTGGCTTGGGCGGTTCTTCTTCCTTCTTCGGGCGGTTGGTAAAAGAGGTTACAATCTTGCCAAAGGCCCAAATTAGGAAAATCAAAATAATCAGAACGGCAAAAACGACAACCAAACCGGTCACAATTACAATTCCCGCTGTCATCAAAGCGTCATCCATGTGTCCACTTCCCCTTTATACAAAATTAACGCCTGTTAAATTATGAACAAATTTAATTATATCCAAATTCGTTCACAATTGCAATTGAAAATGTTCATATTGAGTTAATATTCCACTTTTTTGACTAATTACACAAAAAGAAATCCGGGCGGGAAATAAAACCAGAAAATATATAAAAATTATGGTGCGTTTTTCGTCAATTCGATTCCTCCAACCGGACGAATTCCTAAAACATGGCAGGTGTTCGGCCCCATAACCGCCTCGATGCCCTCCCGGTAGCGTTCCAGCCGGTTGAGCGGCACATAGACCTGAATGGTTCCGGCAAAGCCGCCGCCGTGTACCCGGAAGGCCCCCTGCCCTTCCAGCAGCAGCGCGGTGGCGGCCAGGGCCACCGCCACCCCTTGCTCCCGGGAAGCCGAACCGGGATAGGCGTTTTGCAGCCATTCATAGGAGGAGGTCCCGGAAGCGCGGACTAATTGAGAAAACTGCAAAAAATTACCCTGCCTGAGCGCCTCCACTTCTTTTGCCACCCGTTCATTTTCCGTAAAGAAATGGGCCGCCCGCAGCCAGGCGCGGTCGCCGCAGGCCTGCCGGATTTCCCTCGCGCGGGTTAACAGCTCCTGCAAGGAAGCCTCCCGCAGCGTCTCTTTGCCGAGAAAGCGGGCCACCTCCTTCATTTCCGCCGGTACCGCCGCGTATTCGCCGGTTAAATCCGCGTGGCTGCCGCCGGTGGAAACGATACAAAGGGCATGTCCAAAATCGGAAAAACAGCAGGGGATTTTTAGAACCTTCGGGTTGAGGGGTTCATGGAAATCGATGGAGATGCACCCGCCCACCGAGCAGGCGGTTTGATCCATCAGCCCGCAGGGCTTGCCGAAGTAGACGTTTTCCGCGTATTGGGAGAGCTTTGCAGCCGTAACCGGATCCATCGCACCTTTATTATATAACCCGTTGAGGATGGCCGCGATGAGAATTTCAAAGGCCGCCGAGCTGGAGAGGCCGGAGCCCTGGGGAACTTCGGAGGTAATATACCCGTCGAAGCCGCCGATCTTATAGCCGAGCTCCTTCATCCGTGCGGCGATCCCGCGGATAAGGGAGGCGGAACGCTCCCGCTCCTCCTTCTTCGGAGATAGGTCGGAAAGGGCAACCACATCCATGCCCTCAAAGCCTTCCGACTGTATCCGGATAACCGGCTCCGCTACCGGGCGCACCGCTGCGATCAGGTCCAGATCCACGCTGGCGGCCAGGCAAAGTCCATGGTTATGATCGGTGTGGTTGCCGCCCAGCTCGGTACGGCCGGGCGCGCTGAACAGACGGACTTCTCCGTTGCCGAACCGGGCCGAAAAGCCGTCGAGCAGGCTTACATAGCGGCTGCGCTGTTCGGCCAGCTTCTGAGGCGGGTAGAGGAAGGAAAGGCTCTCGTCCCACTCCCCTTTAATCAGTTCCTGTCGGCAGTCTTTTACCCATCTCATCCTTCATCCATCCCTTATGAAAAGCAGTCTTTCCGGCGTGCGCAGGCTGACGTTTCAGCCGTTACCGACCGGGCTGTATCGCGCTCGAGCCGGAATTCCATATTACTATAGCCTCTTTTTGCATCCAACGCAACGGGTGTATTTGTTGTATGTACAAGTCGGTTTTGGTACATTTGGGTATTGAAAAGTCGAACACAAGGCTTTATAATAGGACGGATACAAAATTTGTCGAGCGAAAAGAAGGCACGACGGGGGACCGCTGCCGGTCGCCGCGCAAAGTCTTGTTTGATTGTTACAGGGGGTAAGTGCATGTACAAAATCGTGGAAAAGCGCCGCTTAAATCCATCCGTTACCTGGATGACGGTGGAAGCGCCGCTGATTGCTAAGAAAGCGAAGGCGGGCCAGTTCATCATCCTTCGCGTTGACGAAACCGGCGAGCGGATTCCGCTCACCATTGCCGGATATGATCCGGATAAGGGTACGGTTACGATCATTTTCCAGAAGGTCGGCAAAACGACCATGCATCTCGACGAGCTCGAGGAAGGGGATTCCATCCTGGACTTCGTCGGTCCCCTTGGCTGCCCCACCGAGCTTGACGGCTATCAGAAGGTGGCGGTGGTCGGCGGCGGCGTCGGCTGCGCGATTGCCTATCCCCAGGCAAAGGCCCTGCATCAGATGGGCGTAAAGGTGGATGTCATTGCCGGCTTCCGCAATCAGGATATTCTGATTTTGGAAAAAGAGATGGGCGAGGTGGCCGATCATCTTTATGTCATGACCGACGACGGCTCCAACGGCAATAAAGGGTTTGTCACGGTAAAGCTTCAGGAGCTTATCGATGCGGGGGAGGATTACGACCTGGTCATCGCCATCGGTCCTCTTCCCATGATGCGGGCGGTTTGTAATCTGACGAAGGAAGCGGGCATCAAGACCATTATTTCTATGAATCCCATTATGATCGACGGCACCGGCATGTGCGGCGGCTGCCGCATCAAGGTGGGCGGCGAGACCAAGTTCGCCTGTGTCGACGGCCCCGACTTTGACGGCCACCAGGTGGATTTCGAGGACGCCATGCGCCGCTCGGCCATCTACAAATCCCAGGAGAAACACGACATGGAAGCCCATGTCTGCAGATTAGGAGGCACTCTCAACCATGGCTAATATGTCCCCGAAAAAGGTTCCCATGCCCGAGCAGGAGCCGCATGTGCGCAACCACAATTTTGAGGAGGTCGCCACCGGTTATACCGAGGAAATGGCGATGGAAGAAGCGGGCCGGTGCTTAAACTGCAAGCATAAGCCCTGCGTATCCGGCTGCCCGGTCAACGTGCGCATCCCGGAATTTATCCAGAAGGTAAGCGAGGGCGATTTTGCCGCCGCCTATGAGATTATTACGTCTACCAACTCCCTGCCCGCCGTGTGCGGCCGTGTATGTCCGCAGGAAACCCAGTGCGAATCGAAATGCGTGCGGGGAATTAAGGGGGAACCGGTGGCGATCGGCCGGCTGGAACGATTTGTGGCCGACTGGTATTCCAAAAACCGCCAGGCAAAAACGGAAAAGGAAAAGTCTAACGGCCATAAGGTAGCCGTCGTGGGCTCGGGCCCTGCGGGCCTTACCTGCGCGGGCGACCTGGTTCGCCTGGGCTATGACGTGACGGTGTTTGAAGCCATCCACACTCCCGGCGGCGTGCTCATGTACGGTATCCCGGAATTCCGTCTGCCTAAGGCGGTGGTGCAGAAGGAGATCGACCAGCTGCGCAAGCTTGGGGTCAAGATTGAAACCAATATGGTCATCGGCAAGGTGCTGTCGGTGGACGAGCTGATGGAGGAGAAGGGCTTCGAGGCGGTGTTCGTCGGCTCGGGCGCCGGCCTCCCCAACTTCATGAACATCGAAGGGGAGGAGCTGCTGGGTGTTTATTCGGCCAATGAGTTCCTCACCCGCATCAACCTGATGAAGGCTTATAAGGAAGAGTACGACACCCCGATCCTAAACGTCCGTTCGGTGGCGGTGGTCGGCGGCGGCAACGTGGCCATGGACGCGGCCCGGTGCGCCAAGCGTTTGGGCGCGGAAAAGGTGTATATTGTTTACCGACGGTCGGAGACGGAAATGCCGGCCCGGCTGGAAGAGATTCATCATGCGAAGGAGGAGGGCGTGGAATTCCGCCTTCTGACCAATCCGGTCAAGATCCTCGGCGACGAGAAGGGCTTTGTGAACGGTATGGAGTGCGTGGAGATGGAGCTGGGCGAGCCGGACGCTTCCGGACGCCGCCGTCCCATTGAAAAGAAGGGCTCCAATTTTGTACTGGATGTGGATTGCGCGGTCATTGCCATCGGCAATTCCCCCAATCCTCTCATCCGCACCACCACCAAGGGGCTGCAAGCCAACCGCAAGGGCTGCCTGGTGGTGGACGAGGACAGCCTGCAAACCTCCCGCGAGGGCATTTATGCGGGCGGCGATACGGTGACGGGGGCGGCCACCGTCATTCTGGCTATGGGCGCCGGAAAGCAGGCGGCCAAGTCCATCGACGCATACATTCAGGGCAAACAGAAATAAAAGGGAGCACCCCTTTTGCACAGAAAGCAGCCGGACGTGATCCCCGTCCGGCTGCTTTCTGCTGTCGGCTTACCCGCTTACCCTTTTAGCCGTTTGGCTAGGTCGGCGAAGTAAGCCGCCTGCTGTTTTTTCAGATATCCCTTGACGAAAGGCTTCAACAAGGCTTTCTTGGCGGTGACGTCCTCGGTGAACTCCACCGTGGTTTCTCCGTTATGGCAGGAAAAGAGCCCCGTCCAATGCCCTTTCATGTTGGCGTTTTCCAGGTCGAATTCGTACCGGCGGTACGGCTGGAAGGCGGTGATGGTAAAGATGGTGGAAAAGCCGTCCTTCGTCTGCTCCACAAACTGCTTGCCGGGCTTTAACACCTGGATGCTGGCCACGTCCCTGCGCCAGGAATACTCGGTTAAGGAAACCACCGCCTCCCAAACCTCTTTGACGTCGGCTGTAAAGGTTGCTTTTCGGTTGGAGACCGCCATTTTCCCACGTCCTTTTTCTTATTGGAATCCCCTCGATGGGGAAAGGGGCGCCTGTCTGCCGGCGGCGAAACGCAAGGCGGACGGCGTTTTTGCATCCGCCTGCTTTCTGGCGGCGCTTGCCGCCCGAGTCCGCCGCCTGCCGCTACCAGTATAGCATACAGGACGGCGGATTTTCCATCCCGCCTTTAGAAAACCGCCGATTTTTATAAAAACCAGGACCCGGACAGAGGAAGAAGGGGGCAAGCCGGAAAGAAGGCGGCAGGTCGGTCTCAGGCCCGGTTTTCTTGCACGGCCGGAGACGCCGCTCCAGCCGGGATCCTTCCGGCCTATCCGACCCGTTTGCGGATTAGGCGTCCGCTCATCCACAAAAGTGAAAAAAGGAGCGTTTTTACCATGAAGCTGACTATGGATCCCTTCTGCGAAGAAGATTTACCAAAAATCACTCGAATCTGGAACGATGTGGTGGAGCAGGGGGACAGCTTCCCCGGCGACCGGATGCTTTCCCTCGACGAGGCGAGGGAAATGTTTGCCGCCCAGACGGAGACGGTCTGCGTCAAGCTGGACGGGGAGGTGGTCGGGGTGTATATCCTCCATCCCAACCACATCGGCCGATGCTCCCATGTGGCCAACGCCTCCTACGGGGTGAAGAAGGGCTGCCGCGGGAATGGAATCGGCCGGGCGATGGTGCTCGATTCCCTTCACCGGGCCAAGGTCCACGGCTTTCGGGGGCTGCAGTTTAACGCGGTGGTTTGCCTCAACGCCGCCGCCATCCATCTGTATGAGCAGCTGGGCTTTACCCGGGTGGGTGTGATTCCCGGAGGCTACCGCCTTGCCGATGATACTTATGTGGATCTGCTGATTTTCTACCATCCGACGGTGTGATATTTTTCGCATAACCCGTCCCCCTTCCTCATACCCATAAAAAGAGACCACAGGATTTTATCCCCTTTAAGGCTTTTTATGGGAGGCGGGATGACCATGTATCCGGAAGATAGACCCAGACGTTCGGTGCGCCGGGAGCAAAACGGCGTGGAGGGGCCGAAGAAGAAAAGCGCCGTCACCTTACTCGCCCAGGTAGGCGTCTGCACGGTGCTGGTGGCGGCGGCGCTGTTGTTTAAGATGAGCGGAAACGGCGCTTTTGTGCAGCTGCAGCAGCAGTATACCGACGCCATGTCCAAGCAGGTGACGCTGGAGGAAGCTTGGGCGCAGGTGGAGGAGATGGCCGACCGGTATGCGGTGCTGGCCTTTTTTGTCGAACCCATCCATTCCATTCAGGAGGCGTTCTCCTTCCAGCCGGCCGACCAAGGCGTTTCCAATGCCGCGGGGGAGCCGGATAACACGGACGGCGCCGGCGGCCCGTCGGAAGGCGCTTCCTCCTCCGGCGGCGCTTCCTCCCAGGCGCCGGTTTCCTCCGCGCCCTCCCAGGAGGGGACGTCGTCCCCGCCGGCCGGGCAAACCGACGGACAGGTCAGCGCTCCCGGAGCGTTGACGCCCACAGCCGCCGGGCTGGGCGCGGGCGGGGAGGATCTGCTCACCGGGCTGTTCGGAAATGGGGCGAAGCTGCCGCCGGAGAACACCTCCTTCGCCCCTTATTTTTTGACCGCGCCTCTTTCGCCGCCCTTGCAGGCGGCGACCATTACCTCTACCTTTGATTACCGCACCCATCCCATCACCGGAGAGGACGGCTTTCATACCGGGGTGGATTTGGCGGCGGCGGAAGGAACCCCCATCGCAAGCGTATTGCCGGGTATTGTCGCAAAGCAAGGCTACAACGACAAATCCGGCAATTTTGTCATCGTCAGCCATGGGAGCGGGGTGGAAACCCTTTACGCCCATTGCAGCAAGATCACTGCGGCGGACGGAGCCTATGTCCGGGCGGGGGAAACCATTGCGCTGGTGGGCTCCACCGGCGACTCCACCGGGCCGCATCTGCATTTGGAGCTGGCCATCGACGGGGTGAAGATGGACCCGTTGTATGCTTTGGAAGGATTCGGCTATCATGTCGCTTAGGCTCTTTGGGGTGCGCCTGGAGATCAGCGTGCTGTTTCTCGCCTCGGTAACGGTGATGCTGCTGATGGATGCGAGCGGCGTGGCCTTATGGGCCATGGCGGCGGCATGCCTGCATGAGCTTGGCCACGTGGCGGCCCTTTTTGCCCTAAGGGACCCGCCGCAGGTGATTGCGCTGACCCCATTCGGCATGCGCATGACCTGGGTGCGCAAAGGCAGGCAGAGCTATTGGAGGGATCTTCTGGTCGCGGCGGCGGGCCCTTTGGTCAATTTGGGCTGCTTTTTGCTCTTTTGGCTGCTCTCGCTTGTTACCCGCAGCCCGGGGTTCCTGCTGCCGGCCTGCGCGTCTTTGGCGATCGGGGTGTATAACCTGCTCCCGGTTCTGCCTCTGGACGGCGGGCAGATTCTGTTTGACCTGCTCAGCCTCCCTTTGGGGGAAGGGCGGGCCAAGCGGCTTTTGCAGATCGTCTCCTTCGCCGTGCTGACGGCGGCGGCCTTCTTCGGGTTTGTCCTGCTGCTGCGCAGCCGCTATAATTTCACCCTGCTTTTTACCAGCCTTTATCTGATCGCCATGCTCCTGACCAATTCGGAATAAGAAAGCAAAGGCGGAGGGAAATGCTTTCCCTCCGCCTTTTTTGCGCGTTTGGGCGAAAATACGGGAATGGTGATTGAATTTGCCGGGGGATTGGAGTATGATAAACAAAGCTGTGCAATGAAAATCCAACGGAGGGTTCCTATGCGTGAAATAATTGAGCGGATACTGCCGCTGGTTCAGAAGCCGGGGCGGTATGCCGGCGGGGAGATCGGCAGCGTGGTCAAGCGCGCCGACGAGGTGGAGGTCCGCTTTGCCTTTTGCTTTCCCGATACTTATGAGGTGGGTATGTCCCATTTGGGAATGAAAATCCTGTATGGGCTTTACAACACCCGCAAGGAAATCTGGTGCGAGCGGGTTTTCGCTCCCTGCGCGGATATGGAAGCGCTCATGCGGGAAAACGGCATTCCCCTCTTCGGCCTGGAAAGCCGCGATCCCATCAAGGATTTCGACTTTATCGGCTTTACCCTGCAGTATGAGCTGAGCTTTACCAACGTCCTGAACATGCTGGATTTGGCGGGGTTGCCGGTTCTGGCGTCCGAGCGGGAGGCCCTTTCGCCCATTGTGATCGCAGGCGGGCCCTGTGCCTGCAACCCGGAGCCGCTTTGCGACTTTGTGGACCTGTTCATCCTCGGCGAAGGGGAAGAGGTTAACCTGGAGCTGTCGGATTTATACCGGGAGCACAAGCGCAGGGGAAGCGACAAAGGGGCGTTTCTTCGGGCGGCGGCTCAAATCCCCGGGGTGTACGTCCCCTCCCTTTATCAGGTCCGCTACCATCCGGACGGGACCATCCAGGCGGTTATCCCTAAGGACGGGGCGCCTGAAAGGGTAACCAAACGGATCATCAAGGATATGGACAAGGTCTATTATCCGGACCAGTTTGTGGTTCCCTTTATCGACATTGTCCACGACCGGGCGATGACGGAGGTGTTCCGGGGCTGTATCCGCGGCTGCCGCTTCTGCCAGGCGGGCTTTTTGTACCGCCCGGTGCGGGAAAAGTCCCCGGACACCGTCTGCGAACAGACCAAAGCCCTGTGCGAGCACACCGGCTATGACGAGGTTTCCCTAACCTCCCTGTCCACCAGTGATTACACCGGACTGTCGACGCTGCTTACCGACCTGCTCGACTACACCGAGCGGGAGATGGTCAGCCTGTCCCTGCCCTCCCTGCGGGTGGACAATTTTTCCCCCGAGCTGATGGAGAAGATCAACCGGGTGCGAAAAACCGGCCTGACCTTCGCCCCGGAGGCGGGGACCCAGAGGCTGCGGGACGCCATCAATAAAAACGTGTCGGAGGAGGAAATCCTGCGCACCTGCAACACCGCCTTCGACGGCGGCTACACGGCGGTGAAGCTTTATTTTATGATCGGCCTGCCCACCGAGACGATGGAGGATATCGAGGGGATTGCCAAGCTCGGGCAGCAGATCGTCAATCTCTATTATCATAACCCCAACAAGCCCAAGGGCAAGTCGGTTGCAGTGAACGTTTCTCTATCCTCCTTTGTTCCCAAACCCTTTACCCCCTTCCAGTGGGAGCCGCAGGACACGATGGAGACGCTGCGCCAAAAGCAGCAGCATCTGCGGGAGTCTTTAACCACCCGCAAGGTGCAGTGCAAGTGGCATGAATCCATGACCAGCTTTTTGGAGGCGGTGTTCGCCAGAGGGGACCGCCGGCTCGGCGGGGTGATGAAGCGGGCATGGGAAAAGGGCTGCAAATTCGACGGCTGGGACGACCAGTTTTTGTTTGACAAATGGATGGAGGCTTTCGAGGAATGCGGGGTGGAGCCGGCCTTTTACGCAAACCGCCGCCGCCCGCTCGACGAGGTTCTCCCTTGGGACCACCTGGACTTTGGGGTGGACAAGGCCTTCCTCATCCGGGAATGGAAAAAGGCTCAGGAGAGCGCCGCCACCCCGCACTGCCGCAAACAGTGCAGCGGGTGCGGGGCCAACCGTCTGATAGGAGGTGCCTGCTTTGCAAAAGCCGATCCGGGTGTGGTTTGAGAAAACCGGCCCAGCCATCTACATCTCCCATCTGGATTTAAACCGCTGTATGGCCCGGGCCATCCGGCGGGCGAAGCTGCCCATTTGGTACACGGAAGGGTTTCATCCCCATCCCTATCTGACCTTTCCGCTGCCGCTGTCGCTGGGGGTACACGGGCTGCGGGAAGCGATGGACCTGCGCTTGGTGGAGGAGGTATCCTTCGACCAGGTCAAGGAGCGGCTCAACCGCTGCCTGCCTCAGGGATTGGTGGTAACCGGCGTCGGCGAGCCGGTTAAAAAAGCCAAGGAGATTGCCTTTGCCGCGTATGAGCTGACGATGGAATCGAAGGAGGGGGATGCGGCGGCTCTGGTTCGGCAGGTGCTGGACCGGTACAGCCTCCCGGTGGAGAAAAAGACCAAGTCGGGGGTAAAGGATGTAGACATCCGGCCCCATCTCCAAGCGGTTTCGGTAGAAGGACAGGGGACGCGGTGTGTGATGAAGGTGACCCTTCCCTGCGGGCCTTCTTTGAGCATCAATCCCTCCCTCCTTTCTAAGGCGGTGACGGCTGCGGCGGGGATGCCGGTGGAGCTGGTGAAAACAGTGCGCTTATCCTTTACCGACGGACAAGGGAAGCTTTTTGAATAGGCTCCGAGAGAGGGGACAAAGGGCTAAAAGGAAAGCGAGGCGTTGAAAACGGCGCTGGCCGTCTATCTGCCGGCGGCGCGGCTTACGCCGGTTAAGCTGCGGCTGGGAGAAGATGTGTCCTCTGCCGATTTGGAAGGCCGGTTCGGCCGATCGGAAAAGGGCCGTGCTATGCGGCAATAAAAAAGTGAACAGGTGCGCGGCGCGGATGCCTGCGCGCTCAATTGAAAAGGAAATGAGGGGTTATTACGATGAATAAGATGAAGCGAACGGCAGTCCTTGCTCTGGTGCTTGCCCTGCTGACCGCGGTGCTTTGCAGCTGCGGGCAGGGGGAAAAGGTTCTCACAAGCAGCGACGGCAAGTATCAGATGACGGTGCCCGGTATTTGGACGGACAAGCTGGAGAACGCTGGAGACAGCGCCATTTTGTCTGCGGGAAATGCGTCTGGCTCTCAGTATATTATGGTAAGCGAGCTGGACGCGGCCTCCATCGGGGAGCTTTCCCTCGAAGAATACAGCGAGACCTTCAGTACCTATTTTGCCGCCCAGATGACCGATCCTACGGTAGAAAAGCCGGCGGCCGTGACCGTTAACGGCTACAGTGGCTATACCACGCAGGTCAGCGGCGTATCCCAGGAGGTGGGACTGACCTACTGGATTACGATGCTGGATTACGATGAGGCTGTCCCCTGCCTGATCGCCTGGACCTCCACCGATAAGGCGGAGAGCGGCAAGGCGGAGCTGGATCAGGTGATCCAATCCTTCGGCCCAGCGGTGTAAGAGAGAAATTTCTTCGAAAAAGGCTTGCAGGCCGGAGGAAAACGTGCTATTATAACCTAGTATCTGGTTTACCGTCGATGCGAATCGATTGGGGTTCATGCCCGGTAATCCCGTGACATTGAAGCGGACAGTCCTCTGCTCTTTTGGAAAAAGGGGTACGAATGTCTGAATTTTAAGGAGGATTTTGATCCATGGATGCTTTGAAAGCCATCGCAGCAGAAAGCCTGAAGGAAACGCCGCCGGTCATCGCCATCGGTGACACCGTCCGTGTTCACGTAAAGATCCGTGAAGGCGAGCGGGAACGTATTCAGAACTTTGAGGGTACCGTGATTGCCCGCAAGGGCAGCGGCATTTCCGAGACCTTCACCGTTCGCCGCGTTTCTTACGGCGTGGGCGTGGAGCGTGTGTTCCCGCTTCATTCTCCCAACGTGGAAGGGGTGGACGTGATCCGTCACGGCCGTGTGCGCAGAAGCAAGCTCTACTACCTGCGTGACCGTGTGGGTAAGGCTGCCAAGGTCAAAGAACGTCTCGGCTAATGGGGCTAAGAGAGGGACGGTTTGGGGGATTCCTCCCGGCCGTCCCTTTTTCCTGTTTGTCCCTTTGCGAAATCCATATTTTGTTCACAAAATTATCCAATTTTTTTGGTATTATAAATGGAATGGGAAGGCTTTGTCCTTCCCTTCGTGCAGCAAAACGGCGCCGGAATGCGGACAAGCGGACCGTGCGGCCGTAAATGGAGGGAATCAACGATGACCGATGGATTGGAACTAAATTATGACGAGGTTTTGGAGGATGGGTCGGTTTCGACCATACCGCCCAAGCGGGACCGGTACGCGGACGTAAACGAGTGGCTGGAGGCCATTATTTTTTCCGTTACCCTCGTAATCGTGCTGTTCAGCTTCGTGTTCAAGCTGGTGCTGGTGGACGGAACCTCTATGGTCCCGACGCTGCACAACGGCGACCGTGTCCTGATTCAAAGCCTCTTTTACCAGCCGTCCCAGGGGGATGTGGTGGTCATCACCAAGCCCACCATCCATCATAAGCCGCTGATTAAGCGGGTAATCGCCACCGAGGGGCAGACGGTGTTCATCGATTTTGACAAGGGTACGGTGTCGGTGGACGGCGTGGAGCTGGACGAGCCGTATGTCAACGAGCTCATTAAGAAGAGCAAGAAGGGGACCTATGGGTTTGAATACCCGGTACAGGTGCCGGAGGACTGCGTCTTTGTGCTGGGCGACAATCGAAACAATTCCTCCGACAGCCGGGACATCGGCTTTGTGGAGAACAAATATCTCTTAGGCAAGGCGATCTTCCGCTTTTACCCCTTTGACGCCATGGGCCCGATCGGGTAACCTTTCGGTGGGGGACGGAGATGCGCCGGTGTATGCAGCCGCAGGAAAAGGAGAAACGAGGCAAAATGGAAGAAATTACATCGGTACAATGGTTTCCCGGCCATATGGCCAAGACCAGAAGAAAGATGAAGGAAGCGCTGCCGCTGGTGGACCTGGTGGCAGAGTTGCTGGACGCGCGGGTTCCTTTGGCAAGCCGCAATCCGGACCTGCGTTCGATTGTGGGGCAAAAGCCCCGCATGGTGCTGCTAAACAAAAGCGATACGGCGGATGAGGCGGTGACCCGGCGGTGGATCGCCGCCTTTGCCGCGCAAGGGGTCGCGGCCCTGGCGGTGGACTGTAAGAGCGGGAAGGGGCTCAACCAGGTGCTCCCCCTGGCAAGGGAGATCCTCAAGGACCGGATTGCCGCCTGGGAGCGCAAGGGAATGGGCTCGCGCCCCATTCGGGTGATGGTGGTGGGCATCCCGAACGTGGGAAAATCCTCCTTCATCAACCGGCTTGCCAAGAGCGGGAAGGCCAAGGTGGCCGACCGGCCCGGCGTGACGAGGGGCAACCAGTGGTTTTCCATCGGCAAGGGGGGAGAGCTGCTGGATACCCCCGGCGTGCTCTGGCCGAAATTCGACGACCCGGCGGTGGGAGAACGGCTGGCCTTCACGGGTGCGGTCAAGGACGACGTGGTGGACACCGAAGGGCTTGCCTGCCGTCTGCTTGCCTGGCTGCGGGACGCCTACCCCGGCCGGTTGGAAGAACGGTATAAGCTGACGGATTTGGAAGGGCTGCCCGGTCACGAGCTTTTGTATGCGGTGGCGAAAAAGCGGGGGATGCTCATTTCCGGCGGCGAGCTGGACACCGAACGGGCGGCCGCGACGGTGCTGGACGAATTTCGCGCAGGGAGGCTGGGGCGCATCAGCCTGGAGCGCCCGGAGGAAACGGAATGAGGAAAGACAAAGAAGCCGTTGACTGGCTCGCCTATGAAAGGAGCCTAAAGGAGGAGGGCTACCGCCTCGTCGGCGGGCTGGACGAGGCGGGACGGGGCCCGCTGGCGGGGCCCGTCTTTGCCGCCTGCGTCATCTTGGAGGACGGCGCCGCCATCGACGGGGTGAACGATTCCAAGAAGCTGTCGGAAAAAAAGCGCGAGCAGCTTTTCGACGTGATCTGCGAAAAGGCGAAGGCGTTTGGTATCGGCTCGGCCAGCGCCCGGGAAATCGACGAGCTCAATATCCTAAACGCCACTTTTCTCGCAATGAAGCGGGCGGTGGACCAGCTTGCAATAAAGCCGGACGTGCTGCTGGTGGACGGAAATCAGGCGCCGCGGGGGATTGATTTGCCGGTGCGGACGCTCGTCAAGGGGGATACCCTGTCCGGTTCGGTTGCAGCCGCCTCCATTTTGGCGAAGGTAAGCCGGGACCGGCTGATGAGGGAGCTGGCAAAGGAATATCCCGAATACCGGTTTGAAAAGCATAAGGGCTACGGCACCGCCCTGCATCGAAGCCTTTTGCTGCAATACGGCCCGAGCGAGCTCCATCGAAAGACCTTTTTGACCAAGCTCCTGGACAAGGGGCGGGAGGTATGACCGCTGCGGAGATCGGCCGGCTGGGAGAAGAATATGCGGCCGGATGGCTGACCGATCGGGGATACCGGTTGTTGGAGCGCAACTACCACAGCCGGTACGGGGAAATCGACCTGATCGTAGAGAAGGGTCGGGTTTTGGCTTTTGTGGAGGTGAAAACCCGGCGGCTTGACGCCATTGCCGCCCCCTGCGAGTGGGTGACCCCACAGAAACGCAAACGGCTTGTCAACACGGCCTTGCAGTATTTGCAGGAGCATCCGGGCCCGCTTCAGCCCCGGTTCGACGTGATGGAAATTTTTACGGAAAACAGGAATGAATTCGCCGTCTCCTCCATACATCATATAGAGAACGCTTTTTGGCTGGAGGGGACGGTATAAATCGGCGCAAAGGCATTCGATTGGCAGAAAGACGGTCTGCCGGCCGAATGCCTTTGCCGGTTTTGGGGCCGGACCCTGGCCGGATGCCGCCGCCGAAGCGGGCGGCAAAGGAGGAGGAAGGAATGAAGCTGTTTGATTTGCATTGCGATACGCTGTATGAATGCTGTATGCAGGGCGTGGATTTGTTTGACAACGACCTGCAGCTGTCGCTGAAAAAGGGGGCCGGATTTACGGCCTGGCGGCAGTTTTTCGCCGTATGGATGCCCGACGGGCTGCGGGGCGAGGCGGCGGTGGAGCATTTTCACAAATGCCGGGCTTATCTCGACGGCCAGCTTGCAAGGTATGGGAAGGTGCTTTCCTTATGCCGCACGGCGGAGGAGGTGAGGGAAGCGGAGGAAGCGGGCAAATGCGCGGCCATTCTCTCGGTGGAGGGAAGCGCGGCGGCCGGCGGGAAGGTGGATGGCATCGACGCCCTCTATGAGGCGGGGGTGCGGATGATGACCCTGACCTGGAATGGAAAAACCGAATTTGCCGACGGGGTGCAGGTCCCTTACCCGGGCGGGCTGACCGCATTGGGACGCCGGGCCGTCCGCCGGTGTGAAAGGCTGGGGATGGTGGTGGATGTTTCCCACATTGCCGAGCACGGGTTCTGGGATGTGGAGGAAGTAAGCCGCAAGCCCTATATCGCTTCCCATTCCAATTCCAAGACGGTTTTCGACCATCCCCGCAATCTGACCGACCGACAGTTTCGCGCCATTGTCGACCGGGGAGGCTTGGTGGGCGTCAACCTTTACCCACTGTTTTTAAACGGGGAAAAAGATGCGGATCTGGATACCATTGTACGCCATATCGACCATTTCCTCTCCCTGGGAGGGGAGGCGGCCGTCTGCATCGGCACCGATTTCGACGGGGCGCAGATGCCCTCCTGCCTGCCGGATGTAGGCACGCTCCCCCGCCTTTACGAGCGGCTTTTGCATTTGCGGTACGCGGAGACGCTGGTCCAAGGCATTTTTTATCAAAATGCCGCACATTTTTTCGACAGGGCTTTGACATAAGGGCGGATGTGTACTAGAATAATGGCGTTGGTTTTGCCGGGAGGATGTACGGCCCGGCGCCGCAATCGGGAAGATTTGGAGTGATTTTCATTGATGTATCAAAGCACGCGTGACAGCGGCGTATCGGTATCCTCCGCCCAGGCCATCACCCAGGGCATTTCGGCGGACGGCGGCCTTTTCGTACCTGAGAGCCTCCCGCAGCTGACGCTTGAGGAGCTCAAGGGCATGCTCGGCCTTTCCTATGTGGAGCGGGCGAAGGCGGTTTTAAGCAAGTATTTGACGGATTTTACCGAGGAAGAATTGGATGCCTGCGTGTCGGGCGCCTATGCGTCGGGCAAGTTTGACGACAAAAGCGTGGCTCCCCTGGCTCAGGTCGGCCCGGGCGTCTATATGCTTGAGCTGTGGCACGGGCCTACCTGTGCCTTTAAGGATATGGCACTGCAGCTGCTGCCCTTCTTGCTGACCACCGCCTCCAAAAAGACGGTGGGGGATAAGACCATCGTCATCCTGGTCGCCACCTCCGGCGATACGGGCAAGGCCGCTTTGGAAGGCTTTAAGGACGTAGCAGGCACCAAGATCCTCGTTTTCTATCCCCAGGATGGGGTCAGCCCCATGCAAAAGCTGCAGATGACCACCCAGGAGGGCGGCAATGTAGGGGTCTGTGCCATCCAGGGCAACTTTGACGACGCCCAGACCGGCGTAAAGGCCATCTTCACCGACGAAGGGGTCACGAAGAAGCTGGGCGAACACGGCATGCTTTTTTCCAGCGCCAATTCCATCAACTGGGGCCGTTTGGTGCCGCAGATTGTCTATTATATTTCCGCTTACTGCGATTTGGTCAAGGAAGGCAAGGTCCCCTTGGGCGATCCGGTCAATGTGACGGTTCCCACCGGGAACTTCGGCAATATCTTGGCGGCCTATTACGCCAAGCGGATGGGCCTTCCGGTCAAGAAGCTCATCTGCGCGTCCAATTCCAACAATGTGCTCACCGATTTTCTAAAGACCGGCGTTTACGACCGCAACCGTCCCTTCTATACCACCATATCCCCGTCGATGGACATCCTGATTTCCAGCAACCTGGAACGGCTTTTGTACGACCTGTCCGGCCGGGATGATGGGAAGATCCGGGGCTATATGCAGTCTTTAAAGGAGACCGGGCGGTATGAGGTGGATGAGGAAATGAAGGAGAAGCTGTCCGCCCTCTTCTGTGCGGGCTTCTGCGACGACGCCGCCACCAAGGAAACCATCGGGGAAGCCTTCCGCGCCCGCGGGTATCTCTGCGACACCCACACGGCGGTGGCGCTGCATGTATATGAACAGTATGTAGCCGGCACCGGGGACAAGACCCCGACCCTGATCGCCTCCACCGCCAGCCCCTTTAAATTCTCGTCGAGCGTCCTGGACGCGGTGGCGAAGGAGGATGTGTCCCAGCTGGACGAGTTTGCAAAGGTCGCGGAGCTTTCCAAGTGCGCAAAGGTAGATGCGCCCGCTGCGCTTGCCTCCCTGAAGGACAAGCCGGTGCGTTTTACCGACGTATGCACGAAGGATTCGATGGAGCAGGTGGTCCTTTCCATGCTGGGTATTAATTAGGACGTTTTGTCGTGTGGGGCGGCTTTTCGGGCCCTTGCCCGGCCGCCCCGCGTTCCGGTTTGCCTATTTGCGCTTGAAGGTGGCGCAGATGGTGTCGTTGGAGCTGACGGCGAAGGAAGGGCCGACGTTGATGTGGTCGGCGCAGCAGTATTGCTTCCCGTCGTGGTAAGCGCAGTTTTTGACGCTGCATTCGATGCCTTTGATGCAGTTGGCCGGGGCGATGGGCTTTTTGTCGTTCACGGTTTCACGCCTCCTTGGCTTCGATTTGGAATGCGGGCGCTGCAAAGGGTGCCCGGCTTTATTTTTGCAAAATCCCGCCCCATTATTCTCTTTGGGGCTAAAGTATGAGATAAGGATGCGTTTATGTCGATATTTGCGATTGCCGACCTGCATTTGTCCCTTGGGACGGACAAACCGATGGATGTCTTTAAGGGCTGGGATCATTATGTCGAGCGGCTGGAGCGCAACTGGAGAAGCCTGGTAGGCCCGGACGATCTGGTGGTCGTTCCGGGAGACGTCTCCTGGGCGATGAGCTTGGAGCAGACCAAGGCGGATTTCGCTTTTTTGCACGCCCTGCCCGGGCGCAAGCTGATCGGCAAGGGGAATCACGACTACTGGTGGTGCACCAAGCGCAAGATGGACGCCTTCCTGGCCGAGTGCGGGTTTGATTCTATTGAAATTTTGTTTAACAACGCCTTTGCCGCAGAGGGGATCGCCGTCTGCGGGACGAGGGGATGGTTTTTCGACGCGGCCAAAACCGAGGATCGAAAAATCCTGTTGAGGGAAGCGGGACGGCTGCGCATGTCGATTGAGCAGGCCGTACAGACCGGCAAGGAGCCGGTGGTCTTTCTGCACTACCCCCCTCTTTATGCCGGCGAGGTGTGTGAGGAGATGATGCAGGTCCTCAAGGAATACGGGATCCGCCGGGTCTATTACGGCCATATCCACGGCCACGGCGCCCGCAGGGCGGTGACGGGGGAGTACGAGGGGATTGTATTCCGTCTGATTTCCTGCGACTTTCTGGGCTTTTGCCCCGAACGGGTGGAAGGCGGATGGTGATTTCTGCCCGAAAGGGCGGGGACAAAAGGGGCAAATTGCAGCTCTTTGCAGAAAGTGGCGAAAAGCCGTAGCAATTAAAGGGACAGTATGCTATAATAAGGGGAAAATTTGACGTATTAAAATGTAGGAGGAAATAAAATGAGTCTCAAAGCAGTCAACAAGGTGGACACCAACCGCTATGAACTGGAAATCGAGGTCGGCCCCGAAAGCTTCGAGGAAGCCGTTTCCAAGGCGTTTCGCAAGAATGCGTCGAAGATTTCCATTCCGGGCTTCCGCAAGGGGAAGGCGCCCCGCGCGTTCATCGAGAAGGTGTACGGCGAGAATTTCTTCTATGAGGATGCGGTGAACGATCTCTATCCCCAGGCGCTGGAGGCGGCGGTGGAAGAGTCCGGCCTTGATCTGGTGGAGGACAAAATTGATACCGAAGTCGTCAGCGTCGGCAAGGAAGGCGTTGTGTTCAAATCGAAGGTCACCACCAAGCCGGAGGTGGAGATTTCGGAATATAAGGGCCTCAAGGCCACCCGTGCCGTCAAGCCGGTGACCGATGAGGATGTGGATGCGGAGCTGACCCGCCTGCAGGAGAGAAACGGCCGCATTGTGACGGTGGAGGATCGTCCGGCCCAGGACGGCGACACGGCGGTTATCGACTTTGAAGGCTTTGTCGACGGCGTGGCCTTTGAAGGCGGGAAGGGCGAGGACCATCCTCTGGTGCTCGGCTCGGGCCAGTTTATCCCCGGCTTTGAAGAGCAGGTGGCGGGCCACAGCGCCGGCGACGAGTTCGACGTGGACGTGACCTTCCCCGAGGACTACCATGCTAAGGATCTGGCGGGAAAAGCGGCCATCTTTAAGGTAAAGGTGCATGAGGTCAAAACCCGTGAGCTGCCTGCCCTCGACGATGAGTTTGCCAAGGATGTCAGCGAGTACGATACCCTCGGCGAGCTCAAGGCCGACTTGAAAACCAAGCTGGAGGAAAAGGCCGGCAAGGCGGCGGACGACCTGGTGGAGAACCAGCTGATCGACCAGCTCGTCGAAGGGATGAAGGCGGAGGTGCCTGAGGCCATGTATGAGCGCCGCATCGACCAGGATGTCAATGACTTTGCCTACCGCCTGCAGGGCAGCGGCCTGGATCTGAACACCTACCTGCAGTACACCGGCATGGATATGGAAAGCTTCCGCAAGACCTTCCGCGACGTAGCTGAGCGCCAGGTAAAGGTGCGCCTTGCTTTGGAGAAGATTGCACAGGTGGAGAACCTGCAGCCCAGCGAGGAGGATTTGGAGGCCGAGTATAAGAAGATGGCGGACAATTACCACATTGAGCTGGATAAGGTCAAGAGCGCCGTCTCCGAGAAGGATCTGAAGCTGGATCTGGCGGTGGAAAAAGCGGTGCAGCTTGTCAAAGACAATGCCGTTGTCACCGAAGGCGAGTATAAGGAAGAAGAGGAAAAGGCGGAGGACGAAGGCAGCGGCGAATAATTTTTTGATTAAAGTGGATGGCAGGCGTGAATACTACAAAAAGCCCGCCTGCCGTCTGGTAGGATAAAGAAAATCGTATTGGCTTCACAGCAGTATGCCGGTCAAAGGCATACTGCTGTGCGTTCGTAATCCAAAACAGAATGGGAGGATTCATCATGAGTTTAGTGCCATATGTGGTGGAGCAGACCAGCCGCGGGGAGCGCAGCTACGATATTTTTTCCCGCCTGCTCAACGACCGCATCATCATGCTCTCCGACGAGGTCAACGACGTCACCGCCAGCCTTGTGGTGGCCCAGCTCCTCTATCTGGAAGGGCAGGACCCGGATAAGGACATCGACCTGTATATCAACAGCCCCGGCGGCTCCATCACCTCCGGTATGGCCATTTACGATACCATGCAGTACATTAAGTGCGACGTTTCCACCATCTGCATCGGTATGGCGGCCAGCATGGGCGCGTTCCTGCTGGCGGCGGGCGCCAAGGGCAAGCGTTTCGCGCTGCCCAACAGCGAGATTATGATTCATCAGCCTTTGGGCGGCGCCCAGGGCCAGGCGACCGACGTGCAGATCCATGCCGAGCACATCATCCGCATCAAGGACCGGATGAACCGGATGCTCTCGGAAATGACCGGCCAGCCGCTGGAAACCATTAAGCTGGATACCGAGCGGGACAACTTTATGACCGCCGAGCAGGCCGCCGCTTACGGTTTGGTGGATAAGGTGATTGCCAAACGATAACATCCCCGAAAGTTTGAGGGAAGAAAGGTGTTCGGATGCCTAAGAACGACGAGAGAATCCTGCGCTGCTCCTTTTGCGGCAAATCGCAGGACGAGGTAAAAAGACTGATCGCCGGTCCAGGCGTATATATCTGCAACGAATGTGTGGATCTGTGCCAGGACATTTTGGAGGACGGGGACCTTCCGTCCCGCAGAAGCACGGCGGTAGAAAATCCGCCTGTGCTGTTAAAACCGAGAGAAATCAAGGATCTGCTTGACGAATACGTGATCGGGCAGGATGAGGCGAAGGTGACGCTGTCGGTGGCGGTGTACAACCACTATAAGCGCATCTTCTTCAACAACGGCGCAGCGGACGACGTGGAGCTGCAAAAGTCCAACGTCCTTCTGCTGGGCCCCACCGGCGTGGGAAAAACGCTGCTGGCCCAGACGCTTGCCAACATTCTCAACGTTCCCTTCGCCATTGCCGACGCCACCACCCTGACGGAGGCCGGCTATGTGGGCGAGGATGTGGAGAACATCCTTCTGCGCCTGATCCAGGCGGCGGATTACGACATCGACAAGGCCGAGCGGGGCATCATCTATATCGACGAATTCGATAAAATCGCCCGCAAGTCGGAGAACCCCTCCATCACCCGGGACGTGTCCGGCGAAGGGGTGCAGCAGGCGCTGCTGAAGATCCTGGAGGGCACGGTATCCAACGTGCCCCCTATGGGCGGGCGCAAGCATCCCCAGCAGGAGTTTATCCAAATCAATACGAAAAACATCCTTTTCATCTGCGGCGGCGCCTTCGACGGCCTGGAAAAGGTCATCGAAAAGCGGGTGCATTCGGCCGCCATGGGCTTTGGCGCGAACGTGGTGAGCAAGAAGGAAGTGAGCTCTGCGGCCCTTCTCAAAAGCGTCATCCCGCAGGACCTGGTCAAATTCGGCGTGATTCCGGAGCTGGTGGGCCGGGTGCCGGTCATCACCGCCCTCGACGCGCTGGATAAGGAGACCATCGTGCGTATCCTGTCCGAGCCGCGCAACGCCATCTTGAAGCAGTACACCCGGATGCTCGAATACGACGGGGTGACCCTGGAATTCGAGAAGGATGCCTTGGAGGCGGTGGCCGAAAAGGCCATGGAGCTCAAAACCGGCGTGCGCGCTCTGCGCTCCATCATGGAAGGGGTGCTCTCCGACGTGATGTTCAACGTCCCCTCCGACCCGACGGTGGAGAAGGTGGTCATTACCGCCGACTGCGTCAACGGCAAGACGGAGCCGACCCTGCTACGCGATCCGAATAAGAAGCCTATGCGGCTGAAAATCCCGGCGAAAACCAAATCCCGTAATTCTGCGTCTTAAGCAGGCTTGCCTGCTTGCCCGCGCCCGGCTGATGCCAGGCGCGGGCTTTTTTGTCGCTTTCGGCATAATAAAACCCCTGGGTTTACCAGGGGTAAGTAAAAAAGCCTGGGCAAAAGAAAAAAGTAAAAGCATAATTTGTTAGGAGGGAAAAGTGAAAGTAAAGCACAGGTTTTCTGAGAGAAACGCGGGGATTTTTGCGGAAAGTATGCCTGTCACAGAATGCTATGGAATGCCAAAGAAAACTGGTTTCCCAGCTGCAGGACGCACGAGGCGATGATAATTTTTCAGTACCCCTTCCAGGGATTAACAAATTCTGGCCCCTCGGGGGTCTGGGCAAACCACTTGTTTACGAGAGGTTTTGCTTATCGTTTACGGTATGGTGAGCCCTTTGAACTGCCGAAGATAGGGAAAAAGCCTTGGCAAAGAAAAGAGCGAAAGCTGCTGGTAAGGCAAAAGAAATCTGCAAAAGCTTCAAAATCACGGCAAGCGCGAAACAGACATCTGCAACCGGTTTCCCAGTTGCAGGACGCACGAAGCGATGATAATTTTTCAGTACCTCTTCCAGGGATTAGCAAATTTTGGCCCCTCGGGGGTCTGGGCAAACCACTTGTTTACGAGAGGTTTTGCTTATCGTTTACGGCATGGTGAGCCCTTTGAACTGCCGGAGGTAGGGAACAAGCCTTGGCAAAGAAAAGAGCGAAAGCTGCTGGTAAGGCAAAAGAAATCTGCAAAAGCTTCGAAATCACGGCAAGCGCGAAACAGACATCTGCAACCGGTTTCCCAGCTGCCGGGCGCGCGGGGCGATGCAATTTTTCACTCTCCCTTGCCGGGGCCATCAGGGACTCCCCCCTCTGGAGCCCGGGCATATCACTGGTTTCCTGCTTGTATCTTTTCGGCAAAGAGCTCCCGCAGGTTCAAGGAGGGGAGGGGAAAACCGGGCGTAAAAAGGACGGGAAGGAAGCCGCTGATGCAAAGCAATCATAGGGAGAGCTGAGCTTGCCCCGATCCTGCGGAAAACGAACCTGCGGGGCACTTCCCTCGATGGACGGACAGGGCGTATGATGCCTTGGGAAGCTCTTAGTAACCCTTGAAAGGCCGGAACGGGCCGGTTCCTCCGGCATTTTATCAGCTGCACCTTTTCTAGTCGGTTTGGCTGCGCTGCTTTTCGGATGCCGGCGCAGGAGAAGAATGGGAAGGATGCTGACAGAAAAAGTCGATTGCGGGCGATTGAAAAAGCAATACGATTATGGTATAGTATTCTGACAGGCCGGACCGACATTGAAAAAAGGCGAATCTACCAAATTTGATGGTGTTTTTCTGGTTATTCATACATTTTTCAAGAAGAAGGACGGGCCCTGTGCTATGATAACCAAGATGTTGTGCGTTTTTCGCATGGTACCCGGCGCCCGCAAGGCGCCTGTTTGAAAGGGAGGTAACAGTATGAGAGCCACGCAGAACGATGATCTCCTCTATGAACTGCCCATGCTGGCCCTCAGAGGACTTGTCCTTTTCCCGGATATGATGCTGCATTTTGATGTGGGGCGCAAAAAGTCCATTGAGGCGCTCAACGCCGCCATGGCCGACGAGCAGAGGATTTTTCTCGTGTCTCAGCAGGATATCAGGGTCGATGACCCTTCTGAGAACCAATTGTACAAGGTGGGCGTGGTGGCGAAAATCCGCCAAATCCTGCGCATGCCCAACGACAATGTGCGGGTGCTGGTGGAGGGCCTTTCCCGGGCCAGGTGCTGCCGGGTCGTCAGCAGCCGCCCCTTCTTCCTTGCGCAGGTGGAGGAGCTTCCCGACCGCCGCGCCCAGGATGAGGTATATGCCGCGGCGCTGATTGCCGAAGTGCAGGACGCCTTTGACGTCTATGCGAACCTGACCAATAAGCTGCCGCCGGACGTGATTATGAACGTCATCGCCGCGCAGGACCCGGGCTATACGGCGGATTTCATCGCGTCGAACATTATGCTGCGGGTGGAGGATAAGCAGGGGATCCTGGAAGAACGGCATCCGTTTAAGCGCCTGGAAAAGCTTATCGTGCTGCTTCGCAGGGAGAATGAAGTGCTGGGGGTCGAACGGCAGATTCACGACAAGGTGCACGAGCAGATCGACAAAAACCAGCGGGAGTATTATCTGCGCGAGCAGCTGCGGGCCATTTCCAGCGAGCTTTCCGAGGGGGAAAATCCCCAGGAGGAGGCCCAGCAGTATAAGGAGCGGATCAAGGCGCTCCACTTGGAGAAAGAGGTCGGCGAGAAGCTGATGAAGGAGGCCGACCGGCTTTATAAAATGCCCTTCGGCTCCCATGAGGCGACGGTAGTGCGCAGTTATCTGGATACCTGCCTGGACCTGCCGTGGAATAAGACGACCAAGGAGAACTTCGATCTGGATACGGCCCGCAAGGTGCTGGACAAGGATCATTATGGCCTTGAGAAGGTCAAGGAACGTATTCTGGAGCTTTTGGCGGTGCGCAAGCTTACCAGCGGGGTAGGCGGGCAGATCCTCTGCCTGGTAGGTCCGCCGGGGGTGGGCAAGACCTCCATCGCCCGCTCGATTGCGAAGGCTACCGGCCGCAAGTACGCCCGGGTATCCCTGGGCGGCGTGCGGGATGAGTCGGACATCCGCGGCCATCGGAAAACTTACATCGGCGCCATGCCGGGACGCATTATCGACGCGCTTCGCCAGGCGGGGGCGAAAAACGCCATGATCCTCTTAGACGAGGTGGACAAGCTGGGGAGCGATTACCGGGGGGACCCCACCTCCGCGCTTTTGGAGGTGCTCGACAGCGAGCAGAATTTTGCCTTCCGGGATCATTACGTCGAGGTTCCCTTTGATTTAAGCAACGTCCTTTTTATCACCACTGCAAACAACGCCCAAACTATCCCCGCCCCCCTTTACGACCGCATGGAGGTTCTTTCCCTGGGCAGCTACACCCACGAGGAGAAGTTTGCCATTGCGAAAAACCACCTGATTCCCAAGCAGCTGAAAAAGCACGGGCTTAACGGCCGGCTCTGCCGCATCCGCGACGATGCGGTGCACCTGATGATCGACGGCTATACCAGAGAGGCGGGGGTGCGTACTCTCGAGCGTATCGTCGCCTCCGTCTGCCGCAAATGCGCCAAGCGCATCGCGTCGGGGGAGGTCAAGTCGGTGACCGTTTCCAAGGCCGCGGCGGAGGAGATGCTGGGCCCGCAGAAGTTTAAGACCGAGGACATCCGTCATAAGGACGAGGTGGGCGTGGTCAACGGCCTTGCCTGGACCTCGGTCGGCGGGGAGACCATGCCGGTGGAGGTGGCCGTCCTCGACGGCAACGGCAGGCTGGAGCTCACCGGTTCCCTGGGCGATGTCATGAAGGAATCGGCCAAAGCGGCGGTCAGCTATATCCGTGCAAACTGGTCCCGGCTTCATGTGGATCATGAATTTTATAAAACGAAGGACATCCATATCCATGTTCCGGAGGGCGCCATTCCCAAGGACGGCCCATCCGCCGGCATCACCATTGCCACGGCGCTGGTGTCTGCGCTGACGGATACGCCGGTGAAAGGGGATTTGGCCATGACCGGTGAAATCACCCTGCGCGGCCGCGTCCTGCCCATCGGCGGGCTCAAGGAAAAGACCATGGCCGCCTTTACCCACGGGATGAAAACCGTCATCATTCCGGCAGAGAATGAGCCGGATCTGCAAGAGGTGTCCGAGCGGGTAAAAAACGCCATCCGTTTTATTCCGGCCCAGTCGCTCGACACGGTGCTCGAGCACGCTTTGGTCTCCCATCCGGCAGCCCATCCGCCGGAGAAAAAAACGGCCGAGAGCCCTCAAAAAGCAGACGTTATCCCGGACCTGCCCCATACCCGGACAGGACTGGTAACCGAGAGAGGAATGTAATCCGATGTTACCGTTTCATGCCGCCGCTTTTGAGTCGGCTGCGGGGAGGCTTGCCCAGCTCCCCGCGCCCGGCGCGCCGGAGATCGCATTTTCCGGCCGCTCCAATGTAGGGAAGTCCTCCCTGATTAATAAGGTGCTCAACCGTAAATCGTTGGCCCGCGTCAGCGCGACGCCGGGCAAAACGGTGACCATCAATTTTTATTCCATGCCCGGCGCCCGGCTGGTGGACCTGCCGGGCTACGGCTATGCCAGATCCTCTCAGAGTGAGAAGGCGCGCTGGTCGAACCTGGTGGAAGGCTATTTCGGCGCCGGCCGCCCCCTGCGGCTGGTGGCCCAGCTCATCGATATGCGCCACCCGCCTACGGCGGACGATTTGGGGATGCTCGATTATCTTTTGCAAACCGGCGCGCCCTTTTGCATTGTTTTGACCAAGTGCGACAAGCTCAAGAAAACCCAAAGGATCCAGCGCCGGGCGTCCTTGCAGGAGGACTTGGCCTTTTGCGGCCAGGTCCCGATTGTGGAATTTTCCGCCGTCAAGGGAGACGGCGTGGAGGAATTGCGTCGGCTGTTGAGCGAGGCGGCCGAAGCAGAGTAAACCAATGAATTTAAGGAGGGTATACGCATGTTTGTTTCCGATTGCCTGGGGGTCAGCCGGGAAGGGCATCTGACCATCGGCGGGTGCGATACGGTGGCCTTGGCCGCCAAGTACGGCACGCCCCTTTATGTGATGGATGAGGAGAACATCCGCCAAAGCTGCCGGCAGTTCAAAGCTTCCATCGACGAGTATTACGACGGCAACGGCCTGGTCCTTTACGCCAGCAAGGCCTTCTCCTGTAAGGAGATCTACCGGGTGGTGGCCTCGGAGGGCTTAGGGGCGGACGTGGTATCCGGCGGCGAGCTGTACACGGCGCTGAAAGCCGGATTTCCCGCCGAGCGGATTTATTTCCATGGAAATAACAAGACCAGGGAAGAGCTGGTCATGGCGCTGGATGCGGGGGTTCACCGCATTGTGGTCGACAACCTGACCGAGCTTGCCGTCCTCGACCAGCTCGCCGGGGAAAAGGGCAAGGTGGTGGACATCCTGTTCCGCATCAAGCCCGGCATCGACGCCCATACCCACGCCTTTATCCGCACCGGGCAGATCGATTCGAAATTCGGCCTGGCCCTGGAAAACGGCGAGGCGATGGAGGCGGTCAAGGAAGCGATTTCGTTTGAGAACGTCAATTTGGCCGGGCTTCACTGCCATATCGGTTCCCAGATCCATGAGATCGAGCCCTTTGAGCTGGCGGCGGAGGTTATGCTCACCTTTATCAAGAAGATTTTCGACGAAACCGGCTTCCTGGTCAAGGAGCTCAATTTGGGCGGCGGTTTCGGCATCAAGTATACCGACGAGGACCGTCCGCAGAAATATACCGCCTATATGCAGCGGGTATCCGCGGTGGTAAAGAAGAAGGCGGCCCAGTTCAGCCTTCCGGTACCCTATGTGCTCATCGAGCCGGGCCGTTCCATTGCCGCGCCTGCCGGCATTACCCTGTATACGGTGGGGGCGGTCAAGGAGATCGCCGGCGTGCGCAACTATGTTTCCATTGACGGCGGCATGGTGGACAATCCCCGCTATGCGCTGTATAAGTCGAGCTATGAGGTACTGCTCGCCAACCGGGCAAACGGGCCGAAGGACTATGTGGCCACCATCGCTGGCCGCTGCTGCGAAAGCGGGGACTTGATTCAGGAGAATGCCCAGGTGCAAAAGCCAGCCCCGGGCGATATCCTGGCGGTGCTGGCCACCGGCGCTTACAATTATTCGATGGCCTCGAATTATAACCGTATCCCCCGCCCGCCGGTGGTGTTCGTCAAGGATGGGGAATCCCGGGTGGTCGTCAAGCGGGAAAGCTTCGAGGACCTCATCCAAAACGACCTTTAAGCGGTTGACAAATGTGCGCAAATGTGTTTAAATGATTCCCGAACGGCAATGACGGGAATGATGTAGCGGTCCAGTGCGGTCGGTTCAGAGAGTCTCCGGTTGGTGCGAGGGGGCCCCGCGGAACGTGAAGATACCTTCCCAGCAGCCGCAGCGCTGAAGCGGATGGTGGGTAGGCGCTGCCGCGGGGTGCGCGTTACAGCGCCGGGAGTTGTATGGAAACGACTCCGTGAGGCCGTCCGTCGTGAGGCGGCGGCAAATAGAGGTGGTACCGCGAAAGCATTTTCGCCCTCTGTTTTGGGAAAAGCCCCGAAACAGAGGGCTTTTTCGTGCAAAAATAACTTTGGAGGGAAGCAACATGGGAGTTTTTGAAGAACTCAAGGCAAGGGGCATGATTGCCCAGATGACCAACGAGGAAAAAATCCGCGATCTTTTGGAGAACGGGCAGGTGACGTTCTACATCGGGTTCGACCCCACGGCGGACAGCCTGCATGTCGGCCATTTCCTGCAGATGATGGTCATGGCGCATATGCAGCGGGCGGGGCACCGTCCCATCGCCATTCTCGGCGGCGGCACCGCAATGGTGGGGGACCCCACCGGCAAAACCGATATGCGTAAAATGATGACCCCTGAAACCATCCAGCATAACGCCGACTGCTTTAAATCCCAGATGCGCCGCTTGGTGGATTTTTCTGAAGGCAAGGCTATGATGCTCAACAACGCCGATTGGCTGCTGCCGCTTCATTACATTGACTTCCTGCGGGAGATCGGCGTCCATTTTTCCGTCAACAAGATGCTCACCTATGAGTGCTTCAAGACCCGGCTGGAGCGGGGCTTGTCCTTTATTGAGTTTAACTACATGCTCATGCAGAGCTATGACTTTTTGAAGCTGTACCAGGACCACGGCTGCGTATTGGAGCTGGGCGGCGACGACCAGTGGGCCAACATCCTCGGCGGCATCGACCTGGTGCGCCGGGTCACCGGCAAGGAGGTCTACGGCATGACCTTTACCCTGCTGACCACCAGCGACGGGCGCAAGATGGGCAAAACCGAATCGGGCGCGGTATGGCTGGACCCGGAAAAGACCTCTCCCTATGAGTTCTTCCAGTATTGGCGCAATGTGGACGATGCGGACGTCATCAAGTGCCTGCGGCTGCTGACCTTCCTGCCTCTTTCCGAGATTGAGAAGATGGCCGCCTGGCAGGGAAGCCAGCTCAACGCCGCCAAGGAGGTGCTGGCCTTTGAGGTGACGAAGATCATCCACGGGGAAGAGGAGGCCGCGAAGGCGAGAGATGCGGCCCGCGCCCTCTTCGGCGCGAAGGCGGACGCGGCGGATATGCCCTCCACCACCTTGGCCCCGGCCGACTTTACCGACGGCGCCATTGCGGTGCTCGACCTGCTGCAAAAGGCGGGGCTTGTCTCCTCGAAGGGGGAAGCCCGCCGTCTCATCGACCAGGGCGGGATTTCCATTGACGAGGAAAAGGTGACCTCGGCAATGGCAACGGTGCCGGCGGCACAGTTTGAAAAGGGCCATGTAATCGTGAAGAAGGGGAAAAAGGTTTTCCATAAGGTGCTTGTTGACCGGTAAAGGGGTGGTGTTGTGAGAAAGCATAAGATAAAAAGGATGGCCGCAGCCGTCCTTGCCATAGTAGCACTGGCGATGGCCCTGTCCAGCTGCTCAAGCCGCGTGGATGCTTCCGCATTTGTCAAGAGTGCGCTGGAGATGCAGTATTTGGGTCAGTACGACGCCTACATGAAGTGTATGGATATTACCGAAGATGAGGCGCAGGAGCTGTATCAAGAGGGGATGGAGGCGGAGGTAAGCTATCTTGCCACCATTTTGGGGATAGAGGAGCTTTCCGATTCTTCCGAGGAGCAGCTGGTGGAGCTTTACAAGCAGATCTGCCTGCACAGCAGCTTTGAAGTGGGAGAAGCCGTCCTTACCGATGAGGAGGCAAAGACCTATTCGGTGGAGGTCACCATCAAGCCCATCAATCTGCTCACCCTTGCCGCCGATGACCTGATCGCGAACTTTTCCAATACGACCGATACCAACGATCCGGCCTATACCGAGGCGGTTGTGGAAATCCTCAACCGGCATCTGCCGGATATCGCCAACGAGGATGCAAAAACGGTAACGGTCCAGGTGCTCACCAGCGACGAAGGCGTTTTCTATTTGAAAGAGGAGGACGCCAACGAGATTGTCGAAACGATGATAGATTATTCTTCTCTGTTCTCCTATGAATAAGAGGAAAAGGCGCTTGGGAATTTTCCCAAGCGCCTTTTCCTTTTCGATAATCAGGCGCAAAGCTCCTCAAGGGTACCGAAGGTGTAGCCTTCCTCCTCCCATTTGGTGAGCAGCTCGTCGAGGATTTCGCAGTTGGTCTTAGAGGTGCTGTGCAGCAGCACCACCGCGCCCGGATGGATGCGGGGCAGCAGCTTCGAAAACGCCTCTTCCTTGGTGGGCTGCTTGTCGACATACCAATCCACATAGGCCAGGCTCCAGAAAACGGTTTTGTACCCCAGCTCGTTTGCCATCTTCAGGTTGGCCTCGCTGTACTTGCCTTGGGGCGGGCGGTAGTATTTTTGCATTTCCTGCCCGGTGGTCTCCTGGTACAGGGCTTCCAGAGAGGAAATCTCCTCCTGGAAGGAGGCCATGTCGGAGATCTTGGACATATCCGGGTGATGGAAGGTGTGGTTGCCGACGATATGCCCTTCCTCCACCATCCGTTTGACGAGGTCGGGGCTGGTCTGGATGTAGTTGCCCACAACGAAGAAGGCCGCCTTTGCATTGTGTTTTTTCAGGGTGTCCAATATGGCGGGGGTGTACCCGTTTTCATATCCTGCGTCAAAGGTCAGATAGATCACCTTTTCCTCCGCGCTGCCGCAGTAGTAGGCGTTGTTGGCCTTCAGCGCCTCTGCGGAGGCATTGCCCACCGGCGTTTTGCCGTTTTCCTGGAAGCTTAGGCCCCAGTTCGTGTTGGCGGAAGCGTTTGCAGTGACGCTCTGCCCCTGTGCGAATCCCCAAATCACCGGCACTGCGATGAGAACCAGGCAGCAGGCCAAGGCGATGAGCCATTGCTTCTTCCGTATGACCAGTACCATATACCGACTTCACCCTTTCCCTTCTGGCTTTACGTTGTCAGTTCCCTTTATTCCTATGGCACAAAGGGGCGGAATATGTCGCCGCTAGGGGAAGAAGGACAGGATGCCGGCGAAATAGAGGAGATTTGACCGTCTGTAGTCGCCTGGCAGAGAAACTTACCGTCTCAATGATTCCGATTTCGGACAAATAAAAGAGATGATTTTCCTCAATCAAAAAAAAGTGAAAAAATACACTGTTTTTATGAAAAAAACAAAAAGTTTTTTATTGCTTTTGGTGAATCACTGTGCTATTCTGATAATAGTTTTTTCCATACCGATGAAACGATTGTGCAGGTTAAAAATGGAAGGGGGGACTGAAATCCGTTTTTGACAGTCATAAAGCAGAAAGGAAATGAAGAAAAAGGAGTATTAGTATGAAGAAGGGAAGAGCACTCTTTCGCACCTGTCTGGCTTTGGTTTTAAGCCTTCAGATGGTGGCGTCCACAATGGCGTTTACCGCCTTGGCGGATACCAAGCCCATAGCGCCGGCCGCATCGGACAGCGCCCGTCTCCCGGGAGAAGGGGCGGATGCTGAGACGGTGGCGGTCTACCAGGCGTTTAAGGACCGGCAGATGGAACAGATCAACCACTATGTGGACAATCCCTCCGTTCCCATCGAGGACGGGGAAGGGGGCACCGGGGAATGGGGAGAAGCCGCCGACAGCGCCGCCTGGGCGAAGGCCGGCTATATGTTTGCCGCTTTGTGGGCCAACCGGGACGTGGAGCGGGCGAATCAATACGTCGTCAGCCTCTGTAAGGATTATCCGCCTACCCCCGGCACCCAGTCTTATCTGACCTATTTCTGTATGAACCTGATGATGCGCACCTGGTTCTCCTTTTCCGATCAGAGCGAGCTGTATCCCGGCCGCCTGACTAAGGAGGCCCAAGCCGCGCTGGAGGATTGGTTCTGGCAGTATTTAAGCATCAACGACGGCATTCCCACCGGGAATGAGTTTTCCGAAGAGCATATCCTGATTAAGGACAGCGGCAACCACGACCTGGTGCAAAGCTCGTCGTTTTATGTCGGCTCCCAGCTGCTGATTTCCTCCGGGAATTACGCCGACAAAACCATCGGCGGGCGTACCTTGCAGCAGTACCATGATACCTGGGCGGAACACCTGCGCAAGTTTTTCGACATCCGCGGCCGCAAGGGCCTGATTGCCGAAGCCGCATCCCCCAGCTATCCGAAGTTTACCATGGATTCCCTCCTTTCCATCTACGATTTCGGCATGGAAGAGGACGTCCATGCGCTGTGCGAGGCGTTTCTGGACAATTATTATACCGACCTGATTATGGAAACCTACCAAAGCCGCGGCGGGGCGAGGAGCCGTTCCTATAAGAACTACTATTCCGTCCAGGGGATCGCGGATGCGGGCAATTTCTATAATTACGTACAGTTCGGGATTCCGGAGTATGAGCATGCCTATACCACCGGCACCTCCAAATGCCACCCGTCCATGCTCAGCACCTGCGCCACCTCCTACCAGGCGCCCTATGTGCTCTATGATTTCGCCGTCCATCCCGAGGACAAGGGCAGCTATCTGTATGAGTCCACCCCCTTGGGCCGGGGCGGCAACGGTTCGACCTATAAGGCGCTGCTTCCCTCCAAGACTCTCAAGCAGACCTACGTTACCCCCGACTATATCCTTGGCGCCGTCACCATCGACCGGACCGAGGAATATATGAAGATCCACACCCAGAATAAGTGGATGGGCGCGGTCTTTGAAGGCGGATTGGCCGAAGGCCAGTACGATTCCCGGGTCTATGTTATCGGCAACGGCACTTCCCATATGGGCGAGATCGAGGGCTATGAGGACCGGGGAACCACCGGCTACAACGAGATCGACGGCATCGGCTCCCAGGGCGCCCTGCTGGTACAGGGTATCCCGGAACGCACCAATTCCGACGACACCCTCGTGTATATCTCCAACGATCTTTACAGCACCAAGGTGGAAGAGGACGGCTGGCTCTTTGCCTATGATCCCGACGGCACAGGCTATGTGGCCGTCAAGCCCAGCCGCGGCTCCATCAAGAGCACGGTGGATTTCATCGGCGGCAAATACATAAACTTTACCGAGGATTTTGTGCCGATTGTCATCCAATGCGCCTCGAAGTCGGACTACGCCACCTTTGCCGCATTCATTGCGGCGGTAAAGGCCACCGAATCCGGATGGACGGGGAACACCTTCCGGTATCAAAACCTTAAGGGTGAGGTCCTGGAAATGTCCACCGAGCAAAACGTCCTCCCAAAGAAGAACGGCGTCCCGGTGGATCTGACCCCGGAACTGATGTACAACAGCCCCTATGTCAAGGGCGTTTACAACAGCGGGATCGTCACCGTCACCAACACCAAAAACGAAACCTTCACCATCGATTTCAACGTCCCCGCCGATCCGCTGCGCTCCAAGCTTATCGAGGCGAAAGCCATCGTAGCGGACGAATACAGCATCGAGAGCTATGCCGCTTTGCAGACGGCCATCCAAGAAGCGCAGAAGGTATACGACAATCCGGATGCTGGCGAGAGCCAGATTCTCGCCGCCATCGAGATCCTCCAGACCGCCATCGACAGCCTGGAACCATTTACTCCCGAAACGGTTCTCGACGCCCCGGAGTGGGTGAGCCTTGGACAGGTCTTTACCCCCTCCATCAAGCTTACCAGCCGTACCGGCGAGCTGGAGGATCTGCCCTACTCGACCGTGCTGACGGTGGACGATCCGGACCGTCTCTCCATCGGCGCCAACAACCGTGTAACCGCCGTGGGCAAGGGGGCCACTGTGCTGCACGCCTCCTTTGACGATTATTCGCAGCTTCCCAGCGACATTTTGTACGCCTATCTCAATGGGCTGACCGCACAGACGCTCTATTCCAACGATTTCTCCGACAGCGATATGAGCGCTTTTAAGGGGAAGAATCCCAACAACCTGGTCGTCAGCGACGGCATCCTCAACGTAGGCAACGGCGTCACCGCCTACTACACCGGCGAAGGCGCGAAGGAATGGCGCAATTACAAGTATTCCGGAAAGATCAAGTTCGGCAATCTCGGCCCGGATGTGATTCTGCGCGCCCAGGATGAAAAGAACCACATGATGGTCAGCTTCGGGATAAAATCCCTGATTATCTACACCTGTGTAAACGGCACCTATGAGGCCCAGGCGGACATTCCGTATTCCTGCCTGGCTGCGGACGGCTTCGATGAATTTGAGATATATGCCGTCGGCAGCACCTACATCGTCTATGTAAACGGCGTTTTGGTGACGATCTATCAGGACGATACCTATCCGGCCGGCTCGGTTGGCTTGCGAACCTCCAGCAAGGCCAGCTACACCGCCGACGACCTGAAGGTGGAAATCCTGGAAGAGAGCCTTTCGCAGGAGATCGTGGTGGAAACGGCTACCTTGCCCACCGATCCGCTCAAGGATAAGCTTGAGGAAGCCCAGGCCATCGAGGAAGGAAATTACACCCTTGAGAGCTATGAAGCGTTGCAGGAGGCCATCCTTGCCGCAGAAAAGCTGCTCGAAAACCCGGATGCGGTGACCGAGGCGCAGGTGATCGAGGCGGTTGCCGCGCTGCAGCAGGCCATCGACGGCTTGCGGGAATTCGTTCCCTATCTGGTGCTTGACGCACCCGACCGTGTGACCCGCGGCGATTGCTTCTATGCGGACGTTAAGCTTGCCACCCGTACCGGGGAGCTGCAGGAGCTTCCTTATCAGGCAGCCTTGCAGGCGGACGATCCCGCTGTCCTCACCATCCAGGAGGACGGCAGTGTGCTTGCCAAGAAGGCGGGTTCCACCGTGCTGCGTGCTTCCTATGCCGACCTGGAGGCATTACAGGAGGATATCTTAAAGACCTATCTGGCCGCATTGTCGGCAGAAACCCTCTATTCCAATGACTTCACCAACCCCGACATGAGCGCCTTTGTGGGCAAGAATGCGGGGAACCTCACCGTTAACGGCGGCGTTCTCCATGTGGGCAACGGCGTAACCGCCTACTATAACGGCGAAGGCGCGAAGGAATGGAAAAACTACAAATATTCCGGCACCCTTACGCTTGGCGAGCTGAGTCCCGACGTGATCCTGCGCGCCCAAGATGAAAAGAACCACATGATGGTCAGCTTCGGTTACAAGTCCATGATCCTCTACACCTGCGTCGACGGCGCCTATGTGGAGAAGGCGAATGTCCCGTATGCCGTCTTGGCGGTGGGCGATCGGGTGGACTTTGAGATTTATGCCATCGGTAACACCTATGTCGTCTATGTCAACGGCGCTTTGGTCACCGTCTATCAGGACGATACCTATTCGGTCGGCTCGGTCGGCTTGCGAACCTCCAGCAAGGCCAGCTATACCGCCGATTCCATCCAGGTCCAGCTTCTCGAGGACAGCCTTGCCCAGGAGATCGTGGTAGAGGAGAAGCCGGTGACCGCTGCGGCGGATAAGGCGGTCTATGCCGTCAACGAGCCCATCACCGTGACGGTCATCGCGGCCGACGACCTGCAGCGCGCGATCCTGCGCAGCGAAAACGGCTCCTATCTTGCCACCCAGTGGACCAAGGAATCCCTCGGAAACGGCGACGCAAGGTATACCATGACCTTTGCTCTGGGTACCAAGGGAAGCCGGGAGCTGGATGTAATGCTAAGGGATATGGACGGGACCGACCGGTATGCCGCCTCTGTTTCGCTGCAAATCAGCGACGCGGCGGTAGACCCGGCAGTGAAGGCGGAGGTGTACAAAGCAGAAGGACCGGCGGCCGGTACGGTCAACCAGCCCCTAACCTTTACCGTAAAAACCAGCACTTCCGTTTCCAAGATCGCCCTTTTCAATGAGTCCGGGACCGGAATGGCCGGCAGCGTCAGCTACGCAGATCAGGGCGGCGTGCGTACCTGGACATATACCATTGCGGTAGGAACACCCGGTAAGCGCGTCTTTGAACTGAAGATCAAGGACGCTGCCGCGACCCAGTGGATCGACACCGATTTTGTAGTCGAAACCACCCTTACCCGCGGATAACCAATTAATATACTTCCGGCAAAACGCCCCGGCCCTGTCTGGACAGGGCCGGGGCGTTTGACTTGTATAAAGAAAACCACGGGATAGGGAACCGTCCTTTGTACCGAAAACCGTCCATCTGCCGATGGGAATAAATAGCGTTCCCTTCCTAGCATAGGGAGAAACGAACGAAACGGAACGTTTCGCTCTTAGCAGAAAACGATAGAGGTAGAACGGCTTTCGCGGTTGCGGTGGATGTGCTGCAAAGACCGTTTTTCAGCGCCTTTTAGGAGGCCGGCCCATGCCTGTCCTGGGCTTACGTATTTGTTCGGTACGCGCTGTCTAGGAGAACGCCTCGATAAAGCCGCCTTTTCTTTAACCTGAAAGAAATAGACAGCAAAAACGGGTACCGTCTGTGGGAGGTACCCGTTTGAGGATAAGGAGAGGATTGTTGGAACATGGATGGGAGGTTCTGATCTCTTGCTTCTTAGTTTATCAGTCAAGTGTGTCGAAATTTGCGAAAAAACGTAAGCAAACCGAGAACAAATCATGAAAAAATGGTGAACACCTCGACTGCCTGCCTTTTCCCAGCCGGGATCAATCGATCCCGCCAGCCCCGTTGCGGACGCTTCTCCTTCCGGCCACTGCCGCCGCGCGAAGGAAACGACGGTCCCTTCCAGCTCTTCAAAAAGCGCAAAAAGAAGAAAACCGCCGTTTTTATCCCTATTTGCCGTCGAAAATCAAATTTTCGGAACCCTTTTTGCAAAACCGGATATACTGGAATGAACCAGAGAGATCCGGAAGGGAAGTGGGCGGATATGAGGCGCTATTGGCCGAGAAAACGCAGGAGACTGGGAGGAAAAGCCCGGTTTTTCCTGTTTGTTGTTATTTTGGTGCTCCTGTTTTTTGCACTTGATTCCCAGCTTCGTCCGGTCCTGCAAAGCGCCGCGCAAAGCCAGGCCACCATTCTCTCTACCAAAGCCATTAACGACGCAGTAACCGAGGAGCTTGCCAAGCAGGGCATCGGCTATGAGGACCTGGTCCATGTCACCCAGACTTCGGAAGGAAAGGTCACCTCCATCGAGTCGGATGTGGTCCATATCAATCAAATGAAATCCCAGATCACCTCCGCCATTCAGGACCGGTTTTCCGCCAGCGACATACAGGATGCAGGAATCCCTCTGGGGAATCTTTTCAATAACAGCTTTATGGCTGGGCGCGGCCCGCGCATCCCGCTGAAAATTACCTTGACCGGGACGGTAATCGCCGACCTGCAAAGCAATTTCAGCTCCGCGGGCATCAACCAGACCAAGCACGAACTGACCCTTTCGGTCCGGGCGATCGTCTATATCATGATGCCCGGGTATTATACCACCGCCGAAATCACCACCAATTTCCTTGTGGCGGAGACCGTCATCGTCGGCGAGGTACCCGATTCCTTTACCAATGTCGTCACACCCAGCACCGATTTGCCGAATATCATTATGGACTATGGGGCCGACGCAAAATAACCGTGTTTTCGTTTCAAAATGTGGTATAATAAAGGCTGGCCGCCTCCTGTGCCGCCGGGATGACAACGGAGGCGGACAATGGGCCGCCGGGCGGCCGGCTGGACGGCGGAAGCAGATTTCTTCCCATTTGGCGGGCGTCTGTTTTATGAAAACAGGCGCTTGCCTTTGGGTGAGTGAAGAAAAAGGATGGGAATTTCATATGGATCGGGTAAAAAACCGCATCAAGGAGCTGCGCGAGCAGCTTCATTATCATAACCATAAATACTATGTAGAGGACAACCCGGAAATCGAGGATTATGAATACGACAAGCTGCTGCGGGAGCTGGAAACCCTGGAAGGGGAGCATCCCGAGCTGATTACCCCCGACTCGCCCACCCAGCGGGTGGGCGGTGCGGCGGATACCCTCTTCTCTCCGGTTGTCCATCAGGTTCCCATGGAAAGCCTGCAGGATGTCTTTTCAAAGGAGGAGCTATTGGATTTCGACCGCAGGGTACGTGAAACGGTGGAAGCTCCCCGCTATGTGGTGGAACCGAAGATTGACGGGCTGTCGGTTTCACTGGAATACGAAAACGGCGTGCTGGTACGGGGCTCCACCCGCGGGGACGGCGTTACCGGCGAGGACGTGACCGCCAACCTGCGTACCATCCGTTCCGTCCCGCTGCGGCTGACCTGCCCGCTCCCTTTCCTTGAGGTGCGCGGGGAGGTGTACATGCCTCGGGGCAGCTTTGAGAAGCTGGTGGAGCGGCAGGAGCTCAATGAGGAAAAGCCCTTTAAAAACCCCCGCAATGCCGCTGCCGGCAGCCTTCGCCAGAAGGATTCGCAGGTGACTGCGTCAAGAGGGCTGGATATCTTCCTGTTTAATATTCAGCAGATAGAGGGGGAAACCCTGACCGGACACGCCCAGTCTCTGGAGCGGATGCGGGAACTGGGGCTGAAAATCATCCCCTTTTACCGGGTCTGTTCCAGCATCGAAGAGGTACTCGGAGAAATTGCCCGCATCGGCGACCTGAGAGGGAGCCTTCCTTTCGATATCGACGGGGCGGTTGTGAAGGTAGATGAATTCGAACAGCGCAGGCGGCTGGGAAGCACCTCGAAATTCCCCAAATGGGCGGCGGCCTTTAAATACCCGCCGGAGGAGAAGGAGACGGTGCTGTTGCAGGTGGAGGTCAACGTCGGCCGTACTGGCACGCTGACGCCCATCGGGATCTTTGAGCCGGTTACCCTGGCGGGTACCACCGTGTCCCGCGCCACCCTGCACAACGAGGACTTTATTGAAGAAAAGCAGCTTCGCATTGGAGATACGGTGGTACTGCGCAAGTCGGGGGACATCATTCCCGAGGTGGTGGCGGTAACCCGCCATGCCGATCACGCCGTCCCCTTTCAAATGCCCGCCCAATGCCCCTCCTGCGGGGCGCCTGTGGTGCGGGAGGAAGGGGAGGCGGCCATCCGGTGCGACAACCCCGAATGTCCCGCCCAGCGTCTGCGCCATCTGATTCATTTTGCCTCCCGGGACGCGATGGATATCGACGGCTTAGGCCCCGCCGTGCTCGAGCAGCTCATGGCGAACGGCCTTGTGCAGTCCCCGCCCGATCTCTACCGCCTCAAGGCGGAGGAGGTAGCGCAGATTGAGCGGATGGGGGAGAAGTCGGCCTCCAATCTGCTCGCCGCCATTGAAAAGACCAAAGCCAACGACCTTTACCGGCTTCTTTTCGCACTGGGCATCCGCCATATCGGTCAAAAGGCCGCAAAGCTCCTGGCCCAGCATTTCAAGCGGATGGACGCGCTGTTTGACGCCACGGAGGAAGAGATCGCCGAGATCGACGGCTACGGCAGTATTATGGCCCAGAGCGTCGCCGCCTTTTTCGCCCTGCCACAAACCCGCCATCTGATTGAAGCGCTCAAGGCGTGCGGTTTGAATATGGAGGATAAATCGGTGGTGGAGGACACCCGCTTGGAAGGGCAGACCTTTGTCCTCACCGGGACCCTGCCTACCCTGACCCGCGCCCAGGCGGGCAAGCTGATTGAGGAACACGGGGGCCGGGTGTCGGGAAGCGTGTCCAAACGAACCACCTATCTGCTTGCCGGGGAGGATGCGGGCAGCAAGCTCACCAAAGCCCAAAAGCTTCAAATTCCCATTCTAACCGAAGAGGAATTCCGCAAGCTTCTGTCATAACCGAAGGGGATGTTCGCTGCGCCTTTTACTGGAAAGCGCGGGCTTGGCGAAAGAGAGCAAAGCAGACCAACCGCCGCAGCGGGGCGGCCTCCTTCTAGGCGGCAATGAAACCCAGCGGGAAACGAGAGGGTCTGCGCAGACGCCAGAGGGACAGTAAGCTCTAACCTCTCAAAGGGTACGGAAGGTTCCCTTCGCATTACGGGCCAACCCGTCCAAACATTCCTCCCGCGCCTTCGGTCCCAGAAGAACCGAGGCAATGGCTATTTTTTAGGGGACTGCCGCTCCAAAAAAGATAGGGTATCCCTATCGCGGCTTTGCCACGTCAATGCCTCCTAATTTACGCTGCAAAAAGGGATCCCTTTGCGCTATCCTATCTTTCAGGCGTTTGATTTCCCCCAGAGCCAAGGGGGCTTTTGCCGATAAAATCAAAACCACTCGTAAACGAGTGGTTTACCCAGACCCCAGAGGGGTCAGAACTTGCTGACCCTAGGAAGGGGTACTGAAAAACTATCATCGCATCGCTCGCCCTGCAACTGGGAAACCAGTTTTCTTTGGTATTCCATAGCATTCTGCAACAGGCAAACTTTCCGTGAAAATCCCCGCGTTTCTTTTAGAAAACCTGTGCGTTTCTTTCTCGTTTGATACAAGAACCATATTTTTACTTTTTTCTTGCCCAAGCTTTTTATACTTACCCCTGGTAAAACCAGGGGTTTTTGTTAAGCCGAAAGGCAACAAAAAACCGGGAGCTTGGATCATCCAAGCTCCCGGTTTTTTCTCTTTCTTATTTGTCCGTTAAAGCCCGTTCCAGCCAGATTGCGCCCACGTCAATGGCGTTATACAGGCCATCCTTCTCGGTTTTTTTCACAATCCGGTCGCGGATGCGCACCTGTGGATCGGTGTCCATCAGCTGGACCAGCACCCGGTCCGGCACCTCCATGTCCTTAAAGGGTTTGGTGCTTAAAATCTGCAGCATGACCACGTATTTATCCGACATATTGCCATAATAAATCGTCTTTCCGCAGCGGACCAACGGTTTGCCCTTATAAAGCAGAAATTTACTCTTCTTCGCCGCGTTTGCCATCGGAATCGACCTCCTTTTATCAGCTCGTACGAAACGAATCTATTCTTCCATCGATAACTAAATCATTTTAGCAGATTTTCACACCGATGTAAAGGAAAAAGAGCCAACCCGATTCGACAAGCGGTATTTTACAGGCCCAGAGCCTGAATCTCGCCCTGTGCCCGGGCAATCTCCTCCTCGATGCCGGGAATACCCTCGCCGATCTTTCCAGACAGGTACATATCGTAAGCGGTCATATCAAAGTAGCCGTTGCCGGAGAGATTAAAGAGGATGACCTTTTCCTCCCCGCTTTCCTTGCACTTGCGCGCTTCCTTGATGGCCTGGCAGATGGCGTGGGAGGATTCGGGAGCGGGAACAATGGCCTCCGTCTGGGCAAAGAGCAGCGCCGCCTCAAAGACCTCCTTCTGGCCGACCGCCGCTGCCTGGATGTAGCCGTCGTGATACAGCTGGGAAAGCAGGGGGGAGTCCCCATGATAACGCAGGCCGCCCGCATGGATGCCGGAGGGGCGGAAGGAATGGCCCAGCGAATACATCATGGTGATGGGCGCCATTCCGGCGCTGTCTCCATAGTCGTAGGTAAAAACGCCCTTTGTCAGCTTCGGACAGGCTTCCGCCTCGACGGCGATAAAGGTGGGATTCGCCTTCTTGTCAAAGGTATCCTTTAAGAAGGGGAAGGCAATGCCGGAAAAATTCGAGCCGCCGCCGTTGCAGCCGATGACGATGTCCGGGTACTCATCCACCATTTCCAACTGCTTTTTCGCCTCCAGGCCGATGATGGACTGGTGCAGGATCACATGGTTGAGAACGCTGCCCAAAGCGTAGTTGGTGTCGCTGTGGGAAACGGCGTCCTCCACCGCCTCGGCAATGGCGTCGCCCAACGAGCCGTTGGTTTCCGGTGTTTTTGCCAGAATGCCGCGGCCTGCTTCGGTCTGGCCGGAGGGGGAGGGGATGACGCTGGCGCCGTACATCTGCATTATGGAGCGGCGGTAGGGCTTCTGCTGATAGCTTACCTTGACCATGTAGACGGTGCAGTCCATGTCGAACATCTTGGTAGCCATGGACAGCGCGGTGCCCCACTGCCCGGCGCCCGTCTCGGTCGTCAGCCGCTTGATGCCCTCCGCCTTGTTGAAGTAGGCCTGAGGAATGGCGGAATTGAGCTTGTGGCTGCCGGAGGGGTTGGTGCCCTCATACTTATAGTAGATGCGCGCCGGGGTGCCCAGCGCCTTTTCCAGTTCGTAGGCCCGGTGCATGGGGGTAGAACGGAACAGCTCGTATTTCTCCATGACCGCCTTCGGGATATCGATGTAGCGTTCGGTCGTCAGCTCCTGCTCGATGATCCCCTTGGGGAAGATGGCGTTGAGCTCCTCCATGGTTACTTCCTTGTGGGTGCGGGGGCTCAGGTAGGGAGCGGGGAGGTTGGGCATATCGGCACGAACGTTATACCATTGCTTGGGAAGCTCGCTTGCAGGCAACAGAATCTGATGGGGAATTTGATCCTTTTTCATAATTGGCTCCTTTCTTTTGGGACAAGACCTTCCGTTTTCCGGGTTTTCAAACAAAAACAGCCTGTCCTTACACAAGGACAGGCTGTCTCACCACCTGCGGTACCACCTTGATTGCCGGCAGAAAACCGGCCATCTCCATTCAAAGCGCCAACACGCTTCACACCCTTAACGCGGGCAAACGTCGGACATTACTCACCGGAAGCCTTCCGGTTTTCCTTCCGCCCTCAGCGACCCAACGGCATCTTAGGCAGCGTTCCTGCCGGCTTGCACCCCCCCGGCTCTCTGAAAGAAACCCTCTGCCAAAGCCACTTCGCTTCCCAGGTTTTTCTCTTTGTGGCCTATCATAACACCCAAACGAAGGGCTGTCAACCCTTTTATTCGCCCAAATACGACTTGACCAGCTCTTGCAGCAATTCGTCCCGGTCAATTTTCCGAATCAGGCTTCTCGCGTTGTTGTGCGTCGTGATATAGGTGGGATCCTCCGATAAAATATACCCGACAATCTGATTAATCGGGTTATACCCCTTTTCCCGCAGCGCGTCGTACACCGCCGTCAGGGTACGCCGCAGCTCGTCCTCCTTGTCGCCGGAAATGGAAAAGGTCATGGTTTTATCAAACATGGGAATCACCTCGCCCTCTATTTTACGATACAAGGCCCCGATTTGCAAGCCCGATTTTGGCAATCGTGTATGAATTTACAGTGCGGTTATTGAAAAACCTGTATGAAACTAGGAACGCAGCTCCGCCCCCAGGTCAGTCAGGGCTTTGCGCACTTTTTTGACAATGGCGTCCGCGTCCTCATCCTTGAGGGTGCCGTCGGCGGAACGCAGCACCAGATTGAAGGCCACGCTCTTCTTGCCGTCGGCCACCTGCTTGCCCTTGTAGACGTCGAACAGCGTGACCTTCTCCAATCGAGAGCCGGCCGCCGCCGCGATGGATTTTTTGAGGGCCAGCACCGGGATTTCATCGTCGCAGACAAAGGCCAGGTCCCGCGTCACCGCCGGGAATTTCGGAAGCGGCTGGTATTGGCGTACCGGATCGCGCAAGGCAAAGAGCGCGTTAAAATCGAGCACCGCCGCACAGGCGCGCGCCCCCAGCCCGTAGTTTTCCAGCACCTTCGGATGCAGCTCGCCGATCACGCCGAACACCTTGCCGTCCTTGAGCAGCTGGGCGCACCGGCCCGGGTGGAAGGCGTATTCCTCGGTTGGCTGTACGTCGTAGTCAAAGACCCGCGCTTTCTCCAAAAGCGCCTCCACCGCGCCCTTCAGGGAGAAGAAATCCGTCCCTTCCCCGTAAGCGCCAATGACCACGCTTTGCTTTTCCACCGGCAGCTCGCTGTCGCTCTCCTTGGGGATATATTCGGTTGCGATCTCGTACAGGGAGGCCGACAGGTTGCGGTTGGAATAATTGCGGGACAAGGCTTCGCACAGGGAGGGCAGCGCAATGGTGCGCATGATGCTGGTATCCTCGCCCAAGGGGTTGGCGATGGTCACCGACCGGCGCAAAGGAGAATCGGACGGCAGCCCGATTTTATCGTAGAATTTCGGGCTGATGAAGGAATAGGTCATAATCTCCGAGTAGCCCAGCGCCTGCATGGTGTCGTTCACCATCCGCTCGAACTTCTGCTCCTCGGTCAGCTTGCCCTGGGCCGATCCCCCCACCAGGGTGGTGGGAATCCGGTCATACCCGTAGAACCGGGCGATTTCCTCGGCCACATCCGCCTTATGCTCTACGTCCGCCCGGAAGGTGGGAACCGCAACCACGCCCTCCTTTACCTCAAAATCAAGCTTTTGGAGGATTTGGACCATTTCCTCTTCGGAAATGGAAATGCCGAGGAACCGCTTGATCCATTCCGGTTCCAGCGCCAGCTTGCGCCGCTCGCCGGAGGAATTGTTCACATCGATGATCCCGTCGCACACGTCGCCCGCGTCCAGCAGCTCTACCAGCTCACAGGCCCGCTCCAAGGCAGGGATGCAGTTGTTGGGATCGAGCCCCTTTTCAAACCGGGCGGAGGAATCGGTCCGCATCCCCAGCGTTTTCGCCGTAATGCGGACTGACGGGCCCGCAAAGCAGGCCGATTCAAAGACGATGGTGCTGGTATCGTCCATAATCCCGCTGTATTCGCCGCCCATAACGCCGGCGACGGCGCTGGGCTTATCCTGGTCGGCGATTACCAGCATATCGGGGCTTAGCTTGCGCTCCACGCCGTCGAGGGTTACAATGCTTTCGCCTTCCTTCGCCCGGCGCACCACAATCTGCTGCTCCTTCAGATATTTCTGATCGAAGGCGTGCATTGGCTGGCCGTATTCGAGCATCACGTAATTGGTGATGTCCACAATGTTGTTGATGGGGCGCACGCCGCTTGCGCGCAGCCGTTCCCGCATCCAGCGGGGCGAGGGCTTTACCCGCACGTTCTTGACCACCCGTGCGCAGTAGCGGGGGCACAGGTCGGGGGCTTCCACCCGCACCTTCAAAAGCCCGTTGACGTCCCCATGGCCGCCCTTGACCACCGGCGTGTGCAGCTTGAGGGGCTTGCCGAAGCTGACCGCCGTCTCACGGGCCAGGCCGATGACCGACAGGCAGTCGGGGCGGTTGGAGGTAATCTCAAACTCGAACACCGTATCATTGTACCCGATCGCTTCCCGGATATCCTGGCCGACGCGACAGTCCTCCTGCAAAATAAAAATGCCGTCGTCAATGGCATAGGGGAAATCGTGGGTGGTGATCCCCAGCTCCGCCACCGAGCAGAGCATGCCGTTGGACGCCACCCCGCGCAGCTTGCCCTTCTTGATTTTTACCCCGCCGTGCAGGCTCGAGCCGTCCAGCGCCACCGGCACCAGGTCCCCCACCGCCACGTTTTTCGCACCCGTGACGATCTGCAAAGGGGCGCCGTCGCCCACGTCAACCTGGCAGATTTGGAGCTTGTCGGCGTTGGGATGGGGGGCGAGCTCCAAAATTTTTCCCACAACCACCTTGTTGAGCTCACTGCCTTCTTCCTCCCAGCCTTCCACCTTCGAACCGGTCATCGTCAGGCGTTCGGCATATTCCCGGTTGGTAGCCGGGATCTCTTCTACAAAATCATGGAGCCATCTCATCGAAAGCTGCATGGAACTTCACCTCCTAGAATTGTGACAGGAATCTCAGATCGTTTTCATAGAACAAGCGCAGGTCGTCAATGTTAAAGCGCCGCATAACGAGCCGCTCCAGCCCTACGCCGAAGGCAAACCCGCTGTACTCCTCCGGGTCGATCCCGCAGATGGAGAGCACCTTCGGGTGTACCATGCCGCAGCCGAGGATTTCAATCCAGCCCTCGCCCTTGCACAGCCGGCAGCCTTCCCCGTGGCAGTGGAAGCATTGTACGTCCACTTCGGCGGACGGTTCGGTAAAGGGGAAGTGATGGGGCCGAAAGCGCACCACCGCATCCTCGCCGTAGAGCCGCTTGACGAACACCTCCAGCGTTCCCTTCAGGTCCGCCATGGTGATCCCCTTGTCCACCACCAAGCCCTCGATCTGATGGAAGAGGGGGGAGTGGGTGGCGTCCACCGCGTCGGAACGGTAGACCCGGCCCGGCGCAATGATGCGGATAGGGGGCTTTTGCTTTTCCATGGTGCGTATCTGCACGGGAGAGGTCTGGGTACGCAGAAGGATGCTGTCGTTGATATAGAAGGTGTCCTGGGTATCCCGGGCCGGATGGTTTTTCGGGATGTTGAGCGCCTCGAAATTGTAGTAATCGCTCTCCACCTCCGGCCCCTGCACCACGTCGAAGCCCATTCCCAAAAAGATTTCCTTGAGCTCGTCGAGCACAATGGACAGCGGATGCTTGTAGCCCAGCTCATGCCGCTTGCCCGGCATGGTCACGTCGATGCGCTCGGCCTTGAGCCGGCGTTCGGTTTCCATCGCCTTGAGCTTCTGCCCGCGTTCCTCGATCTCCCTTTCCAGCTGGCCCCTGATCTCGTTGGCCAGCTGCCCGATCACCGGACGCTCCTCAGCGGAAAGCTTGCCCATCTGCTTTAGGATGGAGGTAAGCTCTCCCTTCTTGCCCAAAAAGCGGATGCGAAGGTTTTCCAGCTCCTGCTGGACATCGACCTTTGCAAGCTCTTCTTCCACCCGCTTTTTGATGTCTTCCAGCTGCTGCCTCATCTGTGAATCACCTCTTATGTAAAATAAAAAAAGCCGCTTCCCGCCCTTTTCCAAAGAAAGGGACGAAAGCGAGCTTCCGCGGTACCACCCTACTTTTTGCATAAGCAAACACTCACGCGGCCGTTAACGGCGCCGGACCGTCACAGCCTACCCGGACAAAAGCCGCTCGGCCATGCCGCTCAGAAGTGAACTTCGGCGCTTGTACCAACGGGAACCCGCTTCCAGCCGCAGGCGGTTTCTCTCTTTGCCGCTTTTGCATACCCGCGCTTACTCTCTTCCTCACTGCGTTTTCCTTACTATACCACGTCGCCTGCCAAAATGCAAGCGGTTTGAAAATACGATTGAAATTGTCAGAAATTTGTGGTATAATACTTTAAAAATTACGCGAATCGGAACTTTTTCAGCTGTAAATCACGGTTTTATACCGATAGAAAAGGATGTGCCTCTTATTCATGGACGTTTTTATTGAGCAATTGGTCAAGCGCAAAAAAGAGGGCAAGGACGTTGCGGTTATCATTCTTATCATTCTCGGCGCCATCGTGCTGGCCGCCGTCTTGACCTATCTGGGCTGGTGGTTTCTCGGTATGCCGGAAATCGCTTTCGTCTTGATCTTAGGCATCATCTACGGCGCATATATGCTCATCTCCAATCAGAACATTGAGTTTGAATACATCATTACAAACGGCGAGCTGGATGTGGACCGGATTATCGCCCGCCGCAAGCGCAAGCGGATCGTCACCGTCTCCTGCCGGGATTTTGAGGATTTCGGCCGGTATGCGCCGCAGAAGTTCGCCAACCGCCGCTTTTCCACCCGGTTGACCTTGGCCTCCAAGCGGGAAGGGGAGGGGCTCTATTATGCGGTATTCAACCATGATACCATGGGCCATGTCCTTTTGGTGATGGAGCCGGATGAACGCACCCTGAAAACCATCGTGTCCTTCCTCAACCGCAATATATCCCGGGAAGGGCTGTAAGGGATCGTCGATTGGATTTTTCGCATACAGCCGCCTGTTTCGCCATAGGATAGGGAAGAGGCGGGTTTGAGGCCGAATATGCAACAACAGAATGAAAAAACGCCCGGGTACGAAGCTTTTCTTCGTCGCGGGCGTTTTTTGCAAAGGGAGGAAAAGAAATGCAGATTTTAACCGCGCAGGCCACACGCTTGATGGAAGCTGAAGCGGTCCGGGAAGGTATCGGTTACCGGCAGCTGATGGAAAACGCCGGCCGGGCTGCGGCCGACCGGATCTGGGCGGCCTATGGAAAACCGGATTTGCCGGTGGCCGTATTCTGCGGCAAGGGGAACAACGGCGGGGACGGATTGGTTGTCGCCCGCCGCCTCTGCGAGGCGGGCGCCCGGGTGTGGGCGGTGCTGGCGGGGGGGCCTCCCAAGACGGAGGACGCGGCCTATATGCTTACCCTGTTGGAAGGGCTGCCGGTCACCCTTGTGGAAAATGCAGAGGAGGGGATATCCGTTTTACCCTCTGCCGGTCTGGTGGTGGACGCCCTGTTCGGCATCGGCTTTCATGGAGAGCTCCGTCCTCCCTACGACGAGGTTGTCAGCGCAATCAACCGTGCGTCCGTACCGGTCGTGAGCTTAGACGTCCCCAGCGGCCTCGACAGCGACAGCGGGAGGGCGTCGTCCCTGCATGTGCATGCCGACCTGACGATTACCTTTTCCACCACAAAGCCGGTGCATGAGGTCTATCCCGCGAAGGATTCCTGCGGCCGGGTGGAGGTGGCGCAGGTGGGGATCCCGCCGGAGATCCTTTGCCGAATGGACAGCGAGACCAGCGGCATCGGGGAAGAGGCGGTGCGTCTCTGCTTCCCGCCCCGCCGGGCCAATACCAATAAGGGGGATTACGGCAAGCTCCTTTGCGTGGCCGGTAGCCAGGGAATGACCGGCGCGGCCTACCTGAGCGTCAGCGCCGCCCTGCGCTGCGGGGCGGGGCTTGTCTACCTGGCCGCACCCAGGGAGGCGTGTACCATTTTGGCCGGACGGCTGACCGAGCCGGTGCTCTGCCCGCTGCCCCAGACCGAGGGCGGCACCCTGTCGGCGGAAGGCGCGCCGGTGCTGCGCAGCCGGCTGCGGGCGTCCTCCGCTTGCCTGATCGGCTGTGGGCTGGGCTGCAATCCGGATACCCGGAAGATTGTGGAGGATCTGCTGGTGCACGCAACAGTACCCATTGTGCTGGATGCGGACGGCATAAACTGTGCCGCAGAGCATATAGATATATGGAAAAGAGCCGGCGCACCTCTGATTCTGACGCCGCATCCCGGGGAAATGGCCCGTCTGACCGGCATGTCCATTGAGGAGATCCAGGCCGACCGCCTGCAAGCCGCCCGTTCCTTTGCGACGGAACACGGAGTGATTCTGGTTCTCAAGGGGGCGGGAACGGTGATCGGCCTGCCGGATGGGCGGTGCCTGATCAATACCACCGGGAACCCCGGCATGGCAAAGGGCGGCAGCGGGGACCTTCTGGCAGGGATGATCGCATCTTTCCTGGCGCAGGGGATGTCCCCCTGGGATGCCGCCATGTGCGGAGTCTATCTGCACGGAAAGGCGGGAGATCAAACGGCTGCAGCGCTTTCCGCTCAGGCCATGCTGCCCTCCGATCTGCTTGATCGGCTGCCTGCGCTCTTTCTCGAGATTGAAACGCAAGGGTGATGCATGTGATCAAAAAGTTGACGGGCCTGCTGCTGGCTCTCCTTCTTCTGCTGACCGGCTGCGGCAGCCAAGGGGGAGGAGGAGGCGCCTCCCAGCCGGATACCCTCAAGAATCCGTTTTCCTGCGTGGCGGACGTCCATTATAACGAGATGGACATCAAAGCTAAGGTTACCAGCCCTTCCACGGGGCAGTATACCATTGAGGTGCTCGAGCCCGCCAGCTTGAAAGGGCTTACGGTGGGATGGAACGGCGAGGAGATACAGCTGGGATACCTTGGCCTTTCCATCGGCATCGATCCCGCCACCCTGCCGGATTCTCTGTTCGGCAGTATTTTGATTGATGTTTTCAACCGCACGGCGGCTCAAGAGGGGATGTCCATTGAGACGGGGGAGAACGAGCTGGTTTTACACGGCAAAACCGATTCGGGTGATTTTACCATTTCCATGGACCGCGAGACCGGGGCGCTGAAAAGCGTGTCGGTGCCGTCGGTTGGCCTTGAGGCTCAGTTCAGTGAATTCACCACAGGCGGAGAATAGGAACAGCGCGGTGCTCATCGGCGCCGCGCTGTTCCTATTCTGTCGACAAACACCGGCCTAGCCGGTAGAGAAAAAGAAAGCGATGGCGTTTGTTAAAACCCCATCTTTGCTTATCCCAAAGTTTCCTATACCGCCTGCCGCATTGCTCCGCTTATCGTCCTGCCGGCAAGGGCTTGACGTCCCGCAGCCGCCGGCGAAAAAGCGCCGGGAGAGAGGGGGCCGCCCCTTCCCGGCCGAAGCCACGCCGTACCGGCCGCAGGCCGCCCCGTCCCTCCTGAACGCATACAATGATTGCGCCTGCCGCCGGATAGGGCGGTAAATCTTCGGCCGCCGGCGGGCAGCGGCGGGGATGAAGCGGTCCCCAATGGATTGCGCCCGGCCGGGAACCGCACGCCCTCCCGCGGCGCACGCCGCTGCCGATGTCCGATCCCCGCGCCGTTGCCGATCCCCGATCCCCTGCAAAGCAAAAAGGGGAGACCGTGCTTTTTTCTTCCCTACGCCGCCGGATAGGGCGGCCGGATGGGAGGTGCGGTGACGGACTGCCCCGGTAAGGGAACGGGCCTTCTTTGCCATGGAACATATTGCCGATGCTCCGGCGAGCCCCATACCGCGGCCGATTGAACGGAAAGGCCGTTTTCAAAAGCAAGGGGTTTATCCCTTTGTTGGAATGGTCATATCTTTGGAGGGGGCTTTTGAGCCCAGAGCGGTTCTCATTGCCACGGCAGATCGTTTACTGCCGCCCAGGGTTCCCGCCTTGCCCTATGGAATAGCCCGCGGATTTTCTATTTTTCCAGCTGCTCCACACGGGTGCACAGGGCCTTCAAAAGCTGCCGGTTGTGGCTGACGATCAGAAGCCCCAGCCTGCGCCGGTCGGCTTCCTCCATCAAAAAGCGCCAAATCTGCGCTTGGGTGATCAAATCCAGCATGGCGGTGATTTCGTCGCACAGCAGAAAGCGAAGGCCCGGGCGCAGGACCCTGGCAATGCAGAAGCGCTGCAGCTCGCCGCCGGAAAGCTCGCCGGGATAGCGGGAAAGCCAGGCGGGCGAAATGTGCAAAGCATCAAGCAGCCTCTGCTCGACGGGGCCTGCCTCCCGAAGGGTTTCCCCCAGCCGAAGCAGCGGGTCTAAAGCGGTCTCCGGGTGCTGCCAGATCATTTGAACCGGGCAAAAGCCCCGGAAGGACGCAAGCGGCTTTCCACCGAGATGGATTTGCCCGCTGTCCGGCCGCTCATACCCGGCCAGCAGCTTGCACAGCGTCGTTTTTCCCCGGCCGCTGGGGGCGGACAGGCCGACCCGTTCGCCCGGCCGGATGGTCAGGCTTACCTGCCTGAGAACCCTCTCCTGCCCCTGCCCTGCATAGCCGAAGCTTACCTGTTTCGCCTCCAAGGTCATGCGGTTTCCTCCTCCTCTGCCGTTAGGCAACGCACATATCCGCTGGATACCGCCCGGTAGGGAATGGACGCTTCCTTGCATTGCGCCCTACATCGGTCGCATCGGGGGGCAAACAGGCATCCCTGCGCAATTTCACCCGGATAGGGCTGCGTCCCTGGGATCGGAATAAACCCGTTTTGCGGGAGGGCCTGGTACAGCGCCTTAGTATAAGGATGCAGCAGCCTGCCCGCCGCAAAGGCGCAGGCGGGTGCCTCCTCCACCGTCTGCCCGGCGTAAAGGACCGCCACCCGGTCTGCAACCGTCAAAGCCAGCTCCAGATCATGGGTGATGAGAAGCACGCCGGCGCCGCCGTCGGCCAGTTCCCGGAAATGGCCCATAATTCGTCCGGCCGCCTGCGCGTCCAGCCCCGGCGTCGGCTCATCGGCAATGATTAGCCTGGGCGATTCGATGACCGCCGTAGAGATGAGCACCCGCCGCGCCATACCGCCGGACAGTGCAAAGGGATAGGCGTCCTCCACCTCGGGGCCAAGGCCGTAACGGGCCAGGACCGCCCGGCACCGGTCTAGGAGGGGTTTCCCCCTCCGTCCCTTGCGGATCTGCGGCCCTACCTTCATTAAGGGGTCGAGATAGGTGACCCCCTGGGGAACCAGAACGATCTCCTTCCCCCGCAGCCGTGCGGCCCGCGCCTGGTCCAAAGCCTCCCCGCCGTAGCGAATGCTCCCCTCCAGGAAGGCGTTGTAGGGCAAAATCCCAAGGATGCCATGGGCCAGCAGGCTTTTTCCGGAGCCGCTCGCCCCTACCACGGCCACCACCTGCCCCGCCTCGATGGACAGGGAAAGGTCGTCGATTACATGCAGCCGGTGCCGGCGGGTTTTCGACGTATACTGGGTAAAGGAAATGGAAAGGTTCCTGACCGAAAGAATCGGCTCCATCGTTTTCGCTCCCTTCTATTGGTGGACGCTGGCCGGATTTCCCATTTGCCGCAGGCGTTCGCCCATCCGGGCGAAAAGCAGGACCACCAGCACCAGCGAGAGGCCGGGAAACAAGGCCAGCCACCATTTCCCCGTGGTAAGGTAGCGCATGCTTTCCGACAGGATGATTCCGACGGCGGGCTGCTCCGGCGACAGCCCGAAGCCCAGGAAGGTGATGCTCGCCTCATGGAGAATGGCGTGGGGAAACTGTAAAATCAGCCCGGTGAGAAACTGCGCCAGCAGATGGGGAAGGAGGTGCCGGCGCGCAACGGCAAAGCGGGAGACTCCGAGCTTTTCCGCCGCAAGCAGATAAGGCGCCTGCCGCAGCTGGAATACCTCGGCGCGCACGACGCGGGCTAAGGCGGGCCAGTGGCTCAGGGAAACCCCCGCCACCACCCCGGCAAGCCCCTTCCCGAAGGCCAGGGAAAGCAGCATCACCAGCAGAATGTGGGGGATCCCCAGAAACAAATCCACGCACCAGGAGATACAGGCGTCCACCCGGCGGCCGAGGGTGGCTGCTGCCGTCCCCAGCAGCAGGGCAAGCACACAGCTGACCAGTGCGGTGAGAAGGCCGATGCGTATACTCAGGGAAAGCCCCGTCAGCGTGCGTGCAAGCATGTCCCGTCCCATCCAGTCGGTTCCAAACAGATGGGAAAGGGAGGGGGATAGGTTCTTTTGCGTAAAGTCCGTTTCCATTGCATAATCGGAGAGAAGGAGCCCCGCCGCCGTCACCGCACACAGGACGAATGCGCAGGCGCTAAACAAAACGGCCGCGGATTTTCGGCGGTTCCAGTCTTTCTTCATCTTTTCGCCGCCCTCCTTCGAATCCTTGGGTCCACCGCGCCGTACAGCAGGTCCGCCGCCAGATTCCCGCCAAAGACCATAGCGGCGGTTACCACCGTAATTCCCAGCAGCAGGGGCAGGTCACTGCCCAGGCCCGCCGTCACGGCCGCCTGCCCCAGCCCGGGGTAGGAAAAGACCTGCTCCACCAGCACCGAGCCGCCGATGATCTCACTGATGGAGGCAAATTGCAGGGTAATGGCCGGCAGCGCTACATTGCGCAAACCATGGCGCAGCAGGATGGAACGGCCGGATTCCCCTCTGGCCCGGGCGAAGAGCAGATAGTCGGATTCCATGATGTCCGCCATTTTCTCCCGGGTGTGCAGGGCAATGTTGGCCACGCCGGTGATGCTCAGCGTCAGCGCCGGCAAAACGGCGTGACGCAGCCGGTCCGCCAGCGTCACACCAGCCGCGTCCATCCCGATGGGGACCGACAGGCCGATGGGGAGGATTCCCAGCCATACCGAAAAGACCATCAGCAGCAAAATGGCCAGCCAGAAGGCGGGCGTGCTGGAAATCAAAAGGCAGTATCCCCGGATCAGCTTATCCGGCCATCTGCCGCGGGTTGCGCCGGCCGTGACGCCGAGGATCAGCCCTAAGATTCCGGAGAACAGCCAGGCAAACGCCATCAGCCACAGGGAGCTCGCCAGCCGCTGGCCAATGATTTGGGCCACCGGCTGCCGGTAGAGCAGGGAGGTCCCCATATCCCCCCGCACGAAATCGGACAGCCAGCCCAGATACCGCTCCACCGGCGGCGTGTCCATCCCCCAGTATTCCTGCAAACCGGCGATCTGTTCCTGGCTCATGGAGCCTAGGGCCGCCTGCCCGATGTTGGTCTCAAGCGGATCCAAGGGGGAGGCGTTCATCAGCAGGAAGGCCGCCAGACTCACGCCGAGCAGCAGCAAAAGCATCCGAATCAGCTTTTTGCCCGCAAATTGCAGCCGGTGCTTCATCTTTCGTCCCTCCTTTTCGCTTGCGTTCCCTTGTTTTTATGACCAGCTCCATTGATCCACATTGTTGACGATAGACCAGCCGTGGCCGTGGGGATGGATCTTCTGCTCAGCCACTGCAAGCCCTTCCCGGGCCCAGTACAGATGGCTGACGTTGACAAGCCATACCCATGGGACGTCCCCCTCCTGCGTCACCCCGGTGGAGCCGTCCCACTGGGCCTTCTGCCACAGCTGGTAGGCTTGCTCTAGATCGGCGCAGGCTAAGGCCGCGTCCATATACCCGTCCACCGTGGGGTTTGCATAGGGGGAATACTGGGCGCTGCCCGTATCCTCCATGGTGTGGTAGATGTTGTATAGCTCCATGGGCGTATGCGCCCCCCAGCCCCAAATCAGCGGGTCGGACAAAGCCCGGTCGTAGGCCGTATCCCATCCGACCCCTTCGATCTGGCAGGCGATGCCCAGTTTTTTAAGCTGGCTTGCCAGATCGGCCGCCAGCGCCTGGCGTACCGAATCCTCGCTGGAGTACAGAAGGGTCAGCTCGGCGCGGACGCCGTCCTTAACCCGCACGCCGTCGTCCCCCATGATCCAGCCCGCCTCCTCCAGCAGGGAAGCCGCACCCTGCGGATCGTATTCCACTTGGGAAGCGGCATTGTACCAGGGCATCTTGTCGCATACGCTGTAAGCCGGCGTACCGTAACCGTTTAGGACATGGTCGATCATTTCCTGCCGGTCCACCCCGATGTTGATGGCCCGCCGCACCGCTAGATCAGAGGTCACCGGGTTGCCGGTGACGGGGAGGTTGATCCCCCGGTTGTCCACGCTCTCAAACGCCAGCAGGTTATAACCCTGCGGCGCCTGGTCGGAATAGGTGGCGGAGGTGTAGGCCAAGTCCACCTGGCCGGCCTTAACGGCCAAAAACGCCGCGTCCTCCTCCATAAAGAGGATGGTGACCTGCTTGATCTTGGGAGCGTCCCCGTAATAATCGGGATTTGCCTCTAAAATTACCTGCTGGCCCCGATCCCATTGCTTGAGGAGATACCGGCCCGACCCGATGGGGTTTTGCCCGTAGGTGGCGCTGTCGTAGGCATGCTCCGGCAGGATGCCCACAATCGCCATGGTATAAGGCCAGATGGAAAAGGGCGTTTTCATATGGAATAGGACGGTGGCGCCGTCCTTGGCCTCGGCGTAATCGAGCATGGTAAAGTCGTTGACCGAGCTTGACGCCTTAACGGTGTTGTAGGTAAAAGCCACGTCTTGCGCCGTCAGCGGCTGGCCGTCGGAAAAGCGCACGTCCTCCCGGATGGTCACCGTCCAGGTCAGGCCGTCCTCGCTGGAGATGCAGGAGGTGGCCAGGTCGTAGCCGATGGTCAAATCGGGGTTGGTGACGGTGAGGGTGCTTTGAATCAACGGCTCGTGGACATGCTCTCCCGCGCCCCAGCCGAAGGACGGGTCAAAGCCGGATTCCGGCTCCGATGTGGGGCCCATGGCGATCACCACCGTGTCCTTCGCCGCCTGGGATAGGGAAGAGGCGTTATCTTCCCGCCGGTCCTGGCAGCCGGAAAGGGCCCCGCAGGTCAAAAGCAGGCAAAGAAGGATGCCGGTCAACCGTCTCACTGCGTCCCCTCCTTTTCCTCTGTCGGAAGGCTGCGCAGTACCTCCTGCGCAGCCGCCTGGTAGGAAAGCCGGTGCTCTCTTGCCAGCGCCGCCGTATCGTCGAATTCCGGCTTTGCCCGGCGGACGCCGAACCCTTCGGCCAGCTTGGCCCGCACCGTACCCCATCGGGTTTCGATCTCCTTTTGGCCGGGCGTGAGGAAATATTTCCCGCACCGCCGCACCCGCAGGCCGTTGGTGGTGGTCAGGGCGAAAATCCGCCGCGCCGTTTCCTCCTCCTGCCGCTCCTCGCACAAGACCGTGAGAATATGGCCGCTTCGCCCCTTCTTCATAGTTCCCGCCACCGTGTACACGTCCAAAGCCCCCAGCTCCAAAAGCCGGGTGCAGGCAAAGGAAAGGGCCTCCGGCGTCATATCGTCGAGGTTGCAGACAAGCTCGGTGATCGCCCCGTTTCCCTGCTCCATGCTTTCCCCGAGAAAGGCGCGGACACAGTTGGGCCGGTCGAACGCTTTGCTTCCAATGCCGACCCCGATCCTCTGCACCGCCATCATGGGCATGGGGCCGAAACCGTCGGCAAAGTGTACCAATAAAGCCGCCCCCGTAGGGGTGCAAAGTTCCCCGTCGACCGACCCCGCATAAATGGGAACCCCCGTCAGCAGCGCCGCCGTCGCGGGGGCCGGTACCGGCATGACGCCGTGGGCGCACCGCACCGTCCCGCTGCCCACATGGACGGGGGAAACCACCACCCGCTCTACCCCCAGCAGATGCAGGGCGTAGCAGACGCCGGTCACATCCGCCACCGCGTCCAAAGCCCCTACCTCGTGGAAGTGTACTTCCCCTACCGGGCAGCCGTGCGCCTTGGCCTCCGCCTGTGCAATGGCGTCGTAAACCGCCCGTGCATGGGCCTTCACCTCTTGCTCAAGCCCAAGGCCGTCGAGGAGGGCGCCGATATCTCCCGGCGTGGCGTGAAAATGGCGGTGGTGCGCCCTGCCGCCTTCTTGCAGATGTTGATGGCCGTGGGAATCCGAAGGGCCGTGCCGCCCCTCCTCCTCGCCGTTGACCGTCACCTTCATATGGGTGCCCGCAATACCGCAGGAGTGGGCGGCCAGCGCTTGTATCCCTACGCCGGGCAGGCCCAAACCGTTCATCTGCGCTAAAAACCGGGCCTTGTCCTCCAAAAGCTCATACAGGGCCGCCAACAGCATATCCCCCGCAGCCCCCATACCGCATTCGATGTACAGCGTTTTCATGTTACTCTTCCTTCAGCCCTTCCATTTGATTGATCCTGCTTGCCAAAAATCCGCCGCCAAAGCCGTTGTCGATGTTGACCACGCTGCACCCCGAGGCGCAGGAATTAAGCATGGACAGCAGCGCCGAAAGCCCGCCGAAATTCGCGCCGTACCCCACGCTGGTGGGGACCGCGATCACCGGGCAGTCCACCAGCCCGCCGATCACCGAAGCCAGCGCCCCTTCCATTCCGGCCACCGCCACCACGCACCTGGCGCCCATGAGGGTATCCAAATTGGCCAGCAGCCGGTGCAGCCCGGCGACCCCCACATCGTACAGCCGGGTCACCCGGTTGCCCATTGCCTCTGCGGTAAGGGCCGCTTCCTCCGCCACCGCCATGTCGCTGGTACCGCCCGTTGCCACCACGATGTTGCCGCGGCGGGGCTGCTCCTTCGGAAAGGCGACGGCCAGCCTTGCCGGAGCGTGGTACTCCAAGGGGACGGACGCGCCCACCTGCTCGGCGGTCTCCCGTCCGATCCGGGTGATGAGAACGTTGCTGCACCCGCGCCCGCCCATAGCGCGGGCAATGCCCGCAATCTGTTCGGGCGTTTTGCCGGCTCCATAAATCACCTCGGCCGCCCCCTGGCGCAGGCTGCGGTGAAAATCCACCTTGGCGAATCCAAGGTCCTCAAACGGGGCTTCCTTGAGCGCCAGCACCGCCTTTTCCGGCGTTGTGCTTCCATCCGCCACCCGGCGCAGAAGCGCCAGGATCTCGTTTTTGTTGTCCATAGGCTTCCTCCTTATCGAGATGCCTGCCGGGCATTTAGATCCAGCAGGGCTTTGGTGAAATCCGGTTTCAAGGCGGCCGAAATCGCCTCTCTCTGCGACAAGATAAGGGGCATCTGCTCTTCGGTCACCTCAAGCAGGGCGCAGTCTCCTTCCAGCCGGACGCGGAAATCCCGCAGTCCCAGCCGCATGAGAGCCGCCTCCGCCCGCTGCGCCTTGTCGAGCGCCGGCAGGGTGATGGCGGTGCCGGTAGGCAGGCGGGTGGCCAGGCACGCGTAAGCGGGCTTCTCCCAGGTGAAAAGCCCCGCCTGCCGCGAACGCCGCCGGATCTCTTCCTTCGTCAGCCCGCATTCCTTGAGCGGGGAGCGCACCTCCAGCTCCCGCAGCGCCCGCATACCGGGACGGTCCCCCGGCTCATCGGAGGCGTTGGTCCCGTCGAGCAGGACGCCGTAGCCGTCCTTCAGCGCCTGCCGCCGGAGGAGGGAGAAGAGCGCCCGCTTGCAGTGGTAGCAGCGCTGCGGCCCGTTGTCCGCCACCTGGGGAACCGAAAGGATGTCCATCTCCACCACAGTCAAAGGCGCCTGCAAGGAAGCGGCCAGTCGTTTGGCGTCCTCAAGCTCAAAGGCGGGCTGAAAGACGGTGTTGATAAAATAGGCGTGAACGTCACAGCCGTAGGTCTTTGCCGCCCAAAGGAGAAAGGCGGAGTCGCATCCGCCGGAAAAGGCCAGCGCAGCCCGAGGACAATTCTGAAAATATTCCGATAACGTCATACTGCTTTTCCTTTTCATAAAAAATAAGAAGGCATCGGCCTTCCTTTCAAAGAAAGCGGATACCTTCCTGGCATCGTTGTCCTGCCTATCAAGCCTTTCACACGAAAGGCGAAAACATCCGGCCTGATGAAGGTTTTCCCTACACGGCTTCAGCCGATCCGGCCGGCTTCCTGCCGGGCCGGAGGGAATGCCCCGTTTATCTCTTTCATGGCCAGGGATACGGCGCGGTTGATCGCCTCTTCCAGGCGGCAGTCCTCCGCCCCTGCGACCAGAATCCCGCAGCCGGAGGAGGGGATCAAAATCTTTACCGCGTCGCTGCTGCTGACGGCCTCCGCCATCCCGGCTGAAACCTCTCCCAGGATCCCGTTGGCAACTAGGATGCCGATCGGCCCCAGGATGAGATCCGCCCGCCCCGCGTTATAGACAACCGCATTTTCCCCAGTGGCCCCCTGCGCCGCGCCCGCCTTGAGCATCGCGCCGGTAGCCATGGCGTTTGTCCCCGCGCACAGCAGCTCGCAATCCTGCGGCAGCTTGGCCGAGAGCGCTTTAATCAGCCTTGCGCCGATCCCGCCGCCCTGCCCGTCGAGAACCAGCACGCGGTATTTTTTCCTTTGTCCCGTCATCTTCCCAGCTCCTCCCGCCGGCATCCGCCTGAAATTCACATTTTCCTATTATACCGATTTTGGTTGATAGAATCAAATCCGAATTTCAAAGGCCGCCGCGCTTGGCGGCTGATTTCAAAGCCGGTACCGGCTGCGGCGGGCCTTTCTGCGGCTTTGGAGCAAGCGCCGCTTTTTACAGCGCCGTCCCCTTTTCCGAGGAAACGGCGGCGGGCGGGTTTAGAAGCTCTCCGCATACCCGTTGGAGCTGCGTGCGGATGGCGATGTGCTGGGGACATACCTGCTCGCATTTGCCGCAGCGGATGCATGCGTCGGCCTGCTTTTTCCCATGTCCGCCCACCAGCCAATCCTCCTGGTGGAGAGCGGCCTCCCTGTCGCCGTAAAGCGTCAAATAGTTAAAGGCCACAAAGGAGCCGGAAATGCCGATGTTTTTCGGACATACCTTCGCGCAGTAGTTGCAGGTGGTGCAGGGGATCAGCGGGATTTTGGCCAGCGCCGCCTGCGCTTGTTTCAATGTATTCCGCTGCCCCTGGGACAGGCCCGTAAAGTCCTTCATGTAGGATAGGTTATCTTTCATCTGCTCAATGCTGCTCATGCCGGACAAAACCGTTATAACCCCTTCCAGGTCTGCGGCAAAGCGGATGGCCCAGGAAGCGGCGGACGCATTGGGATCGGCCGCCTTGAGGATTTCCTCCACCGATTGGGGCGGCTTCGCCAGCATACCGCCCTTGACCGGTTCCATAACGATGACCGGCTTTCCGTGCCTGCGGGCCACCTCGTAGCAGGCTCTCGACTCAATAGCGGGATTTTCCCAGTCGGCATAGTTGATCTGGAGCTGTACAAACTCCATTTCCGGATGCTTATTCAAAATTTCCTCCAGCTCCTGGGGGGTGGAATGGAAGGAAAAGCCCGCGTGCTTAATGAGCCCGGCCTTCTTCTGTTCCTGTATCCAGTTCCACAGGTCGAACCGGTCGAAAAACTCCGTGCGGGATTCCCCTAAATTGTGCAGCAGGTAAAAGTCGAAATAACCGGCCTGGGTCTGCTTTAACGAGGTCTCAAACTGGGCGATGGCCTCCTCCCGGGAATTGCAGTTGATCCACGCCGCCAATTTCGTCGCCAGCTGGTAGCGGTGCCTTGGATAGCGCTCCACCAATGCCTGGCGGATGGCGTCCTCACTGCCGGCATACGCCCATGCCGTATCAAAATAAGTACATCCCGCGTCCAGGAACAGATCCACCATCTGCTTGGTCTGTTCGAGGTCGATGCGGCCGTCCTTCTGGGGCAGGCGCATCAGGCCGAACCCTAATTTTTTGATTTCTTCTCCGATGTTGGACATAGCTGCCTCCTTTTGTCTTTGGATGGAAAGGGAGAGCCGAAAACCGGTTTCCGTCCGGGGGCTGTCGTCGGCGTTCCCTTCCTTTGCCCTTTGCATCCTGTTTTTAGAGAATTTCGGTAAGCGCTTCGTACCCTTCCTCCGCCACCGGCTCAAGCCACTCGTTTGACGCCCCTTCTCCCGGCACGGCGATGGCCACGTGTACCAGCTCGCTGTCTCTAGCCGCACCGTGCCAGTGCTTTACTCCGGCGGGAATGCGCACCACATCGCCCGGTTTCAAGCTTCTTGCCGGAGCCCCCCCATTCCTGATACCACCCTTTGCCCTGGGGGACCAGGAGAATCTGTCCGCCGCCCTGGACGGCGTGATGGATATGCCAGTTGTTCCGGCACCCGGCCTCAAAGGTCATATTGACGATCGAAAGCCCTTCCTCGTTCAAAACCTTTAGATAGCTGTTGCCGACAAAGAATGCACCGCTGGAGTTTTCCGTTCCTTTTCCAAACGTCATGCGAAAAGCTCCTTTCTTTTAAGTGAATCGGCCGCCCTGCGTGTTCGGATTTTCCCTATTGCTTCCCGTTGTTTTGTTTTCTGCGAAGCTCATGCCTGAGATAATCCAGCCGGTCCAGCTGCTTTTCACAGACGTGAATTTTATCCAGGGTCCGGCTTCTCTTTTCGTTTAACATCTGCATCCGTCTGTCCTGCGTGTTTTCTCCCTGAATCAGAAGCTTCATGTAGGTTTCGATCTCTTGTGTCTCAAAGCCGACGTCCCGCAAGGTGAGGATCAGGCTCAGCCGCTCCAAGTCCGTGTCGTCGTATTGCTGCGCTTGAAGCTGCTTTTTTACGCATGCGCACAAGCCCCAGCCTTGATACTTCTTGAGGAGTTCCATGGGAATATGGTAGCGCTCGCAGGCCTCCTGGCTGGTCATACCGTTCCCCCTTTTAGGAAAATAAAAATGCAGGTGTCGTTTGTTGACGCCTACATTTTAACCCCCCGGCTGATCCGTGTCCAATACTTGTTTTCAATCCTAAACCATGCCCGACAGGTATTTTTTCGCATGCTCCAGAAAGGCCGCCGTCGCAGGGGAAAAGACCTGCGCCTTTTTCCAGACCAATATGGTGCCTGTTTCCAGCCTGGGGAAGAGGGGCAGATATCGGAGCCCGTCGTATTGGCAGTTGAGCTTGAGATTAATCATCACGCCGATGCGGTTTTTCGCCATCACCGCCAGATTGTACGGGAGATTGCCGCTTGCGGAAATCTCAATCTGGTCGGCATAGGGACCCAACCAATGGATCAGCTCATTTTGCACGATTTCACGCCGGGTCATCACCAAAGGAATTCCCACCAGATCCTGGGGCGAAATGCGGTCTTGTCCTGCCAATTGCAAATCCTCGCTGACCAAAGCCCCCCATTCCTCTTTCGTCGGTAGCCGAAGGAACGCGTACTTCCCAATATCCACCGGTTCGAGCAGCAAGCCTAGATCCAGCGTGCCGTTTTCAATACGCTCTTTGATGTTGTCGGAATTTCCGCTGTAGATTTCGAAGTGTACCAGCGGATGGGTCTCCTGGAAGGACGCGAGCATTTGGGCAAGGTATTGCGAGCTTTGGTATTCGCCGCTTCCAATTGCGATTTCCCCGGAAAGCACGCCTTCCTTTTTGAGAAATTCCCGTTGCGTTTTATCGGCCAAGGCGATGATTTCCTGCGCTCTGCGCTTGAGAAGCATTCCGTCGTCCGTCAGAACGACACGGTGCTTGCTTCTGTAAAAGAGCTTCACGCCAAGCTGCTCTTCCAGCTGAATCAGCTGCCGGGAAAGGGTCGGCTGGGTGATGTGCAAAAGAGCGGCGGCCTTTGTGATGTTTTCTTCTCTGGCCGCCATCAAAAAGTATTTCAGCACGCGAAGCTCCATTTTTATCCCACCTTCCCAAAGAAATTATAGCATCTTATTCTTGCTGATTTCAACCGGCTTTCAAAGCATATTCAAATAAAAATACAAGGGAATGGGGGGAGAAGGCGGGAGTGAGAGAATATCGGGGAAGATTCGGGATAGGGAAGAGGCGGTAAGCTTTTGATAGAAGAGAAAAGACCTTTGTTGCCCACTTGCGTCCGGATGGACAATCATGGTAAAATAAAAACAAATCCAAATTGAAAGCGAGTGTTGATAGGATGGAACAAGCCGTACTCGATTATGTTGTCGAAAAAACACACGAATTGATAAACGCACCAACCTGTAGCAGTGAGACGAAGGCGGCGGCGAAAAGCTGGCTGGACGCCGTTGGAACCGAGAGCCAGAAGGCCGAAACGCAGAAGTATGTTCAGGAGCTCGAGCAAGACATCATGCCCATTGATATGCTCATCGCTTTTGCCCAGTCGGAGAAGGGAAAGGCGTATTTCGGATCGGATGCCGCCTGTAATATCGCGGCCCACGCCCAGGAGATCAAGGCTGCCGGGGCGAAGTATTGCGATTGCCCTGCTTGTGCGGCGGTTGAGGCTATTTTGGAAAAGAAGGCCGATCTCTTAAAATAAAACAAATTGAAACAGGATGATACCACAGGGCGCTCATTTCATATGAGCGCCCTGTGCTTTGCTATAAGCCAAAAATTTTTATTTTTTTGCAATTATGATCTGTTAATTTATAATAAACTTATTGACTGTTTGGGGTTTCTATAATAAAATTTTACTAAGGGAAATGCTTGATATTAGAATGCTTGGATGATATCGGAAATGTATGCCCCACGAGCTGAGAACTCAGCTTGGAAGCGTGACTTCTATAAAATATGATAGGGGGCTTATAAGTGAAAAAGAAGATCATTTCTTTATTAGCTGCCGCAGCTATGTCTATGGCAATTATAGCGGTGCCTTTTTCCGCAAATGCAGCTGCCAATGCCAGTACAACACTTGGGGGAGTATCGGCAACCGCGAATGTTACAAAAGGGACAAATAATTTGAGCGCTGCCTATGCGACGGCCTCCACAAGCTTCGGCGTTTATGCGAATTCCATCGAAGCAACCGTTCCACTTAAATGGCGTGCTGGTTATAACGAATATACAAGCAATTCGATTCATGATTACCGGGAAATGTCGACATATGCATCTGCAACGGTTTCATCGAACTATACCGGTTCCATTGCTCTTGCGGGTTATGGATGGCATGTAATCGGATGGAACTCCATGTCTTGGAATCCATCTACGTCCTGCTAGCATTTTTATTGCTCATGTGGAAGGCTGTATGCCTTCCACATGAGCAGGTAGTGACTCATGAGGTGGGATTTTTGTGAATAGGAAGTTTAAAGTATTCCTTTCTATCTTATTTGTATTTGTATTTTTGTGTAGCTGTCAAAATACAAATTCGACCTTTGATGCCTTTACCGATCTTTATTTGCCGGGGAAAGATTATCAAGCCAATTTAAATATGACGGTCGGATCCGGGCTTGCGATGGCGGAATCAGAAACTGGTTTTTATTTAAGCAATGGATATTATTTGTATTATATGGACAAAGAAGAGAAAAATCCCGTACCTCTATGCAATCGCCCAAACTGTCTTCATGAGAAAGCCGACGAAGATAAAAAGACAGAGTGTTCCGCATATTATCCATTCCTTTTGCAACAGATATTTTTTTATGATAATGCATTGTACTTGCCTATTACCAATTTAAACGATTCTGGACAACTCGTTTATTGTCTACGTAAATTAGATAAAGATGGAACCTTTCTGGAAGATATTTATGAGTTTCCCGGATACCCACAAACCTTTTTAGTCCACCGGGGATTTTTCTATTATTCCTATGCGGAATATGAAGAAGGCAGCAACGGGAATGGGAACATCTCTACTTCATTTCAAGTCGTACAAGTTTCACTTGAGAATAAAGAGGAAAAAACCATATATGTAAATGACTTAAAGAATCCGGGAATTTTCTGGATGTCTGCTTCTGGCAAGCATTTATTCTTTTATAATTATGGATTTAATGGCGACTACAAAGAGGTCGGAGACAGCGGGCGGGTCCTGCAATACGTTGATTATGACCTGGAAAACCAATCGCTGCATGTTACGGATATGAATGCACCGGAAGGAGAAGCGAGTACACCCACTGTCTTTCATGATTCTCTCATATTTTTCAAGTATTTTTATAATTATGACGACGAGCGCAATCGGGACTTATTTCAAATGGATTTAAACGGTGAAAATCAAACAAAAATTTTTACCGCAGAACCCACAGGCGGATCTGTACAATGGGACGGTACATATTTTTATATTGATAATCGGGGAATTATCGGAATGACAGCAGATACGTCCATTACAAGAAAAGTATGGGTGTATGATGAAAAATTCCATTTGGTTACGGCTTTTGATTTTTCCAATGTAGATGGAGCCGATTTGACCCAAGAAGTGCAGGGCCCCCTCTTTATCGCGGAAGACTATATCTTTTCGCACGAAAAAACGGAAGGCCCAAGCATTTCTTCCTTTATCTACATTGACAAGGACGAGCTGTCCGGTGGACAGGTATCCCCGCATAAAGTCACCTTTTAAGTATGTTTCAAATTTTCATAGGCAAAAACACAGGGCGCCCATAATGAAATGGGCGCCCTGTGTTTTTGCTAATTATCTCAAAAAAATATGGGATTCCATAAACAAATGCGGAAGCTGGATTTGTCAAGGGGTAGTGTCAAGGGTTTTGCCCAAATCGGTAGTAAGTAACAATCAATACCGGCTTTTTCTTTCAGTTTGTTACAAACACGAATACCATAATTTTTAATCTGGAATCCACCATTTATCATCAGCGGATATCCTTACTATTCCGGAAGAAATTTCTGATTATTTCTAATGCTATCCGATACTTCCAATACTAAGCGATACCATTACAAAAATAGCAAGGGCAAATAAAATAGGACAAGGCTGGTAGGTAAGCTGCGAGCGTAAAAAATCTCTTTTTGTCGTAAGATTGAAGAGTGCGAACCGTAACACCCATTTTCTTTGCCACTTCGCCTATCGTCATATATCCCTGCGGTTTTGCTTTGTATTTTTCCATATGGTTTGTACCTCCTATGCCGCATTATATAATCATTACGCTACGTCATAAGCAAGGTCTTCATCACAAAAAGATATTTGAAAAATTATTTAATCGGATTTCGGACATAGAAAACGAATCGTTTTAAGAATTTGGACGAAGCTGTGACCGATTAAAAAGTCAACCAAAGAGAGAAGCACATGGAGACCAATATTTTCCAGATGATCATTTCGAATTCCAGTAATCAACAGATTGTTTTGCTGTATGCGGGGAGTTTATAATAAACATTACCAATACTGCCAGTCCAGTATGCCGATATTTGATATGTAAAAATTATTCATTTCATAAGCATCAAGCTTGCTGTTTAACGTTTTTATTTCATAAATTTTCTAATTATTATAAGAAATTTATAATAATTAGAAAAACTGATAAAATATCCTGTTTTTTTGCTTTACTAAATTATAAGACATATTTATTATTGAAAATAGAATGAGAAAATATCAATTAATATGATAAAAACTATTATACTTAACGAAAATGATATAATGTAATATAATACCATGTTAAAATTTAAGAAAGGAATCAAATACCATGAAGAGCAAAAAATGCATCAGCCTAATTTTGTTAATTGGAATACTTCTGTCGCTCACAGCCTGTGATACCGAAGCCGGCGATGGCACGGTAGAACCCCCAACCTCCCAATTGTCCTTATACATTCCTTATAGCTATACGCCGAAATACGAGGAGGCATTGGAGCTGTTTGAGCAGCGCTACCCCGATGTTGAGGTTACTATTACCAGGCAGAAAGACCAGAATTATGAAACTGCCCGAGAAGAATACGTCCAAATCTTGAAGAATGAGGTCATGGCCGGAAAAGGCCCAGATCTAATCCTGTTCACGGATGAATTTGAAGACGTGTATAAAACCATGGATGCCGGCGCCTTCTGCGATTTGACGCCTTATATGGAGCAGGACGCCGATTTTTGGAAGGAATACAGCAGGCCGGTTTTGGACGGCGGCGTATTTAAAGAGAAGCAGTATATCATTCCGCTGACCTATACGCTTCCGCTTCTTTTAAGCAGCCAGGAAAATTTGGACAGTCAGGGGTACACTCTTCTGGAAAGCGGGACCTTTTCCGACTTTACCAAGAGCATCGAACCCTTTACCCAAACAGACAGTTCCTGCCGCGCGTTTGATGGAAGAAATATCACGTTGTGGGATTATCTCAATTACAGTGGCTTGGACTATATGGATTATGAAAACAAGACCATCCATGTCGATACGGACGCGTTTCGGCAGGTGGTGGATGCGTATAAACGAGTTTATCAGCAGGAGAAGCAAAACCCGCTACAGATGTCGGGTATTTCCTATGGAGGGTTGTATACACTGAAAAATAATCAGACTCTTTTTTCCGACCTATATGCATATCATGGTTCCTTTGGATTGATGCTTGAAGCGAATATCATTACCGGGATGGAGAAAACGCCGGTCATTTCGGCCATCCCCACGATGGACGGCGGCTTGCAGGCCAAGGCATATTCGTGTGCCGCGGTGCGCGCCAACAGCCCCAACAAACAAAACGCCTATAACTTTATCAAATTGCTCTCTCTGAGAGATAGCTCTTCTCAGAATGTGCCGACTTTTGATATCCCGGTCCAAACGAGCGCGGCCAAGGATTTGGTCCGCATTTATTCCAGCAAAATCAGAAACCCGATTGAAGATTCGGATGGTATAACGTATCCGGTCCGATTATCTCCGGGTGAGTTTATTAAGCAGTACGGCACGGTTCTGGACCGCATCACCAGCTGCTCCCTGGGAACGGGATGGATCGGCAGCAAACTGAGCGTTACCGCCCAGTATCTAAACGATTGTATGGCCCCTTATCTCAATGGGGAAAAGGATTACGAGACCTGCATTCGGGATTTGGAAACAAAGCTTACCATGTATTTAAGCGAATAAACATACGGAGGCGGCTATGAAACGAATGAAGCTTCGAAAACGGGAAGCGCTCACGGGCTTAGCGTTTGCCTCGCCGGCGATCATAGGCCTGATCGTGTTTTTTGTCTATCCTTTTCTGATCAGCCTTTGGTATACGTTTACTTCCGGCGTAGGCGGCATTCATTTTGCCGGATTCTCCAATTACGAAAATGTCATCAACAGCGCGGCATTCCGTTTGGCAGCCGGGAACACCTTCAAATTCATCCTTTGCAGCGTGCCGCTCATTATGGTAATTTCCTTTGCGTTGGCGATGGCGCTCCAGCGCAAATGCGCTGGAGCGTTGTTTTTCCGAACCGTGTTCCTGTTTCCTTTGGTAATCCCGGTGGCTTCGGTTATTTTGGTGTTTCAAATCGTGTTTGACAATCTCGGCATTCTCAACAGCATGTTAAATGCGATTGGGGTCTCCGGTCAGGACTGGCTTCATTCCGAGCATGCATTCGGCGTGCTGGTCCTGTTATACATATGGAAAAACTGCGGCTACAACATCGTCTTATTGCTGGCAGGGCTCAATGCCATTCCAAAAGAGCTATATGAGGCCGCCAAGGTGGATGGGGCCGGCAGGAAAGCGATGCTGCTTCGGATTACGCTGCCGCTCATGGTACCTACTTTTTTCTTTGTATTTGTCATATCCATTATCAACAGTTTTAAGTCTTTCCGGGAGGCGTTTTTGCTGGGAGGCTCCCATCCTCATGAGAGCATCTATATGCTCCAGCATTTTTTCAACAATAATTTTCAAAATTTGAATTATCAGCGCTTATCCGTGGCCGCTTTGCTGGTGTTTGTGATCATTTTTACCTTCGTGTTCTTTTTGTATCTGGCAAAAAGAAGGCTGGAGGTGGATAAAAAATGAGACGAAATATAAGAAAGAGCTCTCGGACGGTATCTTCTTTGGTATGGTATACGGTTTTGGGGCTGATTTCTCTTGTGGCGTTGCTGCCCATCCTGTATATGCTTGCAAATTCGTTTATGGGCGCGGATGAAATCCGCAAGTATTATGGAGCGATTTTCGGGAGTTCCGGTGAAGCAGCCATGTCGTTTCATATCCTTCCGGATGAAGCGACCCTCGACGGATACTATCAGATGCTGCTGCGCCGGCCGGACTACTTAATGAAATTCTGGAATTCCTTGTTTCTTACCATTTCGATTGTCATTGGTCAGGTCGTGGTTTCCTGTATCAGCGCCTATGGTTTTGCAAAATTCCGGTTTCCCCTTCGGGAACCCATTTTCTTTTTGTTTATCGTTCTTATGATGATGCCGTACCAGGTTACATTGGTATCCAATTATATCGTACTCGATCAAATGAAACTCATAGGCAGCTATGCGGCCATCATCCTTCCCGGAATTTTCGGCGCGTTTGGCGTTTTCTTAATGAGGCAGGTGGTTGCATCCGTGCCGGATGACATTATTGAGGCGGCAAAACTGGATGGAGCCAATCAAATCCGGATTTTATTCCGTGTAGTTCTTCCTCAATGTAAGGCCGGGATTGCGTCCCTCGTGATACTCTGCTTTATCGACAACTGGAATATGGTCGAGCAGCCTTTGGTCTTTTTGAAGGACGCCTCCCAGTATCCTTTGTCAATCTTTTTGTCCAACGTAAATACAAGCGAACCGGGACTTGCATTTGCTTGCGGCGTCTTGTCCATGGGAGTGGTGCTGTTATTGTTCCTCTTTTTTGAAGAGGAGCTGGTAACCGGAATCGAATATGTCAATTTCAAATAGAAAGAGGCGGTTGAAATGGCTGCAAACGAAGTGGGTTTATCCAACCGAAAAAAACGGCTGCTGAAAATCATTCTGCCGCTGTTTATTTTATTGATTTTATGTACGTTTTTATCACGCACCATCGCAGGAATGTTTGTCCCCACCGTTCACTTGGCCACAGTGGAACCCGGGTCTCTGTCGTCGGTTGCGGATTTTAAGGGGATTATAAAATACGAAGGGGTAGAGGACTTTTCAGCCCAATCCAATTGGACCATAACCAAAATCCATGTCAATGAAAATCAAGCGGTAAAAAAGGGAGACCTTTTGTTTGAGATTGATATGGACCAGGCGAATATCTTGATTTTGCAGCAGAGAGCAAGCATCAAGCAAATGGAGGAAAAAAAGAAAAAAGTGCAAACAACTCAGGACGCCGCCATTCTGCAGCTGCAGCTTGAAGCGGAAACACAAAAATTGGCGCTTTTGGAGAAACAGTATCCAGCGGATGGAAAGATGATTGCACAGCAAAACGGGACCATTACCGCAATCCAGGTGGAAGAAGGACAGATGGTGGAGCAGGGCGAACTTCTGATGACACTGATTCCCGAACATGCGCAGCCGGCGGTTGAATGGGAAATGGATCTGGATAGCGGCGCGGTTTTCGGCGAGAACGACAAGGTTACGATCCGATCGGTATCCTACGATTATCTGGAAAATCAAACGACCGTACAGGAACTGGACAGCACCCTTCTCCAAAAAAACTTTCAGCCGTCCACGAACCTCTATTCCTGTAAGGCGTTGTTCCCTTCTGCCGGCGCGGTAACACAGGGAAAGCCGGTGGATGTGAGGCTGACGAAAGAAAGCAGCCCGTACGATGTGGTGGTACCAACGAGCGGACTGCTGCCCCATGAGTCCAACAACCAGGATATGGGATACCTATATATACTTGAGACCGAGGAAAGCCTATTTGGAACACAGTATGTTGCAAAAAAGATTGAAGTCAGCATTCTGGACCGGAACAATCTCCGTGCGGCGGTATCAGGCAAAAACCTTGCGCCCGGTTCTGAAGTGATCGCCGATGTGGGCAGCCTTCCCATACAGGACGGGTCGGTGGTAAAGGTGGAGAAGACATGAGATACCCTTTGGCAAGAGAGGATCGTACCCGATTAATCAAAGCGGGCGTTTGGCTGATGGTTTTTGTATTGCTGGCGTGTGCCGGCTCGAATATTACGTCCACTGCCGCTGAAATTCTGCCAAAAGCCAGGGAATATAAAATTTTGTCGTCTGCGCAGGAGGGATTCACAGTTCAGGAAGCTCTGAAGAGCGAAGAGGCGCTGGAGCAGGCGGGGATTACGGTATTTTCTTCCCAAAAGGGAAAGCTGACCGGAGAAAATGGAGTTGAGCTTTCTGTCACGCAGAAAGTTACGGACGACCGGTATGCAGATGTTTACGGGCTGTCTCTTTTGCGCGGCACGTACTTTGTTTCCAAGGGAATCGAAAGTATGGATCGTTTCGCAGTCATCAGCGACAAGGCGGCGCTTGCTCTGTTTAAGAGCTTAGACGCTGTTGGACATGAAGTCAACATGAACCAAACCAGGTATACGGTTGTCGGCGTTTATGAACACAACCGTTCCCTGCTTAACGATCTGTCTTCCGACGGCAACGATATGGTCTTTGTCCCCCTGTCGTCACAGGCGTCTGTGATGGAAGAAATGCCGGTCAATCTGACGGTGCCTTTGCAGGGAAACGATGGCTCGCAGGACACCATCGGTGCCGTACAGGAAATACTCGGTGGGAAACTAGCCGGGTACCAGACGCAAGACTTGACGCAGGCCATGCGGGTGATGGAGCAAAATGTACAAATCCTATGGTTTATCGTTGGAATTACCAGCGGTATTCTTTTGCTGCGCATAGGGCTTCGCTTCCTGATCCGATTCACAAAGAATATAAGAGAGAGAAAGCAAAAAACGGAGCCTTCTCCTTTCTGGACCAAGGAGCAAGTCTACCGGCTGGCTGTTGGGACCGGGCTGCTCCTTTTTACAGGCGTGATCTGGAGATTGGTATCCTTTTCTCCTTACATTCCGCCCCAGTATCTGCCCGAGGACAACATTTTTGATCTGGGACATTATTGGCAGCAATTTCTTAATCTCATACACACACGCAATGCTGGCGTAACTGGCTATGATTTTTATGGAAACATCGCCTTTTATGGCATTGTGATTCATGGGGTTCTTCTGCCTGTCGCGGTATTTGCTTTCTTTGCCTGCATCCGATCCATTCGAAAGGCGGCTGTGCGGTTTCTCAGAAAGGACACTCAAAAGAAGTGAAAAACGTGTTGCTCATTTTTGGGAATTGATTCGCGTCATAGCGAACTGTATTCGGATATTCTTTCAATCTTCGCACAAATACTTCATTCTGCGGGTCGCGTTTGCCTGTATAGGAATTGCGGCGCCATTTCTCTCCATTCATTTGAGCCGTGAAATTGAAAATGCACTGGTGGAGGAATTCTTCCAAAATAAAAATGACGTTTTTTATCTCAGTTTTTTTGCAGTTTTTCTAATTTTGGCGGAAACGCTCCAAAGAAGAGGTGGTTCTCTGAGCAAATATGGCAAACGGATGCAATGGGAAATAATTCTTATACACATGCAACAGAATCTTCCAAAAAACAGAAGGGATTGGCTTGCCTTATTGTGACCTCCCAATTTGATACAGCATGAACGCTTTATCAAAACTGCGGTGAGCAATTTGCTCACCGCAGTTTTGTCGAGTTACCGCAAGCGACATGTAACTTGCAAAAGCAAACATCAATGAGTTCGACCGCTAAAGATTTATGAAGCTCGTCCATGATTTTCCTTATACACCATATAGGGGTCAAAGCCTAGGATATTTTTATCCCGAATTCCATCGGCAATGCTGTACCGATGAAGCCCGTGCCAAACACATCGGAGGTCGTGCTCATCTTCTTCTGGTTTTCGTCATGAATTGGTGTCCCGGTAAATCCGAAGAACATGGCGTTGGGGAAAGTTTCTTTGATCGTTCGCAGCATCTCGCCGAACACATTGCGGTGCGCCTCATCAAAGATAAAGACAATCCTCTTTTTCCGGATCAGCTCGATATCGTGGGAGTTCAACCTGCAGTTAGGGCCAGGTAACTTTGGCAAAGAAAAACCGCCGCTATTTACAATGTCAAAGCTATTGAACGAAAACGGCAATTTCTCAGCGTCATCCTGAATAAAGTCTATGTTGCAAAGCCCTTGGTTTCTCGGCTTCGTCTTTTCCAACCTCAAGCATAGCGGTTGTCATATCAAGGCAAGTCGCATTTTTCATAACCGGAGAAGAAAACGTCTGCAAATACAAGTTCCTGCCGCCACTTCTAAAACGGTATCTGACCTTTGCGGATTCGCACACGGAACCATATGTTCCAAATATTCTTCCCTTGTAAAGTTCATTGATTTGATTTCAAAGTTCTTTGCCTGCTTACTAAAGGATTTTCGTATTGTTACTGCATTTGATGAAGTCATAAGGCTGTCCCTTTTTTCGGTACGAAAAATGAGGACATATCTGCCTTTTCCAGTGTGAGCAACTGCACTTTTTTCTCAATGCCGCCTGCATATCCTGTTAAGCTTCCGTTTGTACCGACAACACGATGACACGGAATAATAAGGGAAATGGAATTATGCCCGACAGCGCCGCCGACAGCCTGTGCAGACATTTGAGAAAGCCCTTTTTGCTTTGCGATTCGTTCTGCAATCTCACCATAAGTCATTGTCTTTCCAAAGGGGATAGTCAGCATAATTTCCCATACCTTTTTACGAAATGGTGTTGTCTGCATATACAGGGGCGGTGTGAAATCAGGTGCTTTCCCACTAAAATAAATATCCAGCCAACGGGCAGACTGCTCAAATATCGGCAAACTTATTTCCTCGTATTTTTCTTCGAGTGTATCTCCAAAATATTTCTGCCCGTCAAACCAAAGCCCTGTAAGCGCTGTTCCGTTACTGGAGAGTGTGATACCACCCAAAGGCGAATCGTAATGATATGTATAGGTCATAAGCTTATACCTCCCAAAATTCATTGGAATCCGCAGGTGCTTCTGTTCTGTCAGTCATTGTATAGGTGCGGACAGGCGTTACAATGGTGATTTTGTAATCTGCAAAATCGTTCATTCTCCCGTGCCTTTGCGCCATACGGTGTGCGGCAACCTTGCGCCATTTTGAAACACATTCTTCGTTTTCCCATATTGACATATGAAGTAATTTTCCCTTTGTAGCAAGAGAAGAAAAACGTTCGGAACGAATAAATCCTTCTGCTTTTGCAAGACTGTCTTTCAGTGAGCCTGCCATTTTCAAATAATCTTCCGTTTTTCCGTTTTTTACAGTTACCTCAAATAATACGATGATATTACCCTGTTCTGGCTTAACAAGTTGCGGTTTGCATCTTTTACAAGGACGGTATCCCTTTTCTATTGCTTCTTCCATTGTATCAAAAAACACAACATTCTTTTCCAATGGTATCTTTGCGGGGCAGCCCGGCCGGCATATAATCTTCGTTGTTTTCACACCAAAGAGAAACTTACCGTCATAAGACTTATCCCGATTTTGAATGGCTTGTAGCTTTTCCTGTTCGTCCACTTTTTTTGTCACTCCTTTTAGGCGCATAATCTCTCATTTCAGATATTGCACCGCCTGCCACCGCCCAAAAGTATAGGCTTGCCACACTGCAATAAGGGCTTAATCTTCTGCGGTATTTTTCAAACAGATTTCGGTCAATTTTCCTATGATGGTATACCATACGCATCCCCCGCAAAATGGCTAAATCTCCATAGCTGAACACATTTGGGCGCTGCATACAAAAAAGCAGTATCATTTCGGCAGTCCAAACGCCAATCCCTTTTAGTCCTGACAATTCGGCTATAACTTCATTGTCTGGTTTATTCCAAATACCCTGTAAATCAAAAGTACCGTTTTTTACTTTCACAGCAAAATCCGTGATATACTCTGTTTTTTTGAACGTCATTCCAAAAGACTGTAAGCGGTCTATTCCGGCGGCAAGAATGGTATCGGCATTTACTGCGCCAAGATGATCCTGCATTCTCTGCCAGATGGTTGCCTGCGCTTTGGTAGAAATCTGCTGACCGATGATGTGATGGACAACCGAAGAAAACAAATCGCTGTCCACTTCACGTTCAATCTTTCCGATTTTGTTAATCACTTCCGCAAGTCGTTTATCTTTTTTCCTTAAATATTCGGTTGCATTTTCATCGTACTGAAAATACACGCTTGCTTCACCCCCTCGCCTTGACGCTGAATTTGTTTCGCAGTATAATATTATCATAATTCAAGACGATATAATATTAAAATATCACCAAATATTATCGTAATATATCCAAAAGAGGCGAAACAAAATGAAAGACGAAAAAAAGGATTATATAAACTCGGTTAATTTAAATGCTGATTCGGATTTTCCGTATCTTGTGCTTGAAGTTATCAATGACCAAAGCTATCCGAGAAATCCCGGTTTTCAAGTAATGCATTGGCATGAGGACTTGCAATTTATTTATGTGCTTGACGGCGAAATCCAGATTAAAACACTGGATACATCGGTGCAGGTAGATAAAGGCAGCGGTATCTTTATCAATAAAAATGTAATACACCTTGTCAAAGAAACCTTTTCCTGCCACTACCATAGTTTTGTTTTCCCCGACTACTTCCTTAAATTCTATTTCGGCAGCCCTGCGGCTACTTTTGTTGAACGCATTGCCGGGAAAGATGAATTGCCGATTTGCTGCTTCCCAAAAGATATGGATTGGTGTAAACCTATTTTGTCTGCTCTTGCCCGCCTTGCAGACCTCGAAAAGAGAAAGACTGAATTTTACGCCTATGAAGTGCTTTGCCTGCTCTCAACACTTTGGCTTGAAGTGTGCCGAAACATTCGGTTACCAAGCACAACCACAGACACCGTTACGGGCGTTCGTATGCAGAAATTCTTGCAGTACATAAGCGAACATTACGGAGAGGATATTTCTCTTGATAAGCTGGCAAAGAGTGCAAACGTCAGTAAATCGGAGTGTTTAAGGTGTTTTAAGGCAAGTATGCAGACAACCCCATACAAGTATCTAACAGAATACAGACTTTCAAAAGCAGTGGAATTGCTGAAAAAGTCCGATGAACCGATAGGCACTATCGCCAGCAGCGTAGGCTTTCGGCAAATCAGCCATTTTGGAAAGTGCTTTAAGGAAAAAACAGGTCTTTCTCCGAGAGATTACCGAAAGAAAAAGATAACGCTTTTAGAGACATAAAAGCTGGTATAAATTGATTATGTAGCAGGCGGCAGATTTTTCTGCCGCCTTTTTTCTTTAAACCAAATAAATGTGTGTTGACAAGCCAACTAGTAAGTGATAATATATACAGGTAACTAGTAATACATAATACCTGTAATACAGAGTAGTAAGGTGATAATAATGGAAAATATAACTGAAATGCTGAAAGGCATTTTGGAGGGCTGTGTGCTTGAAATTATCAATCGGAAAGATACCTATGGATATGAAATTACACGCCAACTAAACGCATTAGGCTTTACTGATGTTGTTGAGGGAACGGTCTATACCATTTTAGTAAGGTTTGAGAAAAGTAAGTTGGTCAATATTGAAAAGAAGCGGTCTGAACTTGGACCACCTAGAAAATTTTATTCCCTTAATGATAAAGGACGTGAGGAATTGCGGCTGTTTTGGGAAAAATGGGCATTTTTATCATCTAAAATCAACGAATTAAAGGAGAACAGATAAAATGAAACCGTTTTTTGATGACTATTTTAATATCAGTAAAATGGTAAAGAGCAAGCGGAAATATAGGCAGCAGATAGCACGCGTAAAGTCTCTGCCGGAGGAATATCAGTATGTTTTCAAAGAAATCCAGTCCTATATGTGGATGTTCGTATCGGGAGCTGGATACGATATGCTGGAAGTTCAAGAAGGGTTAATGGAACTGTTTGAAGAAAGTGCTGCCGAAGGAAAATCTGTTTTAGAAGTAACTGGCGAGGATGTTGCAACGTTTGTTGACGAGCTTCTGAAAAACGCAAGAACCTACACGGATGATTGGAGAAACCGGTTAAATCGAAAAGTTAAAAACAAAATTTGCAAATCTGTTTAGCCCCGTTCCGGCGGGGCTTTTCCGTCCTCAAATAGAAGAAAAAGATATGTTTTAAGGCTTTTGAGCTTGCTTTTTGACCGGCGGTGTGTAAGCTGACACTCACGTAAAATAAAACATATTTTTGAGGAGGACGCAATCATGCTGCAAATATCTGAAATCGTAAAGAAAACCAAGGAATGTTCGACCTGTTGGGCGAGCATTTTTATGACAATGAATTGACCCGCCCGGCGATCCCCGTATCCCCGGACGGAGAGCGCGGGGCTTACGGCTGGTGCAGTATCCATGAAATCTGGAACGCCAGCGGTGAGAAATACCGGGAAATCAATCTTTGCGCGGAGTACCTTGTCCGGCCTATCTTTGAACTGGCCGCCACCCTCTTGCATGAAATGACGCATAACGTAAGCAACAACGGTTATTACCATAACCAGACATATAACCTTAACTATGACGGCTTTTTATATAATGGGACCTGCGAAAAAATATAAAAATAAGCCTTGCATATGATTTTTAATGGATCTATGATTTATTCGTGGATATCCCAAAAACTTTAATAGAAAGGAACAACCAAAATCAAATATGAACAAGATGTTATCTAGCAATGACTATGCAGATATTCATAGTCTTATAGAAGATAAACAACCAAATATTTGTCAGATTGTTGCACATAGAGATGGACATGAAATCTACTCTGATGAATGGAACAATTATAAAAGAGAGGATGCTTGTCATGTCATGTCCGTAACCAAAAGCATGGTTGCTTTATTAGTCGGAATTGCAATAGATCAACATTTAATAGAGAGTGTTACGCAACCTGTGTTATCTTTTTTCCCTGAATACAAAGTTAAACGAGGTGAAAAAACAATTCAAAATGTTACTATCCAGCATTTACTAACCATGACTGCACCTTATAAATACAAATACGAACCTTGGACAAAAATCTGTTCGAGTGAGGATTGGACTATTTCAGCTTTAAATTTTCTTGGTGGTAGAGCTGGAATTACAGGTGAGTTTCAATACTCTACATTAGGAATTCATATTTTAACCGGTATCATTGCTAAGGTAAGTGGTATGAAAACCGTGGATTTTGCAAATCAATATCTTTTTGAGCCGATTGGTGTAAAGCCCCATCAAAATTATTTTGCGGAAACAGCCGAAGAACATAAGAATTTTACCATTTCCAAAACACCCAAAAACCATATTTGGTTTTGTGACCCACAAGGTATAGGTGCTGCTGGATATGGATTATGTTTATCTGCTAAGGATGCAGCGAAAATCGGTCAACTCTGCTTAGATAAAGGGAACTATAAAGGAAAACAAATTGTTTCATCGAAGTGGATTAAGGAAATGACAAAGCCATTTATCAAATGTGGTGAAAAATTCAGAAATATGTCTTATGGCTATTTATGGTGGTGTATAGATGAAAAAAGCAACTGCTATTCTGCAATAGGAAACAGCGGTAATGTAATATACATCAATTCTTCCAAGAACCTTGTGATAGCAGTTACTTCCTATTTTAAACCAACAATTTTTGATCGAATTGATTTCATTCAAAAGTATATTGAACCAATTTTAATAGAATAATGGCTGTTAAAATATCATAGAAAGTAAAGAAAGCGGGAACCGCAAAGGTTCCCGCTAAATGGTTCTATATGGGCTATGAGGCCGATAGCTGGCGGCGGACACTTTTTCGCGCCCGCCATGCCGCCATACGTTTTTTATTTGACGGCTGTCGTCATATAGATTTCTGCTTTCACTACTTTTCTAATAATATAGCGAGTGTGAGGCTGTTATCGGAATAAGAGGTTCCTGCAACATCACTAAATATGTTGCATACCTTAAATCCTACTTCCTCTGCCTCCTGAATTAGGCTTGCAGTTGAAAAATAGGTAGTCCATAAATAATATGGTGTTACGGTATCTTCTGAGATAATGGCGATCTGCTCTAACGATACATTAGGCGGATATTTATAATATCCACTTAAGGCGATATATTTATCTTCCCTCCAAAATCCGTTGTTGGGGCAGACTTCCCAGATTTGTTTTTCCTGAAAGAGGTTATATTTTGCCATTGAAAATACATCTAATAGAAACTTTCCACCTTGTCTGAGGCAATGATAAGATTTCATCATAATCCTTTTTCTGTCTATATCAGAAAGTGCCCCATAATCACAATAAATCATAGTAGCAAAATCAAAGGTTTGTTCTATCCCCATATCCAAATAGTTTTGAAAAATATACTCAATGGATAGTCCTTTTTCATTGGCTGATTTTCTAGCATAGTCAACCGACCTTTTGGAAAAATCTATGCCGGTAACCTGATAGCCCTTTTGGGAAAATCTTTCTGCATATATTCCAGGGCCGCATCCTATGTCAATCAGTAATGGATGGTTTTTAGGTGATACAGTCTGTGCAATCCATTCTACAGACTGATTGATAAATGAAAGTTTTCTGCTCGCTCCCTCAAAATCAGGCGAAAGGTGAGCTTGCAGCATTTGTTTTGAAATGTATTCATCATTCCAAAACGGGGTATTTGTCTTTGTGTAGAGTTGCGGCTTTTGTAAAGCATTGTAAATTGGGTTGAGCATATTTTCTCCTTTCTTAATGCAAAAGAAAAAGCCGTAGATTTTACTCTACGGCGAATCTCACAAGTGATGAAGAATAGTTAAGAGTAAAATAAAATCAAACATAGGTATAAAAAATAGACTGTAGGATACAATTCTATTTCTCCTATTCAGTTGATTTTATCTACTCTTTTCCAATCATATCCATGTTACTGATTATGTGACATCGGATATACCGGAATTACATCACCTTTTCTTTTTAATTTTATATATTTTATCGTATGACACAGGCTTTGTCAATGGTTTTGCATTTTTGTGAAACAAAATACTATTTAATTTTGAACAATTAAAATTGTAATAATTGTATTGGTAAAAGTAACCTTTACTCCATCAAAACTCCATTTTCGTATGGTACACTACTGCCTGGAGGTGCAGACCATGGCGAAAACGATTTTAATGATAGAGGACGAAGAAGCCATTCAGGGCGTAGTGAAAGCGTTTCTGGAGGATGAAGGATATAACGTGGTGCTGGCCGGCGACGGATTCGAGGGGATAGAGAAATTTCGTGAGTACCGTCCAGACCTCATCCTGTTGGATTTGTTGCTTCCGAAGATGAACGGATTTTCTGTCTGCGAGACGATCCGGAAAGAGAGTCAGGTCCCCATCATTATGCTCACCGCATTGGATGATGACGCCAGCCAGATGAAGGGCTTTGACGCTCTGGCAGATGATTACATCACCAAGCCCTTCTCCATGCCCCTTGTGGTGAAGCACATCGAAGCGGTGCTGCGCCGGGCAGAACAGGGTGCCGGGGTGGAGACGAACATCCTCCGCTATAAGGATCTCACCCTGGATACGGACAGCTTCACGGTTCTTGTCAAAGACGAAAGCGTGTCCTTGACCATCC
>CAJFTS010000009.1 GCA_904420015.1 uncultured Clostridia bacterium
CAATATGCCCTTCCCCTCCTTCTCTCTTGTTCTTGTTATTCCATATCCTTTTTTCTGCGTTTGACTTTTTTTCCGATCCAGGTAATGAGCTTTCCCAGCTCCACCAGCACAATCGGGGAGACCGAAAGCCCCAAAATCCACTCCCACTCGTGAAGAGGCAGCTGCGTCAGTCCAAAGAGGGATTGCAGCGGCTCAATCAGCAAAACGGCAAGCATGACCAGGGCGGAGACGGCAAATGCGCCCAGCATGCGCAGGTTGGAGAACAGGCCGATGCGAAAAAGCGAATGCCGGCTGCGGGCGTTGAACGCGTGAAAGAGCTGGCTGAACGCGAGAACGGCAAACCCCATGGTCTGCCCCATAACCGGATCGTCCCCGCCGGAGAAGAAATGGGTCCGGCCCAGCAGGTACGCAATCACCGTGATTGCGCAGAACATAACCCCCTGTAAGGCGCAGACGATCCCCATCCCGTCGGAAAAGATCCCTTCCTTTTTCGGCCGGGGCTTGCGTTTCATGATGTCGTATTCCGCCGGCTCCACCCCCAGCGCCAGGGCGGGAAGGCTGTCGGTTACCAGGTTGATCCACAGCAGCTGGATGGGGAGCAGGGGAGAGGTGTGCCAGATGAGCATGGTAACAAAGACCGCCATGACCTCGCCCAGATTACAGCTCAACAGGAAGTAGACCGACTTTCGGATGTTGTCGAAAATGCCCCGCCCTTCCCGGACGGCGGTGACGATGGTGGCGAAGTTGTCGTCGGTCAAAACCATGTCCGCCGCGCCCTTGGCCACGTCGGTGCCGGAAACGCCCATCGCGCAGCCGATATCCGCCGCCTTTAGCGCAGGCGCGTCGTTGACCCCGTCGCCGGTCATAGCGACGATCTCGCCCTTTTGCTGCCAGGCTTTTACGATGCGGATTTTATCCGCCGGAGTTACCCGTGCAAATACCGCGTATTTTCGAATGTTGCGGCAAAGCATTTCATCGCTGATTTTCGTAAGCTGCGTGCCGGTGACGGCCTCCTTGCCGCCCTCCAAGATCCCCAGCTTTTTCGCAATGGCGCAGGCCGTGGTCACATGGTCCCCGGTAATCATCACCGTGGTGATGCCCGCCGTTTTACAGGTGGAGATGGCGTCCATGACCTCCTCCCGAGGCGGATCGATCATCCCCACCAGGCCCGCAAAGCAAAGGCCCTGTTCCAACTCCTTCGGGGAAGGGTTGGCGGGGATTTCGTCGAGCTCCTTATAGCCGACGGCCAGTACCCGCAGCGCCTGAGACGCCATCTGTTCGTTTGCCTTGAGCGCCTTCTGCACCACATCCTTGTTGGTGCAGCGCTCAAGCAGGATGTCCGGCGCGCCCTTGACCACCGCGATGTTGCGGCCGTCGACAAAGTTGACGGTGGTCATCAGCTTGCGGACGGAATCAAAGGGGATTTCCGCCATACGCGGAAAATCAATCTCCAGCTCTTCCTTGACGAGATCCAGCTGGGCGCCTGCGGCAATGAGGGCGGTCTCCGTAGGATCGCCGATGTGCCGGATGGTTCCATCCTCATCCTTTTCGATTCGCCCGTCGTTGCACAGGACCGCCAGCTTAAGAAGAAAGTCACGGGAAGCGTCCATGACTTTGGGATCAAAATCCGACAGCCTGCCGTTTGCGTAGGTTTTCGTCAGTGTCATCCGGTTCTGGGTCAGCGTTCCGGTCTTGTCCGAGCAGATGACCGAGGCGGAGCCCAGGGTTTCCACCGCAGGCAGCCGCCGGATGATGGCGTTTTTCTTGACCATGCGGGAGACGCCCATAGCCAAAACGATGGTCACAATGGCCGCAAGCCCTTCCGGGATGGCGGCCACCGCCAGCGCCACCGCGGTCATGAACATTTCCAGAATGCCCTGTCCGGTGAGGATGCCGTATAGGAAGATGACCGCGCAGATGGCCAGCGCCAAAAGGCCCAGGTTCTTTCCCAGCTTGCCGAGCTTTTTCTGCAGCGGGGTGACCTCATCCTTCTGGGCTCCCAGCATGGTGGCGATCTTGCCCATCTCGGTATTCATTCCCGTATCGGTGACCATCGCCTTTCCCCGCCCGTAAGCGACGGTGCAGCCGGAATAGACCATATTGCGCCGGTCGCCCAGGGGTGCGATCTCCTCAAACCGGGTGTTTTCCTCCTTTTCCGCAGGGATGGATTCTCCAGTCAGCGGCGATTCGTCACACCGCAGGCTTTTCCCCTGCAGGAGGCGGGCGTCGGCAGGGATAAAATCCCCCGCCTCCAATAAAATTACGTCGCCGGGGACCAGATCCTGTGCGCTGATCATCGACTCCTCCCCGTCCCGGATCACCTTTGCGTGGGGGGCGGACAGGTTTTTGAGCGCATCGAGCGCGGCCTCCGCCTTCGATTCCTGCAAAACGCCCATCACCGCATTGAGTACCACGATGGCGATCATGACAATCGGCTCAAGCCAGTCATTTTTTCCCTCCACAATGGTCACAATAATGGAGACCACCGCCGCGATGAGCAGGATGATTACCATAAAATCCTTCATCTGCGCGGCGAACCGCTGGAAGAAGGTCTTTTTTTTCGGGTCGTTTAACCGGTTTTTTCCATATATCTCAAGAAGCCCGGCCGCCTGTCCGGCGGTCAGCCCTTTCTCCGAATCACTCTGCAGCTCGGCTGCGACTTCGGCGGCGGTGTGATTATGCCATATCAAATCGAGCCCTCCTTTTTCTTCGCTATTTTTGTGGAATATGGTATCATTGTACCCCCTTTCCCAGAGGGATGCAAGGCGGAATGTGAAAGATTTCCTGTTTTTTGTGAAGGGACGGGGGCTTTTCTTTTTAGGGAGAAAATCAGCCAAAATTCGAGAGTTGTTCACAATTGCCGTCCGGATAGAAGGTATGATAAAATCAACCCTGTCCGCCGGGCCGGGGCAGGACGATAGGGCCGGCTCCAGTTTCTTGAGAAAAGAACGCCTCGGTCGTTTTAAAAGGCCTTTTTTGTTTACTTTTGAAATTTCATGTGCGGCAGATGGGATTCTCCCTTGCACGATTGGGATCGTACCGATATAATAAGAGCATTGAGGTGAATCGAATGCGGAAATTTTTTTCGTCCATCGGCGAGTATTTCCGGCAAACGGACAAGCTGCTGCTGGCGCTTTGTCTGTTTGCCACCGGATACGGGCTGCTTTTGCTGTTGGTTGCCTTACAGGCGGCGGATATGCAGGAAGGCAATACGGTGCTTGTCACAGTGGGCGGTTTGGATATTACCATGCAGTTTGTAAAGCAGGTCGCGTCGGTGCTTCTCGGCGTGTTGGCGGCGCTGCTGATATCGGCGGTGGATTATGAGATCCTTGCCGCCTGCTGGTGGATCCTGGCCCCCATTTCGGTCATTCTGGTGGTGCTGACCTATTTTATCGGCATCGATACCGGAGCCGCGGACGACAAGGCCTGGCTGATGATTCCGGGAATCGGAATGACCTTCCAGCCGTCGGAGCTGTTGAAGATTGCCTTCATCATTACCTTTTCCCTTCATTTGTTTAAGACCCAGGACCGGCTCAATTCCCCCTTGAACCTGCTGCTTTTGTGTGTCCATGGGGCGGTCCCGGTGGGGATGATTATGCTCCAGGGGGACGATGGGACGGCTCTGGTTTTCCTGTTCATGTTTGTGGTGATGCTGTTTGCCGCGGGGGTCAAGCTGCGCTACTTCGTCATCGGCGGGGTGCTCGCGGCCATTGCGGCTCCGATTATGTGGTTTTACCTGCTCCAGCCCTTCCAGCGGGACCGGTTTACCATCTTCCTGCATCCGGAAAACGCACGGCTGGACGAAGGGTATCAGCAGTATCAGTCCCGGATGATTATCGGCTCCGGCCAGCTGACTGGAAAGGGCATTTCGGAAAGCGGGCAGATTCCGCTGCCCGAACGGCAAAACGACTTTATTTTTTCGGTGTCCGGGGAAACCTTCGGCTTTATCGGCTCGGTGCTGGTGATTGCGATTTTGGTGGCCATTATTCTGCGGGTTTTCTATGTTTCCCATAGGGCTAAGGATTTGCTCGGTTCCCTGATGTGCATGGGAATGTTCGCGACCCTGACGGCTCAAACGATTATGAATGTGGGTATGAATATCTGCTTGATGCCGGTGGTTGGCGTAACCCTGCCCTTTTTCAGTGCCGGCGGCTCCTCCACCACCACCCTTTACCTGGGCATCGGCCTGGTGCTCAGCGTCTACATTCATTCGAGGCCCAAAACCCATACCGAGCAGCTTCGGAGGCGGCGGGCGTAACGGAAGGGAAACGAATCGGTATGGATTGTCAGTTGAATTTAGGGGCCTGGAATTCGGTATTCGCCGTACCCAGCGCCGTTGTAGATCAGCATTTGAAGCTGGCTGGTTCCGCCCAGCTGAAGGTTCTCCTGTGGCTTTTGCGCCATGCGGGGGAGCCGTCTGAGGTGGAGGACCTGGCGAAGGCGGTGGGCCTGTCCAGGATGGACGCGGCCGACGCGCTGCAATACTGGGTGGAGGTAGGCATCCTCTGCCGGGAGGAAGCGGGAAGCCTGACGCCGCCGAAAAAGGGGGCGGCAGCGGCCGCCCCGGCGCCCGCGCAGCCGGAACCCGAAAACCAGCGGCCCGAGCCGGCTTCAAAGCCGGCCCGTCATATTGCAGTGGATACCCCCAAGCCCACCAGCGAGGAGGTAAACAACCGGGCCGCTTCCTGCGGCGATATTGCGTTTTTGCTTCAAGAGGCGCAGCTTCGGCTGGGCCGCTTGCTTTCTCCGGCGGAAACCTCCACGCTGGTATGGCTGCACGATTACAACGGCCTGCCCTCCGGGGTAATCCTGATGGTGATTGAGTTCGCCCTGTCGGAGGAAAAGAAAAATATGCGCTACATTGAGAAGGTGGCGCTGAACTGGGCCAACGAAGAGATCGACACAGTGGAAAAGGCGGAGCGCAAGCTCAACGAAATCCATACCTCCCGCAAAAACTGGGATAAGCTTTGCAAGGCGGTGGGGATTTCGCCCCGTATCCCCAGCACGCGGGAGGAAGGGTATGCCGACCGCTGGTTTGGACAGTGGGGATTCTCCTCCGATATGGTGCGTCTTGCCTATGAGGAATGTGTGGACAACACCGGCAAGCTGCATCTTGGATATATCAATAAGGTACTTGAACGATGGGAAAGGGCCGGGGTGCGCACCCCGGCGGACGCGGTGGCCGCGGCCAAGCCCAGCACCCAGAAGAAGCTGGCCGGCCAGGGCCACGGCCCGTCCTTTGATTTGGAGGAATACGACCGCATGACCAGCGTAATGCCCCCAAGCTTTGACGAACATACCAAACCGTAACGAAAGGGAGGCCGAATCCAAATGGGATACAGCCGGGAAATCTATCTCTGTGCCATGCAGGCGCTGTCGCAGCGGCGAAACGCCATGCGGATGCAGGCCGAGCAGCGCCGGGCTGAACTGCAGCAATCGCTGCCGGAGATTTTTGAGCTGGAACGGCGGATTGCGTCCGCCGGCTTTGCCGCTGCCCGGGCAGTCTTGAGCTCGCAGAATGTGGAGGAGGATTTAAACCGGCTGATGCGGGAGAACCTAAAGTTGCAGGAGGAATATGACCAGCTGCTCCTCTCCCACGGCTATCCGAAGGATTATCTGCTTCCCCAGCATTGCTGCCCGGCCTGCGGGGACGAGGGCTACTGCAACGGCAGGCTGTGCGACTGTGTGAAAGAGCTGATGCGGGAGGAAGCCTTTCGGCGGCTGAACGAATTGACCCCGGCAAAGGATTGCACCTTTGAGGCGTTTTCCCTCGCCTATTACCCGGATACGCCGTTGCAGGAGGGGGGGGTATCCCCCAGGCGGCAGATGGAGACCATCCTGCGTTATTGCAGGGCATATGCGGATTCCTTCTGCGCGCATTCCCGCAGCATTCTCATGCAGGGCTCCACCGGCCTCGGCAAGACGCATCTTTCCCTCGCCATTGCCCGTGTAGCCATCGATAAGGGCTATGGGGTGGTATACGGCTCGGTGCAGAACCTGATGGCAAGGCTTGAGCAGGAACGGTTCGGGCGGACAAACGAAGGGGAGAGCGCCAAGGCGCTTTTGGAATGCGACCTGTTGATTCTCGACGACCTGGGGACGGAATTTACCACCCAGTTCGTTACCGCCTCCATGTATAACCTGATCAATTCCCGCCTCCTGGCAGCCAAGCCCACCATCATCAGCACCAATCTATCCATGAAGGATTTAAACGACAAATATACCGAACGCTTTACCTCCCGCATCATCGGGGGGTACGACCGGTTGGTTTTCCTCGGCCGTGATATCCGCCAGCAAAAACGGCAGGCTAGGTAAAGGACGGCTGCTCCTGGGCGGGAAGCCGCGCAACGGGAGAAGGGAAAGCGGGTTTGTCTGCCTTGTGCGGGTCCCTTTGCCCTCCTCGTGCGCGTCCCTTTTTCCGCCGTGCGGAGATGCGGCAGTCTTTGCGGGCAACAAAAAAATCCCCGGCCGGGACGTGGACCGTCCCTTCGGGGATTTTCAGCCAAATGCCTTACTGGGCGTTTTTCGCCATCCAACCGGTGGCTTCCTTTTCGGTGAGAGCCTTGATATCCTCCTGCGGATAGATCGAATCCGCTCCGCCGATGCCGTAGAGAAAATAAAGCCCCTTCTTGGTTTTGTAGAGGGATTCCTCATACCCGGCCGGATCGCCGAAGGTACCGGCAATGGCGGTACCTAGCTTTTCTGCGGTTTCCGTATTGTAAACCTTCCTGTTGATGATCTTCTTCAACCTTATGCACTCCTTTGAATTCAATATCGTGTATGTAAACCGTCCTGCGCCAAGGCGCGGCAACGTATGCGTGAAGCTGATTCTTATTGTAATAGAACCATTTGGGCAAATTGTTAATAAAATATGAACAATATCCAGATAATTACAATTTATACGGGTTTTAAAAGGATGGATATGACTTTTTTAGTGGAAATGCAGCCTTTTGCGGAATTTAACACCAGGAGGATATCGATATGCTGATTGATTTTCACACCCATGCGTTCCCGGAGAAGATCGCCGCCAAGGCCATCGGCTCATTGGAGGCGTCCAGCTCCACCAAGGCGGCGATTGCGGGGACCTATCCGGCTCTCCTTTCGTCGATGGAGAAAAATGCCGTGGATTTTTCCGTCGTACTTCCCATCGTCACCCGGCCCGCCCAGACCAAATCCATCCTGCACTTTGCCGGGGAGCTGCAGAAGATACCGGGACTCATTCCCTTCGGCAGCGTCCACCCCTTGAGTGAGGACGTCAAGGGCGATATCCGCACCATCAAGCGGATGGGGCTTCGGGGGGTCAAGTTTCACCCGGATTTCCAGGATGTCTTTTTAGACGACGTGGAAACCATCCGGGCGATGTATCTGGCCGCAGAGGAGGAGCTTCCCATCCTGATCCACGCCGGGGCGGATATTTCCTATCCCGACGTGCACCATTCCACCCCGCGGCGGCTTCTCAACGTGCTCAAGGAGCTCAAGGGTGCGACCATCGTTTGCGCCCATACCGGCGGCTGGCGGTATTGGGACGAGGTGGAAGCGCTGCTGATGGACAAGGGCCTCTATATCGATACCAGCTACACCTACGGCTGGTGCTCGAAGGAGCAGATGGCCCGCATTATCCGCAGCTGGGACCCGGACAAGGTGCTGTTCGGCACCGACAGCCCTTGGGTCAACCAAGGGGAAGCCGTCCGGCAGCTCAAAGAGCTTTCCTTGCCGGAGGAGCTTTATGACAAGATCTTTTATAAAAACGCTCTGCGCCTGCTGGGGATGAAGGAATAATCACAAGGCGGCTTTCCGGCAATGCCTGGACGGCCGCCTCCGTCGGGGGCTGCCGCACCGCAGGGTAGCGGCATAGATATTACCCTTGGAGAGAGGGGATTCCCAAAAGGAAAGGGCCGACCGTATCATACGGCCGGCCCTTTTTTCGCTGTTTCCTCCAATTCGGAAACCCGGTAGCTGAGGGTCAGCAGGCTGTCGCCCAAATGGACGTTTTCGATGACCGCATTGGGAAAATGAACCGACAGGTCGTAGTGGCTGAAATTCCAAAACCCTTTGATTCCCAGCTTGGTCAGCCGTGTCGCCATTTCGTGGGTTGCCTCCCGCGGGATGCAAAGCACCGCCACCGCCGGATGGTTGCGGCTGCAAAACTCCTCAATACCCCGGCTGTCCTGCACCGGGATCCCCTTGATGACCTGGCCGATGAGACTGGGATTCTGGTCGAAAATGCCGATTAAATCGAATCCCCGGGTTTCAAACGCCATGTGGTTGGCGATGGCGCGCCCTAAATTGCCCGCCCCGATCAGGATCGCCCGGCGGCGCTTGTCCGTCCCCAAGATTTTCCTGATTTCCCGGTACAGCTGGTCGACGATATACCCGTATCCCTGCTGCCCAAACCCGCCGAAGCAGTTGAGATCCTGCCGGATCTGCGACGCCGTCAGCCCCATCCGCTGGGAGAGCTCCCGCGACGAAATGCGGGTGACCCCGTGCTTGAGCAGGTCTCCCAAGAACCGGTAATACCGGGGCAGCCGCCGGATGACCGACATGGAGATGTTTTCCCGTTTGTTGCTCATCGTTTCTCATCCTTTGTTCTGATAGCCGTGGGATTGCAGGAAAAGGGCACGGCCCGGGCCGTGCCCTTTTTGTCCGCTTGGGATTATTTCTGCATGGCCTCAATGGTCTGCATCACGTATTCGCCGAACTGGCTGCAGGTCGCGCCCGTGTCCCGTCCGGTGATGACGTACTTCTTCTCTTCGTACATGCACTTGTCCAGCGCTTTTTCCAGAAGGTCCGCCTTCTCCTGGCGGCCGATGTGGGAGAGGAGCATCACCGCCGCGCGCAGCATGGAGCAGGGGTCGGCATATTGGCCGCGGCCCTCGTTCATCATGCGGGGGGCGGAGCCATGGATGGCCTCGAACATGGCGTAGTGCTTGCCCAGGTTCGCGCTGCCCGCGGTGCCCACGCCGCCCTGGAACTCCGCAGCCTCGTCGGTGATGATGTCGCCGTAGAGGTTGGGCAGGATAAACACCTTAAAGTCGGTGCGGCGCTTCTCGTCGATGAGCTTTGCGGTGGTGATGTCGATGTACCAGTCGTCGGTGACGATCTCCGGGTATTCCTTTCCGATCTCCTGGCACAGACGCAGGAATTTGCCGTCGGTGGTCTTGACCACGTTGGCCTTGGTGATGATGGAAACCCGTTCCTTTTTATTCTTGCGGGCGTAGTCGTAGGCGAGCCGGGCAATCCGCTCGGTGCCCTGGGTGGTGGTAACGGTGAAGTCCACCGCCAAGTCGTCGGTCACGTTGACGCCGCAAGAGCCCAAGGTGTAGGCGCCTTCGGTGTTCTCCCGGAAGAAGGTCCAGTCGATGCCCTTTTCCGGCACCTTCACCGGACGGACATTGGCGAACAAATCCAGCTCCTTGCGCATGGCCACATTTGCCGACTCGATGTTGGGCCACGGGTCGCCGGCACGGGGCGTAGTGGTCGGTCCCTTCAGAATGACGTGGCACTTTTTGAGCTCGGCGAGCACATCGTCGGGGATCGCCTTGCCCACCTCGGCGCGGTGCTCGATGGTCAGACCGTCGATGGTGCGAAACTCCACCTTGCCCGCGTCCACCTCGTCCTTGAGGAGGTACTCGAGTACCCGGGCGGCTTCGTTGGTAATGATCGGGCCGATGCCGTCGCCGCCGCACACGCCGATAATCAGCTTGTCGAGATGCTCGAAATCGGTGAACTCCTTGTCCGCCTTCATTCGCTCCACCCGTTCGAGCTGGGCGCGCATGACCTGTTCAAATTTTGCAAGGGCTGCCGTGATTTTGTCTTCCATTCGTGTTTCCTCCTGGCTCAAAATAGAAAAGCTTATTCCGCCTGAAGCTTCGTGTAATTGAGAAGGCCGCCGGCCAGCAGCATCTCCCGCTGGCGCTGGGAAAGCTCGCAGCGCACCGGGAACCTCGTTCCCTTGGTCAGATTCTCCACCACAATCTCGCCGCCCTCGGCGATGGCTTTGCGGATATCTGGCAGGCGCAGCTCGTCCATCTGGTCGATGCCGTCGTAGTCCGCGTCCTTCTCAAAGGTCAGCGGAACAATGCCGGCGTTGATGAGGTTTGCCGCGTGGATGCGGGCGAAGGACTTGGCGATGACCGCCTTAACCCCCAGGTAGAGGGGGACCAGCGCCGCGTGCTCTCTCGAGGAGCCCTGGCCGTAGTTGGAGCCGCCCACCACAATCCCCTTGCCCTCTTCCTTACAGCGGGCCGGGAACTCCTTGTCGCACACGCCGAAGCAGAACTGGGACAGGTAGGGGATGTTGGAACGGTAGGGAAGGATTTTCGAGCCCGCGGGCATGATGTGGTCGGTGGTGATGTTGTCCCCCACCTTGAGAAGCGCCTTGGCCTCGATGGTGTCCGCAAGGGGTTCGGACTGGGGGAAGGGCTTGATGTTGGGCCCGCGCAGGATCTCCACCTTGTCCATTTCTTCCACCGGGGCGGGAGCGAGCACCATGTTGTCGTTGATTAAGAACTCGTCGGGCAGGTCGATGGAAACCATCTCGCCCAGGGTGCGCGGGTCGGTGAGCACGCCGGTGATGGCGGAAACCGCCGCCGTTTCCGGGCTTACCAGATAAATCTTGCCGTCGGCGGTGCCGGAACGGCCCTCAAAGTTGCGGTTGAAGGTGCGCAGGGAAACGCCGCCGGAGTTGGGGGACTGCCCCATGCCGATGCAGGGCCCGCAGGCACATTCGAGCACCCTCGCGCCCGCCGCGATGATGTCGGCCAGCGCGCCGTTTTTCGCCAGCATGTTGTACACCTGCTTGGAGCCGGGGGCGATGGACAGGCTTACGTCCGGATGGACCGTCTTTCCCTTTAGAATGCGGGCCACCCGCATCAGATCCAAATAAGAGGAGTTGGTGCACGAGCCGATGCAGACCTGGTCGATCTTGATCTTGCCGATGTCCTCCACCGCCTTGACGTTGTCCGGGCTGTGGGGCATGGCGGCCGCCGGGCGAAGGGAACTCAAATCAATGGCGTATTCCTCGTCGTAGGTAGCGTCCTCGTCGGAAGAAAGAGCCGCCCAGTCCTCTTCCCGGCCCTGGGCCTTGAGGAACTCCCGGGTCACCTCGTCGGAGGGGAAGATGGAGGTGGTGGCGCCCAGCTCCGCCCCCATGTTGGTGATGGTGGCGCGCTCCGGCACCGTCAGGGACTTGACTCCCTCGCCGGCGTATTCGATGATCTTGCCCACGCCGCCCTTGACTGAGAGCATCCGCAGCACTTCCAAAATCACGTCCTTGGCCGAAACCCAGGGACGCAGCTTGCCCGAAAGGGTGATACGCACCATCTTGGGCATGGAGATGTAGTACGGGCCGCCGCCCATGGCCACCGCCACGTCTAGCCCCCCCGCGCCGAAGGCCAGCATCCCGATGCCGCCGCCGGTGGGGGTGTGGCTGTCCGACCCGATGAGGGTCTTGCCGGGCTTGCCGAACCGTTCCAAATGCACCTGATGACAGATGCCGTTACCGGGACGGGAGAAGTAAATCCCATGCTTTTTGGCCACCGACTGAATAAAGCGGTGGTCGTCGGCGTTTTCAAAGCCGGACTGGAGGGTGTTGTGATCGATATACGCCACGCTGCGTTCGGTTTTCACACGCGGCACGCCCATGGCCTCGAATTCCAGATACGCCATGGTGCCGGTGGCGTCCTGGGTCAGCGTCTGGTCGATTTTCAGACCGATTTCGCTGCCCACGGCGGTGTCGCCGCTGAGCAGGTGCGCCTTGATGATTTTTTGTGCAATGGTATCGCCCATATTAGACTGCTCCTTTCCGAATCAACCGGGAATAGAATAGGCATATAATAGCTTATTATCGCCCAATTCGACCAGTTTGTCAATTCCCTAACAGGCAAAAGAAACCCCAACCGGTTGTGGAAAATCTGTGCCCTGTCTCCAAGATGGGGCCTGTGACGCCTCATTTGTGGTATCCCAGTCCGTTTCATTTCCAGACCAATTCTAGTAAAATCTAGGAGAGGTGGGACGGATGGAACCATATCAATGGGAAAAGTACCGGCAGCTGGGGCTGAATATCGCCTATTACCGCCGGGCGCGTGGGCTGACCCAGATGGAGCTGGCCGAACAGCTGAATATCGACCGCACCCATATGAGCCGCATTGAATCCGCGCGCACAGGGGTCTCCCTTGACCTGCTTTTCGCCATTGCCGACCAGCTTCACGTCCCCGTGGAAAAGCTTTTTGAAAGGGAATGACAATGGATTTAGAGAGGGAAATTTTGCTCCACCTTCTTTCCCGGTACGACGTGTCCGTGCGCTTTGAAAACCTGGACGACTCCATCCGGGATCTGGCCCATCTGGAATGTATGCTGGCGCTGCACGAAATCCGTGCGCTTCTGGACGACGAGACCCTGGACGATTTTCAGTGCATCGAAGCCATCGTCCAGGTTTACGAGAAACTCGGCGCAAACGGCGGCTTTAGGCATGATTTCTAAAACCATAAGCCGTCTTTCCCTTTTGCGCCCGCTTTTTCTTGCGGTTTTGGCCTGGATGTAGTATACTTATAAAAAAGCTCCGCGTTTCCTCGTCTGCCTAAGGCCGAGGACGGGCGGGAAAGGATGGAGAACATGGAGGATTCCTACAACCAGGCGGTGCGAAACGCCTTGCAGCCGGGAGAATACGTTTTATGGGAGGGCGCGCCCAAAAAGGGGATGCGGTTGCAAAAGAGCGATGCATTTCTCCTTCCCTTCAGCCTTTTTTGGTTGGGGTTCGCTCTTTTCTGGGAGTATATGGCGATTGCAGGCGGTGCTCCAATTTTCATGGCGCTGTTCGGCCTTCCTTTTGTCCTCATCGGCGTGTACCTGCTCTTCGGCCGGTTTATTACCCGCGCCAGAAATCTGTCCTCCACCCATTATGTGGTGACCGACCAGCGGCTTTTGTTTTTGTACCGGAAAAACACCCAGTTTCTTTTGTACCAAAACATCGAAACCCTGGAAAAAGAGCAGTCGAAGGACGGCAGGGGAACCATCTACTTTTTCCCAAGGAATTTCTACTATAATAGGGCCGCGTCCTATCGCGGGAATACCAACCCCTTGCAGGGCAGAGCCTTCGAGGACATCGAGGATGTAGAACGGGTCTACCGCCTGATTGAAGGAAAGGTGCTGGAGGTCTCCCGGATGGAACCGGCCGACAGTTGATCGGGACGATAGGCGGCTAGACCGTCCGATGCGTCGTTGCCCGGTATGGCCCAAGCTGGGGAACTTGGGCCATGGCGAAAGGCGGCTTTGGCCAAGCCTCAAGGGCGGATGCCGGAGGCCCGGCCGGGCTGTACGCCGGCTTTCGGAGACTTTCCATTTTGAAAGAAAGGCCCGGATACGCATACCTGCGTATCCGGGCCTTTTTCATGCTCCGTTTAGGAATGGGTGTGACATGCCTCACAGTCGCCGATTTCCCCAACAATGGGCAGCGGGTCCACCCCGATGCGGGTATAGTAATCGGAAATGGCGGCTTTGATGGCCTGCTCGGCCAGCACCGAGCAATGTACCTTCACCGGCGGCAGGCCGTCAAGGGCCTCCATCACCGCCTTGTTTGTCAGTTTAAGCGCTTCGTCGAGGGTCTTGCCCTTAATCATCTCGGTTGCCATGGAACTGGTGGCCACCGCCGCGCCGCAGCCGAAGGTCTTGAAGCTCACGTCCGCGATGACGTTGTCCTCGACCCGAATAAACATTTTCATGATGTCGCCGCAGCGGGAGTTTCCCACTTCCCCCACGCCGTTTGCATCGGCAAGCTCGCCCACATTGCGGGGATGGGCGAAGTGATCCATTACCTTTTCGCTGTATGCCATAGTGAACGCTCCTCTCAGTTGGTTACCGGTCGTTTTTGATGATCTCATCCCACAGCGGGGACATGTCCCGCAGCCGCTTTACAATAGGCGGCAGTACCTTGGCGATGTGCGCGACGTCCTCCATGGTGTTGTAGTCGCCTAAGCTCAGACGAAGGGAGCCGTGGGCGATTTCGTGGGGCAGGCCGATGGCCAGCAGCACGTGGCTTGGGTCCAGAGAGCCGGAGGTGCAGGCCGAGCCGGAGGAACCGGCCACCCCGTTAAAGTCGAGAAGGAGGAGAAGGGATTCCCCTTCAATGCCTTCAAAACAGAAATTGGCGTTGCCGCTGAGACGCCGTTCCCGGTCGCCGTTTAAGCGGGAGCGGGGGATTTTCAGCACCTCTTCGATGAGAGCGTCGCGCAGCCGGGCGATTTTCCGGGTCCGCCCCGGGATATCCCGGCAGGCCTCCTCCATGGCGACCCCCAGGCCGACGATGGAAGGGACGTTTTCCGTCCCCGCCCGGCGGCCGGATTCCTGTGCGCCGCCTTCGATCAGATTGGGAAGGCGCAGCCCCCTGCGGCAGTAGAGAGCGCCGATTCCCTTGGGGCCGTGGATTTTATGCCCCGAAAGGGAGAGCAGGTCGATGCATTGCGCCTTGACGTCGATTTCCACCTGGCCCACCGCCTGTACCGCGTCGGTGTGGAATAGGACGCCTTTGTCCTTACAGATACGGCCGATCTCCGGGATGGGCTGAATGGTGCCGATTTCGTTGTTGGCGTACATAACGGTGACCAGGCAGGTGTCCGGACGGATGGCGGCCGCCACATCCTCGGGATGGACCACGCCGTTGTGGTATACATCCAGATAGGTGACCGCAAAGCCTTCCTTTTCCAGCGCCTGCACCGTGTGGAGCACCGCGTGGTGCTCGAATTTCGTGGTGATGATATGTTTCTTCCCCTGGGCCCCCAGCTTGTGGGCGACCCCCTTGATGGCCCAGTTGTCCGCCTCCGACCCGCCGGAGGTAAAGAATATTTCGTTTTCCTCCGCCCCCAGGGCCCTTGCGACCTGTCTCCTGGCCTTATCCACCGCCTCGCGGGCCTCCTGCCCGATGCGATAGAGGCTCGACGGGTTGCCGTAATGCTCGGTAAAATAGGGGAGCATCGCCTGCACCACCGAATCCGCCGTCCGGGTGGTGGCCGCATTATCCGCATATACAAAACGATCCATACGATTTTACTCCATTCCGCCGCTGTGCGCCGGCATAAGCTCAAGAGAAGGCGGCCCTTGTCCCGCACAGTATCCGGGCAAGAAAGCGGGTTAGACCGCTCCATCCATCCGGCTTCTCCTTGGGTTAGGGTTTGCAAAAAGAAAGGGAAGATACAAAGCCTTGCCGGGTTTTTACCGGCATATGGCGTATCGAGGCTTTCTTTGGTTTTATTATATACTAATTTAGTATACTTTTCAACTGTCGCTTTTTCTAAAGAATCCGTATTTTTTCCGTCCGATACTGGAACACTCCATGAAAAATACGCCGTGCATTAGGCGTGGGGAGCCCTTATTGGACGGCCTTTTTGGCCGCCGCAACCGCCAGCGCGTCGCACCGTTCGTTTTCCGGATGTCCCGCATGCCCCTTGACCCATTGAAGGGTGACCTCATGCCGGTCGAGCAGGTTCAAAAGCCGCTCCCACAGGTCTGGGTTCAAGGCCGGTTCCTTATTGGAGCGCTTCCAGCCCCTGGCCCGCCAGCCCTTGGCCCAGCCCTTTGTAACCGCGTCGATAAGATATTTGGAATCGCTGTAAAGGGTAACCCGGCAGGGCTCCTTGAGCGCCTCCAGCCCCGCGATGGCGGCCGACAGCTCCATGCGGTTGTTGGTCGTCAAGGCAAAGCCTTCGCTGAGCTCCTTTTCAGCCTTCCCGTAGCGCAAAATCACCCCATACCCGCCCGGCCCCGGATTCCCCGAGCAGGCGCCGTCGGTGAAGATCTCCACTTGCTTTTTCTGTCCCATATGCTGACTCCTTTTGCCGGCCGCGGCATTTCCTAGTTACTTAGTAGACATTCATTATAACCAAAAGAAAGCCCGGCGGCAAGGGTTTCCTGCCGCCGGGCGAAAAAATAGGGAAATGCAAACTTACCTTTTCTTTTTAGATTTGTTCGATGTTTTCGGTTTGCGGTCCTTAGGCGCCCGTTTGACGCACCAGTACCTTGCGCAAGTCCTTCTTTATAGGGGAAAACTCGTCGTAATAGCTGCAGTAAACCGTGCCGGCCCCCCTTTTTTGCTATGCTTACAGCGTAAGCAGTCACACACGATTCGCTCTGGTTTCTTAATGGAAAGGATGATGTTCGTTTCTACTCCCGTACCGCCCTTTGCCAATGTCATCCACTCCAAATCATTGTTTATAAGTGTCGCACTCCTTGCAGAACCGGTGGTCGGCCTTATTGTGCGCGCCGCATTTTTTGCAGACCCAGTCTCCGCTTGCAGGTGCGGGGGAAGCGGAGGGAGCGCAGGAATGGGAAGCCAGCTCCTCCTGTTGCTCGGCAAGGACGATTAAGTTATTGTTCGCCGCCACCAAGAGATCGATGAGCTCGCCGACGGCGTACAGAAAGAGGCAAAACAAAAAGCTGCCAACCCAGGTGGCGATCATGGAAACAAAATTGAAATCCCTGCCGCCAAGGGCCTTTCCGAGGACAATGCCGCCGATAAAACAAAGGATGCCGACGATAATGGAACTGATCTTACAAACTTTTGAAACAGTGCTGGACATAAATACCCCTCCTTTTTATAGCCTGTTCATTATAAATGAATCGATATGCGATATGCAATTGGGAATTATCACAAATCTTTTATAACATTTTCTACCTATGGAAAATGCTCATGAAAACGCAGCCCAAGGAAAAATACGTGTATGAAGCCCTCCTTTTTGCGGGAATACTATCCGTGCGGGTCTGCCTTGATCGGCGGAACGCGGAGTATGAGTGCGAAGAGGTGTCTGATCGAATGAAAGCGGTAATCATGGCGGGCGGCGAGGGAAGCCGGCTGCGGCCCCTGACCTGCGACCTTCCCAAGCCCATGGCCCGGCTGTGCGGCCGGCCCATTTTCGAGTACATTTTGGATCTGCTGCTGCAAAACGGATGCAGCGAGGCTGCCGTAACCCTGCGGTATCTGCCAAATGCCGTCACCTCCCGGTTCGGCACCGACGGCGCAACCGGGCGGTACCGGGAAATGAATCTGACCTTTGTGGAAGAGGAGCAGCCTCTGGGTACGGCGGGCGGCGTTAAAAATGCGGCCAAAGGATTCGACGAGCCCTTCCTGGTCATCAGCGGCGACGCGCTGTGCGACTTTGACCTGTCCGCCGCCATGCGGTTCCATAAAGAGCGGGGAGCAGCCGCCACCATCCTGGTTAAGCAGGTGGAGGACCCCAGGGAATACGGCCTCGTAACCTACCGGCAGGACGGCGCCGTCACCGGCTTTTTGGAAAAGCCGGACTGGGCCCAAGCCAGCACCGATACGGCCAACACCGGTATTTATCTGCTCAATCCCGAAATCCTCGACCTGGTGCCTCAGGGGGAAAGCTATGACTTTGCAAAAAACCTGTTCCCCAAGCTCCTGGCGATGGGGCTGCCGGTCTATGCCTGTTCCTGCGCCGGCTACTGGTGCGACATCGGGGATCTGGATACCTTCCTCGCCTGCCAGCGGGATATCCTCAACGGGAAGGTGCGCTGCGTTATGCCCTCCAAGGAGGCGACCGGCATCTATTGCGAGGGGGCCTTGCCGCCGGGGGATTACGAGATCATTCCGCCGGTCTATCTGGGAAAGGGGATCACGGTGGGAGACGGCGCGGTGATCGGCCCGAACGCGGTGGTGGAGGACGGCTGCCATATCGGGCGAAGTGCGAAGGTCAAACGGGCGGTTTTGATGCGCGGCTGCTATTTGGGCGACCGGGCCTCCTGCACCGGCGGCCTGCTCTGCGCGAACGCCTCGGTCAAACGGGGCGCCTGCGTCTATGAGGGCGCCGCACTGGGCGCGGGCGCGGTTGTGGGGGAAGGCGCCACCGTCCGCCCGGGCGTTCGTATCTGGCCGGGCAAGCGGGTGGAGGAGGGCGCGGTCGCCGCAGTCAACCTGCAGTTTGGCACCGTGCGCTCCGGCTTTTTTGACGACGACGGCGTTTGCGGGGAAACCGGGGTTGAGATGACGCCGGAATTTTTGGCCCGGTTCGGCGCGGCCGTCGGCACGGTCCTGAAAGGGAAAACGGCGGCGGTCTGCGGCCTGGCGGACGAATGCTCCCGGATGATGAAGCGGGCGCTGGTTTCCGGCATCCAGTCCGCCGGCGCCGGCGTGCTGGATTTTGGGGAGCTGTTTGAATCGGCCCTGCGCTACGGCACCCAGCTGTGCGGGGCCGAAATGGGCGTTTTTGTCAGCGGCGGCTTGAAAACCCGCCTGACCCTTTGTACCTCGCAGGGGCTTCCCCTTCCCCGCAGTGTGGAGCGGGAGCTGGACGCCTGCTTGCAGAGGGGGGAGTTTTCCCGGTGCGCCTATGGGGAGATCCGGGAGGCGGAGCCGGTGCCCGGCATCCTCGAGCAATACCAGCTGGCGCTCAAGGAATACGCCCCGAAAGGGCTGGCCGGACAAAGCGCCCAGGTAAAGTCGGCGTCTCCCTTAGCGGGAAAGGTACTGCGGGAGGTGCTCGCGGATTTGGGCTGCTCGACGCAGGGAGGGCTGCAGCTGCATATCGGCGCATCGGGAACCCGTCTGGCTGTGGCCGAGGAGGAGTCCGGCTACGTCTGGGCGGAAAAGGTGCTTGCCCTTTGCTGCTGGGATGAGTTTCGCCAGGGCAACGACGTGGCCCTGCCCTTTGAGGCCCCCCGTGTCGTCGACCGCCTTGCCCAGCAGGAGGGGAGGCGGGTGCTGCGGTATCTCGACTGCCCCACCGGCGGATGCGACAAGGAGGCGCGGGAGCTGGCGCAAAGGCAGCCCTGGGTGCGCGACGGCATGATGTGCGCGGTTAAGCTGCTGGGGATTTTAAAGGAGCAGGGGACCGGCCTTCGCGGCCTGCTCGGGCAGATCCCCGGCTTCTCCATGGTGCAAAAGAGCATTCCCTGGGAGGGGAATCCAGGCCGGGCGCTCAAGGGGCTGGCCGGGGAAGGGTACCGGGGGGATGCAGCCGAAGGGGTCCTCATCTCCACCGAAAAGGGAGAGGTGCTGGTGCGTCCGGCCAAACGGGGCAAGGGCTTTCGGATCCTGGCCGAGGCCGCCAATTACGAAACGGCCGCAGAGCTGTGCGACGGGCTCCAAAAGGCTATTCAAAACCAGAAATCCCGGTAAAAAAGGGTGCGCCGCATTTGTAAAGAAAGTGTGTACGACGGGGAAACCCTGCCGGCGTCCTTGACAGATAGGGCGCCGGCAGGTACAATAAATCAATATACATGTTGCATATTTGGACGCGGCGGGAGAAACATAGGCGATTTTTTTCCACGGCGGCAGTCAACCGGCCGCCCTGCTTTCCAAGAGGAACCCTGCTGTGTTCGTTTCTTTCTGACAAAAAGATCTGCGGTTAGGCTTTATACTGAATCAGGATGGACTTTTGACAGCGACGGGCTGTTTTTTATATCCCTAGGCGGATGCCTGCGGCTCCGGCCCGGCGGGGAAGCATTTCTTTGCGGCAAACTTTTTCCTGTTATCCGTGTACGACAGGCGGCTTTTCTGGGAATACTGCAAGTATTGGAATGCATTTCCCCTCCGGCAGGGAGAAATACGACATGTACTATGTGTACAAAAACATTTGGACAGTTCAGAAAGCACACCTGCCTGTAGAGGATAAACGGGCAGGTTTGGTTTGCTGTACTTCCCTTTGAAAAAACATGGAGGTTATCGAGTGGTAAACGAAAAAAGTACGGGTTTGACTCCGGCGGCGGAGAAGGAAACCAAGGCCAAGCGGCGCACGAAGCCGGCGGGCCAGGGAAAGAAAGCGGAAAAAAGGAAGCGGAAGCTTCGGCTGCGAAGAAGAAAACGGAGAAAAAAGCGGCCTCGCCGGAAAAGGGGAAGGGAAAGCCCCGCTCCGGAGGGCGTCCTGCGGCGGCGAAGCCCCGCGGGAAGGACATTGCGGCCAAGGCCATCCGCAAGGACGGCAAGGATAAGCCGGTGCGGGTTTATTTTTTGGGCGGCCTCAACGAAATCGGAAAAAATATGACGCTGTATGAGTGCGGCGACGATATGTTTATCGTCGACTGCGGCCTGGCCTTCCCGGACGAGGATATGCTGGGGGTGGATCTGGTTATACCCGATTTTACCTTTGTCGAACGCAACAAAAGCAAAATCCGCGGCATCCTCCTCACCCACGGGCATGAGGATCACATCGGGTCTTTGCCCTTCCTGCTCAAGAAATTCAACGTCCCCCTCTACGGCACCCAGCTGACCCTGGGGCTGGTGGCGGGGAAGCTGCGCGAGCATGGGCTTCTCAATAAGGCTAAGCTCAACGTCTGCTCGCCTGGACAGGTGGTTAAGCTCGGCTGCTTTTCCATTGAGCTGATCCACGTCAACCATTCCATCCCGGGGTCGGTGGCTTTCGCCATCACCACCCCCGCCGGCGTCATCATCCAGACCGGCGACTTCAAAATCGACTGTACCCCCATCCACGGGGAGATGATCGACCTGGGCCGGTTCGGCGAATACGGCCGCAAGGGGGTTCTGGCGCTGCTGATGGATTCCACCAATGCCGAGCGTCCCGGCTATACCAAGTCGGAGCGCAGCGTGGGGGAAAGCTTCGACGTCCTCTTCAAACGGGCCGAGCACCGGCGCATCGTCATTGCAACCTTCGCTTCCAACATCCACCGGGTGCAGCAGATCATCGACGCCGCCGCCCGCTACGGCCGCAAGGTGGCCCTTTCCGGGCGGAGCATGGTCAACGTGGCGAGCGTGGGGATGGAGCTCGGGTATCTGAAGGTGCCCGACGGCATCATCATCGACCTGGATAAGATCAACCAGTATCCAAAGGAAAAAATCGTCCTCATCACCACCGGAAGCCAGGGCGAGCCCATGTCGGCGCTCACCCGTATGGCCTTTTCCGATCACCGCAAGGTGGCGGTGGGCCCGGAGGACTTTATCATTATCTCCGCCACCCCCATCCCCGGCAATGAAAAGACGGTTGGCAAGGTGGTCGACGAGCTGTTAAAGCTCGGCTGCGAGGTGGTCTACGAGCGGATGTACGAGGTGCACGTCTCCGGCCACGCCTGCCAGGAGGAGCTGAAGCTGATGATGGGGATTACCAAGCCCAAGTTCTTTATCCCCGTCCACGGCGAGCAGAAGCATCTGCAAAAGAACATCGGCCTTGCCAAAAGCATGGGCATTCCCGTCAAAAACATCTTCACGCCGGACATCGGCAAGGTGGTGGAATTTACCCGCAACAGCATGAAGGACGTAGGCACCGTTCCGGCCGGCCGGGTGATGGTCGACGGCATCGGCGTGGGCGACGTGGGCAGCATCGTACTGCGGGACCGCCGGCATCTGGCCGAGGACGGGCTGATTGTGGTGGTCGCCACCATCGACTCCATGGACGGGCACATCATTTCCGGGCCGGACATCGTCTCGCGGGGGTTTGTCTATGTGCGTGAGTCGGAAAACCTGATGGACGACATCAAGCGCAAGGTGCAGACCGCGCTGGAGGATTGCAGCGACCACAACATCCGCGAATGGGGCAACATCAAAACCCGGGTGCGGGACGATTTGAGCAAGCTGATTTTCGAGCGCACCAAGCGCAATCCGATGATCCTGCCGGTCATCATGGAAATCTAACGGGCCGAATGGGCTGCGGCGCATCAGAAATGGGGGAAAGACGGCATGAAGAAAGGATTGACCTATCTCAACAGCGTACCGGTGCTGCTTTTGTGCCTGCTGGGGCTGTTTACCGGGGCAAGCTGGTTTTGGGACCGGCGGATGTTCTTCAGCTGCCTGGTTGTCTTTCTTGCGGCGCTGGCCTTTACGGTCCTTCATATGGCGCGGGTGCGAAAGGAATTGTTTCGCTACCTGCAAAAGCTGACCTCCTCTATGGGCAGCGCGGAACGGGAGGTGCTCTCGACCTTTCCGCTGCCGCTGGTGGTACTGGGTAAGGACGAGCAGATCGTTTATTATAACGCTTTGTTCCGGGAACGGGTGCTGGGAGGCCGGGATGCGTTTGAGCTTCCTTTGCGGCGCATTCTGCCGGATCATGCGCCGGAGGATTTTTTGGGAAAGGCGACTCCCGTTCGGGTAGGCAGCCGGCAGTTTACCGTCTACGGCAACAAAACTACGGCGGAAGACGGCATATATATGCTCTATTTTATCGACGATACGGTTCTCAAGCTGACGGCGGAGGAATACAAGCTTTCCCGTCCGGCGGTGGGGCTGATCGTGCTGGATAATATGGACGAGCTGATCCAATACGCCAAGGAAAGCGAGCGGGCGCAGCTTGCCGTGCAGATCGAAACGCTGCTGGAGCGATGGATGGGCATGACCACGGGGTTTATCCGCAAGGTTGGAAGCGACCGGTTTCTCATCGTGGTGGAGGAGCGGCATCTCAAGGAAATGATCGACAACCGGTTCCCGGTTCTCGACGAGGTGCGCTCCATCGTGGTGGGCGAACGGATGAGCGCCACCCTGTCCGTCGGCATCGGCCGGGGTGGGGATACCCTGCGCGAATGCGAGGAGATGGCCCGCCAGGCGCTGGATATGGCGCTGGGCCGGGGCGGCGATCAGGCGGCGGTCAAGTCCAAGGCCGGATATGAATTTTACGGCGGCGTCTCCAAAAGCGTGGAAAAACGCACCCGGGTGCGCAGCCGGATCATTGCCTCGGCGCTGGCCGAGCTGATCGACGGCAGCGAAAATGTGTTGGTCATGGGCCATAAGGCGGCAGATCTGGACTGCCTGGGCGCGGCGGTGGGGATTACGCGAATGGTTAAGTCCCACAATAAGCCGGTGAGCATTGTTTTAAACCGGGAAACCTCCCTGTCCGGGGCGCTGACCAAGCGGATGGACGAGAATGGGATGGGGAACCTCCTGCTTTCTCCGGAGGCGGCGATGGCGTCGGTAACCCGGCGCACCCTCCTGGTTGTGGTGGATACCCACCGGCCGGATTTTGTGGAATCCAAGGAGCTTTATCAGATGTGCAAGTCGGTGGTGGTCATCGACCATCACCGCAAGATGGTCGATTACATAGACAACGCCGTGATCTTTTTCCATGAACCGGCCGCCTCCTCCGCCAGTGAAATGGTGGCCGAGCTTTTGGAGTATACCGATGATTCCGGCTTAACCCGGTTTGAGGCGGAGGCTATTATGTCGGGTATGATGCTGGATACGAAAAACTTCATCCTGCGCACCGGCGTGCGTACCTTTGAGGCGGCGGCCTATCTGCGGCGAAAAGGGGCGGATACGGTGGAGGTGCGAAAGCTCTTTTCCAGCAGCATCGACACCTATCAGAAAAAAGCGGCGCTGGTGTCCGGCGCGCAGGTGTATAAGGCCTGCGCCATCTCTTCTTCGGACGGGAGCGGGCCTCACATGCGCATTTGCTCCGCCCAGGCGGCGGACGAGCTTCTCTACATCGACGGGGTGGACGCGTCCTTTGTCCTCTACCGGGAGAATGGGACGGTATTTATTTCCGCCCGTTCCATGGGCGCGGTCAACGTTCAGCTGATTATGGAAGCCATCGGCGGCGGCGGTCACCTGACCATGGCCGGCGCGCAGCTGCAGGGGGTTACCCTTGCCGAGGCGCGGCAGAAGCTGATGGAGGCCATCGACGTATATCAGGCGAGCCGGGCGGTCAAAAAGCTTCCGGCAAAAGTTTAAAACGGGGGGATTCATCATGAAGGTGATTTTAAAGGCAGACGTGAAGGGCTCCGGCAAGGCCGGGCAGCTGGTCAATGTGTCGGACGGGTACGCCCGCAATTTCCTGCTGCCCAGGGGCTTGGCGGTGGAAGCCAACGCCCAGGCCATGAATGAGTTTAAGAATAAAGAGCAGGCCGCCAAGCACCATCAGGAAATGGAGATCAAGGCGGCGAAGGAAGCGGCGGCGGCACTTGCGGGAAAAACGGTGAAGATTTCCGCCAAAGCGGGCCAGGGCGGCAAGCTGTTCGGCTCGGTGACCTCCAAGGAAGTGGCGGAAGCCCTTGGCAAGCAGCTGGGCGTGGAGATTGATAAGCGGAAGATCGTCATGGAAAGCGACATCAAGGCCTTCGGCACCTACGAGGCGGAGGTCCGGCTTTATACCGGTATTTCCGCCGCCATCTATGTGCTGGTGGGTGAATAAGAGGGAAGAGCCGGGCGCCGTGCGGCGCCCTTTGGTTCCCGGGCGGCAGTCTTGGCGGCCTTGATTAGAAAGATGCGGCCAAGGCGGGAAGGCGCGCCGCGAAGAGCAAAGAAGCGGACGGGCGGCCTTCCGGGCTTCGGGAAAAAACAGGCTGCAATCGAATCCGACGGATGCAGGCGGGGGGATCTCCCCGCCTGCATCTTGGTGCATAAAAGAGAGGAAAGGAGGGGCTCCCATTTATGTGTGCGGCGTCCAATTCGTTTGGGACCGACGGGCTGAACCTGCCCTACAGCTTAGAGGCGGAGCAGTCGGTTTTGGGTGCGATCCTGCTCGACAGCTCCTGTCTGTCCCGGGTGCGCAGCGTCCTTCGCAAGCCGGAATATTTTCACCTGGCCCAGCACCGGGCGATTTACGCCCAAATGTGCGCGCTGGAGGATTTTCAGAAGCCGGTGGATTTCGTCACCGTTTTGGAGGCGCTGACCGCCGCCCAGGTATACGACGACGCGGCGGGAAAAACCTATCTGACCCAGCTTGCACAGATGGTTCCGTCCATCGTCAATGTGATGACCTATGCGGAGATTGTGCGCAATAAATATGATGTGCGCACCCTGATTCTGGCTTCCCGTGAGATTATCGATACCGCAACCGACGGGCAGACCCCAGCCGACGTGCTGCTCGACAGCGCCGAGCAGAAGATCTACGACATCCGACAGGGGCGGGATACCGGGGAGCTTCGGCATATCGGCAACGTCATTGTCGAGGCCTATGACCGGCTGCAGAAGCTGTCCACCGATACCACCGGCGAATTTGCCCCCCTGTCCACCGGGCTGTCCGGGGTGGATGCGGTGCTCACCGGCTTTAACAAGTCGGACCTGCTGATTTTGGGCGCCCGGCCCGGCATGGGGAAAACCAGCTTTGCGCTCAACCTTGCCTATAACGTGGGGGTCAGGCAGAAAAAGACGGTGGCCTTCTTTTCCCTGGAAATGTCCTGTATGCAGCTGGTGATGCGGATGCTCTCCTCGGAGGCGCAGATTCCCGGTCCCCAGCTGACCTCCGGCCGGTTGTCGCCGGAGGAGTGGAAGTCCTTTTCCATGGCGGCGTCCATGCTTCACAACGCCCCGATCTATTTTGACGATACCTCTTCCATCACCGTCCCCGAGATCAAGGCGAAGCTGCGCCGGATGAAGCAGGTGGACCTGGTGATGATCGATTACCTGGGACTGATGACCACCGGCCGGCGGACAGAGAACCGGGTGCAGGAGGTTTCGGAGATCACCCGTACCCTGAAGGTAATGGCCAAGGACCTGGACGTGCCGGTTTTGCTGCTGGCACAGCTCTCCCGCGGAAGCGAGCACCGGGCGGAGCACCGGCCCCAGCTGGCCGACCTGCGCGATTCCGGCTCCATCGAGCAGGACGCGGACGTGGTCATGTTTTTGTACCGCAGTACGTATTATAAGGACGGGGAGGACGGCGGCCAGTCGGAGAACCCCAATGCGGCCGAGCTGATTATCGCCAAAAACCGGCACGGCGCGGTAGAAACGGTCCCCCTTCATTGGGAAGGCCAATTCACCCGTTTTACCACCCAGGAGTATATTCGCCCCAATGGATAAGTTTTTACAGACGATCGAGGAATACCATATGCTAGAGCCGAGCGAAACCGTCCTGGTGGCCCTGTCGGGAGGAGCCGATTCGGTTTCGCTTCTTCATCGGTTTGCCGCTTTGCGCAGAGAACGGCCGCTGACCCTGCTGGCGGCCCATGTCAACCATGGCCTGCGGGGAGAGGAAGCGGACCGGGACGAGGCGTTCTGCCAAAGGCTTTGCGAGGAATGGGCGGTTCCCTTTTTCTTAAAAAGGGTGTCGGTGCCCGATGAGAGAGCATGCACCGGCGAGTCAGAGGAGGAATGCGCCCGCCGGCTGCGCTATGCCTTTTTGCAGGCCCAGGCCCAGCGGCAGGGAGCGCGGCTCGCCACCGCCCACACCGCCGACGACAATCTGGAAACCATCCTTCTCAACCTGGTTCGGGGGACCGGTCTGCGCGGGCTTTGCGGGATCCCGCCGGTGCGCGGCCGGATCATCCGTCCCCTCCTCTTCGTCGAACGGCGGGAGGTGGAGGAATACTGTGCCGTTCACGGCCTTTCCTATGTAACCGATTCGACCAACCTCTGCGACGTTTACACCCGCAACCGGATCCGCGCCCAGGTCACGCCGGTGCTAAAGGCGCTCAACCCCAGCCTCCTTTCCGGCGTTTCCCGCATGACCCGCTTGCTGGGAGAGGAGGAGTCGCTGCTGCAAGAACAGGCACGGGAGGGGCTGGCCGCCGCCCGGCGGGAGGATGGGCTGGATGCGGCCGTTTTGCTGCGCCTGCCGGCCCCGCTGCGGTATCGCGCGCTTGCCATGGCGGCAGGGGAGGCTGGCGGCTCGCTCGCGTCGGTGCATGTCCCCATGCTGGAGGGGATCCTGAAGAAAGGGGGAAGCACCGACCTGCCCGGGGCGGTGCGGATGACGGTGCGAAGGGGGCGGCTGTCCGTCCAAAAAAAGGAGGACGGCGGCTTTGCGGGTTTACCCGAAACCCCTCTTGCGGTTCCAGGGAGGACGACGGCGGGGAAATGTTGCATTCAAGTGCGGAAAATCGAAGGGAATGGGCAGAATATTTACAATTTTTTATTTAATAATGCCCTTGACTATGCTAAAATAAAAGGAACTTTGCGGGTGCGCAGCCGCCGGCCCGGCGACAAGCTCTCCCTCCCAAGGCGAAACGGGTCCAAGACGCTCAAAAAGCTGTTCCAGGAATCGGCCGTTTCGGTGCAGCAGCGGGACAACATCCCGGTGGTGGCGGACGAGGAAGGGGTCGTGTGGGTGGCGGGATTCGGCTGCGACCGGCGGGTCATGGCAACAAAGGAAACCGTTTCCCTGCTGCTACTTGACGTTAGGGAGGAGGATGGCTTATGATGGAGGATATAGAGTCGGTCCTTTTTGATGAAAAAGAGCTTGCACGTATTGTCAGCGGACTTGGTGAGAGAATAAGCCGGGATTATATCGGAAAGAATTTACTTATAGTGGGAATTTTAAAAGGTTCGTTTATGTTTATCGCCGACTTAATGCGGGAAATCACCGTCCCATGCTGTGTGGATTTTATGGCGATTTCCAGTTACAACGGCAGCAAGACCTCCGGTGTGGTCCGGATTTTGATGGATCTCAAAAAGCCGATTGAGGGCTATGACCTGCTGATCGTGGAGGATATCCTTGACAGCGGTATGACCCTTTCTTATATATTGGAAAACCTGAAATCGAGAAACCCGGCCAGCATTAAAATCTGCACTCTGCTCGATAAGCCTGCAAGGCGGTTGAGCCAGGTCTATCCGGATTACACGGGTGCCCTGGTGGAAGACCGGTTTATTGTGGGTTACGGGCTTGATTATAAGGAAAGATACCGCAACCTCCCGTATATCGGGGTGTTAAAGCCGGAGCTCATCGACGAATAAGGAAAGATTACGCTTTGTGAAAAAGCGCAAGGAGTGAAGCAATACTTTGAATAAACATGTCCGAAATCTATTAATTTACGCGGGCGTCCCGATTTTAATCATCATTGTGGTGTACATGTTTCTGATGTCCACGCCGCAAAAGACATTGCAGTACTCGGAAATCTTACAGTATTTCAAGGATGAGAAGGTTTCCGAATTTGTGGTGGACACCGGCAGCGGCAACATGGAGATGGTGGTCAACGAGGACGACGGCACCAAGAAAAAGATCAGCTACAAATTGGCCAATCTGACTATTTTCAGGGAGGATACCCTGCCTTATATCGAGGCGTACAATGAAGGCAAGGCTCCTGCCGACCAGATGAAATATGAATACCAGCCGGCGTCCGATATGCCTTGGCTTTTGAGCTTCCTGCCCACCATCATTTTGATCGTCGCGATGGTGTTGCTCTATGTCTTTATGATGCGGCGGATGACCCAGGGGCTAGACGGCGGCTCAAAGACCATGAACTTCGGCAAGGCCAAGGTCAAACAGGTTTCGGACGAGAAGCGGAAAACCACTTTCGCCGATGTGGCGGGGGCGGATGAGGAAAAGGAAGAGCTGCGGGAAATCGTGGACTTCCTGAAAAATTCCCGCAAATTCAACGAGCTGGGCGCCCGGGTACCCAAAGGGGTGCTCTTGGTGGGCCCTCCCGGTACCGGTAAAACCCTCCTGGCCCGTGCGGTGGCGGGGGAAGCGGGCGTTCCCTTCTTCTCCATCTCCGGTTCCGACTTTGTTGAGATGTTCGTGGGCGTGGGCGCCTCCCGCGTGCGCGACCTGTTTGAGCAGGCGAAAAAGAATGCGCCTTGCATCATCTTTATCGACGAAATCGACGCGGTGGGCCGCCAGCGCGGCGCGGGCCTCGGCGGAGGCCATGACGAGCGGGAGCAGACGCTCAACCAGCTGCTTGTGGAAATGGACGGCTTCGGCGCCAACGAGGGCGTCATCATGATCGCGGCCACCAACCGCGCGGATATTCTTGATCCCGCCCTGATGCGTCCGGGCCGCTTCGACCGCCAGATCATGGTGGGCTATCCGGATATCAAGGGAAGAGAGGCCATTTTGAAGGTGCATGCCAGAGGAAAGCCCATCGCCCCGGATGTGGACTTAGCCACCATTGCCAAGACCACCGCCGGATTTACCGGCGCGGATCTGGAGAACCTGCTCAACGAATCGGCTCTTCTGGCCGCCCGTAAGGGCCTCAAGGCCATTACGATGGCGGAGGTGGAGGAAGCCACCATCAAGGTGGTCATGGGCGTGGAAAAGCGCTCCCATGTGGTCAATGACCGGGATAAGAAGATTACCTCCTATCACGAGGCGGGCCACGCCATCGCCTCCTACTTCCTGCCCACCCAGGATCCGGTTCATCAGATTTCCATTATTCCCCGGGGCATGGCGGGCGGTTATACCATGTCTTTGCCCAAAGAGGATAAAGCCCACATGACCAAGCTGGAAATGAACGAGCAGATCGTCAGCCTTCTGGGCGGACGTGTGGCGGAAGCCGTGGTGCTGGGGGATATCTCCACCGGCGCGTCCAACGACATCGAGCGTGCCACCGATATGGCCAAGAAGATGGTAATGAAATACGGCATGAGCGATTCCATCGGTCCCATCTCCTACAATTCCAGCCAGAATGAGGTTTTTCTCGGCCGCGATTTCGGCCATACCCGCGAGTATTCCGAAGCGCTGGCCAATAAGATCGACAATGAGGTACACGACATTGTTATGACCGGCTACCGCCATTGTGAAAAAATTCTGACCGATCATCTGGCGAAGCTGCATGAGGTGGCGATGGCCCTTTATAACGGGGAAAAGCTGTCGGGCGAGGAGTTCCGCGCCATTATGGAGGCGGAACCGAAGCAGGTGGAGGAGACGGCGCAGCCGGAAAACTACCTGGGCAGCGGGGAAGCGGAAAAAGACAATTATTTGGGCGACGGAGAAAGCAAATAGCCTATGCAGAAAACGGGAGCACGGATGAATGGGTGCTCCTGTTTTTTTGCATCCCTCGCCGCCCGCTGCACCGGCATGGATTCGCCCGGGAATCCGGCCTACGCCCTTTTGTCCCGGCGGGGAGTGGATACCGCCGGCAGGGAAATGCCGCAGAAAAGCAGATGGGAAAGCCGATATACCGAGAAGGATTATTGTTTACGGCCGTGAAGCATGCGGCGGCGCTTGTCCGGTATGGATTCGCCCGGGAATCTGGCCTATGCCCTTTTGTCCCTTGTGGGGAGTGGATACCGCCGACAGGGAAAAGCCGCAGAAAAGCAGATGGGAAAGCCGATATACCGAGAAGAGTATTGTTTACGGCCGCGAAGCATGCGGCGGCGCTTGTCCGGCATGGATTGCAACGGAAAATACCCGAGAAGGGAAAAGCACGGCGCTGTTATATAGCAGCGCCGTGCTTTTATGCCCGAACACAAAAGGGAAAAAGCTTAAAAAACATCCCTTTTTCCTGGGAATGGCCGTATTTTGATTCAGCTCATTGGCTGCCGCCCATCTCCGCCTGAAAGGAGCCGAACGAGAACCGTTTCATCAGACGCAGATATTCCGTCCTGGAAAAATGGGGCGTTGTAGACAAAAGCGCATATCGTTCCTTACGGTCGCGCAGGAAGGCGCCGGTCTCATGAAACCCGTTTCGCTTATAAAAATCCAGCCGCCGCAGCCGCTGCGGCAGGTCCTCCGCCTCCTCGTCAACCGGCTCGATGTGTAACACAATCTCCTTCTGCGGGGTATTTTCCCTCAGCCAGGAAAGGATGGCCGAGCCGTAGCCCTTTGAATGGATTTGATCGTTGACGGCCAAATAGAGGACGAAAATCATCCGTTGGGTTTGCGCCGTATACATAAGCCCGCAGAAGGCGTCCTTGTCGTAAAACGCGCGGAAATCCACCCATTTGCGTACCGTCAGCAAAGACAGCAGCCACATCGGGTACCGCTCTTCCCGTGGAAACGCCCGCATAAGCAGCCCCTTGCAGTCGCGGTAGGCCGCCGACGGGAAAGCGGCCTTTTTGGCAGTCAGTTCCAAGGTTTCCCTCCGTTTCGTTTTTCGGCTGCTATTTTATCATATCAAGTCCCTTCCTTACAATCCCGCACCATAGACGAAACGGCAGAAAAAAACAGGGACGGATGAGGTATACTTGACAGAGCTGCGGGAATGGTGTAAATTGAATAAATATGAACGTTTTCGAGAATTGAAATATTTTCCAATTCTCTTTTCTTGCCGTCCATACGGCAAAACGCAATCCATGCCGGAAGGGGAGGCAACATGGCAAAGAAAAAACAAGAATATGGAAACGACAGCATTTCCTCGCTCAAGGGGGCGGACCGGGTGCGCAAACGCCCGGCGGTCATCTTCGGGTCGGATGGGCTGGAGGGATGCGAGCATTCGGTGTTTGAGATCCTTTCCAATTCCATCGACGAAGCGCGGGAAGGCTTCGGCAAACAGATTATCGTCACCCGGTATGCGGACGGCTCGGTGGAAGTGGAGGACTTCGGCCGCGGCATTCCGGTGGATTACAACCCCAAGGAGGAAAAGTTCAACTGGGAGCTGGTCTTTTGCGAGCTTTACGCAGGAGGCAAGTACAACAACATGGATGCGGAAAGCTACGAATTTTCCCTGGGCCTCAACGGCCTCGGCCTGTGCGCCACCCAGTATTCTTCCGAGTATATGGATGTGGAAATCTACCGGGACGGGATGAAGTATTCCCTGCGGTTTGAGAAGGGGGAGAATGTGGGCGGCCTTCAAAAGGAGCCGGCGCCCCGCCATCCCACCGGGACCCGGATCCACTGGCGTCCGGATCTGCAGGTTTTTACCGACATTGCGGTGCCCTTGGACTATTACCAGGATATTCTGAAGCGCCAGGCCATTGTCAACGCAGGGCTTCGGTTCGTGCTCAGGGATGAAGGGAAAAGCGGCTTTGAAAGCTATGAGTACCTTTACGAAAACGGCATCGCCGACCATGTGACGGAGCTGGCCGGGGATACCGCCATGACCGGGGTACAGGTGTGGCAGACCGAGCGCCGGGGCCGGGATCGGGCGGACAAGCCGGAGTACAAGGTCAAGATCAACGCCGCCGTCTGTTTTTCCAACAAGGTATGCACGGCGGAATATTACCACAATTCCAGCTGGCTTGAGCACGGCGGCGCGCCGGAGAAGGCGGTGCGCTCCGCCTTTGTTTCTCAGATCGACGCTTGGCTAAAGCAGAATTCCAAATATAAGCAGTCGGAAAGCAAGATTACCTTTCAGGATGTGGCCGACTGCCTGATCGTGGTCATTTCCTCTTTTTCCACCCAGACCTCCTATGAAAACCAGACCAAAAAGGCCATCAACAATAAATTCATTCAGGAGGCCATGACCGAGTTTTTACGCCATCAGCTGGAGGTCTATTTCATCGAGAACCCCCTGGATGCGGAGAAAATCGCCGCCCAGGTGCTCGTCAACAAGCGCAGCCGGGAGGAAGCGGAAAAGCTGCGGGTGACCAGCCGCAAGAAGCTGTCCGGCAACATCGACCTTTCCAACCGGGTGGAAAAATTCGTCGATTGCCGCAGCAAGGATACCGCTCTGCGGGAGGTGTATATTGTGGAGGGCGATTCCGCCCTGGGCGCCTGCAAGCAGGCGAGGAACCCGGATTTCCAGGCCATCATCCCGGTGAGGGGAAAGATTTTAAACTGCCTGAAGGCGGACTACGACCGGATCTTTAAAAATGATATCATCACCGACCTGTGCAAGGTTCTCGGCTGCGGGGTGGAGGTCAAGACCAAGGCCAACAAGGACATCTCCTCCTTTGATATGAATAACCTGCGCTGGAGCAAGGTCATCATCTGTACCGATGCGGACGTGGACGGCTTCCAGATCCGCACCTTGATTCTGACCATGCTCTACCGGCTTATGCCCACCCTCATCGACGAGGGGAAGGTGTTCATCGCCGAATCCCCCCTTTATGAGATTACCACAAAGGATGAGACCTATTTTGCCTATTCCGACCGGGAAAAGGCCGAGGTGCTTGCCAAGCTCGGGGACGCGAAGTTTACCCTTCAGCGCTCCAAAGGATTGGGTGAAAACGAGCCGGAAATGATGAGCCTGACCACCATGAACCCGGATACCCGCAGGCTTATCCAGGTGACGGCGGCGGACGTGGAAAAGACCGCGGAAATGTTCGACCTGCTCCTGGGCGACAACCTGCCCGGGCGTAAGGATTTTATCGCTCGGTTCGGCCAGGATTACTTGGATATGGCCGACGTATCCTAATGGGAAAGGAGGATCCTCATGCCCCCGAGAAAACGAAAGTCAGCCCAGCCGGGAAGGCCCGCTATGAAAGGGTACATCGAAGGCGCGGGAGAGGTGGTCGCCCAGCCGATTACCGATACGCTGGAGAAAAACTACATGCCCTACGCCATGAGCGTCATCGTCTCCCGGGCCCTGCCGGAAATCGACGGGTTTAAGCCCTCCCACCGCAAGCTGCTCTATACCATGTATAAAATGGGGCTTTTAACCGGCGCGCGCACCAAATCCGCCAATGTGGTGGGCGCCACCATGAAATTAAACCCCCACGGGGACGCGGCTATTTACGAGACGATGGTCCGCCTCTCCCGTGGAAACGAGACCCTGCTGCATCCCTTTGTGGACTCGAAGGGGAATTTCGGCAAATCCTACTCCAGGGACATGATGTACGCCGCTTCCCGGTATACCGAGGTCAAGCTGGACGCCATCTGCCAGGAGCTTTTCCGGGATATCGATAAGAATACCGTCGATTTTGTGGACAACTACGACAATACCCTCAAGGAGCCTACCCTGCTGCCGGCGGCGTTCCCTACGGTGCTGGTCAACGCCAACACCGGCATTGCCGTCAGCATGGCCAGCTCCATCTGCCCGTTTAACCTCAGGGAGGTCTGCGAAACCACCATCGCCCTGATGAAGGACCCGGACCACGATGTGGCCGCTACCCTACAGGCGCCCGATTTCCCCCTGGGCGGGCGCATCCTTTACGACCGGGAGGCTATCGATAAGATATACCGCACCGGCCGGGGCGGGGTGCGGGTACGGTCGGTCTATCAGTATGACAAGGAGAGCCATTGCATCGACGTCACCCAAATCCCGCCTACCACCACCATTGAGGCCATCGTCGATAAGGTGGTGGATTTGGTCAAGGGAGGCAAGGTTCGGGAAATAGCGGACATCCGCGATGAAACCGGGCTTGCGGGCTTAAAGATCACCATCGACCTAAAGCGGGGCGCGGACCCGGACAAGCTGATGCAGAAGCTTTTTCGCCTGACGCCGCTGGAGGACAGCTTTTCCTGCAACTTCAACGTCCTCATCGGCGGCGTGCCCAGGGTGATGGGCATTCGGGAGCTTCTAAACGAATGGGTGAAATTCCGCAGCGATTGTGTCCGCCGCCGGGTGTCCTTTGATTTGAAAAAGGCTAGGGATAAGCTGCACCTGCTCAAGGGCCTGTCGAAAATCCTGCTGGATATCGACAAGGCCATCCGCATCGTGCGGGAAACGGAGGAGGAAGCGGAGGTGGTGCCCAACCTGATGATCGGGTTCGGCATTGACGAAGTCCAGGCGGAATATGTGGCGGAGATCCGGCTGCGCCACCTCAATCGGGAGTATATCCTCAAGCGGATGGAGGAAACCGAAAAGCTGGAAAAGGAGATTGAGGAGCTGTCCTCCATTCTGCAAAACGACCGCAAGGTGAAGGAACGGATCATCCAGGAGCTGACCGCCATTGCGGACAAATACGGCCAACCCCGCCGGTCGGAGATTGTCTACGAGGTCGAGGAGATGGAAGTGGAAGAAGAGATCCCCGACTATCCCGTTCATCTCTTCCTGACCAGGGAAGGGTATTTCAAGAAGGTCACCCCTCAGTCCCTTCGCATGAGCTCGGAGCATAAGCTCAAGGAGGGGGATGCGGTGGCCCAGGCGATTGAGGCCACCAATAACACCGATCTTCTCTTCTTCACCGACCGCTGCCAGGTCTATAAGGCCAAGGCCTCCGATTTCGACGACACCCGCATCAGCACCCTGGGTGACTATATCCCGGCGAAGCTGGGGATGGACGAGGGGGAAAACGTGGTGTATCTGGCGGCCACCAAGGAGTATGCCGGATTTATGCTCTTTGTCTTTGAAAACGGCAAGGCGGCAAAGGTGTCCTTTGAGAAATACGCCACCAAAACCAACCGCAAGAAGCTGTTGAAGGCCTATTCGGACAAGTCCCCCTTGGCCGGCATCCTTTATCTGCCGCAGGACTGTGAGGTTTTGCTTAAATCCTCCTCCCGCCGTATGCTCTTGGTGCATACGGGGGCGATTTCCGCCAAGGCCACCCGGGATACCATCGGCGTGGCGGTGATGACGCTAAAAAAGAATCACCGGATGGCGTCGGTCGTCCCCTATGAAGAGGGGACGCTCGTAAAACCGGACCGGTACCGCACCAAGAATATTCCGGCAACCGGCGCCCTTCCTGCACAGGAGGACGTAGGAGAGCAGCTGACCCTCTCTTAACCGGAAAACCGCCTGGTTCCCGTTTTTCCCTTGACAAAAGCGCCCAACGAGCTCCGGCCGGTGGGGGGAAAGCCAGCCGTCCGGGACCGGCGGACGAAAGAAAGCACCCGAAGGCGTTAGCCTCCGGGTGCTCTTGCGTTGAGAACAAGCAAACGCAATTGTTTTGTTCTCATTGCGCTAATAGTATAGCCGCAGAAAAGAACAAATATGCGGCGGTTTGCTTATTTTTGATAAAAGACTCGCCCGCCGTTTTGCCTCTGCCGCCGGAAAAAGGAATGATCCGTCCCTGCGCTGCATATCCTAGATGGAGGGAAAGGCCGTCGTTTTTCCTGCATTCTGTGAAACTTCTGCGTTTTGGTGAGCAGAAGAAAACGAAAATCGAATACCGACCGGCAGGCTGACAAATCCATGCAAAATTTTTTCCGAAAAATTTAAATTAGAGTGTTGACAATTTCAAAGACTTATAGTAATATATACAAGTCGCCGGTAAAAACACCGGGAACGCATGGAAAAGGGAGCATAGCTCAGCTGGGAGAGCACTTGCCTTACAAGCAAGGGGTCACAGGTTCGAGCCCTGTTGTTCCCACCAAAAACATGGCCCGGTAGTTCAGCTGGTTAGAACGCTAGCCTGTCACGCTAGAGGTCGACGGTTCGAGCCCGTTCCGGGTCGCCATATTTGC
>CAJFTS010000010.1 GCA_904420015.1 uncultured Clostridia bacterium
CTGGTGTACCAGTCCCGCGACTGGGATAACGGCGTGTTCGTAGGCTCCATCATGGCCTCTGAAACCACCGCCGCGGCCACCGGCGCCGTGGGCGTCGTGCGCCGGGATCCCATGGCGATGCTGCCCTTCTGCGGCTACAACATGGCCGACTACTGGGCGCACTGGTTCGACATGGGCGAGATGCTGGGCGACAAGGCCCCCAAGATCTTCAACGTCAACTGGTTCCGCACCGACGACGAAGGCCACTTCATCTGGCCGGGCTTCGGCGACAATATGCGTGTCCTCGACTGGATCATCAAACGCTGCGAGGGCAAGGCCGATGCAGAGGAAACCCCCATTGGCTTTGTTCCCAAGGCCGAGGATATCAACCTGGAGGGTCTGGACTTCTCGGTTGAACAGCTCAAGGATATCCTGAATGTGGACAAAGAGCTGTGGAAGACGGAGACCGCTGGCATTGAGGAGTTCTACGGCAAGTTTGGCGACAAGCTGCCCCAGGAGCTGCGCAATCAGCTTAACACCCTCAAGGCGAAGCTCAACTAACCCATGTCATTTGCAGCGCCCGCTGTGTCAGACGACACGGCGGGCGCTTTTTTATTTCTTTGCAAAAGTGCTATCCAAAGACGAAACGGCGGCCGGAATTTTTTCCTTATATAAGAATGCCGGGGAAAAACCGTTCGCCGCAAGAAAACCAAACAGCGCGCTGGAATTGAATAACAAGCCGAGCTTTCCCCTAGGCTTTGCAGGCGTTACAATAGGAGCAGAAAAAGAAAAAAGAAACTGGAGGAGCAAGTATGGACGGAACAATGGCAAACTGGCTCAATCAAATCAAGGCGGCAACGAAGAAAAAGCCGATGCCGATCCTTTCCTTTCCTTCCATTTCGCTTCTGGGATGCAGCGTCAGAGAACTGATCGGAGACCCGAACCGGCAGGCGCAGGGAATGAAACGGATTGCCGACCGGTGTGATACGGCGGCGGCGGTAAGTATGATGGATCTGTCGGTGGAGGCGGAGGCCTTCGGCTCCCAGATCCGCGTCAGTGACGACGAGGTTCCCACCGTGGTGGGCCGCATTCTGGAGGACGAGGAGGACGCCGACGCGCTTCCGGTGCCGAAGGTGGGCGCCGGACGTACCGGGCTCTACATCGATGCCATCGGCCGGGCGGTAAAGGAAATTGCCGACCGGCCGGTTTTCGCCGGTGTGATCGGTCCCTTTTCCTTGGCGGGACGATTGATGGACATGAGCGAAATTATGGTCAATTGCTATATGGAGCCGGATATGGTAAGGAAAACACTTCAGAAGGCCACCGCCTTCTTGATCGAGTATATCCGCGGATACAAGGCGGTGGGGGCCCACGGGGTGGTGATGGCGGAGCCGGCCGCCGGCTTGCTGTCTCCGGAGCTAAATGAGGAATTTTCCATTCCCTTTGTCAAGCAGATAGTCGACGCGGTCCAGGATGAGAATTTCCTCTTGATTTATCACAATTGCGGCAATACTCTGCCGCTGGTGGACGGGATCCTTTCCACTAAGGCCGCCGCCTATCACTTCGGCAATGCCGTGGATATGTCCGCCATGCTCACCCTCATGCCCAAGGATACCCTGGTGATGGGGAACATCGACCCGGCGGGCCAGTTTCGCAACGGCACGCCGCAGTCGGTACGGGAAAGCACCCTGTCTCTGTTGGAGAGCTGTGCCCGTCACCAGAACTTTGTGATCTCCTCCGGCTGCGACATCCCGCCCCTTTCCAGCTGGGAAAACATTGACGCCTTCTTTGAAGCAGTGCGGGATTTTTACGACCGGCAAAGATAGATCCTCCAGGCATATCCGCCTTTCCTTAGACATATCAATAAGTGACTAGGGACTACTGTGCTGGAGGCGGGAGATATGTTTGTCTATTCATTCAAGGCATCCAAAAAGAAGATGCGTTTGGGAATCCTGGTGTTAATCGGGCTGATAGCGGCCATTTTGATTGTGGTGCTGACCGGAGTGGGAGGCGGCGATGCGCCAGCCCAGGCCCAGGAAACGGCGGCACAGGTCAAGGTGACCTCCAATGAAGAGCGGGTCAACTACCTCAAGGGCTTTGGCTGGGAGGTCAATCCCATGCCGGTATCCAGTGCGGACGTGACCATCCCCAAAACCTTTGACGCGGTTTATGAGGAATACAACGTGGTGCAAAAGAACCAAGGGATGGATCTGGAAGCCTACAAGGGGAAGATCGCCAAAAAATACAGCTATACCGTCACCAATTATCCCAATTATGAAGGGGCGGTCCAGGCGAATCTGCTCATTTACGACAATCAGGTGATTGCCGGCGACGTCAGTGCTCTGGCTCTGGACGGCTTTATGCATGGGCTAAGCCCCCAGTCGTAACGGAACACACAAACCCGTCGCGATCGGATGAATGCCATTGTGACAAGAAAGGCCCCGGGCAGGTAAATGCCCGGGGCCTTTCCATGCGGATGAACCGACTTGGACAAAGCTCTGCCGCCTATTTCTCTGCCTTTTTCTGAGGCTCCATGTATTCCTTGGCGCCGCAGTTTGGAGAGGTGAGGATTTTCCCTTCCACCGCATTTGCTGAAAAGAGGTATTGCAACAGAGGAGGCTGAAAGGAGTGGGCGCACTTCGGACAGACAAACCCCTCCTGCCGATAAAAGCGGCGGGTAAGCAAAATAAGAAACAGGAGGGCAAGGGCCGCCATCCCGCCGCCGACCAACAAGAGTATTGCAAAGGGCTGCATGCAGTATCCTTCCTTTCCGCCAGGCTGCTGGGCCAAGCTTTCGCCGTCTGCCTGCGCCGCTGGGGTGCCCAGGCAGGCACAGCCCAACAGCGGCGGAATGCACCCGCCTGGACGGCCGGTTTTTCCCGTGTGTGAGGAAAATGCCCCCAGCGCCGACACAGACGGGAAAGGTGCCTTTATATTATAGTAAAAGAAAGACCGAATTCCAAGAGGAACAAGGGAGGAGCGTGCGAAAAGCGCTTCTCTTTTCACAGCCCGGACTGCCGCCCCTATGGACGGCCGGATGCCGCTGATGATAAGCCCTTTGCCGCGGCAAGGGCAGTCTGATGCCCGTCGCTTATCCATATAGCGAAAGCATAGATGCGATCTGGCCGGCAGGGTGCGGGTCGGCGGCTTGCCCCAAGGCCAAAGGAAGCGGATTGCCTTTGGATGCATATTGAAGCATTTTGGCCTCTTGAGCCTCCTTTCCCGCCGCCAAACGCTGCAGTAAGAGGGATTGCGCTGGTAAAGAGGCTTCTCCCATCCGCCGCCTTTTCTTCATCGAGCGTTCGGCGGGGCTTTGCAGCTTGATAAAGAGCCCCGGCGCAGAGGAGGAAAGGCCCGCGACGAACGGCTGGCGGAGAGCGGCTTTCCTCGCCAGCCGCATTCCTCCCGGATAGCCTCCCCCCGGCAGGGGTGAGTGTTTCAGCCGGACGTGGAAAAGGGGAGACAATTGTGCTAAAATAAAAAGAGGCGAGATGGCGCCGAAAAAGGGGCCGCGGTTCACAAAAAGGGAGGCCGGGCCCGCCCGCTTTGTCCCCCAATCAGCTTTTGGCGGCAGATGCCGGATTGGCGTCTTGCCGTAGGATTTGGATGGGCTTTAGGGGGCCTGGCTGGGGCGGCCCTACAGCCGGATATGGCTTGGATCGGGCCGCTGAAAAAGTGGCGGTGGATCCAAGCCCATTTATGGAAAAGAAAATGAGAAAGAGGCGGTTTTCCATGAAAACAAATATCCTGGGACGTACCGGAATTGAAGTGACCGAGCTGTGCTTCGGCGCGCTGCCTATGGGCCCCGCGCAGAAGGACATGCCGGTGGAGGAATCGGCCAAGCTGGTGGAAGCGGCGCTTCTAGGCGGCGTTCGCTTTATCGACACCGCCCAGATGTATCACACCTATGAGCCCATCCGGTTGGGGATGCAGCGGGCGGGTATTCGTCCGGTCATTGCCACAAAATCGGCGGCCGCCGATTATGAGGGTATGCAAGCGGCCATCGAAGAAGCGCTGCGGGAGCTGGACGTCGACCAAATCGATATCATGCTGCTCCACGCGGCGCGGGCGGGCACTTCCGTGTTTGAGGACCGGGCGGGGGCGCTGCAATGTATGCTCGACTACAAGGCCAAGGGAATACTGCGGTCGGTGGGTATTTCCACCCATAACGTCAAGGTGGTGGAGGCGGCGGCCGAGAGGGAGGAGCTGGATATCGTGTTCCCCATCCTCAACCTCCACGGCACCGGCATCCTGGAGGGGGATCGCACCGAGATGGAACGGGCGGTTGAGAAGGCGGTGGATGCTGGCAAAGGCGTTTACCTGATGAAGGCCCTGTCCGGCGGCCTGCACATCAATGCGTTTGACGCCTGCATGCAGTACGCCAGAGGAATTCCTGGGATTGCGGCGGTGGCGCTGGGAATGGTGTCGCCGCGGGAGGTGGAATATAATCTGAAGTACTTCAGCGGCATCCCGGCCGGTGAGCTGCCGGACGTCCAGGGCTGGAGCAAGCGGTATACGGTGGTCCAGTCCCTTTGTGTCGGCTGCGGCCGGTGCGTAAAGGGATGTCCCAACCTGGCCATGGAGATGGGGGAGGAGCCCCACAAGGCCCATATTATACAGGATCGCTGCTTGACCTGCGGGTACTGTACCACCTACTGTCCGCAGTTTGCAATCCGTATTATTTAGTTCTGTTTATCCGATTTGGAATGTTGCTGCGGTAAAAAAGCGTGTCAAAAGAAGAAGGCGCCCGGGATCTTTTGATCCCGGGCGCCGTTGCGTCTCCAAAGAAAATCGCGGTTGGCCGCCCATGGCAAAAACGGTATGGCTTCTCCAAGCCGGTTTCAAAGGCATTGGTCCCCCCTCCGGCGAAAGGGAGGAGGCTCCCTTATTTGCATTGCAGAAAAAATAACCCCCTGCGGCTTGCCGCAGGGGGTGTTGTGTAACTTGATTAGGCCTTCTGAACCAGATGGATCGCAAAGCCGCCCACCTGCTCCTTGAAGTAGATGGCAACCAGCTTGCCGTCCTTACGCTTGGCGGAAGCCTCGTCAAAGGCGATACCCATAAAGCTGAAGTAGTTGACCGCACGCTCGATGTCGTTGACGGCCAGGGCGATGTGACCCTTTTCACCCGCTCCGGCGCCCTTCATGACCTCAAAGATCTTGCCGACAAAGATGGAGGAATTGCCCACCTTCTCGTCGATGGGGAGCATGGAGGCGGCCTTGCCGGCCACCGCGCTGGCGTCCGCTTCATCGGCGGTGTTGATGCCGATATGGGCCAGCTCAATGCCCAGCATCTTGTTGACCGCGCTGCGGCACAGAGCGGTGATCTGATCGAAATCGCCGTTCTCAATCAGGTCGGCCTTGACCATCCAGCTGCCGCCGCAGGCAATGATCTTCTTAAAGCTCAGGTAATCGTTGAGGTTGCTTTCATTGACGCCGCCGGTGGGCATGAATTTCAGGTTGCCGTAGGGAGCGGCCATGGCTTTGATCATCTTCACGCCGCCCGCCTGTTCAGCCGGGAAGAACTTAACCACGTCGAGGCCCAAGGACATGGCCAGCTCCACATCGCTGGGATTGGAGCAGCCGGGCATCATCGGGACGCCCTTGGCCAGGCAGTGCTTGACCACATCGGGATTGAGGCCGGGGCTGACGATAAAGGAAGCGCCCGCTTCGATGGCCGCGTCGGCCTGGGCGGGGGTCAGCACGGTACCGGCGCCCAAAAGCATATCCGGGACCTCTTTTTTAATCAGCCGAATCGCTTCAGCCGCCTGCTCGGTACGGAAGGTAACCTCCGCAGCCGGAATGCCGCCCTTGCACAGCGCCTTCGCCAGCGGGACCGCCTTGCTGACATCGCTGATCTTGATGACGGGAATCAGACCGATTGCTTGGATTTTTTCAACTACACTGCTCATGTTTTATTCCTCCTGCATGCGGCATAAAGCCGGTTCGATATGGTTTTCTTTATTTTATCACACACCCGGGCCGAAATCAATCACCTGTCGAGGGAAAACCGAAGGGAGCGTCGGATTTTGCCGGAGGTCATCCTACTAGAAAAATCCCGCCCGCATCCAAAATGGATACGGGCGGGAAAAGAAAAGGATGGATGAAACAATCAAACTAACGGGTGATGAGGGTGGACAGCTCTGCCGTTTCGTCCGCCCACACCATGTCGGTGCCGGCGACCTTTACGATAAAGGTACGGGCGCCGATGGAGCCGACGCTCATCTCATAGGTCCAGGTGCGCACATCGCCGTCGTCGACATAGGTGCACTTGGAGGGAGCCAGACCGGTGCCGCTTTCATTGAAGAGGCGGACCTTCGCCACGCTGGTGGAGGTCTGGATGGTGGCGGTGATGGTCTGGTTGACCTTGCCGGTTTCATCAATAGACGCGCTGATGATCTTCGCTTCGCCCACCTCCGCAGGAACCGAATTGTCCACCTTGAAGGAGACGGTCTTATCGGTGGCCGCGCCGTCGGTGTAAACCGTCAGGGTACGGTTGCCGTTGGTGCCCAGAGCAAAGGTGAGGATCCAGGTAATGGTGCCGTTGTCGTTTTCGATCACTTCCCGGCTGGCGGCCAGGCCGGTGCCGGATTCGTTGACCAGGTAGGCCTTTTTGACCGTATCGGGAGTGGTGATGGTAACGACGATGTCCTGATTGGTTCCATAAAGCTCCTTATCGGAGGAAACGGTAATTTCGCCGACCGGCGGGGCGGGGATGTCCTCAAAGTTCGCGGTGAGGGAAACCGCCTCGGCAGGCATGTTGAAGGTCAGAGTCTCGGAGGTCAAAGAGGTGCCGCCGGTGGGGGTAACGGTACCGGCGTTGACGGTCCAGGAGACAAACTGCTTGCCGGAGGGGACGTCGGCGGTAACGGTGATGGGGGTGCCTTCCTCGGCCTTGGCGAGGTTGGCGGTGCCGCCGTTTACAGTGATGTCATAGGTCTGCGGAACCACCGTTGCGGTGCCGGAAGCGGAAAGAAGGTCGGCCAGGGCGGTGGGGGCCTTGCCTTGGTTATAGATGGCGATGCCGTTTACATAGCCCTGAACTGCTTTGCTCCAGCTGTAGGTAACGTCGAATTCCGGATCGTAGACGTTGATCTGGGACAGCACTTCCTGCTGCTCCTCCGCCGTCAAACCGCCGAACCGCAGGGAAAGCTGTCCGTCGGCAACCGTGACGGGGTAGGTCACAAAGTAAGGCTGGGTCTCGCCGTCCACCTTGGGCAGCTTGGAGGTCTGGATGTGCATGTAATCGTACTGCACGTCCTCCGCCGTAACGCGGATGCCGTTTTTGGTGGCCTTGGACATGTTGCTGGAGGTGTCGCTGTTCATGTCGGCACAGAAGATGACCACATCATAGGTGCCGTTGGGAAGGTCTACATAGAAGCTCCAGTCGGTATTCCCGAGCCAAGACGCGGTCATGGGATCATAGTACAGACCGTCGATGGAGCCGCGGTCGCGGCCTTCGGAAGAGCTCATGGCATCCTTCAGCCCATACCCGAGGGTAGAGGTGTAGACGGTTCCTTCGTTGACCATGGTCCAGTTTTCTTTTTGAGCGCTGCCGCTTGGCCCGAAATTGTACCGGGCGATGGGGGCTGCGTCGTCCGCCGCTGCAAAGGAGGCCAGCGGGAAGGCCGCCAGGATCATCAGCATCGAGAGAACCAACGCGAGGATCTTCTTCGATTTCATACAGTTTACAACTCCCTTTTCTCAATTTTATATCCATATTCACGGATATATCCTTATTATACCGGCTCTTTTCTAATTTTCAATATAATTTGGAAAAAAGTATAGAAAAATATAGGCATTTTATATGATTGCGTGCTGTGTATAGGAAATAAAATTTACTATTTGTATATTGTAATTAAATGCTACAGTTTGTATGATAAAAAATACTTGACAAGGGAGTATAAAAGGAATATTGTATATATACGGTATATACAATATATGCAGAAAGGATAATACCATGGATATCCTGATCAGCAATTCGGACGCTAGGCCTATTTACGAACAGATCGCGTCCCAGTTGAAACAGCTTATTATGACCGGCGCACTAAAGGCGGGGGACGCCCTGCCTTCCATGCGCCTGCTGGCCAAGGAGCTGCGCATCAGCGTCATAACCACCAAGCGCGCCTATGAGGAGCTCGAGCAGGAGGGCTTTATCGAGACGGTGACCGGAAAGGGAAGCTTTGTTGCGGCCCGCAATACCGAGCTCATCCGGGAAAGCCAGCTTCGGCTGGCCCAGGAGCATTTGGAAAAGGCGGTGGAGGTGGCGAGGAGCGCAGGGATCTCGATGCAGGAGCTGTTGGAGCTGCTGCAGCTTCTTTATGAAGGCGAATAAACCGACGACATGGATACCGCAAGGCAGGCTCCTACCGGTATCCGGCTGGACAAAGAGGTGTGTATCATGCAATCCATTTTGCAAGTCAAGGATTTGGTGAAGCGTTACCGGGCGTTTACCCTAGACCATGTGAGCTTTTCCCTGCCCAAGGGAAGTATTCTCGGCTTGATCGGGGAAAACGGCGCGGGAAAGACCACAACCCTGAAGCTGATTTTGAACCTCATCCGAAAGGAGGGCGGAACGGTTTCCCTGTTTGGGATGGACCCGGTGCGGCAGGAACGGCAGGTCAAGGAGCAGATCGGGGTCGTGCTCGATGAAAGCTACTTTCACGATACCCTGACGCCCAAGGATGTGGCGGCGGTTCTAAGGCGGATCTATCCGGGCTGGGACGACGGGCTTTTCGAGCGGTACCTGCGCCGGTTTTCTCTTCCCAAGGGGCAGGCGATCAAGGAATTCTCCCGAGGAATGAAGAAAAAGCTTTCCATTGCCTCCGCTTTGGGGCACCGGCCCCGGCTGCTGATTCTGGACGAAGCCACCAGCGGCCTGGACCCGGTGGTGCGAAGCGAAATCCTGGATGTATTTTTGGACTTTATCCAGGATGAGGAGCATTCCATCCTCTTGTCCTCCCACATCACCAGCGATCTGGAGAAGATCGCCGATTACCTTGTGTTCCTCCACAAGGGGAGGGTGGTGTTCGAAGAACCCAAGGACGACCTTTTGCAGCGGTACGGCGTCCTGCGGTGCGGAGAGGATGTGTTCGCCCGGCTGGAGCGGTCGCAGCGGGTGGGCTACCGCCGCAGCCGGTTCGGATACGAGGTGCTGGTGCGGGACCGGGCGGCCCTGCGCCGCCGGTTTCCCAGCGCCGTGGTGGACGCCGCCACCATTGAGGATATCATGCTATTTTACGTACGGGGGGAACAGCAATGAAGGGGCTTTTTGTAAAGGACCTCCTGGTGCTGCGCAGATATATACGCACCATGGCGGTATTTGTCCTTGTCTATATTCTTGTCTTTACCCTGATCGATTCGGCGGACGTCATCTCCGGAATGGTGCCGCTGGTGCTGGCGATGATGTCGATGGCCGCCTTCTCCTATGATGAGCTGGCAAAATGGGACCGGTTTGCCCTGACCATGCCGGTAAGCCGCCGGCAGGTGGTGGGCGCCCGGTATCTGGTCAGCCTGTGCTTTACGCTGCTGGGCACGGCCGTCACCCTGGTGTTCAGCCTGGGGCTCGGCTATCTGCGCAAGACCGGGGACCCGGCGGAGCAGCTGCTGACCGCCTATGTTGTGTTCGCGGCGGCGCTGGGCTTTTTAAGCTTGGTTTTGCCCCTCCTCTACCGGTTCGGCCCGGAGCGGGGACGGCTTTTTATGATCGCCGCCTTCCTGCTGCCCACCCTGCTGCTCCTTCTTTTCCGCGATTCCCTGGCCGCCCTTTTTTCCTCTCAGGAGGTGCTCGAGCAGGCGCTGCTGGTTTCTCTTCCCGCGGCGCTGTTGCTGCTGGGCCTTTCCTTTTTGGTCTCCTGCCGGGTTTATCAGGCCAAAGAATTTTAGAACGGACCGGGCCCTTTGAATGCGGCCCGGCCTTTCTTTTTTCTATCTTTGTGGTACAATAAAGAAAAATAGGGAAAGGGCCGTTATCCGGCCATCTTTTCCTACCGACCGGAGGAAAGCCGATGCCGTATTTGACCGCCTTTGTTCCCCCGTCCGCGCAGCCGCCCCTGGAGGCGGCTACCCCCGCCGCCCTCTATGCACGCTGTGCCGCAGCCGGGTATTTGATCCAAGAGCTGGCGGCCCTTCTTTACAGGGAAGGGAATGTCCCCTTCGACCATATGCTGCTTCCTTATACCGATGCGCTGCTGCTGACGGGGTCCCAGCACGCCTTTTTGGGGGATTTTTTATGCGCGCGTGTCGATCGGGAGTTGACTGCGCGGCTGCCGGGGTTGCTTTGGGAACGGGTTTCCCCCGTCCTTCCCATCCGCTGGGAGCTTTCTGCGATGCGCGGCCAGCCCTCCTTTGCCACCGGCCTTTTGGAGGGAGGCATACAGGCCGATACCTTGTATACAGGAGAGAAGGCCGGCGCTTTTTTTACGCCGGATGGAAGGCTGCGCGCTGCCGAAGGGGACTGTGTTTTGCTGGAGCTTGTATCGTCCGGATGGGACGCATCCCTGATTGGCGCGGACTGGCAGGTTCGGCGCAGCGCCAGGCTCTTCTTTTCCCTTTGTGAGGTGGCGGCGCGTCTGGCCGGCGGCGAAGGCGGCCTGCCTGTTTACGCGGCCAACGGGCGGCTGTGGTTGCTGGCTCCCTGGGAAAAAGTGCCGATTATAAAGCGAAAAATTATGAATTATTCGGCTATAACCCCCTTTGCAGCCACATTTTCGGTTGTAATTCGCAAAAGGTTCGTGTTATAATATTCGAACAGATATTATACAGACAGCATTATCCTGCCTGCATTGAGGTGATCGGACATGCCGCAGCTGGACCCCAGCGTTCCCAAGCATAAAGCGTTAAGCGAATACATCCGTCAGCAGATTGCCGACGGCGTCTTTCGGCGCGGCGATAAGCTGACGTCGGAGAATACCCTGGCGGAGGAGTTTAACATCAGCCGCCAGACGGTGCGCCAGGCAATCGGCACGCTGGAGACCGAGGGCATCCTGGTGCGCCGCCGGGGAAGCGGCACCTATATCAACGCCTCTCCCGTCAAGAGCCAGCGCACCATGACCATCGGCGTCATCATCACCTATGTGGACAGCTATATTTTCACCGATATCATCAAGGGCCTCGAGCAGGTGCTCACCAGCAAAGGGTATACCATGTCTCTGGGCGTGACCCACAACCGGGTGGAGAATGAGACGAGGCTTTTGACCTCCCTGCTGGAAAAGGGGGTGGACGGGATCATTGCGGAAGGGACGAAAACCGCCCTGCCGAATCCCAACCTGCATTTGTATGAGCAGCTTAACCGCTGCCGGATTCCGTATGTCTTTATGAATGGGTACTATCGGTCGCTTCCCTGCTGTTATGTGGTGACCGACGACCGGGGGACCGGCTACCGGGCCGCCGAGCTTCTGCGCAAGGCGGGCCACCGGCATATCGGCGGCGTCTTTAAGGCGGACGATATGCAGGGCCATGAGCGGTATGCGGGATTCATCCAGCAGCTGCACGAATCGGGCGCGGAGCTCGACGAGGACGCGGTGATCTGGTACTCCACCGGCGATCTGATCGGCCTGCTGGGCGGGGACTATGACAAGCTGGTTTATCGCCGGCTCAAGGACTGCACGGGCGTGGTCTGCTACAACGACGACGTGGCCATGCGCCTGATGGAGCTGCTTCGGCGCTGTGGGCGGCGGATACCGGAGGACATGTCCATCGTGTCCATCGACAACGCCCGGATGTCGCGGCTTGCCGATCCGCCCCTCACCACCTTTGGGCATCCCAGCGAGGCGGTGGGACGGGAGGCGGCGCTGCGGCTGTGCAATATGATTGAGACGGGGATGCGGGACGCGCCGGTGGTGATGGATATGCCGCTGGTGGAGCGGCAGTCGGTGGTGCCGTACCGGCCGAAGAGCGAGGGAAAGGAATGAAGCGGGGCGGGCATTTTTTTGCGATGCTTTCGCGTATGAAGTATATCAGCCGATGGGGGCTGATGCGCAATACCCGCAGTGAAAACCTCAGCGAGCACAGCCTGGAAACGGCGGTTTTGGCCCACGGCCTGGCGGTCATCCGAAACCGCAGATTCGGCGGGTCGGTGGACCCCCAGCGGGCGGCGACCCTGGCGTTATTTCACGATGTTGCGGAAATCCTGACCGGGGACCTGCCCACGCCGGTTAAGTATTTTAACCCCAAAATCCGCGCGGCCTATCAAGCGGTAGAGGAGGAAGCGAGCGAACGGCTTCTGTCCTGCCTGCCGGAGGATCTCAGAGGGGATTATGCGGATTTGTTTTTCCGCCGGGAGGGGGAAAAGGAGCTTTGGCGCATTGTTAAGGCGGCGGACAAGCTTTCCGCCCTAATTAAATGCGTGGAAGAGGAAAAGACGGGAAACCGGGAATTTTTAGAGGCGTCCCGTTCCCTCCGCCGGGCGCTGGAGGAGATGGACCTGCCGGAGGTACGCTGCTTTCTGGAGGAGTTTCTGCCCTCCTATTCACTGTCCCTCGATGAGCAGGATCAAAAAGAATAACCGGCTGCGCGGACCGAGAAAGGGCCCGCGCGGTTTTTTTCAAACAGGGAATCATAGGATAGAGGAATGGACGGGAGCCGATTATGCCGAAGTTTTTCGTGGATGCGGTCTGCGGAGATAATGTGGAATTGACCGGGCCGGACGGGGCCCATGTGGCCAGATCCCTGCGGATGCGGGAAGGGGAAATCCTGACGGTGTGCGACGCAGCCGGTTACGACTACCGATGCGAGGTAACCGGCGTGCAGCCGGACCGGGTGAGCCTGCGGGTGATGGAAAAGGAGCTTTGCCGGGCGGAGCCCTCTCTGAAGGTGACCCTTTTTCAGTGCCTGACTAAGGGGGACAAGATGGATTATATTGTCCAGAAAACGGTGGAGCTGGGGGTTGACCGCATCCTTCCGGTGCTTTCTCAGCGCAGTATCTCCCGGCCGGACGCCAAAGCCTTGCAGAAAAAGCGGGAACGCTGGCAGAAGATCGCGCGGGAGGCGGCCATGCAGGCGGGGCGGGGGAAGATCCCCGCGGTTATGCCGGTGGCCGGGTTTGCCCAGGCGGTGCAGCATTTTTCCCAATTCCCGGTAGCCGCCGTTTGCTACGAAGGGGGCGGGGAGCCGATGGCGCCTTTGCTAAAGCCGCCGCCGGATAGGGCCGCCCTTTTTATCGGGCCGGAAGGCGGCATCGCGCCGGAGGAGATTGACGCGCTCAAAGAGGCGGGCGGGAAGGTCGTCACCTTAGGCCCCCGCATTCTGCGAACGGAAACCGCGCCGCTGGCGGCGCTCTGCGGGATGCTGTTTGCAACAGGGAACATGGAATAATAAGACATGTTAATCAACGGCTGAAGAAAAAAGGGCGGTCCTAAAACGACGGGACCATGCCGGGAGCTGCAGGTTCGCAAAAGACCCGGCCCCTTTTTTATACGGCTTGCTATAGGAGGAAACCATATGCAAAGACAAAAGCGGGTCGCCGCGATCCACGATATTTCCGGCTTCGGCCGGTGTTCGCTGACGGTGGCGCTTCCCATCTTGTCCGCCGCCGGGGTGGAGTGCACCGTGATGCCCACCGCTGTCCTTTCCACCCATACGGGCGGCTTTACCGGCTTTACCTACCGGGATTTGACCGCGGATATGCTCCCCATGGCCCAGCATTGGAAGGCGCTGGGCCTCTCTTTCGACGCGCTTTATTCGGGCTTTTTGGGCTCCTTTGAGCAGCTTGCGCTGGTAGGGGAGATTTTCGACCTGTTCCGTACACCGGATAACCTCATCCTGGTGGACCCGGTGATGGGGGACGAAGGGAAGCTCTATTCGGTCTATTCTCCCGACATGGCCAAGGGGATGGCCGAGCTGTGCGCAAAGGCGGATGTCATCGTTCCAAACCTGACGGAGGCGGCTTTCCTGCTGGGCGAAGAGTACCGCCCCGGCCCTTATACGGAAGGCTATATCCGGCAGGTGGCGGAGAGGCTGGCAAAGCTGGGCCCGGAAAAGGTGGTGCTCACCGGCGTGAGCTTTGACGACCGGCTCCTGGGAGCGGCCAGCTTCGACGGCGCCAGCGGCAGCTTGGATTTTTACGGCCGGGAAAGGGTGGAGGGCTACTTCCATGGGACCGGCGACGTGTTCGGCAGTACGCTGCTGAGCGGGCTGATGAACGGGGAAAGCCTGACCGAGGCTGCCCGTCTCGCGGTGGATTTTACCCATGGCTGCATCCTGCGCACTAGGGAAGAGGGTACCGACCGACGGTACGGGGTGGACTTTGAGCGGGAGCTGCCGCGCCTCATCGAACAGCTTTCGAAGAAAAACGGGTGAGGAAGGGCCCGCCGGTGCGGGGGCCGTATCTGAAAAAAACAAAAAAGGCCGCGGATATCCCGCGGCCTTTTTTTGTACGGCTCACAGCCGTAGTCAGGAGAGAAGGGCGTCCATGGCCTGCCGGTAATCCTCTTCGGAACGCACGCCGACCAAGGTCTCGACCACCCTGCCGTTTTGAAAGAAGAGAAGGGATGGAATGGTGGTAACCCCGTATTGCTGGGCCAGCTCCATCTCCTCGTCAATATTGACCTTCCCGACGACCACTTTGCCGTCATACTGCTGGGCCAGGCGGTCCACCACCGGCGCCACGGCGCGGCAGGGGCCGCACCAGCTGGCCCAGAAATCCACCAGTGCCGCCTGGGCGGGCAGGATCCGTTTTTCAAATTCTTCCTTATTTAGATGCAGCGCTTGGTTTTCCGACATCGGTGCATGACCTCCCATGTTAGGATACGGATAGTGTTTGCCGCGGCGGGAGGATTCATACATTTAGTTCATTGGGAAGGCTGTGTACGGAATTTTGTGTATGATGCTGAAAATAAAGGGAAAGGGCGCCCTTATGGTGAAACCCAGAGGGGAGAGTGAGTACCGCTTCGGTGAGATTAAAAGAACCTGTCCGAGCAAGTTGCGGCAATTTGAGACATTATGTTCTATCTTATGAGAAAAGAATCAATATAATTGCCTGTTCTGGAAAGAACAGCTAAAGTTTTAATGTATTTGTATATTCTGCACATACTTAGAAGAAAAATATCATATTTTTTTCCATTTTCGCTTGCATATGTGTGGATGATGTTTTATAATTGGAACGTACTTATTAGGAAGAGTTTTCTTTTTATGTAAGTACAAATAACAGGTATAGGATATACAAGTAAGAAGGAGGCAACAACATGTCTAAGCACAGACCAATTGTGAAGGCGGTTTCACTCATGGCAGCGGCGGCGATGATGGCTACCGTCACCACCGGTGCAGTGAGTGCGGCGCCGGGTGATTCCTCTCCGGTACGGAAGATGGAATACTTGGACAGAGGCCTGGTCACGATGCAGAAGGCGGACGGTATCTATATGAGCTGGCGCTTCCTGGGAACCGACCCGGACGATGTCAGCTTCAACATTTACCGTGACGGCGAGAAGATCGCTACGGTAAGCGACTGCACCAACTACACCGATCCGGACGGCAATGCGGATTCGGAGTATGCGGTTTCGGCGATCATCGACGGTGTGGAAGGCGCGGCGGAAGCGGCCACCCTGCCCATGCTGGCCCAGAACGGCGATGCCAACGGCAACTACATTGAGCTTAAGCTGGAGAATCCGGGCCCGAGAGCCTCCATCCAATTCCGCAACGCGAGAGCGGACCTGTATGCAGCTACCGGCAAGTACTATTACATGCCCGTCGACCTCGACAAGCTCAACGACATGCAGACGGTAGTGACCAACTACCAGAGCGGAAGAGTCACCAAGGAAGCCTATGACCAGGCGGTTGCGGAATTCCGTGCCTATACCGACGAGCTGGGCTTGGATGCCACCGGCGGCGAGGGCCCGACTCTTCGTGAGCTCGGCTATACGGCGGAAGGCGTTACCCCTCTTCGCACCGACGAGGAAGGCAATCTGATGTTCCGGACGGCCACCTATACCTCCAACGACATGTCTACGGCGGATCTGGACGGCGACGGCCAGTATGAGCTGATCGTCAAGTGGGATCCCAGCGACTCCCGCGACTCCATGATTTCCTATGAAACCTCGGCTCCCTGCGTCATCGATGCCTACGACATCGTAGACGGCGAAGCGGTCCTGATGTGGAGAATCGACATGGGTTACAACATCCGTGCCGGCGCTCACGACACCCAGATGCAGGTTTACGACTTTGACGGCGACGGCAAAGGTGAAATCATCCTGCGCACCGCCGACGGCACTACCTCCGGCACCGTGACCGACGGTGTTTACACTCCGGAATACGTGGTCGGCAACCAGGATGCTGCAAACATTGAGCAGTATCTGATTCAGGGCAATGCTGAAAAGGTACAGGCTCTGACTACCAATATTACCAAGAACTATGCCCTTTGCTGGGAAGATCCGGTGTACAACAACGGTTCCGGTGAAGCCGGCCAGGATGGATACATCACCACCGGCGCGTATTCCGGCAACATGATGGATCAGACCTGGTGCAAGGTGTTCTGCTATGGTCCTTCCGGCGGAACCGGCGATGAATACGTCACCGCGTTCGACGGCGAGACCGGTAAGATCATCGATTCGATCCCCTATAAGTTTGCGATCACGGAGACCCCGTGGGGCATCAACCCCGGCTGCCGCCGCGGCGCTTACACCGTGGACAAGATCCAGGCTTCCGACAAGGCCCACATTGCGGAGGATCCGTCTTATGTCCCGCAGGAGTTCTGGGCTGGCAACGCGTATAAGGACGACCATTACTATGACAACGATATCGGTAATATCCATCAGTCGTTCAACGACGGCACCAGCAACCGTTCTGGCCGTTTCCTCGGCGCGGTCGCGACCCTCGACGGGGAAACCCCGAGCGCGCTGATCGTCCGCGGTTACTACTCCAGAACCACCATCGCGGCTTACACCATTAAGGACAACAAGCTGGTGGAGACCGCTACCTTTGATTCGGAAGATTACGAGAACCACTACGATTATGAGAACCGCGGCAACCACAACATGGGCTCTGCCGACGTGGACAACGACGGCATGGACGAGGTCATCTACGGCTCCATGGCGTGGGATCTCGAGGGCGATAAGCTGACCCCGAAATATGTAGTCGGCGTTTCCATGCCTGATACCGAAGAGCCTCCGGCCTCCGGCACCGTGCTGGATCCGAAGGAAGGCTATAACGAGGACGGCTCCATCAAGGATGGCTATAAGTTCTCCTATAACTACCATGGCGACGCCATCCATGTCCTGCCGGTGGATGCCTCCAACCGCATGGTCGTTATGACCCCGCATGAAGAGTCCGGCGACGCAGTCCGCGGCTGGAACGTCTCGATGGACGTTCATGATGCGGCTACCGGCGAGGTGCTGTGCATGTCTTGGCGCTCCGGCGACCAGGGCCGCGGCGCAGCCGGCAACGTGGATCCGTGGAATCCGGATACCATCGTGGCAACCGGCAACATTTCCATCAATCTGAAGACGGGTGAAAAGAGCGCTGTGGGCGCCGGCTCCAACTCGATCATCTACTGGACCGGTTCTCTGGTAGCCCAAATGCTCAACAGCACCATCGATCAGAACAATGCCAACAATAAGACCGAGCGCGTGATGAGCTTTGACGGTGCATCTTTCAACAACGGCTCTAAGACCAACACCGGCCTGCAGGCTGATCTGTTCGGCGACTGGCGTGAAGAGGTTGTCCTGCGTTCCGGCAGCGACACCATTCGCATTTACACCACCAACATGCCCACCCAGTACAAGATCCGCACCCTGATGCATGACCCAGCTTACCGTAACGGCGTTGCTTGCGAGAATACGGCTTACAATCAGCCTCCGCATCCGGGCTTCTTCCTGGGCTACGAAGGCGGCGTGACCGAGGTCAATAACGTCAACGGCTCTATCATCCCGAACACCGATCCGATCATCTCTACTGGTAAGAGAGACGATATCTCCATCACCACGCCGGAGAATAAGCTGCCCACCACGGCGGCTACCGATAAGGATTGCTATGCGCCCAACGAGACCATTACCGTAACGGTCAATGCGCCGGCCGGTATGGATAAAGTGTGGTTGACCAATGAGTGGGGCGAGGGCCTCGTGGCCAACACCACGGTGGCAAAGGATACTGACCGCGACGTCTGGACCTTTGAGCTGGCGCTTGGTTCTAAGGGTAACCGCACCCTGACGGTTATGGCGGACGGCTTGCGTCAGTGCGAGGTGAGCTTCAAGATCGCGGATCCGGTTGTGGAACCGGTTCCGGCAGAGCTGGTTAGCGCCTCCCTGCCGAAGACGGCACAGGTTAATCAGCCCTTCGAGTTTACGGTTGTGACCACCGGTGATGTGAAGTACATCCGTCTCTTCAATGAGAAGGGCGCGGGCTTGATTCCGGCTTCTGCGGTCCCGACGGTAAACGATGACGGCACCACCACCTGGAACTGCACGATGGCGGTTGGTTCTGCCGGCAGCCGTACCTTTACGGTGAAGGTTGCAGGGGCTGACCGTGTGTTCACCGGCGACCTTTCGTTCTCGGTCAACATCGGCTAATAATCAGAGCAAAAAAGCGTAATGCGAAAGCCCCCGGCATTTTCGAAAAATGCCGGGGGCTTTTTGTTTTGTTCGAATTTATGGAAGAAAAAAGGGAAACAAGCAACGAATTAGCAATTAACACAAAAAATCATGTAACAAATTCATAAAACAGGACGATTTGTTTTGGAAAAACTGCCCATTGGACAATTTTACAAAATTTTGATACAGGTTATACAAAAATGGACAGACAATTCAAGGCAATCTATCAATTGACTAATATTTTCGAAATTGATAATATAATTACTGTTCAACTGTGTGCGGCAGCACATTGGATGTATGAACAAAAAAAGAAAAGGAGATGGACAGAGAATGAAAGCAAAGAAACTGCTCGCCGTTCTCCTGAGCCTGGCAATGATCGCGACTATGTTCCCGGTTGTTGTCTTCGGTCAGGGTAATGACGAGCTCCTGCCGAGCTATCGGTACGACTTCAATGTACAGTCGTCCCCGAGCATGGCAGGGTGGACCAGCGTTTCGATTAACGCACAAAAGAACCCCTCTGAAAGCAGTAGTACCATGTACTCTGAGGAACAAGGCTACGGCTTGATCAGCCCGATCAAGAATATCATTGGCCGTGACCGTAAGAACGGCAGCAATGCCTATTACGCCAATGATATGGAACGGGACTGGATCGGCTGCACGGACTGGAAATTCCAGGCCGACGTTGAGGACGGTACCTACAACATCATCGTGTACTGCACCGATATGTTGACCGGCACTGCCAACAACCTGGACATTAACATCAACGGCACCGATTATGCGAGCATGTCGTCCGTTAAGGTTGATGACGGCGGCCGCATGAAGTACGCCTTGATCGAAAACGTTCCGGCGGCTGACGGCAGCTTCCTGTTCCACTTTACTTCCAGCAACTCCGGCTATGTCAACGGCATCGAGATCTTTGATCCGAAGGATGAGCGCACCCCCTATGTGGTGGATGTGACCAATCCTGCCGACGCGGTCATCTACAAGGGCGAATCCCTTCCGACTCCTCCCTCTACCGTTATGGTGGAGCTCAGCGATGGCACCGATGTGGAAGCGACCATCGGCGAGTGGACGCTGGACAAGGAGTTCGATCCGGACAACTACACCACTTATACTTATACCGGAACCATCCCGGCGGTGGACGGCTCCTACACCAACGACAGCAACCTGACGGCTACCTTTAAGGTAACCTACCTGGAGAAGCCGTATGTTGCGTCGGTTGTGGATCCGACCCCCATTGTCCTCACCACCGGCCATGAGCTTCCGGCCTTCCCGACCGAGGTACAGGTCAAGCTGAACAACGGGGATCTTGCCACCGCGAAGGTTGGCGAGTGGACCTCTGAGAACCCCTTTGATCCCGAAGTGTTCGGCACCTATACCTACACGGCGGATCTGATCGTTACCGACGCCTTCAACAACATCAACAATGTGAAGGCTACCCAGTCGATCAATTATTTGGCGGAGACCCCGGCCTACAACTCCGTGGATCGTTCCATGGAATGGCTGGATCGCGGCTTGGTAGCGGTCCGCGCCGAAGAGGGCGGCATCTTCCTCTCTTGGCGTCTGCTTGCTTCCGAGTACGGTCAGGACATTGCTTTTCATGTCTACCGCAACGGCACCAAGATCACCTCGGAGCCGCTGACCACCAAGACCAATATGGTTGACTCCGACGGAAAAGCCGGCGACGTCTACCAGGTGGAAACCATCCTCAACGGCAAGTCCTCCTTCTCCAACGAAGTGACGGCGCTTGAGGACAACTACCTCAACATTCCGATTCAGAACCCGGGCTATCATCCGGTTGTGACCATGCGTGACACCACCGAGGGTAGCGTGGAATACACCGCCAACGACTGCTCCGCGGCCGACGTGGACGGCGACGGCGAATACGAAATCGTGGTCAAGTGGTATCCCTCCAACCAGATCGACTCCGCTTCCGGTAAGGTTACCAGCCCGACCATCTTCGACTGCTACAAGCTCGACGGCACGGCGCTGTGGAGAATCAACCTCGGCTATAACATCACCTCCGGCGCTCATTTCAGCCAGTTCATGTTCTATGACTTTGATCAGGACGGCGAGGCGGAATTCATCGTTAAGACGGCCGACGGAACCAAGGTCTTTGCTCCCGATGAAAACGGCCAGCTGCCCACCTATCTGGAAGAAGAAGCCGGCAAGGGCCTCATCGGCGTCGTGGGCGACCCGACCAAGAACGGCACCTACATGGCTTACACCGGCAACACCGCCATGGACGAAGCCATTGCTGCCGGCGAGATTTCCCGCAGCAAGACCGGCCATGCCTGGGGCGGCCCGGAATACCTGACCGCGTTTGACGGCCTCACCGGCGCGATCATCGACACCACCGATTACTATCCGAAGGTTCAGGGCGACGTGTCCGGCAACCAGAATTGGTGGGGCGATGCAACCTTCAACCGTGCGGACCGCTTCTGCGGCGCGGTTGGCTATATCCCCAACCCCAACAACGAAGAGCAGGCCATTCCGGCTGCGATCATGCAGCGCGGCTATTACAAGAGAGGCGCTGTGGCGGCCTACGTGCTGATCGACGGCAAGCTGCAGATGGCTTGGAAGATTTCCACCGATGACAATGAGTTTGTCTATGGCCGCGGCGTGCATACCTCTGCTGCCGCTGACATCGACGGCGACGGCTTCGACGAGTACGTCACCGGCGCTATGGCCATCGACCAGGACGGCACCCTCCTGTGGGCCCTGAGCCCCGAAAAGGCAAGCGCGGATCTGCACGGCGACGCCCTGCACATTGCCGCTATGCTGCCTTACACCGACAACCTGCAGATCATGCAGCCCTACGAGAACAAGAGCTCTACCTATGACATGACCGTTGTGGACGGCGTTTCCGGCTCTATCGTGTTCGGTTATAAGAAGAGCGGCAGCTACGACACCGGCCGCGGCTGCGTTGGTAACATCACCCCGAATCCCGGCTATGAAGTCTGGTCGCAGCGTCCTGGCAACGAAACCCCCGGCGAAGTGCCGGTCGGCAAGATCTTCAGCGCCGACGGTAAGGTTATCGCGGAAGAAAAGTGCGTGGACTTCACTTGTAACTGGACCGCTTACTGGGACGGCGACCTGCTCACCGAGCTCCCGGACGGCCAGGTTATCAGTTCTGCGGACGGCACTACCGCCCAGACCATCTATAAGTACAATTGGGAAACCAATAACATGGATGTTGTGGACGTGTTCGAAGGCACCCTGACCAACAACGGCACCAAGAACACCCCGAACCTCTCCGCCGACCTGTTCGGCGACTGGCGTGAAGAAATTGTTTCCAGAACGGAAGACAGCTCTGCGCTGCGTGTTTACACCACCAACATCCCGACCGATTACATGATCTACACCCTGATGCATGATCCGGTCTACCGCCTGGCGGTTGCCAGACAGAACACCGCGTACAACCAGCCGCCGCATCCGGGCTTCTACTTTGGTGAGGACACCAAGGACGAGGTCCTGAATATGGAGCTGCCCACCTTCCCGATGCATTACACCAATGCTCCGGTGGAAGTAACGGCTTCTGTGGACAAGGAAGTTTACACGCCCAACGAGACCATCACCGTCACAGTGACTACTGGGGATGATGTGCAGAAGGCCTACCTGGTCAGCGAGTCGGGCTCCGGCCTGGTCTCCACCCGCACCTATGTAGACAACGGCGACGGGACCCTCACCTGGACCCTGACCCTGAGCCTGGCCACCAAGGGTGACCGTACCCTGAGCGTGTACACCGACGGCAAGGATACCGGCGTGGACGTCAGCTTCAAGATCGGCGACGCAACGGTAGTAGAGGGCGGCGAGGTCAAG
>CAJFTS010000011.1 GCA_904420015.1 uncultured Clostridia bacterium
AAGAACTCCAGCTCCATCTGCTCGAACTCCCGGATGCGGAAAATGAAGTTGCCGGGGGTGATCTCATTGCGGAAGGATTTGCCGATCTGCCCCACGCCGAAGGGGATCTTCCGGCGGGTGGTACGCTGCACGTTTTGGAAGTTGACGAAAATACCCTGAGCGGTCTCCGGGCGCAGATAGATTTCGCTCTTCGCGTCTTCGGTAACCCCCTGGAAGGTCTTGAACATCAGGTTAAACTTGCGGATTTCGGTAAAGTTGCAGCCGCCGCATTCCGGGCAGCAGATGTGATGCTCCTTGATGTAGTCCTGCATCTCCTGGTCGGACCAGCCCGCCGGGAGCACGCCGGTGTCCTCGATGAGCTTGTCGGCGCGATGGCGGGTCTTGCAGTCCCGGCAGTCCATCAGCGGGTCGGAGAACCCCCCCACATGGCCGGAGGCCACCCATACCTGCGGGTTCATCAGGATGGCGGAATCAAGCCCTACGTTATAGGGCGACTCCTGCACGAATTTGCGCCACCACGCCCGCTTGACGTTATTCTTAAACTCCACGCCCAAGGGGCCGTAGTCCCAGGAATTGCTCAGTCCCCCGTAAATTTCCGAGCCCGGGTAGACAAAGCCTCTGCCCTTACAGAGCGCGACGATTTTCTCCATAGTCTTTTCGCTGTTTGAAAGCATGATGAGTCCCCTCCGCTTGATTTTCAGTCATATGAAAACATAGTACAGCCTGCAACCGAAAAAGTCAAGGAAAACGCGGCTTTGAAACAGGGAAAAGCCCGCAGATGCAGGCGTATATTCCGGGGCCGGCCGGGAAAAATAGGCAGGACGAGACCCGGATGCTTTCCGCATAAACGCGCCGCCGGGCGATTACTTGCAGCAAAACGAAAGGATGAATCCGCAATGGGAAAATTCCTGCTAACCCTCAGACGACGCACCCTCGTGCGCGTGATAACTTTTACCTTGGCGATCATTACCGCCCTCTCGATTTATACCGCTCTCGGCTATTCCCGCGCCGGCCAGTACCAGCGCAGCGTGGAGTACACCTATCAGCGGGCCCTCGACGACCTGACCCAGTATATCGACAGCATCAACCTGTATTTGAGCAAGGGCATGTACGCGGGCACCGCCGGGCAGTTTGAGAGCATTGCGAGCCTTCTTGCAAACGACGCGGCTTCGGCAAAAAATTGCTTAAGCCAGCTTCCGGTGTCCGACCTGCATCTGGACAACACCACCAAGTTTATCTCCCAGGTGGGGGATTTCACCAAATCCCTGGCCCGCAAGATGCAAAACGGCGGGGAAATCACCTCCGAGGAGCGGGAAAGCATGAAGCAGCTGGCCGATTATGCCAAGCAGCTCAACGATGCGCTCCAGGCCCTTATGGAGGAAATCTATGCCGGGACCATCCAGCTCGGCGGGGTGGAGAGCACCATGCAGCTGATGAACGAGGAGCCTGAGCCTTCGGTGGACGACGGCTTCCTTGAAATCGAGGACGGCTTCGCCGAATATCCCTCCCTCATCTACGACGGCCCCTTCTCCGACCATATCCTTCAGCAGCGGGCCAAGTATCTGGAGGGCCGCGGAGAGGCGTCCTTGGAGGAATGCCGTGCGGCGGCGGCCCAATTTTTGTCGGTGGATGCGAGTATTGTGACCGATGCGGGGGAGGAAGCGGGAACCATCCCGTCATATAATTTTACAAGCGGCGACGTCTATATCAACGTCACCAAGCCCGGCGGCATGGTCTCCTACTATCTGGATTCCCGTTATGTCGGCGAGCAGACCCTTTCCATGGAAGAAGCGGTGGAGCGGGGCGTCCAGTTTCTCCAAAGCCACGGCATGCCGGATATGAAGGAGACCTATTACTTTACCTCCGACGGCATCTGCACCATCAATTTCGCCTATACCCAGTCGGGCGTGACCTGCTACACCGATTTGATTAAGGTGGGCGTGGCTCTCGACGACGGCTCCATCGTCCTCTTTGACGCCAGGGGCTTTATCATGAACCACACCGAGCGAACCTTGGAGACGCCTACCCTTTCCGAGGACCAGGCCAGGGAAAAGCTCAGCGAGCTTTTGACGGTCAATCAGGTGTCCCAGGCGCTTATCCCGCTTTCCGGCGGCACGGAAGCACAGTGCTATGAGTTCCGCTGCATCGGACAAAACGAGGAGGAAATCCTCGTTTACGTCAATGTGAAAACCGCAATAGAGGAACGAATCCTCATTTTGCTGAAATCGGACGGCGGCGTGCTGGCCCTCTAAAGGGGTAATAAAAGCCCAGGAGCTGCGCACACTAATACCGGCCAAGCGTTTCCTTGGCTTACTTTGCTTTGCAACACCAATGTTTTCCAGGCTTTTGGAAAACCACAAAGGAGAGATCAACGATGAAAAGACCAATCAAAGGCATCGCGCTGACCGCCGTTCTTGCGGCGCTGACGGCTGCGGTGATGACCGGGTGCTCGGGCGATGGCAATGTGGGAAGCTCTTCGCATGCCTCGTCCGCCCCATCCAACACCACTTCTCAGGATGCTCCGGTGAGCATGCCCGAAGCGCCCTCCATCCCGCCGGTGGAATCGATGCTCCCCAGTTTGCCGGAAATCAGTTCCCCTCTTTCCAGCACAAAATAAACCGAATTGTGGACAAAGGCGGAAGAAGGTTGCTTCTTCCGCCTTCGTTTGTTTTAGGGAAGCCGTCCGTGCAAATCTTTCACCCATCGCACAAAAAAAGACGATTTCCCGGCCGAACGCCGGGAGGATTCAGGAGAGAAAGGCGGATTTCCCCCCTTTTTCAAGGGAAGCGCCGGGATATCGCGGATTTCTGTGGTTGAATCTCAAAAGAGGCGGTGGTATAATAGCCGGAGTGATTTTGAGCAGGCCTTCTTTAGTAAACAAAAGGGTGTTGAGAATACGATGCGGATCGCGCAGCAAAAAAGGCGCGGCATGCCTCACGTTCGGCTGATTACGCTGAGCTTTGCCGCCATCATCGCGGTGGGGACCTTTCTCCTGATGCTCCCCCTTTCCTCCAGCACCGGCAGCTTCACGCCGCCGGAGGATGCGTTTTTTACCGCCACCTCCGCCACCTGTGTGACGGGGCTGGTTGTTTTTGATACCTTCCTGCATTGGAGCGGGTTCGGCCAGGCGGTTATCCTGCTGCTGATTCAGCTGGGCGGCTTGGGCCTGATCTCCTTTACTACCTTTTTTACCTTGACCATCCGCCGCAAGCTGGGAATCCGGGATTTGCAGCTTGCCAACGAATACATTTCCAACGGCAGCCTCAAAGACGTGCCGCGGCTTCTGCGGCTGGTGGTGGCGGTGTCCTTTACGGTGGAATGCCTGGGCGCGCTGCTGCTGAGCCTGCGTTTTGTCCCCGCCTACGGCGACCAAGGGATTTGGATTTCGATTTTTCTCGCCGTATCCGCCTACTGCAACGCCGGGTTTGATATCCTGGGGCGGGAAGGGCCGTTTTCCAGCCTGACCAATTATAATGACGATCCGTTGGTTCTTTTGACCATCTCCATGCTCATTATTATTGGAGGGCTGGGTTTTATTGTATTCAACGACATCCTTTCCTACCGCAGGGGGCACAGCCTGCTGCTGCATACGCGGATCGTCTTGATTTTTACCGTTGCGCTGATTTTTGTCGGCGCCCTGCTTTTCTTTTTGATTGAGTATAACAACAAGGATACCATGAAGGACCTGCCCTTGGGGCAGAAGGTGCTCGCTTCCTTCTTCCAGTCGGTGTCCGCCCGCACGGCGGGCTTTAATTCCATCGACATCGGCGCCATGTACGACCCGTCCAAGATGCTGATGTGCGCGCTGATGTTTATCGGCGCCGCATCCGGTTCCACCGGAGGCGGGATTAAGATCACCACCTTTGTTGTACTGGTGATGACGGTGGTCAGTGTGGTGCGCGGACGGGAGGATACCATTATTTTGGGCCGGAAGGTGGGCAAGCGGGTGGTCTACCGGGCCCTTGCCATTGCGGCGATTTCCGGCTTGATCGTCCTGGTTGCCTTTTTCGTGGTGGTATACTGCCAGCAGGAGCACGATATTGCCACCATCGACGCGCTGTTTGAGGCGGTTTCCGCCTTCGGTACCGTCGGCCTTACCACCGGCGTGACGCCGGATATGACCTTAGGATCCAAGCTGATTTTGATCGTCACCATGTTTGCCGGCCGTGTCGGCCCGGTTTCGCTGGCGCTTGCTTTGACGGTGCGGGATCACAAGCACGAGAGCGAGGTGCTGCCGGAGGGCCGGATTTTGGTCGGATAACCGCTATAATTGATTGATGTAAAGGAGATTTGCAGATGAAAAGAGGAAAACGATGGCTGACCCTCCTTCTGACGGCGGCGGTTTGCCTGTCCATGAGCGCGTGTACCCCTGCAACGCAGGAAAGCCAGGCCCCTTCCGGCGGCGAAGCATCCAGCCTGCCCGCTTCTTCCCAGGAGGTTGAGAACGTCAACACCAAGATCAATCCCTTGACCGGGCTGGACGATCTTCCCGAAAGCTGTATTGGGAAGAGGCCGGTGGGCATTATGATCAACAACATCCGCAACGCCGTTCCCCAGAACAATATTACCGGCGCGGACATCTGCTACGAGATGCTGGTGGAAGGCGGCATCACCCGGATCCTCGCCATTTATTCGGATATCGAATCGCTCCCCAAGACCGGGTCCATCCGCAGCGCCCGTCCCAGCTATGTGGAGCTGGCCAAGGGCCACGATTTGATTTACTGCCATGTGGGCGGCAGCGACGAGGCGGCCAGCATGATTCAATCGATGGATATCGACGATATCGACGGCAACTACGACACCAAGACCATCTGGAGGGACAAGGGACGTATTGCGGAGTTTGGTTCGGTGCACAGCTGCGTCACCGACGGGGAGCGCCTGTCTGAGAAGATTGCGTCAGAGGGGATCCGTACCGATATCCGTGAGGGGGCCAATGCCTTCACCTTCCTGGAAAACGGCAAAACCCGCACCCCATCCGGCGAGGCCTGTACGTCGGTAACGGTACCGTTCTCAGCCGGCTATACCTCTGTGTTCGACTATGACGAGAAGAACCAGGTCTATAAAAAGTCCCAGTTCGGTGAGCCGCAGGTGGATTACGGGACCAACGAGCAGGTGGCGGTTACCAATGTGCTGGTGCTCAAGACCAGTGTGGAAAATTCCCATGATGCCGCGGGACATATGGACATTGAATTGGAAGGCGGCGAAGGCTACTACATTTCGATGGGCGGCTGCGAGGAGATCAAATGGTCCAAGGGGGATGCCAGCAATCCGCTGACCCTGACCAACCAGGACGGAACGCCGCTGGAGATGAATTGCGGCAAATCCTGGATCTGTTTTGTGGGGCTGGCCACACAGATTGATATTACCGCGGAATAAAGAGAAATCCAAAAAAGAGGCCGGACGTAACTTTCGTCCGGCCTCTTTTTGTATCAAGAAAGCCACGGGATGGCCCGGTGGTTATAAGCTTTAAGCGAGGAAGAAGAGAAAGAACACCTCCATTGTATGAAGGGAAAAGCGTGACCTGCCGGTTATGGAAAAGTCATTCAAAGACATAAAAATGCCGAAGCAAAGGAATGTCACGAACCGTCTAGCGCAAAGCGGAATGGTAAGTACCCGGCCCTTATTGATCTGCTGGGCCCCTTTCTTGCCTAAGGCCCGGTTGTGGGCCTTTCCCGGGGATAGGGCCCCTCCCATCCGTATCAACAGCCGTAAAGGCAGACGCTGTTTTGGCAGCCTTTTTCGTTGCGGCAGAGGGATGCCATGCCTTTTTGGGAAGAGGGAGGCCCCTTCCTTGCATGTTAAAAGCCAAAGGAAAAGACGTACTTGGACAAAACAATAGAAAAGGCTCCCAGTTTGATGGGAGCCTTATTCTTATTCTTTGCCGGACGGGAATTTCTTCTTTTTATGGGGGCGCTGGTTTAGAAAGACCACCGTCACCGCCACGGCGGCCGAAATCAGCAGGATGGCGATGGAAATGCCCAAAGCCGACCGGCTGGAATTGGCCGGGGGTTGAGAGGAGGCGCTCTCCTGGGAGGACTCCTCCGGCAGGGCGGCCGCAGGCAGGCTGCTTTCAGCAGGCTGCGAGGGGAGAAGGGAGGACTCCCCAAGGGAGGAGGTCTGCGATTGAGGGAGATAGCCTTCCTCCCTCGTTGCCATAATGATGTAGTTTTGGGTGGTCATCCCGTTTCGTTTCACCGATACGGTTACCGCCGTTTCCTGCCCGGCGACCAGATTGTTTCCCGTGATGGTTACCTCGGCGTCCGCGTCGAAGGGCTCGGCATGGATGGTGAGGGACTCGACGTGGTGGGGGACGGTGCAGTAGTAAATCCGCATGGTGTCCTCCGTGCTGTAAACGGGGCTGATCGGCGCTTCCTCCACCGACAGGGATTTCAGCGCATTGACGCCGGTGTTGACCGGCTCCTTGGAGGAAGGCGTTTCGGCGGCCGGCACCGTGACGGTCAGGGTGTAGTAGAGGGTATCCATGCCCGGATGCGCCACACTGACGGAAACGGTAGAGGTGGTGCCGGGAGTCAGCTTATTGTTGTGAATTTTTACCGTTGCTTCGCTGTCCACCGGCTCTGCGGTGATTTTGAGCTCCGTTGCCCCGGCCGGCGCGATGATTTCATAGCTTTCACCGGAGTTGGTGGTCTTAAAGGGGACCCCCACGAAGGTGGCGCCCTCAATCTCAAGGGTTTTGAGCTTGTTGGAGTGCCCGGAAAGCGTGACAGGCGTTACCGGTACCGGTAACGCCTTTTGTACGGTTTCCGTCATCGTGGGAGGGGCTGGGCTGGCCGAAGCGCGGGTGGCGGGGCGGGTGGCCCGGATCGTGTAGTAGAGCGTATCGCCGCTGACCGGGGTGACCTCGATGACCACGTCGGTAGTCCCGCCGGGGGTCAGGGAGTTGAATAGGATTCGCACCTTGGCGTTGGGGTCTACCGGTACGGCCGTGATATCCAACGACGACATGGAGGCGGGCACCGTACAGGTATAGGTCTCGCCTGGATTGTCCTCCCGGAAGGGGAAGTCGAAGGTCACTCCCTCCACCCGCAGCTCTTTGAGCTTATTGGAGGAGGCGGCAGACGGCTCCTGGGAGGAAGCGGAGGAACCAGAACCGCTGGGGCTGGCGGGACGGGTGGCCAGGATGGAATAATACAACGTCGGCATCCCCGCCCGCTCCACCTTGATGGAAACGGTGGTGGTCTGTCCGATGACCAGGACGTTGTTGAGGATGGTCACCTTGGCTTCCGGGTCCACCGGGACCGCATGGATATCCAGCGCGCTCATTTCATAGGGAACGGTGCAGGTATAGGTTTCTCCGCGGTTTTCCAGGCGGAAGGGATAATCCAGTGTCACACCCGCGATCTCCAGCTGCGCGAGTTTGTTGGAGAGGGAAGCCGGCTGCACGGCCGCAGGCTCCTCCTGGGGCAAAGCCGGCCGGGTTGCCTTGATTTCGTAGCGCCGGGGAGGAAGGCCCTCCCGGGAGACGGTAACGGACACCGTGGTGGTGGCGCCTGGCTTCAGGTCGTTGTTTTCAACCGTGACGGCAGCCGCTTCATCCGCCGGCGTCGCTTGAATGGTCAGAGCGGAGGTTTCCGCCGAAACGGTACAAGAGTAGGTCTCAAAGGGATTATACATATTGTACGGCGTGGTCAGAGACGTCTCCGCCACCGTCAGCTCCTTCAAGCGGGTGGAGGTGACCTCCACCGGAAGGGAGAGGCCGGCCTGCGCCGTTTCCTCCGCCTCCCGGGTAACCAGCAGAATGTAGTACCGGGTACGCAGCTGGGGGTGGGAAACACCGACGAAAATCGGCACCGTTTTGCCTGGCGTCAGCTCCCGCCCAATGACCGAAATCGAAGCGTCCTCATCCACCGTAACCGCGTCGACGTCAATTTGGGAGACCGAATTCGGCACCGTGCAGCTGAGCAGGATGCTCCCCTCCATCACCGTGACCGGCTGCCGGAAGGAGGAATCGGTCCCGCTGAGCACCGTTAGAGAGGAAAGCTTGGTGGAAGCGGATATCGTCTCATCCGGTTCCTCTAAGGGAACGCTGCCCGAGGAGCCGCTGGAAGGCGCCTGATTGACGGCGGGCGCCTGGGAAGAGGTGCCCGGGTCACTGGGAGAAGGCGCGTGGGAGTCGGAAGGAGCCGAGGAATCCGGCAGGGAAGGGGAACTGCTTGTCTGGGAGGACGAGGAATCCTTGCCGGAGGACGGCGCGGGAGAGCTTGGAGCCGAAGAGCCGCCCGACGGGGCCGAGCTGGAAGAGGACGGCTGGGAAGATTCGGACTCGGAAGAAGACGGGCTTTGCGAGGAGGACTGCGGCGCAGAAGAATCCGGCTCGGAAGGCGCGGGCTCAGGCGCCTCGCGGGTTGCCTGAATGGTATACCGGCAGGTGCCTACGCCGGCCAGTGAGACTGCGACGGTTACCTCGGTGGTTTTCCCGGCAATTAGGGTATTGTTGTAAACCACGATCACCGCATCCGGATGCTCGGCCTTGGCCACAATGGAAAGGGTGGTCATTTCATATGGCACCGTGCAGGAGTACACGAGATTGTCGCTGCTGGGGTCGAAGGGGGGATCCAGCTCCGCCCCGTCTACCGAGAGTGCCGTCAATCGGTTGGAGGGCGGGTCCACCGGGTCGGGCGCTTTGTTTTCCCGGGTGGCCGAGATGATGTACTTACGGGTTTCCACCCCGTCCCTGGATACGGCAACGATCACGTCGGTGGTTTCGCCGGGAGTCAAGGCGTTGTTATAAATCTGAACCGTGGCCTGAGGGTCCTGCGCAACCGCCGTAATGGCCAGGGAAGCGGTTTCATAGGGAACGGTGCAGGAATAGGTGTCGCTCTCGCTCTCCGGGTCAAAGGGTCGGTCCAGCGCGGCGCCCTCGACCGACAGGGATTTCAGCTTATTAGAGGGAACAGGCTGTTCCTCCTGAGGAGGATCGTACTCCACAAGCACTCCCTTGCCTTCCAAAACGGCGATGGCGTCCGCAGCGGAATTCTCCGCAGTAAAATCCAGCGGATTGCCGGTCACGTCCACATCCTTCAGGCTGTCGAGGGAAAGCAGGGAGGAGAGGTCGGTGATGGCGTTGCCGCTCAGCTGCAGCGACTGTAGATGAGAAAGGGAGGAGAAGGCGGACGCAGAGGAAAGGGACAGGGAATTGGCATACAGCACGCCCAGCTTTTCAAAGCCGGCCACCGCACTGAAATCGGAAACCGGATTGTCGGAAAGATCCAGCATGGTCAGATGGGACAGCCCCGCCAGCGGGGAAAGATCCGCCACGTTGTTTTGAGAGATATCCAGCACCGTCAGAGTGGAGCTTACCTTTTCAATACCGCTGACACTCTCAAGCGAGGTGCCGCGCAGGTAAAGTTGCTGAAGGCGATGGGCGTCGGTGAGGAAGCTGAGGTCGGTCAGGGAATTGCCCGACAGGTCCAGCGCTTCCAGTGAAGTGATGCCGGCTAAGGCCGTAGCGTCCTGCAGCCGGCAGTTGGCGGCGGTCAGGCGGCGCAGATTGACCGCGCTTTCCAGCCCCGCAAAGGTGATGATATTTTGATCGGTAACATCCAAGACCTCCAGACGCCGCAGGTCTGCCAATGTGAGGGAATCGGAGGCGGAAAGGCCCAGTTCCTGCCGGACGGCGGCCGCAAGGGTCGGGTCCGCGATGTTGACCGAGCCGGTGTCGGCGGCGATGACCAGACCGGAGATTCCGGTCAGAAGCACAAGGACACACAAAAGCAGGGAGAGAGAACGTTTCATAAAATACCTCCGATAATAGCAATTTTCGGTAAAATTCAGGCAAATATGGATGATACAAGAATTGTATAATTTCTAGAATGGTTACAAAATCGACACAATTGTTATTATAGCAAAATTCGACGTGATGTAAAGCAATTTGCGCAATTAAATTGTAAGAGTATCTCACGCCGAATGTTCAAAAAAACAGGATGATGCCGGCTAAGGACTCGGTGCGCCCGTTTTCGACAAGAAAAAGAAATGCTCCGTTTTCGCATAATAGATGCCCATATCATTTGACTGAAAGGCCCCGATACGGTACAATTCGGATAGAAGGAAAGGACTGGGAGAAGAAGGATGAAATTCACGCTTGGAAAACGGGAAAAAGGGATGCTGGCGGCCGGGCTGGTGTTGGTTTTACTGGTCGGTGTGAGCCTTTTGGCGGCCTTTCTGCACCAGGACAGCCGGGAGCGGCCGTTTGTATATGACCCGGCTGCCGCTGCGTCCCCGTTGGAAGGACTCTCCATTTGCACGGAGATCGCCTACGACCGGCCGGATGCGGTGGCGGTATCCTATCCGGTCACTGGGAATCCGGAAATCGACCGGGAGCTGGAGGCCTTCGTACAACAGGAGCTGGAGCGGTACGAAGGGGCCGGCGCGGGCCAGGGGGACCCATCCCAGCGGGAATTTAACCTTTCCTGCGAGGTTACCCGGTTTAACGAAACGGTGGCCAGCGTCAGCTTTTCCGTCTCGACCGACGGCCCGAAAGGGTTCCGGCGGCAGACCGGTACCTATGATTTGAGCACCGGGGCGTCCTATGCCCTGTCCGACTTTTTCCTGCCTGCGTCCGACTACCGCAAGCGCCTGTCTGATTATGCCATTGAGCGGCTCCGGGAGGACGCATCCAGGGCCGATTGGACTTTGGAGCAGTGGCAGCAGCTGGCAGGCCCCCAGCAGATTGATCGTTTTGCCCTGGACGGGGAGCGGATCCGCCTCTTTTTTACGGATGCGCAGGGGGAGGAGCTGCAGGCGGAGATCCCTCTTCGCCTGCTAAACAGCGTATCCCTTTTTGATTTTTCCCAGTCTGAGACCCATTCCGATAAGGAGGCCGATCCGCCGTCTGTCCCTGCCGACCCGCCTGCGGCGGCGGCGGGACAAAAGAAGATTGCCTTCCTCTTTTGCGACGGGCCCTATTTGGAAACAACGGGGAAAATCCTCGACACGCTGAAGGCGCATCAGGCGAGGGCCACCTTCTGCCCCTTGGGAAACCGGGCGGCCTACCATCCTGAGCTGGTCAAACGGATGGCGTCGCAGGGGCATGCCCTTTGCAACCATACCGATTCCCATAAGAAGCTGGACAATCTTTCGCCGGGTGAACTGTCCGCCCAGCTTAAACGGGCAAGCCTCACCCTTTCCAACCTGACCGGCACGTCGCCTGCGCTGCTCTGTCCGCCCTATGAGGCGGTGGGTGCGAAGGTAAAAACACTGGACGGCATGCAGGTGGTTCTGCCCGACCTGCGGCCGCAGGACTGGCGGGCGTCGGACGGCCGTGCCTTGGCGGATGAAATCCTGGCGGGCGTGTACGACGGCTGCATCGTCCAGCTGCATGACCGGTACCCGGTGACGGCCGAGGCTGTGGAGCTCCTCCTTGAGGAGCTTCCCGATCAAGGATATACGCTGGTAACGGTGCCGGAGCTGTTGGGATAAAGGCGGAGACGGTGAGAGCGGCTGGGTAAGGTGGGATTACGGAATTTGGCGTTGTCCCGGCTGCGGAAGGCCGCTTTTCCAAAGAATGAACGCCGGCTTGCAGACGTCAGACAAAGAAAGCGGCTGGACCGATCGGTCCAGCCGCTTCTTCAATTAGGTGTTGTCACAGTCCTGTGAGGGGATATCGGCCTCTTTTCATTTGCTCGACATACTCACATGAGGGGCAAATTCGAAGGAAGGGGCCAGGGTAAAAAGGCGGCCGTCGGGGGCCGCCATAGTGACGGGAATGTCGGGGCACAGATTGTGCAGCACGCCGACAAACCCGGTGCCGGTGTCCTGCGGCATCCCGGTGACCAAATGCCGCACGCCGTATTTGCGCACATGCCCGGCCGTCATCAACGCAGAGTCGTCATGGAAGTAGATGGTCATGGACGCGCCGTTTTCGGCAGCCACATTATATAGGTATTCAAGTACCTCTCCTCTTTCTTGCACACTGGTTTTGTCCGGCATAACGCTCAGTACCTGCAAAGGCAATTCCATCAAATCTGCGAGCTGACGTCCGGCCTTGATTAACCGCTCGCAAGAGAGTTGATCGGTCACGCATACGAGGATGCCGGCTTTTTGTTGCAGCTTGCTCACGTCGATTAGCTCCTTTATGTAATAGGTTTTGGGATCGTGTGGTGCTCTTGATGACCACGGTTAAAGTATATGGGATAAATGTGAAAAATATTGTAACAAACCATTTCCTTTGCATAAATATTTTTAATACACGGCTGTGAACAGGGTCACAATTCGTTCACAATCACCAAAAAGTAATGTTAAAATGAAACAATATAGAAAATAGAGAAAAATGTTGTAAGATTTTAGCGAAATTGCTTGCGGCGGGAAGAAAAATACGGTATAATATCTTCGTCTTTTGCCGCATTATTACATTAATGCGGTTTCCTTCTGTCTGGGGAAAGAAGGGCGAGATAAGAGGAAAGGAAGGGTATACATGTCAAATGTTACATGGACGATCATCGCTTTCGTCATTTATACGGCTGCGATGATTGCCATCGGAGGCGTGTTCTACAAAAAGTCGAACAACCTCTCCGACTATTTTCTGGGAGGCCGCGGCCTCAACGCCTGGGTGGGCGCTTTGTCGGCGCAGGCGTCCGATATGTCCGGCTGGCTGCTGATGGGACTGCCGGGTTCCATCTACCTGCTGGGGACCGGTCAGATCTGGATCGCGGTGGGCCTGTGTTTGGGTACGCTGCTCAACTGGATTTTTGTGGCCGGACGCCTGCGCCGGTACACCATCAAGTCGGGCAATTCCCTGACGCTGCCGGAGTATTTTGAAAACCGGTTTCGGGATTCCAGCCGGATTCTCCGCACCGCCTCGGCTATCTTTATCATCATCTTTTTTGCCGTTTATACCGCTTCGGCCTTCGTGGCGTGCGGCAAGCTGTTTGCCCAGGTGTTCGGGGTGGACTACCAGATCGCCCTGTTGATCGGCGTGCTGGTTATTTTGATTTATACCTATCTGGGCGGTTTTCATGCGGTATGCTGGACCGACCTGGTGCAGGGGATTATGATGCTGATCGCCATCCTGGCGGTCCCGATTATTGCGCTGGCGGCGCTGGGCGGCTTTGAGGCGGTATCCGGATCGCTTCCGGCGGAGTTCCTCAATCCCTTCCGGGAAAGCGGGAAGGACATATCCGCCATTTCGATCATTTCCCAGCTGGCGTGGGGACTTGGGTATTTCGGGATGCCTCACATTTTGGTGCGCTTTATGGCGATCCGCTCCAATAAGGAGATCAAACGGTCCCGGGTCATCGCCATGGTCTGGGTGGTCATCTCCCTGGCCTTTGCGGTAGTTGTGGGAATCGTAGGCAAGGTCTTTGTCCAAAACGTGCCCGGCGACGGCGAAACGGTCTTTATCGAGATGATCCAGAAGATTTTCATGGGTCTGGACGGCGAAACGGCCATTGTGCCGGTGGCCTTTATCGGCGGCCTGTTCTTGTGCGGCATCCTGGCTGCCATTATGTCTACGGCGGATTCCCAGCTGCTGGTGACGGCTTCCTCCATTTCCGACGATATTTATAAGGGCCTGATTAATAAGAAGGCCGGCGACGAATTCTTGGTGAAATTCAGCCGGGTGGCGGTTGTGGTGGTGGCGTTGGTGGCCTATTTCATCGCCCGCGATCCGGAATCCAGCGTTATGAATTTGGTTTCCAATGCTTGGGCGGGCTTTGGCGCTGCGTTCGGCCCGTTGGTGCTGCTTTCCCTGTTCTGGCGGCGGACGACCCGCGGCGGCGCGGCGGCCGGTATCATCGCCGGCGGCCTGACCGTTATTTTGTGGGAATATATTGCCATCGTCCCCACAGCGGCGGGCGCCGTTACCCTTTCGGCTGCTACGGGCCTTTATTCCCTGGTGCCCGGCTTTGCGCTCTCCTTGGTCTGCATCATCCTTTTCAGCTTCCTGACCAAGAAGCCCACCGACGATATGCTCGAGGAGTTCGACGCGGTCAAGAATATGGCGAAAAACGGGGAGGACTAAAGCCTCTGGTCTGTTTTCATGTGTGAAAAAACCGGCCCTGCTTCATGCTTATGACAGCGGGGCCGGTCTTTCCTTTGCATATGGCCGGGGCCGCGGCCTTTTCGCCATAGGCGGAGGTTGTCCACATCGTGCTGTTACAGCAAGGCCCGGCTGCCCAAAATAGCCGGAGGGCGATTGGCCTCAACCGCAATACCCAACCCGGTAAGCGACTGAAACCCGCTGCCGGTTGAAAAAAGAAATACCCGTATTTCCATGCGCAAAAGAGGGGAGCCGGTTCTCCTGGAACCGGCTCCCCTCTTATCTTGCCGTTGTGGCCTATTCTTTTACCTTAAAGGTGTTCAAACGAAGCGCATTGAGCACGACGGAAACCGAGCTCAGCGACATAGCGGCCGCCGCAAACATGGGGTTGAGCAGCGGGCCGCCGAACAGATAAAGAATTCCGGCAGCGATGGGAATGCCGATGGTATTGTAGCAAAAGGCCCAGAACAGGTTCTGGCGAATGTTGCGGATGGTGGCGCGGCTGAGAAGGATTGCGGTGAGTACGTCGTGAATGTCGCTTTTGACCAATACCACGTCCGCCGATTCAATGGCCACATCGGTGCCCGAGCCGATGGCAACGCCGACGTTCGCCTGGGCGAGGGCGGGCGCGTCGTTAATGCCGTCCCCTACCATGGCGACCGTTTCGCCCTTGTCCATGATTTCCTTTACCTTCTTTGCCTTATCCTGCGGCATCACCTCGGAGAGCACCTCGTCGATCCCCACCTGTTTGGCGATGGCGGCGGCGGTACGCCGGTTGTCTCCGGTAATCATGACCGTTTTGATTCCCGCCTTGTGCAGCTTTTCGATGGTTTTCCGGCTGTCCGGCTTGATGACGTCCGCCACGGCTACCAGGCCCAGGAACCGCCCCTGTGCCGCCAGGTACATGGGGGTCTTACCCTCTCCGGCCAGGGCCGCGGCCTTTTCGTCATAGGCGGAGGTGTCCACTTTGTGCTGCTGCATCAATGCCCGGTTTCCCAAAATAACCGGAAGGTGATCGACCTCAACCGCAATGCCCAACCCGGTAACCGCCTGAAACCCGCTGGTTTCCAAAAGAGACAGCTTATTTTCCTGGGCTGCACGGATGATCGCCTCCCCCAAGGGATGCTCCGACCCCTGTTCAGCGGAGGCCGCCAGCTGCAAGACCCGGTTTCGCTCAACCCCTTCGGCGGCCACGATATCGGTAACGTCCGGCTTTCCTTCGGTAATGGTACCCGTCTTGTCGAATACCACCGTGTTGACCTTGTGGGTGATTTCCAGCGCTTCGGCATTTTTAAAGAGAACGCCGTTTTCCGCCCCCTTGCCGGTTCCCACCATGATGGCGGTAGGGGTGGCCAGGCCCAGCGCGCAGGGACAGGCAATGACCAGAACCGAAACAAAAACTGTCAAAGCAAAGACAAAGCCTTCCCCAGCGATCCACCAGGCCGCCCCGGCGACCAAGGCGATTGCCAGCACCACCGGCACAAAATAGCCGGAAATCACATCGGCCAGCTTGGCGATGGGCGCCTTAGAGCCTTGGGCGTCCTCTACCAGCTTAATGATTTGGGAGAGGGCCATATCCTTGCCCACCTTGGTGGCTTTAAATTTGATAAAGCCGTTTTTGTTGATGCTCGCGCCTACGACGCTGTCGCCCGGCTGCTTTTCCACCGGAAGGCTTTCGCCGGTCAGCATGGATTCGTCGATGCTGGTGGCGCCTTCCAGGATGACGCCGTCCACCGGGATTTTCTCACCCGGCCGTACCAGCACCACATCTCCCACCACAATTTCCTCAATGGGGATCGCTGCCTCCTGCCCGTCCCGCAGTACCAGGCCGGTTTTCGGCGCAAGGCCCATCAGTTTTTGGATGGCGTCGCCCGTCTTGCCCTTTGAGCGCATTTCCATAAATTTACCCAGCAGAACCAGGGTAATGATGGTGGCGGTCGACTCGAAATAAAGGTTGTGGGCGGACATATGGTCCCCCTGAAAGATCAGATAGATGGAATACAAACTGTAGAGAAAGGACGCTGTCGTACCGATGGCGACGAGAGAGTCCATATTCGGCCGGCCGCGGAACAGGGAGGAAAAGCCCACCGTGTAAAACTGGTATCCGGCGATCATGACCGGCAGACACAGACACAGCTGCAGAATACCAAAGACCTGCGCATCCTCCATAGGATCAAGAAAATGAGGCAGCCCGATCATGGGCCCCATCGCGATGTAAAGCAAAGGCAGGGTAAAGACGGCGGCCACAATCAGCTTGGCACGAAAGACTACCAGCTCCCTATGTTTGCGCGCTTGGTTTTCCTCCGGCTTGTCCCGTTCCTCTTCAATCACCGAAAAACCGGTGGTTTCGACAACTTTTCGTATATCTTGATCGGATAATTCCTTTTCGTTATAAGTGATGGTCGCCCGCTCCGCCGCGTAATTCACCACAGCGGAAGAGACCGCCGGGTTTTTCTTGAAAGCCCGTTCTAAGCCGCTGGCGCAGGCGGCACAGTGCATCCCGCCGATTTTGATAGAGGCCGTTTTCATCGGCACCCCTCCTTTACTCAAAGTAAAAATAGGACGAATTATCACATTTCTGCTCCCCTTTCGTAGAAAAAGGGGAAGAAAACGCTGCCAAAGAAGGCCCTTATCCTTCCACGGTAAAGCCGGTGTCCTCCACCGCCTTTTTCACCTGCGCCATATCCAAGGCATCGCCTTCGTAGTTGATTTTTGCCGAATGGGTGGCCAGGTCCACCGCAACGCTTTTAACGCCGGCAACCTCCTCCAATGCAGCCTCCACGCCCAGAGCGCAGCCGGCGCAGTGCATGCCGCCGATTTGAATGGTAATACTGTTCATAGGTTGGCACCTCTTTCTATAAAAAATAATTGTATACCTAAATAGTATTATATCCCGAATTTTTAGTTTGTCCAGACTTACCCGCAATTATCCGGAAAAAATACAAAGGCCCGGCGGCCTCCGGTCTACTGGTCCGGAGCACACTGGGCCTTTTTCGAAAAGAGGACGGCGTGGACAGTACACCGTCATTCGTCATAACCGTTTGGATTGTTCGACTGCCACCGCCAGGTGTCCCGGCACATGTCGTCCAGGCTGCGTTTGGCTTCCCATCCCAAAACCTTCTTGGCCTTGGCTGGGTCGGAATAGCAGGCGGGCACATCGCCGCTGCGGCGGCCGACGATTTTATAAGGGACCTTGCAGCCGGTGACCCGCTCGAAGGCGTGCACAATGTCGAGCACGCTGTAGCCGGTGCCGGTACCGAGATTGATGGCGTCGATGCCGGGATTCCCCTTGAGCCACTCCACCGCCTTGACGTGTCCCTTTGCCAGGTCCACCACATGGATGTAGTCGCGCACGCCGGTGCCGTCGGGGGTGGGATAATCGTCGCCATAGACCGAAAGAACCGGAAGCTTGCCGATGGCGACCTGGGAGATATAGGGCATTAAGTTGTTGGGAATGCCGTTGGGATCTTCCCCAATACGTCCGCTTTCATGAGCGCCGATGGGATTAAAATAACGCAGCAGCGCAATGTTCCAGGAATGGTCGCTGATATACAGATCGCGCAGCATTTCTTCAATCATCAGCTTGGTTCGTCCGTAGGGGTTGGTGATGGTGGAAATATCCACCGGATCGGTTTCCTGCAGAGGAACCCGCTTGGGAGTACCGTAAACGGTGGCGGAGGAGCTGAACACCAGATTTTTAACCCCGTGCTCCTTCATAACCTCCAGCAAAACCAGCGTCCCGGTAAAATTATTGCGGTAGTAGGTCAGAGGGAGGCGGACCGATTCGCCCACCGCCTTCCATCCTGCAAAGTGGATGACCGCGTCGATTGGGTGGGACTCGAACACCTTGCAAAGACCTTCCCGGTCCAAAATGTCCACTTGGTATACCGGAAAGTCGCGGCCGGTGAGCTCCTTTACCCGCTTGGGGGCGGTGGTACTGCTGTTGTAATAATTGTCCGCCACTACGATGTCATAGCCGTTATTGAGCAGCTCCACACAGGTATGGCTGCCGATATAGCCGGCTCCGCCGGCGACCAGAATTGCCATGAATGCGATTCCTCCATTCGTCGATCCATTGTTAACAGAGTATTATTTTTTTCCTTTCTTGTCAACTACTATTCCCCCGTTTCCCATGGAATATTGATGCGGATACCGGTTTTTCCGCCGATTTGACAGGGAGAGGGCCGGTCCGTATAATAAAATAACCAATCACATGTATCTCCGCCCAACAGGGCGGCCGATTCAGCAGGAGGCGGCATATGGAGAATTCTTACCGAACCATATCCTTTGAAGAAATCCGAAAAAACCAGGAAATCAGCGCCTATATCCATGCGGCCAACGCCGTGCTCGGCGCCATCGGCTATACCGAACACGGCATGCCTCATGTCTGCCGGGCGGCGGGCGTGGCGGCCAATCTGCTGCGGGAGCTGGGGTATGAGGAACGCACCTGCGAGCTGGCCGCCATTGCCGGGTATATGCACGATATCGGAAACACCGTCAACCGGGCGGATCACGCCCAGTCGGGGGCCCTGATGGCATTTCGTATCCTGTCCCGCCTTGGGATGCCGCCGCAGGAGGTGGCGGTGGTGGTATCTGCCATCGGCCATCATGACGAGGAAACCGCCGCTGCGGTCAACGAAGTGGCGGCGGCGCTCATTCTAGCGGACAAGAGCGACGTGCGCCGCAGCCGGGTGCGCAACGAAAGCGGCATTATGACCGACATCCACGACCGGGTCAATTACGCCGTGGAACGGACCGAGCTGCAGGTCAAGCAGGAGGAAAAGGCCATTGTGTTGCAAATGGCCATCGATACGGATATCTGTGCGGTGATGGATTATTTTGAGATTTTCCTGTCTAGGATGCTGCTGTGCCGGAAGGCGGCGGACTTCTTGGGACATACCTTTGAATTGGTCATCAACCAGTCCAGAATGCTGTAAAGAAAACCCTGCGGCCGGGGAAATTGACGGGCAAAACCTACAAAAAAGCGCAGAAACGGCGGAATTGTTACGGATTCCCTTGAAAAATGGAACAAAAAGTCTTACAATATACCAATATAAGCAAAAATGAGGTGCTATCATTTTGGAAGTTTATATTGTAATTCCCATCTGCGTTGTGGTGCTGGCCTTCTTCTTTGCCGGCCTGCGGGTGGACAAGGAGTACCAGAGAGGCGTCATTTTCCGTCTGGGCAGGCTTAAAAGCTGCAAGGGTCCCGGCCTCTACTGGATCGTACCCTTTTTTGACCGGAGGGTACGGGTGGATCTTCGGGTTTCCATCATCAATATCGACAGCCAGGAGGTTGTTACCCGCGACAGCGTGACGGTCAAGATCAATGCGATTATGTATTATAAGATCACACGGCCGGAACGGGTGGTGGTCATTGCCCACGACTATGAGCAGGCCATTGTACAGATTGCAATCACCTCGCTGAAAAACGTCATCGGCCAGCATACCCTGGAGGAAATCCTCAGCGACCGCAAGGCCATCAACCGGGCGATGAAGGCCAATGTGGACGTGGTGGCGGGTGACCTGGGTTTGATGGTCAAATCCATTGAAATGAAGGACATCGACATTCCGGTGGCCATGCAGAAGGCTATGGCGAAAGAGGCACAGGCCATGCGGGAGCGCCGGGCGAGAATCATCAAGGCGGACGGGGAATACCAGGCTTCTCTGAAGCTCAAAGCGGCGGCGGAGGAGATTGAGAGCAATCCTATCGCCTTGGAACTGCGCCGTATCCAGATGGTAACGGAGGTTAGCTCCGATCAGAATACCCGAACCTTGGTAATGCCGAGCGATTTCGTGGAAATTGCGAAAACCATTTCAAACGGCATTGAAAGCGGGCTTCTTGGATCCGGTATCGGAGGAACCGTGAATAAAAAGATTCAGGCAAACGCGCAAAGCACGCAAGCGGAAACGTCCAAGAGGGATCCGGCGGACAAGAAAACGCCGGCAAAGAAATCCTGATCGAATGAGCCCCCGTTGGCCCTCGTGTCCGACGGGGGCTTTCGCTGTCCTCGGTTTGGAGGCGGGAAATTCAAGCCGGATACTTGTGCTTTGTAGAAAGCTGTGATAAAATAAAATGTCTGATTATTGAACAAGCATTGCTTTGTTGTAGTACGGGGGATGAAAAGTATGTCTGGACATTCGAAATGGAATAACATCAAGCGCAAAAAGGAAAAGACCGACGGCCAGAAGGCGAAGATTTTTACGAAGATCGGACGCGAGCTTGCCATGGCGGTGCGGGAAGGCGGCAGCGGGGATCCCGCGGTTAATTCCCGGTTAAAGGACGCCATTGCCAAGGCCAAGGCCAACAATGTGCCCAACGACAACATTGAGCGCATCATCAAGAAGGCGTCCGGCGAAGGCAATACCGACGCGTATGAGTCGATTCAATATGAGGGCTACGGCCCCAGCGGGGTGGCGGTAATTGTGGAAACGCTGACCGACAACCGCAACCGAACGGCGGGCGACCTGCGTCATTATTTTGATAAGTTCGGCGGAAATTTGGGTACCACCGGCTGCGTGTCCTTCATGTTCCAGAAAAAGGGCGTCATCGTCATCGAGGCGGAGGATCTCAATGAGGATGAGGTGATGGAAGCCGCGCTGGAAGCGGGCGCTTCCGATTTTCAGTCGGATGGAGACGTGTTTGAGATTTTTACCGAGCCGGAGGATTTCTCCGCCATCCGCGATGAGCTTGGGGAAAAATACACGTTCGTTTCTGCGGATGTCGAGCAGGTGCCGGATACCTACACCTCCATCAGCGACCCGGATTTGATTGTGAAGATGGGGCGCCTGCTGGAGATGCTTGAGGACAATGACGATGTGCAAAACGTTTGGCACAACTGGGAAAATGCGGACGACGCAGAATAACATGCATGATAAAGGCCGGCCGGATCAAGGGATTCGGCCGGTTTTTTGCAAGGGGAAGATGGGGCGTTTGGCTGATGCATCAAAAGGAGAGAAGCGCCCCGATGATTCCCCCAGCCGGTAGGGCTCTGATGAAACAGCCCGGCGGAGAAGCTTCGCGGAAACCACCTCCAAGTTGCCGTACTTTTGAGCAAGGCCGCGTAAAAGTGTCAAATTCATACCTTTGCTTCTTTTGGCATATATTTGTGCCATAGGGAGAGGCGGGTTGCTATGTTTCATTGCTATAAAATGAAGTGGAAGGTCGTCGCGGCCTTGGGGATCCTTTTGCTGGTATGCTGTATCTCCGTGCCGGTTATTTCCGTCGCAACCACCAGTACCGTGCCGGAGGAGGAACATGTGAAGGTTCCCATTGTAATGTATCACAGCGTCCTCAAGGACTCGAGCAAGGATGGTACCTATGTGGTGTCTCCTTCGGAGTTTGAAAACGATCTGGTTTACCTGCTGGAGAATGGATATACCACCATCTTTTTGCAGGACCTGGTGGACTATGTATACAGAGGAAAGAAGCTTCCCGAAAAGCCGGTGGTCATCACCTTTGACGACGGCTACCTCAATAACCTGACCTATGTGCTGCCGATTCTGCAAAAGTACCAAGCCAAGGCGGAGATTAACATTGTCGGCAGCTATTCCCAGCGCTTTTCCGAGACCCCTGACCCCAAGCCCAACTATGCCCACCTGACCTGGGAGGACATTAAGGCCCTCAGGGACTCCGGCTGCTTTGAAATCGGCAACCATACCTACGATATGCACAGACAGACAAAGCGCCGGGGCTGCGCGAAAAACAAAGGGGAGGATACGGAGAGCTATCAGGCCGCTTTGCGGGCCGACCTGACGAAAACCCAGGAGCTGCTTCGCGAAAATTGCGGCATTACCCCTACGGTATTCGCGTATCCCTATGGTTATATCAGTGAGGAGTCTATCCAGGTTCTCAAGGAGATGGGATTCACCGTGGCGCTTACCTGCTACGAAAAGCCCAATTACATCACCCGCAACCCGGAAAAGCTGTATGCCCTCAACCGCTACAACCGCCCCAGCGGGGTATCCACCGAGCAATTTATGAAGAAGCTGTTGGCGGATTGAGAGAGAATAGGAAATGGCCCGGCAGATATGCCGGGCCATGTTTATTAGAGAAGCTCAAGAAAACGGCTTTTGTCAAGGAGGGCTTGCTTTAGCGAAACATCCTGTCCGTCCCCGTCCTCTAAGGCCACGATCGCCAACCCGCACCGCCGGAGCATATTTAAATCCCGGCGTTGCCTGCTGTTCTTGTCTGGGGATGCGGTGGTAAAGGTAATTTGATCGCATTGGGCGATCAGCTCCCGATAGATTGAAGAGGAGAACAGGCGTTCTTCGTAATAGGGAAGGTAGGCTTCCAAAAGAATGTATGAATATTTCTGCTTGAGAGATAGGACAAGCTGCGCGAAGATGCAGTCTGCTTCCTCATCAAATCCACAGAAATAATGGTGGTAGCCTTGATGAATTGCGCTTTCTAAGGTCGCAAAGAGCTTTTCGTGAAACGATCGGGTAAACGGCAAGGACAGGCTCTGACTGTGGAGGAAGCAAGCACACTTCATAGATATCGTCTCCAGGCAGATTGCAATCATATTATTTGCATTATAACATAATCATTGTTATTTTGCAATCCACATATATGCGATAGCATATATGTGGATTGTTTATAGATCGGAACTCTCTACATAAACTATATGTGAGGTGTTCCACAATGAATAATAAACACGAGGATTACTATATTCAGACCGGCCTAAACATTTCCTTTTACCGAAAGCGGCAAAAAATGACGCAGATTGAATTGGCGGAAAAGGCGAACATCAGCCGCACACACTTGAGCAATATCGAGGCGCCCAATATGCACACCGCCCTTTCCCTGGAGACGCTGTTTGATTTGGCGGACGCCTTGGAAATCCCACCCTATAAGCTGTTGGAATTTAAAGACTAAAAGAAAAGGAGCCGGGACACTGTCCCGGCTCCTTTTCTTTTTTTATTGATGCAGGCGGTCGGAGATGGAATTGAGCAGACCGCCTTTTTCGATGATATTTTGGATAAAGGGAGGAAAGGGCTCCGCCTGGAAGGTCTTTTTGGTAGTCAGGTCGGTGATGACGCCGGTGGAGAAATCCACAGACAGCTCGTCGCCGGCCTGGATCTGCTGTACAGCCTCGTCACATTCCAAAATCGCCAGTCCGATGTTGATGGCATTGCGGTAGAAGATGCGGGCAAAGCTGGAGGCGATGACGCAGGAAACGCCGGACGCCTTGATGGCGATGGGAGCATGCTCCCGGGAGGAGCCGCAGCCGAAATTCTTCCGGGCCACGATGATGTCGCCGGGCTTTACCTTGGAGACGAAATCCTTGTCGATATCCTCCATGCAGTGTGCCGCCAGTTCCTTGTGGGAAGAGGTGTTCAGATACCGGGCGGGGATGATTACATCGGTGTCCACGTTGTCGCCGTATTTATGCACAAAGCCTTGAACCTTCATGTTCACGCGCCTCCTTTATATTTTCGCCGGGTCGGTGATGAAGCCGGTGACCGCGCTGGCCGCGGCGACCGCCGGGCTGCTTAAGTACACCTCCGACTCCACATGGCCCATCCGGCCCACGAAGTTGCGGTTGGTGGTGGAAATGGCGCGTTCCCCTTTGGCGAGGATGCCCATATGGCCGCCCAGGCAGGGACCGCAGGTGGGGGTGGAAACCACTGCGCCGGCCTTGACAAATACTTCAATCAGCCCTTCCTGCAGCGCATCGAGATAAATCTGCTGCGTGCCGGGGAAGATGATGCAGCGCACGTCCCTGGCCACCTTTCGGCCCCGCAGAATGTCCGCAGCAACCCGCAGGTCGGAAATCCGGCCGTTGGTGCACGAGCCGATCACCGCTTGGTCAATCTTGATTTTTCCAACCTCATCGATGGGACGGGTGTTCTCCGGAAGGTGAGGGAAGGCAACGGTAGGACGCAGCGTAGACAGGTCGATATCCACCACCCGGTCGTATTCGGCGTCCGCATCCGCCTCATACTTTACCGGCTTGCGCTTAAACCGGTTCTGACAGTATTCCATCGTCACCTCATCCACCGGGAAAATACCGTTTTTCGCCCCCGCCTCGATAGCCATATTGGCAATACAAAGGCGGTCGTCAATATTCAGCGCCGCTACCCCTTCGCCGGTAAATTCCAGAGACTGATAGAGGGCGCCGTCTACACCAATCAGACCGATGAGGTGCAAAATCACGTCCTTGCCGGACACGAAATCCGGCAGTGTGCCGGTGAGGTTGACCTTGATGGCGGTGGGAACCTTGAACCAGGCTTTGCCGGTAGCCATGCCTGCGGCCATGTCGGTGGAACCGACGCCGGTGGAGAAGGCGCCCAACGCGCCGTAGGTACAGGTGTGGGAGTCGGCGCCAATGACCAAATCGCCCGGGCCGACCAGGCCTTTTTCCGGGAGCAGGGCATGCTCAATCCCCATTTCGCCCACGTCGAAATAGTTGAGCACGTCGTATTTCCGCGCAAAGGTGCGCACTTTTTTGGTTTGCTCCGCAGCCTTGATATCCTTGTTTGGAGTAAAGTGGTCCATGACCAGCGCCACCCGTTCGGTGTCAAAGACGCCGGTGGCGCCGCAGCGCTCAAACTCATTGATGGCGACCGGCGTGGTAATGTCGTTGCCAAGCACCAGATCCAGTTTTGCCTCAATCAGCTGCCCGGCCTTCACTTCATCGAGACCGGCATGCGCCGCCAGAATTTTCTGCGACATGGTCATTCCCATATCATTTGCCTCCCTTTGCATGCAGGCATTCCTGCAATGAAATCAATATACAAAAATCCCGAGCAATGATGCCCGGGATTTTTCTCCTAACAGCAAAAACGCTTACTGCTCCACCGCGTAAACGCTGACCTTCTTGCGGTCGCGGCCGAGACGCTCGAACTTGACCTTGCCGTCCACCAGTGCGAACAGCGTGTCGTCCGAACCGATGCCGACGTTGGTACCCGGGTGAATGTGAGTGCCGCGCTGACGAACCAGAATATTGCCCGCGAGGACGAACTGTCCGTCCGCACGCTTGGCACCGAGACGCTTCGACTCGGAATCACGGCCGTTCTTGGTGGAACCCATTCCCTTTTTATGTGCAAACAGCTGAATGTTAATGGTAAGCATGTGTGTTACACCTCCGTAATATCAATCGTTAAATTGGCGGGATATTGCTTTTCAAGCTCGGAAAGATGGAGCTTGAGCCCCTCGAGCACCGCCCTTGCCGTATCGCAGGGCGACAAAAGAGAGAACCGGAAGCAGGCCTCGGAAACCTCAGCCTGTGCCGGACAAGAAAGCACCTCGGTTATGGTATTGGCCGCCATATAGGCGGCGGAGGAAACGGCGGCACAAACAATGTCCCCGCCTTCCTGACCATATCCGGCGTGGCCGTGCATGGCAAAACCGCACGGTTCGCCGTCCCGACAAAAAAAGAGCACCTTCGTCATAGGGCGGATGTTACGCGTTGATGGCTTCGATCTGCACCTTGGTATAGGGCTGTCTGTGACCCATCTTGCGCTTTTCACCCTTCTTGGGCTTATAGGTGAAAACGGTAATCTTCTTAGACTTGCCGTTCTTGACGACCTTGGCAGAAACGGTCGCGCCGTCCACATAGGGGCTGCCGGTCTTGATCCCGTCGTCCGAACCGATGGCGACGACCTTGGTGAAGCTGTACTGCGCGTCATTCTCCGCGCCGAGCTTTTCGACAAAGATCTCATCGCCCACGGAAACCTTATACTGTTTTCCGCCAGTTTCAATGATTGCGTACATGAAAGGATGGCACCTACTTTACAATAGACTCGCTGTTCCTAGGCGGGACGAACCGTCCGCTTTGCATGGCCCGGAATATGCGGCTTAAAGAGTATAGCACAAAGAGAGGGGAAAGTCAAACAAATTGCGTCCTTACCGCAGGTTATTTTGCAGCTTGGCCGCCATAAGGGTGTTTTTCATCAGCATGGCGATGGTCATGGGGCCCACCCCGCCGGGCACCGGCGTGATGCAGCCGGCCACCGGCTCCACCGAGGCGAAATCCACGTCGCCGCAGAGCTTGCCGTTTTCATCCCGGTTCATGCCCACGTCGATTACGGCGGCGCCGGGCTTTACAAAATCGGCGGTGACGAACTTGGCCTTGCCGATGGCGGCCACGAGAATGTCCGCCTCCCGGCAGACGGCGGCGAGATCCTTGGTGTGGGAGTGGCAGATGGTGACGGTGGCGTTTTTATGCATCAGCAGCATGGCCTGGGGCTTCCCCACAATGTTGCTGCGGCCGATGACCACCGCGCGCTTGCCGTCAATCTCCACATGAGCTGCGTCCAAAAGCTCCATGACGCCCGCCGGCGTACAGGGGAGGAAGTGAAAGTCGCCGATCATGATCCGCCCCACGTTTTCCGGCAGGAAGGCGTCCACGTCTTTGAGCGGGGAAATGGCATGGAGGACCGCCTGCTCGTCTAAGTGTTTGGGGAGGGGAAGCTGAACGAGAATGCCGTGGATGTCCTTGCGCTGATTAAGGCCCTCAATCAGCCCGAGCAGGTGCTCGAGGGTGGTGTCTGCGGGGAGGGCGTGCTCCTCCGAATAGAAGCCCACCGCCGCACATGCCTTCTTTTTGTTGTTGACATAGACCCGGGATGCCGGATCGTCTCCCACAATGACCACGGCCAGCCCCGGCGTGATCCCCGTTTGTTCCTTCAAGACCGCCGTCTCCTGGGCCACCTGTTCCTTTACACTGGCGGAAACCGCCTTGCCGTCGATAATGGCTGCCATCTTCTCTTCATCCTTTCGAGCCGGAGAAACCCGGCAATATGTAATCGGGAAAAGCCGGGAAGGGGATGAAAACGCCCCTTCCCGTTTACGGATCGAATTTAAGAATTCCTTTCCGCCTGCGGCTTCTCTGCGTCATCGGAGTCCGCCGGTTCCTCCGCCTGAGGGACCGTGTCCGTCTCCGCCTGCGCCTCCTGTTCTTGCAGGAGCTGCTCGCATTCGGCGGCGGAGATTTCGCATTGCGCCCGTTCTTCTTCCAGCGCTTGTTTCTTCTCCGCCTCCTCTTGTGAATCCCCCAGCGCCGCGATTTCTTCCTCCAGGGTCCCAATCCGGGTATGCAGGGAATGGATTTTTGCCTTCAGGGCGGTCAGGTCCGCTTCCTTTTCCGCCTCGGCCTCCAGCGCCTCCGCCTTGCGCAGGCAGGCGTCCGCTTCTTCTTCCAGCGCCTTTGCCTGCCGGCGCGCTTTCTCGGCCTGATGCAGATAGCTTTCCTCCTCGTCCTCGGGCTCCTCTTCCTCCTTTTCACCTTCGGATGCCTTTGCCGGTTCGGCTTCTGCTTCCTTTTCGGTGTCCTCAGAGGAGGGGGCGGCGTCCTCGCCAGGCTCATAACCCGAAGGGCCGGCTTCGATATCCTCCCCTTCTCCATCCTCCTGGGCCAGGATGCGGTAATGCTCCGCCTGTTCCATCAGCTCTTTGGCCTGGGCGTTCAGCTCGGCCGCATGCAGCCGCAGCGACTCCGCCGAGAGCTCATCCACATGGCCGAAAACCGGGACATAATCCGGCTCGACAGGCTGGCGCTGCTTGATACGGCGCAGGATGAGGAAATGGGCGGTCAGCGCGCCGATAAAAGCGAGGGCCGCCACCACCTGGGAAACTCGGATGTAGGTGCCGGGAATGTAAAGGCTGTCGGTGCGCAGTCCTTCGATAAAGAACCGGCCCAGCCCGTACCAGGCGGAATAGAGAAGAAAAATTTCGCCGTTATATTTGCGTCTTTTGCTGAGAAAATGCAGCAGCAGAAAGCCCGCCAGGCACCAGAGGGATTCGTACAGGAAGGTAGGATGGACCGGCTGGGAATAATCCACGAAAATGCCCTGCTCCGCCAAGCTGGACGAATTGGAATAAAGCCAGGCGGAGACGCGGTCGCCGGTCATCCCCCACGGCAGGTCGGTGTTGACGCCGAACGCCTCTTGGTTGACGAAATTGCCCCATCGGCCGATTCCCTGGCCGATGAGAAAGCCTAAGGAGGCCAGGTCAAAGGCGCTGGGGATGTTCACCTTGCGCCACATGGCCATCAGCGCCCCGGCGCCCAGGCCGAGGATCAGCCCGCCGTAAATGCCAAGGCCCCCTGCTTTTAGGTCGAAGATGGACCACACGGATGTGAATTCCTTCATGTTAAAGAGCACGTAATAGAGCCGCGCGCCGATAATACCGGCGATGACGCCTACCAAAATGACGTCGATCAGCCGGTCGGAATTCACCGCAAACCGCTTGCAGCTTTTCATGACATAGAGGACAGCAAGCAGCATGCCTGCGGCGATGATGATGCCGTACCAATAAACGTGGAAGTCACCGATGGAGAAGGCGACCGGGTTTAAGTCGAACTCAAGCCCGAGCTTCGGAAATTCAATGGTGTTACTCATTCGCGCAAGTGCCTCCTGTATGTTATGTAGGCCGGGAAAAACCCGGCGCAAAATCCTTGAAATTTAAGCGGGCAGGATGGTGGAAAGGGCGCAGCGGTCCGTTTGCAGGCTGCCGCGAAGCAGCGCCTCCACCTGTTCGCAGGTAACCCGGCTTAAAACCTCTGCCGTATCAAACAGGTTGCGTCCGGTAAAGTGGGCGGAGGACAGGTTGTTTGCAATCCCCTCCACGCTGTCGAAGGCCATGACCGACAGGCCGTACCGCTCCCGGCGCACCCGCTCGAAGGCGTCCTTGTCGATGCCGTCTTTTTTGAGCCGCTCAACCTCCGCGCGGATGGCCTGCGCCACTGCTTTCGGATTCTTCGACTCCCCGGCAAACATGGCCGAAAGGTATCCCCGGCCCTCAAACAGCTCGGTCCCGAAGCTTTCGTTGATGAGCTCCTCTTCCAGCAGCCTGCGGTAGAGAGGGGAGGCTTTGCCGGCGATCAGCTCCAAAAGAAGCTCCCATTCCACCAAGGTCTGGGTGCTGATCTCCTCCGCTTCCGGCGTTTCCTTATAGCCGAACATGAAAAGCGGCACGCTGACCGCCAGCTTCTGCTCGACATAGTCCTTCACAATGCCTTCCGGCTCCTCTTCAAAGGAGCGTTCAATTACCGCGTCAGGAGAAGGCTTGAGGGCTTTGTCGGCAACGGCTAGGACCTCCTTGGGATCCACCTTGCCCGCGACGGCCAGCACCATGTTGTTGAGATTATAAAAGGTATGGTAGCATTTATAGAGCAGGTCCGCGTCGATTTTTGCAATGGATTCCACCGTGCCCGCAATGTCGATGCGAACCGGATGGGTGTGGTAGAGGGCAGTGAGCAGGTTGAACATCACCCGCCAGCTGGGCTCGTCGTCGTACATACGGATTTCCTGGCCGATGATGCCCTGTTCCTTATCCACCGTCTCCTGGGTAAAGTAGGGAGACTGTACGAAATCCAACAGGATTTCCAGAGACGCGCCGAAATTCTCCGTGCAGGAGAACAGGTAGCAGGTACGGTCAAAGGAGGTGAAGGCGTTGGCATTGGCGCCGGTGCGCGCATACCGGGCGAAGGCGTCCTCGTCCTGGCTCTCAAAGAGCTTGTGCTCAAGAAAATGGGCGATGCCCTCGGGAACCACCGTCCACTCGCGCTCCCCCTTCAAGCGGAAGCGGGTGTCGATGGAGCCGTACCGGGTGCCGAAGATGGCATAGGCCGACTGGTACCCTTCTTTGGGATACACCAGAATTTTCAGCCCCGACGGATGATCGTATTCGTAATAGCTCTCGTCCAAAAGAGCGCTTTTTACCACCTTCATTGTCCTTCCTCCTCTCCGGTCAGCAGATAGACGGTGTCCAGGGTCAGCCGGTTGGCGGCGGCGATCACCTGCTCGCGGGTGACCGCGGCTGCGGCCGCGGCGCTTTCCTCCGGGGTGGCCAGATCGGCGTCGAAATACTGGTTTTCATACCACGAGGCGATGGCGGTGACCCGGTCGGACACGGTGCGGAAGGAATTCTGAATGCTGAGAACCGTGGCGGAAAGCTCCGCGTCGGTAAATTCTCCCGCCTGCACCGCCTGGATCTGACGGAGGATCTCTTCCTTCGCCTTTTCAAAGTTTTCCTGCTCGATGCCCGATTCCACCACCATCACGCCCTTATGCCGGTCGAAGCGGGAAGAGCAGTAATAGCAAAGGTGCAGCTTTTCCCGGACGTTTAGGAAGAATTTTGAGTGGGCCGTGCCGCCCAGGAGGGCCACCATAATCCGGGTGGCCATCACCTCCGGTTCCGGCTCGGCGGTGCCGGTGCGAAAGCCCATCACCAGCTTTGCCTGGCTGACCGGCAGCCGTTCGGTTACCTCTTTGACCTGGGAAGCTTTCTTGACCACCTGGGTTTGGCAGACAACCGGCTCCCTCCGGCCAAGGCCGGCGAAGGCTTCTTCCAGCGTGCCGTCCGATTCCATCCCCAAAAAGGAGAGGCAGACCCGGGCGGATTTGAGCAGCTGCCGCCACGCCTCGGTAACATCGGCCGGCGTGAGGGCCGCCACCCTTTCAATGGAACCGTATTTGTTGATACCGTAGCCTTCTCCCCGGCACATGATCTGCTCGCACCGGTTTTTCGCGTAGGTGCGCTTGTCGTTCTGTTCGGCTTCCATGAGCTCCTTTAAGCAGCGTTTTTCCTGCTCAATGGAGGACGCGGGAAAGCAGCCGTCCTCCAACACCGGGTCGAACAGCAGCGCGCGCAGCAGCCGGACGCATTCCCGGCTCAGCGGCTCGTTTGCAGGGGTGTACTCGTCGCCGATGGCGAAGAGCGAAATGGTCAGAACCTGGCTTTCCCCGAGGCGGTCCACCGACCCGAACAGCTTTGCGCCGTAGAGAGAGGCGAGGCGTTCGTTTAAAAGGGTAACGTTGGGATATTCCCGGCAGGAATGGCTGAGCAAAAAGGGGAGGATCGCCGTTGCCGACGCCGACTCCTCCGCAAGCGGCAGGTAGAAGGATACCGCCACGCGCTTGGTTTTGAACTGGGAATCCGGCAGGGACAGAAGCTTTACGCCGTCGCCGGCGGACGGCAGGTTTTTCCATACAGGCATATGCACACCACCTTATTAAAATAATGCGACCGTCTGCGGGGTGTTTTTACCCCATTGCAGATGAGCATAACAACACGACGCCCATACTTTGGCAATCCTTGTTATTATGCTCATCCTTACCGGCCTTTATTTAAAGTATTTCACACCCGACGCAAAGATGCGCTGTTCTTTCTCGCCGGGAACATTTTTATAGAGATTGCGGCCCTTGCGCTCGCTATGGCCCATCTTGCCCAGGATGCGGCCGTCCGGGCTGAGGATGCCTTCAATGGCGCAGACCGAGCCGTTGGGATTCCACTCGATGGAATTGGAAACGTTCCCGTCCGGGTCGCAGTACTGGAAGGCGATCTGGCCGTTTTCCGCCAGGTACTTGACCGTGGTTTCGTCCGCCACAAACCGGCCCTCGCCGTGGGATACCGGCACCGCGTGCACGTCGCCGGGCTTGACGCCGGAGAGCCAGGGGGAATTGACGGAGGAGACGCGGGTGTATACCATCCGGGATACATGGCGGCCCAGGGTGTTGAAGGTCAGGGTCGGGTCCTCCGGCTTTAGGTCGCGGATCTCGCCGAAGGGTACAAGGCCCAGCTTGATGAGCGCCTGGAAGCCGTTGCAGATACCCAGCATCAGGCCGTCCCGGTCATAGAGCAGCGCGCGCACCGCCTCCGCCACCTGGGGGTTGCGGAAGGTGGTGGCAATGAACTTGCCCGAACCGTCCGGCTCGTCGCCGCCGGAGAAGCCGCCGGGCAGCATGATGATCTGGGAATCGTTGATCTCCTGAACCATCCGCTCGATGGTTTTTTCAATGCCGTAGGCGGTCAGGTTGTTGACCACCAGGATTTCCGCCTTGGCCCCCGCCTCTTCAAAGGCACGGGCGGTATCCACCTCGCAGTTGGTGCCCGGAAAAACGGGGATAAACACCTTCGGCTTGGCGGTCTTTACCGCCGGAGCCGCGCCGGAGGGGAAGGCATAGGGGGTAACCTGGATGCCGTAGTCGGGCGCGTCGGGCGCGTTGACCGGAAAGACCGTCTCGAGCTTGGAGAGATAGGCATCCTGGAGGTCTGTGAGCGAAACCGATTCTCCGCCGAGTACAAAGTCTTGCGAAGCGGTGGTTTCGCCGATGACCTGATAGCCAATGGAGCCGAGCGCTTCCGGCGCATCCATTTCCAGAAGGAAGGAGCCCGCTTTGGGGGTGTAAAGCTCCGCCTGGGACAGGCGGGCCGTCACCGTGACGCCGATGCGGTTGCCGAAGGCCATCCGCGCCAGCGCCGCCGCCAGGCCGCCTTCATGGATGACGGATGCGGCGAGAACCGCGCCGCTCTGCGCGGCGGCGGTGACGGCACGGTAGACGTCCTTGACCTTCTCAAAATCCGGCAGCTTGGAGGGGGCGGTGGGCAGCTCCACAAACACCAGCTTGGAGCCGGCCTTTTGCAGCGCCGCCGACACCGTCTTGCTCGCCTTGGTGGCGGCGATGGCAAAGCTCACCAGGGTGGGGGGGACGTCCAGCTCGTTAAAGGAGCCGGACATGGAGTCCTTCCCGCCGATGGAGGGGGTGCTGTAGGCAAGCTGGGCCTGCAAGGCGCCCAGAAGTGCCGCGGCCGGCTTGCCCCAGCGGGTGGGAACGTCGTGCAGGCGTTCAAAATATTCCTGGAACGTCAGGCGGGCGGAAAGGGGGTCGGCCCCCACCGCCGCCAGCTTGGAAAGGGACTCGGTGACCGCCCAGGCCGCCCCGTGGAAGGGGCTCCATTTGGACAGGCCGGGAATAAAGCCGTAGCTCATGGCGGTGGCGTCGTCGGTTTCCCCGTGAACAAGGGGAAGCTTTGCCACCATGGCCTCCTCCGGCGTCAGCTGGTACTTGCCCGCAAAGGGCATGAGCACGGTACCTGCGCCGATGGAGGAGTCGAACCGTTCCGAAAGCCCCTTCTGGGAGCAGACGTTTAGGCGGGAAAGGTTTGCCTTCATGGCGCCGGCAAAGCCCTTGCCCTTCACCTCTTCGGGGATTTGTTCATAATAGCATTCCTCCGCCTTGGGAGCGGGGACGGCGGCTTCGGCTTTCTGGGTTACGCCGTTGGTGTTCAGGAAAGCGCGGGAGATGTCCACAATCATGTCGTCCCGCCACAGCATCCGCAGCCGCTCGTCGGCGGTGACCACCGCAACCGGGGTGGCTTCCAGGTTTTCCGCGTCCGCCGCGTCGATAAAAGCGTTTACATCCCCGTCGTCGAGAACCACCGCCATGCGCTCCTGGGACTCGGAAATGGCAAGCTCGGTGCCGTCTAAGCCTTCGTATTTGCGGGGCACGCTGTCGAGCGTAATGCGAAGCCCGTCGGCAAGCTCGCCGATGGCCACGCACACGCCGCCCGCGCCGAAATCGTTGCAGCGCTTAATCATCCGGGATACCTCCGGGTTGCGGAAGAGACGCTGGAGCTTGCGCTCGGTGGGCGGGTTGCCCTTTTGCACCTCTGCGCCGCAGGTTTGCAGCGATTCGTCGGTGTGGGCCTTGGAGGAGCCGGTGGCGCCGCCGCAGCCGTCCCGGCCGGTGCGCCCGCCCAGCAGCACGATCACGTCGCCGGGCTGGGGAACCTCCCGCACCACGTTGGATTTGGGAGAAGCGCCCACCACCGCGCCGATTTCCAGGCGCTTGGCCACGTAGCCCTCGTCGTAAAGCTCCACCACCTGGCCGGTGGCAAGGCCGATTTGGTTACCGTAGGAGGAATAGCCGTGGGCGGCGCTGGTGGTAATCTTGCGCTGGGGAAGCTTGGCGGGCAGGGTTTCGCTGATGGGCACGGTGGGATCGCCCGAGCCGGTCACCCGCATGGCCTGGTAGACATAGGCCCGCCCGGAAAGGGGGTCGCGGATGGCGCCGCCCAGGCAGGTGGCCGCGCCGCCGAAGGGCTCGATTTCGGTGGGATGGTTGTGGGTTTCGTTTTTAAAC
>CAJFTS010000012.1 GCA_904420015.1 uncultured Clostridia bacterium
ACACATTTGCAAAAATTCCTTTTGGAACTTGGCAGAGGTTTTTCATTTGTAGCGCGGCAGAAAAGAATAACATTTGATGGACGTCATTTTAGAATTGACCTTGTATTTTATAATTACATCTTAAAATGTTTTGTGTTGATTGATTTAAAGGTTGGAGATTTAACACATCAGGATTTAGGACAGATGCAGATGTATGTTCATTATTATGAACGAGAACTTATGAATGAAGGAGACAATCCGCCGATTGGTATTGTTTTGTGTGCAGATAAAAGTGAGTCTGTAGTTAAGTATACGTTACCTGAAAATGAAACACAGATTTTTGCTTCAAAATACAAATTGTATTTACCAAGCGAGGAAGAATTGCTACGTGAATTAAAGCAGGAATACCAAGCATTGGAATCTATTAAGACAGTAGAAGAAAATATTGGTAATTAGGAGTAGATTTTGCATTAAGGTGATACAAAATTGATAGAATCTATATTTTGTGGGAAAAGGGATGTGCGAGCAGTATTAGTATTGTATAAATATTGCCCATATTTCCGTAATTTTGTGGGGATATGTTTTAATTTGGTACTCATGTGGAGACGGTTGTACTTTTGTCCCGGATTATACCGAAAGGGGTATTTTAAAGGAGGCGGCCCCCCAATCCCGTCGTGATAAGGGCGGTACAAAAAACCGGACAAGCCTGCCATGGCAGGCTTGTCCGGTTTTTCTTTTGTAAAAGTCAACGACCGGCTCTGCCGGTGGAGATGTCCCGCAAAAAAGCGTTCGCTATAAGCATCGAGGGAAGCGAGCTGCTTAAAGCCAGCCTAATGGTGACGAAAGGCTTCCGTTAAAATGGGGATTCGCCTGTTTACGGGCCGCGGGGCAAGTGATGCAAGTGAAATCAATTTCTGTGCATCTTGAGACGCTTGCTGGTAATAAGCCCTTCTAGGGCTTTTCATGCCTCCGGCTTTGCCGGTGGTTTTAACTTATCGGGGACCACCGGCTTCACTGATGGTTCCCAAAAAATCGTTCGCTTTTAGATTTAAGCGGATTCGAATAAAAAGCCCGTATATGAACGGGAGGAGACGTCCATGGGTAAGGCTGTTCACGGGCGGCAGGGCATTGGATTCCAACGGCAGAAGATTTCGATGCCAGCCGGTATTATGGCCCTGCCAGGGCCTATGAAAGCCACCGCTCTTAGCTGGTTGTCGTGATTGGAACGAGCTGTTTTGCAAAAAATGACAGAATCGTTGCGCTGGCGGGCTTTAAGCACTTTAGGCGGTAATAGGAGAAGGGAGAATAATCGGCCGCAAAAACAGACGGACATGCTCAAAAGAAAAAGGCCCAATGGGGCGTTCCCGGCAGGCGCCCGACCGCCTGCCCTTGCGTTTGCACGAAAAACCCCCAGTCTGAAAGATACCCGGACCGGGATTAGTGACACTAGCTGTTGCGTTGTGCGTGCGCCTTAATGGCTTCAAAGCTTTCGCTGCTGATGACGTGCTCAATGCGGCAGGCGTCCTTGACAGCGGTATCCGGATCCACGCCCAGCGCCACCAGCCAATTGGACAATAAGGTGTGGCGTTCATACATTTTTTCGGCGATTTGGCGTCCGGCATCCAGCAGGATCAGACAGCCGTCTGCGTCTACCTCAATATAACCGTTTTCCCTGAGGTTTTTCATCGCAATGCTGACGCTGGGCTTAGAAAATCCCAGCTCGTTGGCCACGTCGATGGAACGGACCATGCCCTTGCGTTTTTGCAGCATCAGGATGGTCTCCAAATAATTCTCAGCCGATTCTTGTATTTTCATCTTGCACCACCCTAATTTCAACAGATTCGTTATAATTCACAAATTATATTTTATAGTATAGCACATTTATACACGCAAATGCAAGCAAAAGAGGATGGACGAAGGATGTCGGAAAAAAGGAGGGATATTTTTTGGAAAAGCCCTTGACAAATGCATTAGCGGGAGCTAACATAGATACGGTTAGTAAGTACTAACCATTTATTTGTGTTTTTGGTTAGCGTATGCTTACTGAAAGGCGGGGGTGAAATATGATGCCGTTAACGCTTGCAAATGTTGGCGAGGAAAACCTAATTCGTAAGGTGGGCGGCAATCCAGAGGTACGGGCGCATCTGGAAAATCTCGGTTTTGTAGCAGGAGGAAATGTCACGATCATTTCCACCATTGCGGGCAATCTCATCGTCAATGTGAAGGATTCCCGTGTGGCGATCAGCCGCGAAATGGCCAGCAAAATTATGGTGTAAGCCATTTTAGTCAGCAAGGAGGAAACATACATGAGAACGTTGAGACAGGCAAAGGTGGGCGACGTGGCCACGGTGGTTAAGCTCCACGGGGAAGGCGCGGTCAAACGCCGCATCATGGATATGGGGATCACAAAGGGAACCCAGGTCCAGGTGCGGAAAGTGGCGCCGCTGGGCGATCCGGTCGAGGTGACCGTTCGCGGCTACGAGCTCTCGATCCGCAAGTCGGACGCGGAAATGATTGAGGTACAGTAAGGAGAAAAGGGGGCTTTGCTGCCCCGTTTTTTTCGCGCAAAGGTTAGCTGTGACTAATTACATAGGGAAAGGAACGACGCGGCATGGATATCCGAATTGCCTTAGCGGGCAACCCGAACAGCGGAAAAACTACCCTGTTCAATGCATTGACCGGCGCAAACCAGTTTGTGGGAAACTGGCCGGGCGTTACGGTGGAAAAGAAGGAAGGAAAACTGAAGAAACACAGCAATGTGGTCATCATGGACCTTCCCGGTATTTATTCTCTCTCCCCTTACACCTTGGAAGAGGTGGTGGCGAGAAATTACCTGATTCAGGAGCGGCCGGATGCGATTTTAAACATCATCGACGGCACGAACCTCGAGCGCAATCTCTACCTGACTACTCAGCTGACGGAGCTGGGCATTCCGGTAGTGGTGGCGGTCAACATGATGGATGTCGTTAAGAAAAACGGCGATCACATCCATATTGACGAGCTGTCCCGGCAGCTGGGCTGCAAGGTGGTGGAAATTTCCGCCTTGAAGGGTACCGGCACGATGCAGGCGGCGGAGGAAGCCGTGAAGGCGGCTGCCAACACCAAGACGATTCCGCAGCACAGCTTCAGCGGCCCGGTGGAGCACGCCATCGCTCACATTGAGGAAGCGGCGGTTCACAACCTGCCTGCCGAACAGCAGCGCTGGTACGCCATCAAGATTTTTGAGCGGGACGAAAAGGTTCTGTCTCAGCTGAAGCTTAGCAAAACCGTTCTCGATCACATTGAGGAAGATATCCTTGCGGCGGAAAAAGAACTCGACGACGATGCGGAAAGCATCATCACCAACGAGCGGTATCTTTACATCGCCTCCATCATCAAGGGGTGTTATAAGAAAAAGAACCGCGGCAAGCTTACCACCTCCGACAAAATCGATAAGGTGGTAACCAACCGGTGGCTTGCCCTGCCGATTTTTGCGGTGGTCATGTTTATCGTATATTATCTTTCGGTGTCCACGGTGGGCACCTGGGCCACCGACTGGGCCAACGACGGATTGTTCGGCGACGGCTATCACCTGTTTGCCATCGGCTCGGCCGAGTATGAGGAGGCGGCGGAGGAATATGTCATTCCGGGCGCCGTCGTGGAAGCCTTTGAATCCGCTGCGGAAGAGGCGGATGTGGATCCCGCCCAAGCGACCGATTTGACCACTACCGCTTACCTCTATGACGACGACGGAAACGTAGAGGAAGAAATTCCGGTGGACTTCGCCGCTTATGAAGAAGCGGCCGCCATCGAAGAGCCGGATCCCGCCAATTACGGCGTTTGGGTGCCCGGCCTGCCCAGCCTCATTGGGGACGGCCTTAACGCAATCAACTGCGCCGACTGGCTCCAGGGCCTGATTCTCGACGGCATTGTGGGCGGTGTGGGCGCCGTGCTGGGCTTCGTTCCGCAGATGCTCGTGCTCTTCCTGCTGCTGGCGTTCCTGGAATCCTGCGGTTATATGGCGCGTATCGCCTTTGTTCTCGACCGTATCTTCCGGAAATTCGGCCTTTCCGGCAAGTCCTTCATCCCGATGCTCATCGGTACCGGCTGCGGGATCCCCGGCATCATGGCCTCCCGTACCATTGAAAACGACCGGGATCGCAAGATGACCGTTATGACCACCACCTTTATTCCCTGCAGCGCGAAGCTCCCCATTATTGCGCTGATTGCCGGCGCTCTGTTCGGCGGAGCATGGTGGGTGGCGCCGAGCGCCTATTTTGTCGGCATTGCGGCCATCATCCTTTCCGGCATTATGCTTAAGAAAACCAAGATGTTTGCAGGCGATCCGGCTCCCTTTGTTATGGAGCTGCCCGCCTATCACTGGCCCACGGTGGGCAACATTCTGCGTTCCATGTGGGAGCGGGCCTGGTCCTTCATCAAGAAGGCCGGTACGGTTATCCTGCTTTCCGCCATCCTTCTGTGGTTCCTGCAGGGCTTCGGCTTTGAGGACGGCAGCTTCGGTATGGTTGAGGATCTCAACAATTCCATCCTGGCGGTTATCGGCGGCGCAATTTCCTGGATCTTCTCTCCGCTCGGCTGGGGCGATTGGCAGGCGGCTGTGGCGTCCATCACCGGTCTCATTGCCAAGGAAAACGTGGTCAGCACCTTCGGTGTGCTCTACGGCGGCTTTGACGAAGTGGCTGAAAACGGCTGGCAGGTCTGGGCCAATATGCAGTCCTTCTTTACTCCGCTTTCGGCCTATTCCTTCCTGATCTTCAATCTCCTGTGCGCGCCCTGCTTTGCGGCTATCGGTGCCATCAAGCGGGAGATGAACAGCGCAAAGTGGACCTTCTTCGCCATCGGCTATCAGTGCGTGTTCGCTTATGCCATTTCGCTGGTGGTCTATCAGCTGGGTATGCTGTTTACGGGCAGTGGAAACGTCATCGGATCCATCGTTGCCTTTGCCATTGTGGCGTTGATCCTGTTTATGCTCTTCCGTCCATATAAGGAGAGCAATACTCTCAAGACAAAGGTTAAGGTGTAAGGCAAAAGGAGGAAACGGAGATGCTGGATTTTCTCGCAACAAACTGGGGTACGATTGCCGTCGGCGCGGCAGTGGCGGCGGTTGTGGTACTGGTCATTGTGAAACTGCGGCGGGATCGGAAAAAAGGCAGTTCCAGCTGCGGCTGCGGCTGTGACCATTGTCCTTCCTCGGGCATGTGCCATAAGAAATAGCCGGTACCTTACGGTGTCTCCTCCGTTTATTTGAATTATTTTTCATGCGGCGGAACGCGGGTCCCCTTTCCGCGTTCCGCCAGCAGACGGCTTTCATCGGCAAAGAAGGGTGCATGCAGTTGTGTTTGTCCTTTCATCGCGCAGTTTTTATGCGGATTTGAAAGGAATGAACCGCGAAAAGAGGGGGAAAATGAAAGCAAGAAGGGACGGCGGACGCCGTTTTTTCTTCCACTGTGGTTAGTTATAACTAACTAAATGAAGCCTTTCTCACTGGTTTTATCTACCCTTTCAGGGATAAGGGCTTGCCGCCCAAAAAGGCATTGCGTGACAGCAAACGGCGGCTTTTTCGCCTGTGAGGCATTGCAAAGGGAGAAGCGGCCCCATAACTCGAAATCACAGACGTGACAGATGAAAGGAGCAAACATGAGTATCGTAATTGTGGGCGGAAACGAGCGGATGGTCTGCCAATATCAGAACATCTGCAAGCAGTATGGATGCAAGGCCAAGGTATACCCAAAAGAAAACGGTTCGCTGCGTAAGAAGCTGGGATGCCCCGATCTTCTGATTTTGTTTACCAGCACCGTATCCCACAAGATGGTCATCAGCGCCTTCCAAGAGGCGAAACGAAACAATGTGCCGGTTGCGCGCGTGCACACCAGCAGCGCCACGGCCCTGCACTCGGTTTTGTCGGAACACTGTCTGAAGCGATAAGAAAGGGGAAGGGTCTTTGGATGGAACGGTATCTGATTGCACATTGCTCGCCTACCCTGGCGTCTTTAAAGACAGCGAATTTGTTCTGTTATCCTTATTCCTGTGAACAGCAGCTGCGTGAACAGCTGGCCCAATGGAACGCCCGGCTGGGACGGAAAGGAATCTCCCTGCTTATATTGCGCCGCCGGGAGGGGACAGCGCTGGTTTACGTCTTTCGAAAGGCGCGGCTGCAGGCGGATTTGTCCAATCCGGACACCGCTCGGTTTCTCCTTCGCTACGGCTATCGGTATCCCAAGGTAGAGGATGCCCTTCGGCGTTTAAAAAAACGACTCAAGCGATGCGATTCGTTTCCACATGAAATTGGTTTGTTTTTGGGATATCCTTTGGGAGATGTTGTTGGATTTATTCGAAATGAAGGGAAAAACTGCAAATGCACCGGGTGCTGGAAGGTGTATTGCGACGAATGGGAGGCCGTCAAGGCCTTTGAAAAGATGAAAAAATGCAAAGATGTCTACGCACGTCTTTGGAACCAAGGCAGGAGTGTTTGGCAGCTGACTGTGGCTGCTTGACATAGAAAAATACATAGAAAGAGGTTATGCCAATATGAGCAAGGTTGCAGTTGTCTACTGGAGCGGTACGGGAAACACCGAACAAATGGCCCAGAAGGTCGAGGAAGGCGCGAAGGCGGCGGGCGCCGAGGTTACGCTGCTGACTTCGGCGGAGTTTGGAGCCGATGCGATGGATCAGTATGACGCGGTGGCGTTTGGTTGTCCTTCCATGGGTGCCGAGCAGCTGGAGGAAAGCGAGTTTGAGCCCATGTTCTCCGCTTGCGAAGGAAAGCTCAAGGGAAAGAAAATCGCGCTCTTCGGTTCCTACGGCTGGGGCGACGGAGAATGGATGCGTACCTGGGAAGAGACGTGCATGGCCGACGGCGCGGTGCTCGCCTGCGACAGCGTGATCTGTAACGAGGCCCCCGATGAGGAGGCACAGGAGGCCTGTGTGAAGCTGGGCGAGGCGCTCGCGTAAGATGAAATGGGCGCAATCGCTCTTCTTTGTTGAGCTCTAGCGGGGAATGCAGAGCTTCCTATGCTTTTGAAAGGCGGATTGTCTGGCCGGCCCCCCTCCGGCCCGCTGCCGGAAAAAGGCGGATAATCGGGCTCCTCGCTCTCTTCGCTTTGTATGTTCGAATGTATGAGAAAGGCTGGTGCCGTCCATTGGGCGGTGCCGGCCTTTTCCTGTTTGTCTTTTGTAATTTGTTGGACAGATGGACGCGAGGGGGTAAATATGCTACCATTGCCGTAGAGCGCCGAATGATGTGCGGTGCAATACGGAGCTACTTGATGGGAGGCATAGTATGATCCTTTTGATCGGCGGCAGTTCTCATACAGGGAAAACACTCTTGGCCCAGAAGCTTTTGGAGAGGGATCATTTTCCATACCTGTCCCTGGATCATCTCAAGATGGGCCTAATCCGAAGCGGACATTGCTCTTTGACGGCCCAAAGCACGGATCAGGAGCTGACCGGCTACCTCTGGCCGATTGCGGTGGAAATCATTCGCACAGCGCTGGAAAATAAGCAGAATCTCATTGTGGAGGGCTGTTATATTCCCTTTGACTATCGGCGTTATTTTCGCCATGAGGAAGCAAAGGAAATTCGCTATCTCTGTTTGATTTTCTCCCAAAAATATATCGAAGCCCACTATGACGATATCCTGCAATATGCCAATGTAATTGAGCATCGCCTTTGTGAAGAATCCTCCAAGGAAGGGCTGATCGAAGAAAACGCCTATCACCTTGCCATGTGCAAGGCGCATGGGCTGGAATACCTGCTCTTTGAGGAGGAATACCAGCTTCAATGGGATTGGAGGGACCCGGGTGCTGTCCGTTCATATGGCCGATATTAAATAGACGAACGCACGGGAAACGCTCCGCTTCCCAGCTGCGCAGAGAAAGAATCGTGCGGTACGCGCAATTCCATAAAACCGCCTCCTCACATAGGGGGAATTTGCGGTGAGTGTTTATAAAGATAATATGAGCGCAAATGCTTTGAAATGGGTGCGGATTGGGGCGCCCTCCGTAAGGAAGGTGCCCCAAGGCTTTGTATCTCAAATAAAATATTGTTGTGTTTGAAGCGGTATAGCCCTACGGCTATGCCGTTTTCGCCGTTTTTGCGGCTTTTCGTTTCAAATGCTCGTGGAAGTATTCTTCCATTTCTTCGGGCGAGGGTTCTCGGATAATTCCAACGCCGTTGTAGTAGATTTCCACGCTTTGATAACGCTTGCCGTCCCTGTGTTCGGGTTTGGATACCACGATTTTCTGTATGAACTCGTGTACCAGTTCGGGTGTAAGCTCGGTTAGCTGCGTTACCTGTTTTGCTCTGTCGATAAACCTCTGCAAACCTTCGGTTTGGATTCTAGCGTTTTCAAGACAGCTTTCCATTTCAGGAATACTGTCTTTCAGTTCGCTTTGCTCATTTTCCAAAGACATCGACATCGTAGCAAACCGTTCATCGCTTATCCTGCCCATTGCGTTATCCTCGTACAGCTTTTGGATTATCCCGTCAATTTCGGTGACACGCCGTTTTGCCCTGTCAAGCTCCCTGCGCTTCTCGGCAAGTTCTTTCTTCTTTTTCTCCCCGAAATCCTCCATCTGCCGCTGTGCGAACAGCTTCTCATAGGTCTGCACATACCACATGACCCTCTGCATACTTTCCAGTACAAGGCTTTCTACCACCTTTTCTCGGATATAGTGTGCGGAGCAGACCTCGGAATTTTTGCGGTAGGAGGAGCAGAAGAAATACGCCTGTTCCCGCTTGTAGTTGTTCGTTACGCTGTAATACAGCTTCTCGCTGCAATCAGCGCAGTAGAGCAGTCCCGAAAACATACTCACAATGCCGCTTTTGGTTGGTCTGCGTCGGTGCTGCCTTAATTCCTGCACGAGTGCAAAGGTTTCTCGGTCAACGATAGCGGGGTGGGTATCAGGAAAAACTTTCCATTCTTCCTTTGGCTTATCAAGCTTTTTCTTCAGCTTAAAGGATTTTCGATAGGTGCGGAAATTAACCGTATCGCCACAGTATTCCTGCTTGTCAAGAATGTCTGAAATGGTACTTGCAACCCATCCGAAAGGAATTACAGGCGGCTTGCCGCATTTCCTGCCGATACTATTCCAGTATTCCGTAGGCGTTAATACCTTTTCTGCTTTGAGCTTCTTTGCAATTTGCGTCGGTCCGAGTCCTGCAATACACAGGTCAAAGATTTTTCTGACCACCTCTGCCGCAGGCTCATCCACAAGCCACTCGTCCTTATTGTTCGGATTTTTCATATATCCGAAGGGCGGGTTTGTAGTCAGCGGTACGCCCGACATTCCCTTGCTCTGCATAACCTTGCGGACTTTGTCGCTGGTGTTCTTTGCGTGCCATTCATTGGATAAATCCTGCATAGGAACAATATCGCTGATACCCTTTGCCGTGTCGATGTTGTCCATAATGGCGATATACCGCACATCTAAACGGACAAAATCTTCCTCTAAAAGCTGACCGACCACAAGGCGGTTTCGTCCGAGCCTTGAATGGTCTTTAACCACGAGATTGGCAACCAAGCCCTGCTCCGCAAGTTCCATAATTTCCATAAATGCGGGTCTTGTGAAGCTAACGCCCGAAAATCCATCGTCATAGAAGAAACGGGGATTTTGCAATTTATTGTCCTTTGCGTACTTTTCAAGAATAGCCTTTTGATTTTGAATACTGCCCGATATGCCGTCTTTCTCATCGTCACGGGAAAGCCTTGCGTAAAGGGCGGTAATTCGCTTGTCTGACTGTTTCGTGTTCATATAGCTCCTTTCCACAGCCAGATATGGTATGAATTGTAGGTGTATATATCATACCATATCCGCCGTTGAAATTCAACGCTTTAAAGTGTTAATCTATTCTTTTCAATATAATTCTCTGCGTTTTTTCCTCTAAACTCTCGCTTGCGTTTTTGTCGAAACAAGTGCTTACAGTATATACAGTACCGCCAATCTCCGTTTCAAAATTGATGGGGTAGGGATATTGGGTCTTGCGAAACCAGTTCATGCGCTCAGCCTTCGTCATAGCGGCAAGTATATCCGTTATTTCTTCAATAGCGGCGTGAATTTCTATGCCGTCATCAACGGCGTTTCCGTATTCGTCAAGATAAATCACATCTGTCATCGTTCAAAGCTCTCCTTTTTCTTAGATTTTGGTTTTCGTGCCGGTATTTGCAGTTCCCACGGGGAAAGCTTCAGTTCCTTTTCGGGCTGTTTATGAAAAATGCTCTTTTCCTGCTCAGGTGCGGTTTTGCAGAGGGATTTCAGGATACCGTCAATGAAGTCCTTGACCTTTTTGGGCGCAGCCTTTAATGCTTCCAAATACGGCTTGCATTTTTCCTTTAATTCTGTGAGTTCAGCTTTCAGGCTTTTCACCTTATCCGATAACGCCCGATTGGAGCTTTCCAAAATTTGAACGGTACGCCTGTTCACAAGGCACTCTTTGGCTAAGTTAGATAAAGCGGCATAATCGTCTGTACTCATCTGCACCTTGCCCGTCAGCGTTTTCTTACCGATATTGTCAATCGCCTGTACGCTCGCCCGAACGGGCAAAACCTTTTCCAAATCTTCATTGGCAACAGCAATCTTGCTCTCAATATCCGCAAGGCGTTCCTTATCCCTCTCAATTTGATATTGCAGACAGCTTTGGTTTTCGGCGGTGCTGCCACGCTCTCCACGGACAAAATCGTTAAATCCCGCTGCCTGCATATGCTCGAAAAATTCGTCCTGTAAAATACTGTAGGTGGGGACAAGCACCGCTTTCCCTTTTTCGTCATACACAGGCTTTCCCTGCTCGTCCACAGCCTGCGGTGATTTCCATTTTTTTGAGTGGCTGACCTGCTGAACAACCTCCTTGACCGTACCGACCAATTCGGGATTTTTGCACCGCTTCGTCCATAACACTTGCTTCTCCACCACGGGCAATGCTACAATGTGCATATGGTAGTGGTAAATTGGCTCGCCGTACTGCTCGGACAGGGCGAGGTTAACTTCATCGGCGTGCATAACTGCGGAGAGGATATTGTCCTCGCCGTAAACCTTTACGGCAAACCGATAGGCTTCAGCATAAAACCGTCTGGCAAATTCATAGCCGCCGTGGGTTTCAAAGTAGTCGGTGTTGACATCTAAAATCATCTCGTCAAAGATTTTAGCATCCTTTTTCAGACCACGAAGCGACACTTTGCCGTCTGCGACCAGCTTATCAAGGGTTTCATTGTAGGTCATATCGCCGCAGGATTTGAAATGCACATTCATCGATGTGCGGGACAGGTCAACATTCATATTGCCGTAATGCTCGTTTTTGCGCTCATTGTGGCGTTCATATTTGCCGATGGAATCCCTTGTGCGGGTTTCCACCCTTGCCACGCTGAAATTCTGTCTTGACATTCTTCTCACTTCCTTTCTGTTTCGGATTGTATTTCTTTCTCCCGATGGGAGGATATGTTGAGGTTGGCGGTCATTGTTTACGCACCTTTTTCAAAGTGCGTAACCCACTATGACACTTTCAGCCTTACGGCTGCAAAGTGCCAGTGGGCTCTCCGAGGGGCAAAGGCACTCTTTGAAAAGAGTACCTCTGCACTCCTCAGAAACCTCAAGCACGCTGTACGCATAAGAACGATGTAACGCATGATACGGTCAAAATGGGGATTGCCGTATAAGCCATTCAGACTGATATATATAAGCCTGATAAGCCTTACGGCAAGCGAATTTCAACCCATAAAAGAGTTACATACAAGGTATGTGCCGTTCTCTCCGAATGTCGTTCCTGCCCCCAGTTCAGACAGCGTTGCTTTGCTCATATCATCGCAAAATCATATCCCATTCGGACGGTCATTCAGTTGTAAACGGCAAAACAAAAGCCGTTACACAGACATCAAAAATCGGCGGGAGCTTTGCTCTCGTTTCAAAATGATGTTCTATGTAACGGCTTTGAAATTCAAAACCATACTGTTTTTTTGCCCCTCCGCCGCTGACAGTACAAAACAGCTTTTGACGGCGGGCAGCGATACTTCCTCTTAGCGTACCGCAGGCGTTAGGCGACTTATGCCGCAATTCCATTTCAAGAACATTAGATATTCAGTTGTAACTCTCCGAAAAGGGTATTTTATTATATATCACAGGATAGGTGCTTGTCAATATTTTTTCGGAGGTTTTTGAATATTTCTCGGTGAAGCTGGGAATACTATTTGGTTTGAACAGAAAGAAAGAGCCAATGAAATATGAGTTTCCTCACACCTTCATTGACTCTGCGTTTATGTGTTTTGTTCTTTTATGATGGTTACGTGAAAATCCTTTGCTTCAATCAAACTTTCCTGCTTGCATTTCGGGCAATAGAGAGGAAAGTTTTTTAACTCTGTATCGTACCGTAATTTAATTCGTGTTTTATTTTTGCACACGGGGCATAGCAGCCATTCTGTTTTAAACATATATTCTCACCTTGTTCAATTTAATAAATGTTTTGATGTCTTATAGAAACAATATATTGCTATAAGCATAGTAATTAATTCTGCAAAAATCAGTCCCATCCATATTCCGTTCAAGCCCCATATAAAAGGCAATACTACAACTAATACACCTGTCAGAACAATACCTCTAAGCATTGCAATAAAAACAGCCAAGACGGATTTCATAATGGACTGCAAATAATATATGGCAAGGTGTCCCACTCCTGCAAACAGCATAGAAAAGAAAATAGGGCTTATAATCTTCGGAGACATCTCTAAAATTTCAGGTGTGGTTTCCATAAAAATCATGCTGATTTCCTTTGGAAAAATCATTCCGATTACAGTAAAGAAAAGGCTTAAAACAACTTCTGTAATAATGGAATAGCGTAATATATCAAATATTCGTTTACGCATTTTGCCGCCATAATTTGCAGATATGATAGGCTGTGTAGCTTGTCCTACGCCGTCATACATTTTTTGTATTACGGAAATGCAGGTATATGCAATGCCAAATATTGCAAGCACTGTTTCATTACCATATTTCATAACCTGATTGTTCAGCAAAATAGTAAGGGCGATATATGCGATGTCCACCAGCCCTGCACTAATGCCTGCTCCGACTATTCTTTTAAAGCCTCTAAACCAGTGGTTGGGCTTTGTTAATTTTAAATTGCTTTTTCTACTTATAATGTAAACTAAAAAAATAACAGTCTGCACCGCATTTCCCAATACAGTAGCGATTGCTGCACCTGCCATACCTGTTCCGATGGTAAAAGGAAAAACAAGGAGATAATCTCCCAAAACATTTAATAAGCCGCCTATAATTACCGCATACAATACAATATTAGGCGCTCCGTCTGTTCTGACGATGCACCCTAAGTAAATCGACAAAAAGAAAATAGGCATACATCCGATTATCCAATTGCCATATTCCTTTACTAAAGGCATCAGTCTGTCATTTGCTCCAAAGAATATGTAAATAGGTTCAGCAAATATCAGAAAGCAAATCCAAAGAAACAGTGTAAAAAGCAAAATAAGCACTAGGGAAACAGTAAAGCAAGCGGAATACTTTTCCTTATTCCTTTCTCCTTCAGCCATGCCCATATATACCGAACCGCCTATACCTACAAAAAGACCGAGAAAGGATGTTACCCCAAATAATGGCGTGACAATCGCCAATGCGGCTGCGCCGTCAGCGCCAACGCCTTGACCGATCGCAACCATATCCACAAGCTGAAAAATAGATATTGCAGCCGCCGATAAAAGCGATGGGATTAGATATTTTCTGAATAATACGCTGATTTTATCTGTCAATAAATTCATAACAATGCAATACCTCCTTGCTTTTGTTTTTCAGATAGTGTATTATAAAGTGTGATATAATGTGAGAGTCAAGAGGTATATATGAAAAAACAAGATTTGATTTCCATTGGAGTTTTATCCAAAATAACGAATGTGCATATTCAATCCTTGAGATATTATGAAAAAATTGGAATTCTCAAACCGATTTATATTGATGAACAAAGTAAATATCGCTACTATTCGTTTTCTCAAATCCGTATAGTAGAAGCAATACAGTATTGTGTCGAGCTCGATATACCTTTAAAAGACTTTTCTACATTTATTTCTGATTCAGAACAGGAAATTGATTATGCATCTCTTATCGCATACGGTCGAAAAATTGCAAACGAGAAAATAGAAATGATAAAGGATAAAACAGAGCATTTAGCGTCTATCGAGCAGGATATGCTACATTCAAAAAAATGTGTTGATAATACCATTATCTCATGTACTTTACCACAAAAAACATATTACATATCGCCATATAGCGGTACACAAACAGACCCTATGTTTCGTAATGCTGCAATAAAGTTGTTAAATAATGTACATTTAAATGGTTATAAGACAGGGTATGACATCGGTCTGCTTGCCAGATACAAAAATAATTCCATTGAGCAATATGTTTGCACAGATGTTTTAAATTACAATCAAGCAGCTTGCCAAGATAAAAACATTTTTTGTATTCCCGCATCTACCTATTACTGTTTAAAACACAAGCAAAGTGGTATTCTTTCAGCTTTAGATATTTTTAAGGCATACCTTGAAAATGCCAGTGAATATCTCGTAATTGAAACGGATATTTTTACTGAAAAATATTCCTATAATAATCCGAGCTATGAAATTAGATGCACTACTCTATAAATATTTTTGTGTATTTCGATATTGATTTTCTGATTAAAAAACGGCAGAGGGTAAAAACTCTGCCGTCTGTCTGCTATGCGGAAATGATTTCTTTATTCACAATCTCCATCGCACACGCCCATATGTTATTCATTCTTCCAGTCCATTCTAAGGCGTTTTCCGCCTTTAGCTGTTCCGTGATACACTGTGCCTGCTTCATTTGCTCTATGGGCCGTTCAAAGAGTTTCTGTGCTTGTTCGTTGATATCAGCAAGATAACTGTTTAACTTGCCGCTTGTCAGTAAATTCATGTACAGAACTTTGTGATTTTGCTTTAAGTATTGTGCGTGCCGCTGTCCCCATATCCCGATGGGCTTTTCATCTTCGAGTGATAAGGTGAGGTTAGGAATAAGATACCCGCTTTCATCGTGATAAGTACCACCCATTTCTTCAAAAATCGATTTTGCCATTGCTGTAATCCTCCGTTATGATTTGAGTTTTTCCTACAATTCAATCACTCTGGCTGATTACAAAACCGAAGGGAGAAGCTACTTCCTTATGTAGCCTCTCCTTTATCCGCCTTTTTTCTTTTGGTTTGCCCGCAGATATGAAGGTTTTGTAAAATTCCCGATTCTTCGTAGACAGGGAAGGGAAAAAAGCCTATTATATGTGAAGCACATGTAAATGAGGTTGGCATACGACACGGGATGAAGGATGGTGGAAGTGGACGTACAACTTTTTCGCGAGCAGGTTTGGCGGGACATCCAATTGACCAAAGTATATTTGGATAAGGTGTTCGACCCGGTGGTGCAGTCGGAGGGGCTGACCATGCTGCAGGCGTTGGTACTGCTGGGGCTCGAACAAAGGAGCATCGATACCGTCGGCTCGCTGTGCAGAGCGACCGGTATGGGCCAGGCGAACGCTTCCAACCTTTGTAAAAAGCTGGAGCGGGACGGCTTTCTCCGCCGGGCCCGCAGCGAGGATGACGCAAGGGTGGTGACCTTGCTGCTCACTGAACAGGGGAAGGGTGCCATCAAGCGGCTTGAAGGAAAATTTCAGGCGTACGATGTGGTGTTGAGAACCATGGAACCTCAAAAGTTTGACGCGGTTCTTCAGGGCATTGCGGCCGCCCGGGAGATCCTGCATCGGATTTACGCATATCAGCAGGCAGACAAAGGAGGCACGCAGCTATGCTAGAACTTAAGCACATTCGAAAGACCTACCGGGTGGGGGATATTGAGACCAAGGCGCTCGACGATATCAGCGTGGCGTTCCGTCAGAAGGAATTCGTCGCGATTTTGGGTACCAGCGGGTCGGGGAAAACCACCTGCCTGAACATCATCGGCGGCCTTGACCGGTACGATTCGGGGGAGCTTGTCATCAAGGGGAAAAAGACCTCTGATTTTAAGGAGCGGGATTGGGACGCTTACCGCAACAACTCGGTGGGCTTTGTCTTTCAGAGCTACAACCTGATTATGCACCTGAGCATTGTGGAAAACGTGGAGCTGGGAATGACCTTAAGCGGCGTTTCCTCCGAGGAAAAGCGCAAGCGGGCGTTGCAGGTGCTCGAGCAGGTGGGGCTCAAGGACCATCTGCACAAAAAGCCAAACCAGCTTTCCGGCGGCCAGATGCAGCGGGTGGCCATCGCCCGCGCCCTTGCCAACGACCCGGAAATCCTGCTGTGCGACGAGCCCACCGGCGCGCTGGATACGGCCACCAGCATCCAGATCATGGATTTGATCCAATCGGTCGCCAAAGACCGGCTCGTGATTATGGTCACCCACAATCCGGAAATTGCCGAGCAGTATGCCGACCGGATTATCCGGTTCCAGGACGGCAGGATTATCTCCGACAGCCATCCCCATCAGGAACGGCCCAAGCCGGATGGTTTCACTCTAAAAAAGACCAGCATGAGCTTTTTTACGGCGCTCAAGCTTTCCTTCAACAACATCCGTACCAAGAAAGGGCGCACCTTCCTGACCTCCTTTGCCTCCAGCATCGGGATCATCGGGATTGCGGTCATTTTAAGCCTGTCCACCGGCTTTCGCACCCAGATCGATCAGTTCCAGCAGGACGCTATGGCGGAGTTTCCCATTTTCATCTCCCAGCAGGCGGCTGAGGTGGATATGGACACCATGATGGAGCAGTCGCAGAAGATGCAGGACCAGATTGAAGGGGAAGGGGAGTACACCGACGCCAAGGAGGTTTATCTCCACGACCCGGCCGAATCGCAGATACTGCATCAGAACGTTTTTACCGATGCGTTTATGGATTACCTCAACGGGATTGACCCGGAAATCTGCAGCAGCATCGGCTATACCCGAATCGTCAATATGAACCTGCTGCGGCAGGTGGACGGCGAAGCCGTACCGGTATCCCTGTCGGGAACCTCCTCTTCCGGGTCCTCTTCGGCCATGAGCTCCATGCACCTGTCCTCCTATCCCAAAGAGCTCAAGGAGGACAACAGCTCCTATCTTGAGAAGAATTACGACGTGCTGGAGGGCAGCTATCCCCAGGAGCCCACCGATATGGTTCTGGTGGTGGATGCCAACAACGAAGTGAAGATAGACGTGTTCAAAAACCTGGGCTTTGACGTGGAGGGCAGGGACACCATCCCCTTCTCCGAAATCGTGGGGCTGGAAATGAAGCTCATCCCCAACGACGAGTACTACGTCAAGACCGAGTTCGGCACCTTCCTGCCGGGGACTGATTACAACGCCATGTATCAGTCGGATAACGCGGTGACGGTGCGCATTGTGGGTGTGGTCCGCCAGAAGGAGGACATCGGCTATGGCCTTCTGGGCGCCGGTCTTGCCTATAGCGACGAGCTTTCTCAGATGATCATCGATACCGCCGCCGATTCGGAAATCGTCAAAGCGCAGAAGGAAAGCGACCAGAACGTTATGACCATGGAGGAGCTGGATGAGGAGACCAAAGCCTCCTTCCTTTCCTACCTGGGCGGCGACGCCACCCCTTACATGGTGATGGTCTACCCCAACAACTTTGAGGATAAGGATGCGGTCACCGCCTATCTGGACGCCTACAACGAAGGCAAGGACGCGGACGACCAGATCATCTATACCGATCTCGCCGCCACCATGTCCTCCATGACCGGCGGTATTATGGACGGCATCACCATTGTATTGGTGGCCTTCGCCGCCATCTCGCTGGTGGTCAGCCTGATTATGATTTGCATCATCACCTATACCTCGGTGCTGGAGCGCACCAAGGAGATCGGCATTCTGCGGGCCCTGGGCGCCCGCAAGAAGGATATCACCCGGGTGTTCGACGCGGAGACCTGTATTTTAGGCGTGTTTTCCGGGGTGCTCGGCGTGGTGATCGCCTGGCTGCTCAACTTCCCCATCAACCAGATTCTCTACAGCATGACGGAGCTGGAAAACGTCTCCAGCCTTCAGATTACCCATGCGGTGCTGCTGGTTGTGATCAGCACGGTGCTGACCATGCTCGGCGGCCATATTCCGGCGCGTATGGCGTCTAAGCGGGACGCGGTGGAAGCGCTTCGCTCGGAATAAGATCCCTGTATTTCCCGCCCGGCCGTATCCTTTGCGCGGCCGGGCGTTTTTCATTCTAGCTTCGGCGTAAAAACCACGGCAATACCGGGGAGAAGAAAAAGCGTCCGCTTTCTTCATAGAGTGAGACGGATGAGGCGGACCGTTTCGCTGGGTGCAAGAAGCGGTCGGGAGAAAACGGCTTTCGCCGCTGCAGCGGGCGGGATGCAACCGGCCGGTATCCCGAGCCCACAGAAAGCCGCCCGGTATTGTGCCCTTTCAAGGCTTGTGCATGCCATGCGTTTTACGCCCGGTTTCCCTAGGGCGGCGATAAGGTTGGATGCGGCCGGCTGCCGGGAGAGAAGGTTCCTTGGCGCTTCGGCGGGATCAAGCGGGAACCCGAATGGGTCAGATGCGGGAGGAAAAGGAAACCCAACCCTTTTGGGATTTACCGGCGGGCTTGACCGGGCTTTTTTGAGCGCGCGGCAAAAGCAGGCCGGTTTTGCGACGGGATTCGAGGGGCGGCGCGGAAGGGATGCCGTACAATGGGGAAGGTTTCATCTTTAGGAAAAGGAGACCGGTTCCACCGATGGATAAATATAAAAAGCTGATTTCCAACACCGTCATATTTGCCGTCGGCACCTTCAGCTCAAAGGTGCTGGTGTTTTTGCTCATGCCCCTGTATACGTCGGTTTTGAGCAATGCGGAATACGGCGTGACCGATCTGCTGGTACAGACGGGAAACCTGCTGCTGCCCCTGGTGTCCCTCGGGGTGGTCAACGCCGTGGTGCGCTTCGGGCTGGACCGAAGCGTCCATAAAACCGACGTGTTTTCCACCGGGCTTTTGACCATCTTCTGTGGGTTTGGAGTGCTGCTGGCCTTCTGGCCCTTGCTCGACCGGGTGGAGGCGATCTCCGGCCATACGGGGCTGATCTATGCCTTTGTGCTCATGTCCTCTTTGCGCTCCCTTTGCTCTCATTTTACCCGGGCAAGGGGGCTTGTGCGCCTTTATGCCTTCGACGGCATCCTCAGCACCGTCACCACCATCCTCTTCAACGTCCTGTTTTTGGTGGGACTGGGCTGGGGGGTGTCCGGCTATGTGCTGGCCATGGTCTGTTCGGATTTTATTTCGGTGGTATTTTTGTTTGCCGTGGGCCGGCTGAGCCGCTTTGTAAGCATCGGCAGGCTGGACGGAAAAACCGTCAAGGCCATGCTCAAATATGCCGTCCCGATGATTCCAAACACGATGTTCTGGTGGATTACCAACGTCTCCGACCGGTACATTGTCACCGCCCTGTGCGGGGAGGCTGCCAACGGCCTTTATGCGGTGGCCTATAAGATTCCGTCCGTCGTGGTGCTGATTTCCGGCATCTTTATGGATGCCTGGCAGCTTTCTGCCGTGACTGAGGAGAAGGCCCGGTCCCGTTTTTTCACCAAGGTATTTCGATCCTACAGCGCCCTGATTATGATGGCGGCGTCCGGGATCATCCTTGTTTGCAAGCTGATGACCAAGCTGCTGGTCAGCGACGAGTTTTACGCTTCCTGGCAGTATATCCCCCTGCTGGTGCTGGCGACGGCGTTTTCCTGCCTGGTCAATTTCCTCGGCAGCGTCTATATGGTCAAAAAGAAAAGCCTGCTCTCCTTGGTGACAACAGCGGCCGGAGCGGGGCTGAATATTGCTCTCAACTTCCTGCTTATCCCGGTAATGGGGGTGAACGGCGCGGCCCTTGCAACCTTTGCAAGCTATCTGTTCGTCTTTCTCCTGCGGGCGGTTACCGCCCGGTGGTTTCTTTTTATCGACTACGGCGCCGCAAAGCTGGCGGTGAATACCCTGCTGCTGGTTTCCCAAAGCGTGTGTATGCTTTTGCAGCCGCCCTACTGGTTTTTGCTGCAGGCGGCCTTTGTTCTGTTCATTTTCGCCGTCAATTCCAAGGAGCTTTTGGAGAACGCTCAAAAGCTCCTGCCCCGCAACCGGAAGGCCCAGGGGCGTAGCTCAAAATAGCCGGGCGTGTTATAAAAACGGGGTAGCGCGGGATATGGTTCTGCTTTTCTTTGCCGGTGATAGTCTGGGTACAGAGAAGCTGTGTGCAACAGAGAATAGGGAAAAGGAGCTTCGGCGCGCCGTGCGATGGTACGGCGCGTTGTCTATATAAGGAAGATAGCTTTTTGGCCTCTTATTTGAAATGCAACGGTTGAGAGAGCATTTCTGCAAAAGGAGGAAAGGTTGGAACCGAATATTCGGCAGGATTGGATAAAATTCGACAAAATCAGTCATAATCGGTCAGATCAATCATCGTTTTGGTATTTATTATACATAATTACAGAGGGAAATTGAATGAAAAAATAGGATAGAATTGTTATATAATACGACTGACTGTGATTGACTTTGAGTGAAATTGATGTTATCATCAAAACAGAAAAGGAAGTGAGAACCATGCTCACCGAGCTTCGCCAACAAGCAATTCTCGACCTGCTTTCGCAAAGACGGGCCGTCACCGTTATCGAGCTGACCGAGCTTCTGAATTCTTCGGAGTCCACCATCCGGCGGGACCTGACCGCCTTGCATGAAATGGGGCGTCTCAAGAAGGTGCACGGCGGCGCTACCGCCGTCGACGACGAATACAGCGTCGCCGTCGACGTGTCGGCGCGGAAGGATCTCAGCCGGGAGGAAAAAAAGCGCATCGCAGCCTATGGAGCGACGCTGGTATCACCGGGGGACTTCGTTTACATCGACGCGGGCACCACCACCGATCTGCTGGTGGACTGCCTGACCCAAAAGCGGGCCGTCTATGTCACCAACGCCCTTTCCCACGCCCGCAAGCTGGCGCAGGGGGGGTGTCGGGTCATCCTGCTGGGCGGAGAGTTCAAGCTTTCCACCGATGCGGCGGTGGGGACGGAAACCGTCCATTTTTTAAAAAAGTACCATTTTACCAAGGGCTTTTTCGGCGTCAACGGTATCCATCCCAGAGGCGGACTGAGTACCACCGAGGCCAATGAGGCGGCGGTCAAGGCGGAGGCGCTTTCCCGCTGCCGGGAGAGATATGTTCTGGCGGACCCCAGCAAATTCAGTCAAATCTCATCGGTAACCTTCGGGGCGCTTTCAGATGCCGTCATCCTGACCACCACCCTAGAGGAGAAACGCTACCGCAGCTACACGAGAATTGTGGAGGTAGACCCGCTGTGATTTATACCGTGACCTTTAACCCTTGCATCGATTATGTGGTCCGCGTCCCCTCTTTTCAGACGGGGACGGTCAACCGCACCGAATTTGAGGATGTGTTTCCCGGAGGAAAAGGAATCAACGTATCCATTGTACTGAAGAATTTAGGGGTAGCCAATACGGCTCTCGGCTTTACCGCCGGTTTTACCGGCCGGGAAATCGAACGGGCAATGGAGGAAATCGGCTGTAAAACCGACTTTATCCGAGTGAAAAGCGGGATGTCCCGCATCAATATCAAGCTCAAGGCCCAGGTGGAAACCGAGATCAACGGCCGCGGGCCTATCATTACGGAGAAAGACCTGCAAAGGCTGTATGAGAGGCTTTCTCCCTTAAAGCAGGGCGACGTCCTGGTGCTGGCTGGTTCCATACCCGATACCCTGCCCAGCGACCTTTACGAAAGCATCCTAAAACGCATGCAGGGACAGGGGGTTTCCTTTGTGGTGGACGCCACCCGGGACCTGCTCAAAAACGTGCTCAAATATCATCCGTTCCTGATTAAGCCCAACCATCACGAGCTGGGGGAGCTGTTCGGCGCAACGGTGCGGGGAAAAGAGGAGATCGCGTTCTATGCCGGAAAGCTGCAGCAGATGGGGGCCCGTCACGTGCTCGTTTCCATGGCGGGGGACGGTGCGCTCCTGCGGTGTGAGGACGGGACGGTGTACCATAGTCCCGCCCCCAAGGGAAGGGTAGTCAATTCCGTCGGCGCAGGGGATTCGATGGTGGCCGGTTTTCTGGCCGGGTACCTTGGTTCGTCAGACCTGCAGACCGCATTTAAAATGGGGCTGGCGGCCGGCAGCGCCAGCGCCTTTTCCGAAGGGCTTGCCACGAAGGAGGAGGTCGACCGGCTTCTGTCTGGGCGGTAACCGCATCGGGGAGGAACCGATGGGCGTTTCCGGTCTAATGAACAAGGACGCCGCCGGCCGAATCGCCGGGGGAGACCGCCAAGGCACGGCCGTCGACCGGCTGGAGGAGCGGATGGAAAGAACCGGGAGGATCGCCGGTCCGGTTCTTTTCCTGGCTGCGCTGCCGGTAGGGTCCATGTAGGTGCGCTGCCTGCCCGGTGGTATAAACCCGTCCGGGAAAAGGAAAGGCAGCCGAGGTTATCCCGGCGAATTTGTAACCATGAGGAGCGAACCGCTGTGAAAGAATTCACCTATGTCGTCACCGATCCCGAAGGCATCCATGCCCGTCCCGCCGGCCTGTTGGTGAAGCAAGCCAACCGCTTCCAAAGCAGGATCACCCTCCATAAGGAGGGGAAAACCGCCGACGCCAAGCGCATCTTTGCCGTTATGCGTCTCGCTGTGGAAACAGGCCAGCCCATTGTGGTCACCGTGGAGGGCGAGGATGAGGAAACGGCCGCAGCGGCTATGGAAGCCTTCTTGAAGGCAAATCTGTAGCGGGAAGGGGCGGCCGCCTTAGCAAGGCGGCCTGCCCGGCGCAAAGGAGGCAACGGTATGATCGTATTAAATGGAACCGGCGTGTTCGGCGGCATTGCCTTTGGACGGCTTTCCTTCTTTCAGCGGAATGAATGCAAGATCCGCCGCCGTCACGTAGAGGATATCAATAGAGAGCTTTCCCGGTTTGAGAAGGCAAAGCATACCGCCGTCGCCCAGCTGCAAACGCTGTATGAGATGGCGCTTCAGGAGATGGGTGAGAACCACGCCATGATTTTTCGGATTCATCAGATGATGCTGGAGGATCCGGATTTCTGCAAAACGGTGGAAAGCATCATAAAGACTCGGCAGGTGAATGCGGAATTCGCCGTGAGCGAGACCGAGAATCATTTCCGCCGGATGTTTTCCGCCATGGAGGACAGCTACATGCGGGAACGGGCCGCCGACGTTAAGGATGTGTCCGACCGGGTGCTCGGCATCCTGGCCGACTCCACCGGTACCGCAAGGCGGTATGACGAGCCGGTTATCGTCGCCGCGGACGACCTGGCTCCCAGCGAGACGGTACAGCTGGACAAATCCAAGGTGCTGGCCTTTGTCACAAGGCTTGGCTCCCAAACTTCCCACACGGCCATTTTGTCGCGCACCCGGAATATCCCCGCCGTCATCGGCCTAGGGGACGCTCTCAAGGAGGAGTACAACGGCAGGCCCGCCGTTGTAGACGGCTTCTCCGGCCGCATATACATCGAGCCCGATGAAAGCACCACGGCGGCTATGGAGCAAAAGAAACGCAAGGAGGAGGAGAAACGCAGCCTGCTTGAGCAGCTCAAAGGGCTTGACAACGTCACGCGGGACGGACGGAGGATCCTCGTCTGTGCCAACATCAGCAGTGAAAGCGACGTGGAGGCGGCGCTGCAAAACGACGCCCAGGGCGTTGGGCTTTTCCGCAGCGAGTTTTTGTACTTAGATAGGGAGGATTATCCCTCCGAAGAGGAGCAGTTTCGGGTCTACCGTTCCGTGGCGGAGAAAATGGCCGGTAAAAGGGTCGTTATCCGTACCCTGGACATCGGCGCGGACAAGCGGAGCGGATATTTCGGGCTGCCGTCGGAGGAAAATCCCGCTATGGGCTACCGTGCCATTCGCATCTGCCTGACCCGTCCCGATCTGTTCAAAACCCAGCTGCGCGCCGTCTACCGTGCCTCCGCCTTCGGGAATGTCGCCGTCCTGTTTCCTATGGTTATTTCGGTGCAAGAGGTGCGGCGGGCCAAGACGCTGGCGGCGCAGGTCAGGCAAGAACTGCGTAAGGAGGGCGTCCCCTTCTCTAAGAAGGTGGAGCTGGGCGTCATGATTGAGACCCCGGCCGCCGCGGTGATTTGCGATCTGCTGGCCCGCGAGGTGGATTTCTTCTCCATCGGCACCAACGACCTCATCCAGTATACCCTTGCCCTCGACCGGCAGAACCGCAGGCTCGATCCCTTTTACGACCCGCATCATCCGGCGGTCCTTCGTCTGATCCGCTATGTGGTGGAGCGTGCCCGTCAAGCGGGCATATGGGTAAGCGTCTGCGGGGAGCTGGGGGCGGACCTAAGCTTAACGGAAGCCTTCCTGCGTATGAGACTGGATGAGCTGTCGGTTTCCCCGCCCTGTATCCTTGCGCTGCGCAAAAAGATAAGGGAGACCGATTTGAGTAAAGGATGAAAGGAGGCGGGTGCTTTCACGGAAAACCAGCACGCTTTTAAGAACAATAATAAAAACACGGAAAGACGGTTGTGCGCCGTCCAACAAAAAAGGTTCTTATCTCACCGCCCGGCTTTCCCGCCTCCTGTGATAGAGCGGCAGAGGGCACGGCAAAATGAAAAAGGAAGGATAGCGGAAGCTCCAGGCCGCGCGCCAGGAGCTTCTTTTTTTGCCGGCCGGCTTGTCACATGCGCCCATGGCCGCCGCCCGCTTCTTTTGTGGAATGTGGGTTGCAAATTTGATCGATTTTGACTATCATAGTCAGAGTGACCGGTTTTACAGAGGGATTGCGCCTGCGGATGGAAACCGAAAGGCCGCAAACCGGCCGATGCCTCTGGCGGATAAAAAACCGGCGACGGAGCGAAAGGACCGGATAAGCACCGCCGGCTGCGCTCAAGGGGATCGGAACCGGCAGCGCCCCTTTGGTGCAGGAGGGGGGCGGATGAACCTTTTCGGCGTCTGGCCGGTCCCAGTCCCGGCAGGCTCGTGCCCGCAAAGGGACGGCCGGGCGGACAGGCGGGCCTGTATTCGGCCGGCCCCTGCGTAGAAGTGAGGAGGATGACGATGAAAACAATCAATTTGATGCGGCGCTTTGCGCCCTATTTCAAGAAATACCGGGCCACCCTGGCCCTCGACCTGTTCTGCGCCTCTCTGACCACCCTGTGCGAGCTGGTCCTGCCCTTGATCGTGCGGTATATCACCAACACCGGCATGACCGATCTCGAAAGCCTGACGGTGCAGACCATCCTATCTTTGGGCGGGCTTTACCTGGTGCTGCGTATCATCGACGCCGTGGCCAATTATTATATGGAGAACATCGGGCATGTGATGGGTGCGCGCATTGAAACGGACATGCGCAGGGACTTGTTTCACCATTTGCAAAGGCTCTCCTATTCCTATTACAGCAACACCAAGGTGGGCCAGATCATGGCCCGGGTCACCAGCGACCTGTTCGATGTGACCGAATTCGCCCACCACTGCCCAGAGGAATATTTCATCGCCGCGGTAAAGATCATTGCCTCCTTTGCCATCCTCGGCTCCATGAACATCTGGCTGACCCTGATTATCTTCTCCATCCTGCCGGTGATGCTCGTCTGCTCCATGTACTTTAACAAGAAGATGCGCCGTGCCTTCAAAGCGTCCAGAGACCAGATCGGCGAGCTCAACGCCCAAGTGGAGGACAGCCTTTTGGGGGTGCGGGTGGTCAAATCCTTTGCCAACGAAGCGCTGGAGGAAAGAAAGTTTGAGGAAGGAAATCACAAGTTTTTGAACATCAAGCGCAAGATGTACCGCTATATGGCCGGGTTCCAGACCACCACCCGGGTGTTCGACGGCATCATGTACATCGTCGTGGTGGTGGCGGGCGCTTTGTTTATGATTAACCGCCAGATTACCCCCGCCGACCTGATGGCATACCTGCTTTATGTGACCACCCTGCTTACCTCCATCCGCCGAATCGTGGAATTCACCGAGCAGTTCCAGCGCGGCATGACCGGCATCGAGCGGTTCGGGGAGATTATGGACGCCCCCGTCGACATCCAGAATCTGCCCGGCGCCCTGCCGCTTGAGCGGGTAAAAGGGGAAATTGCCTTTCGCCATGTCAGCTTCCAGTATTCCGACGACCATACCGAGGTGCTCTCCGATCTCAACCTCCACGTAAATCCCGGGGATAATGTGGCGGTAGTCGGCCCTTCCGGCAGCGGCAAGACCACCCTTTGCAACCTCATCCCCCGTTTTTACGACGTGACCGCCGGCGAGGTGCTCTTGGACGGGAAGAACATCAAGGATTTTACCCTCCATTCCCTGCGCTCCCAGATCGGCGTGGTGCAGCAGGAGGTATACCTTTTCTCCGGCACCATCTATGAAAACATTGCCTACGGCCGTCCGGGCGCATCCAAGGAGGAAATCGTCGAGGCGGCGAAGAAGGCGGGCGCTCATACGTTCATTACCCAGCTGGCCGACGGATACGACACCTATGTGGGGGAACGGGGAGTTAAGCTTTCCGGCGGGCAGAAGCAGCGGATTTCCATCGCCCGTGTCTTTTTGAAAAACCCGCCCATCCTCATCCTCGACGAGGCCACCTCCGCGCTGGATAACGAAAGCGAACGGGTGGTTCAGGAATCTTTGGAAAAGCTGGCCCACGGCCGCACCACCCTAACCATCGCCCACCGGCTGACCACCATCCGCAACGCCACCGTCATCTGGGTACTCACTGAGAACGGCATTGAGGAGCAGGGCAGCCACAAGGAGCTGATGGAACAAAAGGGCGTCTATTATCATCTTTACCGGATGTATCAGGATACCATGGCCCAATAAGGACGAAAAAAGGAGCAGATGCACAGCATGCAGCCGACATTCCTCATCAACAGCTTTTCCCGCGGCCTGAAGGACGGCGTTCCCATCGGCCTGGGGTATCTTTCGGTCTCCTTCACCTTCGGCATGAAGGCGGTGGCCGATGGGCTTCCCATCTGGGCGGCCGTGGTGATCTCCATGACCAACCTCACCTCCGCCGGGCAGTTTGCGGGCCTGACATTGATAGCGTCCGGCGCCCCCCTTCTGGAAATGGCGCTGACCCAAATGGTCATCAACATGCGCTATTCCCTTATGTCTTTGTCCCTGTCCCAAAAGCTGCATAAGAGCGTCACCTTTTTCGACCGGCTCCTCATCGCCTTTTGCAACACCGACGAGATTTTTGCCGTAGCCAGCGGCCAGAGGGGAGAGGTGGGCAAGCGTTACTTCTTCGGACTGGCTGTTACCCCGTATCTGGGCTGGGCTGCGGGCACCTTGCTCGGCGCGGTGGCAAGCGGCCTGCTGCCGGCCTTTGTCCAGTCGGCCTTGGGGATCGCCATCTACGGCATGTTCCTGGCCATCATTCTGCCCCCTGCCAAGCACAGCCGCCCCATCGCGCTGGTGTTGCTGCTTGCGGTGTTCCTCAGCTGCCTGTTCTACTGGGTTCCGGGGCTCAACCAGGTGTCCAGCGGCTTTGTCATCATTATCTGCGCCGTCGCCGCCTCCGCCCTGGGCGCGCTTCTCTTTCCGATCCGGGAGGAGGCCGCCTGATGGAAACGACATCGCTTCTTTTGTACATTGCGGTCATGGCCGGGGTGACCTACCTCATCCGCATGCTCCCCCTTGCCATCTTTAAAACCAAGATCAACAGCCGCTTTTTACGCTCCTTTCTCTATTATGTGCCCTACGCGGTGCTGGGGGCCATGACCTTTCCCGCCATTTTGTTTTCCACCAGCTCCCTGCTCTCCGCCGCCGGCGGCTTTGCAGTGGCCCTGGTTTTGGCGTATTTTGAGCGGAGCCTTCTCACCGTGGCCCTTTCCGCCTGCGGGACGGTTCTGCTGATCGAATGGGCCGTGCGGCTAATTGGAGGGTGATTCCTTCCGTCTTATCCGGCAAGCGGGAGCCTGATTGGGAGGAAAATTGCAGATTGTCAGGGCCGTCCGGGTCCCGGCGGTATGCCGTTGACCGGCTTCGCCCTCTCCGGGGAAGCAAAGACGTACCCATCGCAGCACGCGCCCATTTGTCTGCCTGGAAATGGGTTTTAAGCCGATGGAGGGTGCCTCTGAGTTTCCCGGTTGTTTGCGATTTTTCTGTAGGGCCGTTTTGGCATTTGCCCGCTTTCTTTTGAAACCCAAAGCCGTTTTGGGAAGCTTTTCTGCCTGCTCCGGGTTTCTTTTAAGGTAGGTGCGAAGTATACAATCCAAACCGCTGGGAAACGAGTGGTATGCCCAGACCCCAGAGGGGGCAGTCCTTGCTGACCTCGAAAGGGTCGGAAGCATCATATCGCTGGCCCTGCAACTGTCTTACTGCCGGCGTCCACCTTTTTTGCCGAGGTTTTTTACCAGCCCCCGGGCAATACCGGAGAGGTTATCCTGCTGTAGGCGACAAAAAGCCGCCGGAATGCATTATGCATTCCGGCGGCTTCCTATTTCGTCTCGATTCACGCAGAAAAAGGAGCGGCCCGGCTATCTTTACGGGCTTACGTAATTGAGCGCATTTACCGCGTTCGCGGAAGAATTGCCGCCCTCGCGGAACTCAAAATGCAGGTGGATGCCGGTGGCGCCGGCGCATTGGCCGGTGTTGCCCATCTTGGCAATGACCTGCCCCTTGGAGACCGTGTCCCCCTCCTCGACAAAGACCTGCCCCACATCCAGGTGGGCGTACATGGTGTAGTTGCCGTCCGCGTGGCGGATCACCACCACGTTTCCGCCGCCTCCGTAACCGGTTCCGCCGTTGCAGCAGATATAGGGCTGCTTGCGGTGGGTGCAGCCGGTGTAGACGTATTCGACAACGCCGTCATTGGCAGCGTATACGTCGCGGGTGCCGCCGCCCAGCTGGGACAGAGAAGTCCCGTTGTAGCTGATGTCGGTGGCCGGATGCCCGGCGCTGAAATTCTGGGTGATGACCGTGGGGCCTTCCGCCGGCCAGATGTAGCCGTCGGACGGCGCCGGGTCGGGCGTGGGCTGAGGCTCGGGCGCCGGCGCCGGAATGTCGTAGGTCACCGCGTAGGTGGCGCAGAGATATCCGGTCATGCCGCTGCTGAGACGGACCTCATACCAGCCGTTTCCTTCCGAAAGGATCTCAAAATAAGTACCGTCGGTCAATTTTGTGATAATCGAATAGTCGGTGCTCGGGCCGGTACGCACATGCAGGCGGCTTCCCTCGGTGTCCACCTTGCCCATGCGGTTGTGGCTGACCGTCAGGACATATTCCCCGCAGACATAGCCGCTGACGGTAGGAGTCACAATCTGATACCATCCGTTTTCCTCGCCGACGATTTCAAAATAGGTCCCGTCGGACAGCCTGCCTAAAATCGAATACCCGGTGCTCGGGCCGGAGCGGACGTTGAGGTTGCTTCCCTCCGTGTCAACCCTTCCGAAAGATTGTTCACTTGCAACCGTCGAGATCGTCGCTATCGAACTTAACAACAGAAAAACAAGCAGCGTTGCAACAAGTTTTTTCAATGAAAGACCTCCCGTTTCCAATTCCTCATCCAATTTAGAAAATCCATACAATTATGCGTGAATTTGCTCTATTTTTTCTGCAATCACTTCCTCATCCGGTAAATTTTCGCCAAAAACTTGCGCGAAATTTGGCATATTAAAAAGATAGCATACATTTGCGACTATTTCAACTAATTTGCACATTTGCGAATAGAAATCACCGTTTTTTTCTCATTTTCCGTTAGAATTTGCCGTTCGGAAGCCGAGCGCGGAAATTGCCGGCGTCCGGCGTGGTACCCCGGTTGATTTCACCGGGAGGCCATGCTATAATAATCGGTAAATATGCGCGAAACCGCGCAGGGAAAGCCTGCGCCAAAAACCGTCAGGAGGAGTAACATTGAGGCAGCTTGCAAAGACCTACGATCCTCATGAGGTCGAGGATCGAATTTATGATTTTTGGCTGAAAGGGAATTATTTTCATGCGGTGGTAGATCCCAAAAAGAAGCCCTATTCCATCGTCATGCCGCCCCCCAACATCACCGGACAGCTGCACATGGGCCACGCGCTGGACAATACCATGCAGGATGCGCTCATCCGCTGGCGCCGGATGCAGGGGTATTCCGCCTTGTGGATGCCCGGGACCGACCATGCCTCCATCGCAACGGAAGCGAAGATCGTGGAGGCGATGAAGAAGGAAGGGCTTACCAAGGAGGACTTGGGCCGGGACGGCTTTTTGCAGCGGGCTTGGGCCTGGCGGGAAAAGTTTGGCGGCCGGATTGTCGAGCAGCTCAAAAAGCTCGGTTCCTCCTGCGACTGGGAGCGGGAACGCTTTACCTTGGACGAGGGCTGCTCGAAGGCGGTGCGGGAGTTTTTCTGCCGTCTGTATGACAAGGGCCTGATCTACCGGGGCGAACGCATCATCAATTGGTGCCCCCACTGCCTGACCTCCATCTCCGACGCGGAGGTGGAGTATTCCGAGCACGACGGCAGCTTCTGGCATCTGCGCTACCCGCTCAGCGACGGCTCGGGCTATCTGGAGCTGGCCACCACCCGGCCGGAAACGCTGCTGGGCGATACGGCGGTGGCGGTGCACCCGGAGGACGAGCGGTACCGTCATCTGATCGGCAAAACGGTGATTTTGCCCCTAGTGGGCCGGGAGATCCCGGTGGTGGGAGACGAATACGTGGAACGGGATTTCGGCACCGGTGTCGTCAAGATCACCCCCGCCCACGACCCCAACGACTTTGAGGTGGGCCTGCGCCACAATCTGCCGGTCATCAACGTGATGGATGAAACCGCCGTCATCAACGAAAACGGCGGGAAATACCAGGGCCTCGGCCGGTATGAGGCGAGAAAGCGGATCGTCGCCGATTTGGAAGAGGGCGGCTTCTTAGTCAAGGTGGAGCCCATGAAGCACAACGTGGGCGAATGCTACCGCTGCCACACCATTGTCGAACCGCGTATTTCCCTGCAATGGTTTGTCAAGATGGGCCCGCTGGCCGGGCCGGCCATTGAGGCGGTGCGGGAAGGAAAGACCAGGTTCGTCCCCGAGCGGTTTGAGAAGATTTATTACCACTGGATGGAGAATATCAAGGATTGGTGCATCTCCCGCCAGCTTTGGTGGGGCCACCGGATCCCGGCCTGGTACTGCGCCGACTGCGGCGAGGTGATTGTGGCGAGAGAGGATCCGGACAGCTGCCCGAAATGCGGCTCTAAGCACATCGAGCAGGATCCGGACACTCTGGACACCTGGTTTTCTTCCGCATTGTGGCCCTTCTCCACCATGGGCTGGCCGGAGAAAACGCCGGAGCTTTCCTATTTCTATCCCACCAATACCCTGGTGACCGCCTACGACATCATCTTTTTCTGGGTGGCCCGCATGATCTTCTCCGCCGTGGAGCTGACCGACGAGGCCCCCTTCGACACCGTCTTTATCCACGGTATTATCCGGGACGCCCAGGGCCGCAAGATGAGCAAAAGCCTTGGCAACGGCATCGACCCGCTGGAGGTCATCGAGGAGTACGGCGCCGACGCGCTGCGCTTTACCCTGGCCACCGGCAACAGCCCTGGTAACGACATGCGCTATATGAAGGAGAAGGTGGAGGCTTCCCGCAACTTTGCCAACAAGCTGTGGAATGCGGCCCGCTTTATCCTGATGAACCTGGAGGGCAAGGAGGCGGCGCCCGGCCTGCCGGAGGAGCTGACGCTGGAGGAAAAGTGGATCGTCAGCCGGTTTAACGGGCTTGCTAAGGACGTTACCGAGAATTTAGAGAAGTTCGAGCTGGGCATCGCGGTGGGCAAGCTCTACGATTTCAGCTGGGACGTGTTCTGCGACTGGTATATTGAGCTGGCGAAAATCCGCCTTCAGGCGGACGAGAAGCAGGCGGAGAACGCCCGGCGGGTGCTTGTGTTCCTTATGGACGGCATTTTGCGGCTGCTCCACCCCTTTATGCCCTTTATTACCGAGGAAATTTGGCAGTCCCTTCCTCACGAAGGGGAAAGCCTGATGGTGGCCGAATGGCCCCGGTTTGACGAGGCGCTCCGGTTTACCGCCGAGGAGCGGGAGTTTGAGCGGATCATGACCGCCATCCGGGCTATCCGCAACCGCCGCGCGGAGATGAACGTGCCGCCGTCGAAGAAAGCGAAGGTGTATGTGGAAACCCCCTTCGGCGAGACCTTTGAGGCTGCCGGCGCCTTCTTTACCCGCTTGGCCTTTGCCTCCGAGGTGGCGGTTAATACCGGGTTCGGCGGGGAAGGGGCGGTTTCCATCGTCACCTCCGATGCGAAGGTGTTCATCCCCCTGGGCGAGCTGGTGGACTTTGCCGCCGAGCGTGCCCGCCTGAATAAGGAGCTGGCCGCCGCCCAGAAGAATTTGAGCGGCGTGGAGGCCAAGCTTGCAAACGAGGCCTTCACCTCCAAGGCGCCCAAGCATATTGTGGAGAATCAGCGGGAGCTGGCCAAGGAGATCAAGGAGAAAATCGCCATGCTTGTCCAGAGCATCGAAAGGCTGCCCCAGTAATGGGGAACACGGGACAAGGGCGGGGGACGGCCCTCTTGATCCACGGGTTTACCGGCGTACCGGAAAACCTGTATCCGCTGGCCCAGCGCTTACGGCAGGAAGGCTATGAAGCGGTGGTGCCCCGTCTGGCGGGCCATACCCGAAAAAAGAGGGATATGAAGGGGCACACCCATGAAGAGTGGGTGGGGAGCATCCTTGACGCCTACGACGGACTGACAAAGGAAGGAAAGCGTCCCATTCTGGTGGGATATTCCATGGGCGCGCTCATCGCCATCCAAGTGGCGCGGCGGCGGGAAGTGGACGCGGTGGTTCTCGTCTGTCCGCCGGTCTTTGAGCTGAGCTGGCGCAATATCTTCGGCCGCCTGCAAGAGGAGTTCTGGTATGCCCTGAGCGGCTATATCATGCTTCCCAGATGCGCCACCCGCGGCAGTATCCGGGAGCTCAAGAAGCTCAGGGAGGAGTGCATCCAAGAGATGGAGGGGCTTACCTGCCGCATCACCGTCATTCAGTCGAAGGACGACGATTGCGCCAATCCCAAAAGCGCCCTTTACATCATGGAGCATACGCCGCGGGCGGAAAAGACCCTGCACTGGATTGAACGGGGGCACCACGAGGTGTTTGAACCGAAAAACGTGGCCTATGAGGAAGCGGTCGCTTTCGTTTCCCAGGCCCTGGCTACCTATTTATCCAAAAGAATCGAGGAAACGACCGGATGACCTATGAGGAAAGTCTGCAATATATCCATTCCCTGCTGCGCTTTGGGATGAAGCCGGGCCTGGAGCGGATCGACGGTCTGCTCAGACGGATGGGCAGCCCCCACGACAAGCTGCGCTGTATCCACGTGGCGGGAACCAACGGGAAGGGCTCGGTCTGCGCCATGCTTTCCGAGATCCTGCAATGCGCGGGATACCGGACGGGGCTGACCATTTCCCCTTATATCACTGATTTTTGCGAACGCATGCAGGTCAATTCCACCCCCATCTCCCACGAGGAACTGGCGGGGCAGGTGGAGAAGCTCAAGCCCCTTTTGGAAGAAATCTCCCGGGAGGGGGAACCGGTAACAGAGTTTGAGGCGGTTACCGCCTTGGCCTTCCAATGGTTTTATGAACAGAAATGCGACGTTGTAGTGCTGGAAACCGGCCTGGGCGGCCGGTTTGACGCCACCAATGTCATTCAAAAGCCGCTGTGCTCGGTCATCACTTCCATTGGGATGGATCACACCGATATTTTAGGAGACAGCTATCGGCAGATCGCATTCGAAAAATGCGGGATCATCAAACCGGACGGCATAACGGTAAGCTACCCTGAGCAGGAGCAGGAGGCCCTGGGTGAAATCATGCGCATCGCCGCCCAGCGGCGCAATACCCTGTGTATGGGCAACGCCGCCGCACTGGAGGTCAAGCGGATGACGGTGGAGGGAAGCGACGTGGTGTACGGCCGTCTGCCGCTTCACATCCCGTTGGCCGGCGCCCACCAGCATAACAATGCCATTACCGCGGTGGAAACGGCATGGGCCCTAAACGGCGCAGGGCTTTCCATCCACGATGGGGATATTCAAAAGGGGATCGCGCAGGTTTGCTGGCCGGCGCGGTTTGAGGTGCTCGCTTCCAAGCCGCTGGTGCTGGTGGACGGGGCCCACAATCCCGACGGTATGCGGGCCCTGGCCGATACGCTGGGACGGACTTTGCCGGGACGGAAGGTTACGGCGGTGGCCGGAATGCTCCGGGATAAGGAATACCGGGAGTCGGTGGCGGCCCTTGCACCTTTTGTGAAAACGGCTTTCTGCGTGACGCCGGACAACCCCAGGGCCCTTTCAGGGGACGCCCTGGCGGAGGAATTTGCCGGTCACGGGGTAGCCGCATGCGCGGCGGGCCTGGAGGAAGGGCTTCGCCTTGCGAAAGAGGAGGCCGGAGAAGATGGGACGTTGCTGGTCTGCGGATCTCTTTACCTGGCGGGCCCGGCCCGTCAACGGCTTTTGCAGGCGGAAGAGGAAATTTGAAAAAAGGCGGGCGGGGCGACAAATTGCGCGCGCTAATTGGAATAAAATCCCTTATCATAGCGATAAGGGATTTTTCTTTTGAATTGAGGTGAAAAAGCATGTCGGTACAGATCGAACACCAAGACAAGGTGATGACGGCATATCTGGACGGGGAAATCGACCATCATTCCGCCCGCCCCATCCGCGAGCAGATCGACGACGAGGCCCAGCAGACCAAGCCCGATACTCTGCTTTTGGATTTCGGCCGGGTTTCCTTTATGGACAGCTCCGGCATCGGCCTGGTCATGGGGCGGTTTCGTCTCATGAGCGAATTGGGCGGGACACTCAAGGTGGTCAATACGCCGCCCCACATTGCCAAGGTAATGCGGCTGGCGGGAATGGAACGACTCAATGTACTGGAAAAGGAGAACGGAAGATGAAACCGGTCAATGAAATGAAGCTGGTGATTCCCAGCCGGTCGGCCAACGAAAGCTACGCCCGCGTGGCGGTGGCGGCCTTTGCAGCGCAGCTTGATCCGACCATCGAGGAGATCAACGACATCAAGACGGCGGTTTCCGAAGCCGTCACCAACTGCATCGTTCATGCCTACCGGGATAAGATCGGCACGGTTTTTCTCACCGTCAAGCTCTTTGAGGAAGGGAAGATCGCCATCAAGATCCGGGATACCGGCTGCGGCATCGACGATGTCAAACAAGCGATGGAACCCCTCTTTACCACCGCCGGCGAAGAGCGGGCGGGCCTGGGTTTTGCGGTGATGCAGTCCTTCATGGACAAGCTTACCGTCCGCTCCAAGCCGGGGAAGGGCACCACCGTTTCTATGGAAAAACGCCTCAAGCCGCGTCCTCTCCGGGTTTGACCGCCATGAGCGGCGAAAAGACCGTCGACGCCCTTGTTCAGGATAACCTGGGGCTGGTGCATTCCTGCTCCCATCGCTTCAAGGGCCGCGGCATTGATTATGACGACCTGTTCCAGGCGGGCTGCATGGGGCTTGTAAAAGCCGCCAAGGCCTTTGAGCCGGAACGGGGCAATTGCTTCTCCACCTATGCGGTGCCGGTGATTTTGGGAGAGATCAAGCGGCTCTTCCGCGACGGTGGAACGGTCAAGGTGGGACGCACCCTCAAGGAGCTGTCCATCAAGGCGGTGCGCTGCCGCGAGCAGCTTTCCAACCAGCTTGGCCGGGACCCCACCATCGGGGAGCTGGCCGAGCGGCTGGGCGTTTCCCCCGAAGAGGCGGCTCAGGCCGTCACCGCATCCCTTCCGCCCGTATCCCTGACCGCGGGGGAAGAGGAGGGCGGCGGCCAGCTGGATATCCCGGTGGAAGCGCCGGAGGAGAGGATTTCCGATATCATCGCCCTCAAGGAGGTAGTTTCCGCCCTTTCGGCCCGGGACCGCAAGCTGATCGTCATGCGGTATTTCTCCAGTATGACCCAGTCCCAAACGGCCGAAAAGCTGGGAATGACCCAGGTGCAGGTTTCCCGGCGGGAAAAGGTGATCTTAAACGAGCTGCGAAAACAGCTCACAGGCTAGGAAGGGCCGGCGGCCGGATAGGCTGCCGGCCCTTCCTAATTGGTTGGGAAATGCCGGCCTTCTCCTCCCGCCTGGAAAGAAGGCCATCCCTTCCATCCGGCTTTGGGGCCGGCATTTCCGTAAAAAGGAAACCGGACCGCAGCGTTCCCTGCGGCCCGGTTTGCACGGCGCCCGTTTATTATTCCACCCAGCGCAGCCTTGGATAATACTCAAACAGCACCTTTCCCTTAATCTGATCCCGGCGTACGTAAGGATTGCGCCAGAAGCGGGAATCCAGCGAGTCGTTGCGGTTGTCCCCCATCATGAAGTAGCAGCCCTCCGGCACCTGATAGGGACCGAATACCCCCTCGGTCGGCTCCTTGACATAGTCCTCCTCCAGCCGTTTACCATTGATGTATACCCCGCCGTCGTGAATCTCCACCGTATCCCCCGGCAGCCCGATGATCCGTTTGACATACCAGTCCTCTCCGCCGTCGGGCGGGTCGAAGATAATGACATCCCCCCGGGCGGGGTCCTCAAAGAGATAGGTCAGCCGCAAGGCCATGATCCGGTCCTCCACCTGGATGGTATCCTCCATCGAACCGGTGGGTACCACGGCGTTCACCACCACGAAATTGCTGATGAGGAAAGCCAGCACCAGGGAAATCAGGATCAGCCGGACCCAGCTTAACAGCTCCCGGCGGACATAGGAACCCCCAGCGGCATTTGTATCCGCTTCCCGTCGTTCTTTCTCCATCCGATGCTCCCTCCTTGCGGTCGGCTATTCGCCGCATTCCTCCAGCTGCCGAAGCTGTTCCTCCAGCGATTCCCATTGCACATACAGCTCATCGAGGCGGCGTTTGGCCTCGTCGAGCTGTCCGGTCAGCTCCAAGATCTTATTGTAGTCCGTTCCCACCTCCGGGGAGGACAGCGCCGCCTGCAGCTGTTCAATTTGCGCCTCCGTCTCTTCAATGGCGGCCTCCGTGCGGTTTCGTTGCCCGGCCGTACGGCGCTTTTGGGATTCGAGCTCCTTTCGCCGCTGGTAGTCGTTTTGCTTTTTCGGCGCCGCCCTCTCTACCGGCGCCTGCGCCTGCCCCCGTTTTTCCGCCCTCGACAGGTAGTCGTCGTAATTGCCGATGCACTCCTCCATGCCGTCCTGATGCATCACCACCACCCGGTTTGCCAGCTTGTTGATGAAATACCGGTCGTGGGACACCATCAGCAGCGTGCCCTCATAGCCAAGCAGAGCCGCCTCCAGCGCTTCCCTGGAGGCGATATCCAGATGGTTGGTGGGCTCGTCGAGCAAAAGGAAATTCGCTTTGGAAAGCATCAGCTTGAGCAGGGCCACCCTGGCCCGTTCTCCGCCGCTCAAGGCGTTCATGGGCTTGAACACGTCGTCCCCGGTGAATAGGAACACCGCCAGGGCGCAGCGCACCTCGGTCTGGGTCATCTGGGGATAGGCGTCCCAGATTTCGTGGATGACGTCCTTGCTGTAATCGAGACCCTCCAAATTCTGGTCGTAGTATCCCGTCTTGATTCCCGCTCCCAGCCGGGCGAATCCGCCGTCGGCCGGCAGCCGCCCGGTAAGGATACGGAGAAGGGTGGTCTTTCCGCATCCGTTTTCCCCTAAGAGAAAGACCCGCTCGCCGTTTCGGATATGCAGGCCGGCGTTCTCAAAGAGTTTCTTTCCCCCAAAGCCCTTGGAAAGCCCCTTTGCCAGCAGCACGTCGTTGCCCCCGCCGGGCAGGACTTGGAATGCAAAGCGGATCGAAGAGAGCTCCGCCTCCGGCTTTACCAGCTGTTCGCGCAGCCGGTCCACCATCTTCTGCTTGCTTTCGGCGGTCTTGATGTTCTTTTCCCGGTTCCACTGGCGCTGCTGGGCAATGATCCCCTCGATGCGCTTGATTTCCCGCATCTGGCTGTCGTACTGGTGCTGCAGCACCTCCCGGTCCGCCTGCTTGCGGGTGATGTATTCGGAATAGCCGCCCCCGTATGCCCGCAGACGCCCATGCTCGAGCTCGAAGGTCTTGCGGGTAACCTGGTCGAGAAAATACCGGTCGTGGGAAATGACCAGATAGGCCCCCTCGTATCCCTTGAGGAATTCCTCCAGCCACTGTACCGATTGGATGTCCAAATGGTTGGTCGGCTCGTCGAGGAGCAGAAGCTTTGCGTCGCAGGTGAGCAGGCGGGCCAGGCTTACCTTAGACCGCTGCCCGCCGCTCAGGGTGGAGAGGGGGCGGTCCAGATCCTCCGGCGCAAACCCAAGCCCGATCAGCGCCGCCCGTACCCGGCTTTGGTAGGTAAGCCCTCCCTCCGCCGCATACCGCTCGGTCAGGAACTGCTGCCGCTCGATGAGGGAGGCGTCTCCTCCCGCCCCTTCCAAGGCGGCGGTCAGCGTTTGCAGCTCCTCCTCCATCCTTTTGAATTTCAAAAAGCCGGACAGCGCTTCCTCCAATACCGTTCGCCCATCGTCCAGACAGGCATACTGCTCCATGTAGCCGATGGCGTCCCGGTTGACGTAGACGCCGCCCTCGTCCGGTTCCATCTCCCCGATAATCATTTTAAACAGGGTGGTTTTGCCTGCGCCGTTGGCGCCCACCAGCCCGATTTTGTCGTGGTCCTCCACATGAAAGGACAGATTGCTAAACAACGTTTCCTCTCCAAAGAACTTGGAGACGTTTGCCGCGCTCAAAAGTACCATAGATTTGTTTCTCCCGTTTCCTTTACGGATAAATTTGCAGATAAAATCAGTTTATCACACTTGCCGCCCCTTGTAAACCGCAGACGAATCAAGGAAAATTAGGACAAAAGTTGCAAAGAAGAGTCGCTGGAGTGGTTGCAAAGGGAGGGGGAAATGCGGTATACTTAAAAAACAGAAAGGGAATTCCCTGGATTTTCGGAATTCGCGGCAACCGGGGGGAAAGTTAGACATGAACGATACCTTTAAGCATTCGTATAAGGTGGAGCATTTTGAATACGTCGGCCTTGCGGTGTATAACTGCGGCCTGCAAAAGTGCGAGGCGGGGCACAGCTGGGGTCCTGCGGTGCGCGACCATTATCTGATCCACTATATCCTGTCCGGAAAGGGGAGCTATGAAACCGGCGGGCGGCGGTACGAGCTTTCGGCCGGGGACGGGTTTTTGGCGTTTCCTTCTACGGTGATTCATTACCGGGCGGACGGGAACGACCCTTGGGAATATTCCTGGGTGGGCTTCAACGGCACGGAGGCGGAGCGGCTGGTGAAGCTCGGCGGCCTTTCGCCGGAAAATCCGATCTTTCATTGCCCGCTGGAAAGCCCGCTTTCGGCCAATCTCGCCGCCATCCTCGACGCCACCGGCTCGCGGGTGTCGGATGAGATCCGTATGCGCGGCAGGCTGATGGAGTTTTTGGCCACCCTTGTTGCGTATTGCGGCGCCAATGAGACCCAGCGGGATACCGGTACCGGAAGGCGGTACATCGAAAAGGCGCTGCGCTTTATCCAGTATAACTATTCGCGCAGCATCAGTGTCGGTGATATTGCCGACAGCGTGGGCATCAGCCGCAGCCATCTCTACCGGCTGTTTATCGAGCATCTGAGTATGTCGCCCAATGAGTATTTGACCCGTTTCCGTATTGACGAGGCCTGTGTGCTGCTGCGCTCCCAGGGCTTGTCGGTCAGCGAGGCGGCGTTCTCCTCCGGGTTTTCCGATCAGCTCTACTTTTCACGGGTGTTCAAGCGCTATAAGGGCGTGCCGCCGAGCAAGTATGCGCTGGAAAAATAAGAAAAGGATGTGAAGGGCGGATGATCGAAAGCTTTGAGGAGCTCGAGCGCCAATGTAAGGAATGCACCCGCTGCCCGCTGGCGGCGACCCGCACCAACGTGGTGTTCGGGGTGGGCAGCCGGGAGGCGGAGGTGCTGTTTGTGGGCGAAGGCCCGGGCAAGAATGAAGATGAGCAGGGGGAGCCCTTTGTAGGAAGGGCCGGCCAGCTTTTGGATAAATTTCTGGCGGCAGTGGGCTTGTCTAGGGAGAGCGTCTACATCGCCAATATCGTCAAATGCCGCCCGCCGGAAAACCGGGATCCGAAGCCGGAGGAGCAGGAGCAGTGCATCGGCTGGCTGCGCAATCAATTTTACCTGATGAAGCCGAAGATTGTGGTCTGCTTAGGGCGCATTGCGGCTTTGAAAATGATTAGCCCCAATTTTAAGGTGACCAAGGAACACGGCCTTTTCTTTGAAAAGCAGGGGACCCTTTTTATGGGGACCTTCCATCCCGCCGCGCTGCTGCGGTATCCTTCCAATAAGCCCCAGGCTTTTGAGGATTTTGTAAAGCTGCGGGATAAAATTCGGGAAACTTGTACCCATACCCCGATTGAAGAGATCACGCCGGAATAAAGGCGGCCGGGAAAGCTTTCCGGCCGGTTTCGAGCAACTGCGACCAATGGAATGGGAAAACTATGGTATGGTATCGTTACCAGAAATATTAGTTTAAGGATGTGACGGGTATGAAGGAAATGGAGCTTTACGAGCTGTGGAAGAAAAAGGCGGTGGGCGACCCCGATCTGGTCGAGGAGCTTAACCGCATTGCCGGGGACGAGGTGGCCGTCAAGGACCGCTTCTACGACGAGCTGCAGTTCGGCACCGCCGGGCTGCGGGGGGTAATCGGTGCCGGCACCATCCGCATGAACATCTACACCGTGCGCCGGGCCACCCAGGGCTACGCCGACTATCTGCTGGAGACCTTTGACCGCCCCTCGGTTGCCATCGCGTTTGACAGCCGCATCAAGTCGGATCTCTTTGCTAAGGAGACGGCCTGCGTTTTTGCCGCCAACGGCATCCCGGTACATATTTTTAAGGAGCTGCAGCCGACGCCGGTGCTCTCCTTTGCCATCCGGTATCTCAAAGCGCAGGGGGGCGTGGTGGTTACCGCCAGCCACAATCCTTCCAAGTATAACGGCTATAAGGCCTACGGGGCGGACGGCTGTCAGATGACCGAGGAAGCGGCGGGCGCCGTTATGCGCAAGATGCAGGCGGTGGATGTGTTCGACGGGGCGAAAACCATGGACTTTGACGAAGGGGTGCGCACGGGGAAAATCTCCATCATTGGAGAGGACCTGCTCAATGCCTATCTCGATGCGGTGGCGGCGAAGGCCATTCATCCCGGCATCGGCAAGGAGGCTGGCCTGAAGGTGGTATACACCCCCTTAAACGGCGCCGGAAACGTGCCGGTGCGCAAGATCCTCGCAAGGGAAGGGTTCGAGCAGGTGCATGTGGTGCCCGAGCAGGAAATGCCCGACGGCAATTTCCCCACGGCCCCCTTCCCCAACCCGGAGATCCGCCAGGCCTTCGAATGCGCGCTGAAGCTGGCCGAACAGGTGGGGCCGGATATCCTTCTGGCCACCGACCCGGACAGCGACCGGGTGGGGATCGCCGTGCGTCAGGATGGGGAATATGTCCTCATGTCCGGCAATGAGGTGGGGGCGATGCTCCTTAATTACATCTGCTCCCAACGGCTGGCCGCCGGCACCATGCCCAAGGACCCGGTAGCGGTCACCACCATCGTTTCCACCCGGATGACCGCGGCCATTGCGGAGAAATACGGCGTGCAGCTTATCGACGTGCTCACCGGCTTTAAGTATATCGGGGAGCAGATCGGCCTTCTGGAAAAGAAGGGTGAGGACGACCGGTTCCTCTTCGGCTTTGAGGAAAGCTACGGATATCTGGCCGGCTCCTATGTGCGGGATAAGGACGCGGTTGTCGGCTCCATGCTGATCTGTGAAATGGCGGCCTTCTATAAGAAGCAGGGCAAGACGCTGTATGAGGTGATGCAGGGCCTGTATGAGGAATTCGGCTATTACAAGAACGCGGTGGATTCCATCGTCCGGGAGGGCGCGGCCGGTATGGCCGAGCTGCAGGGGATAATGGAAAAGCTGCGTGAGAATCCGCCCGCTCAGATCGCCGCACGCAAGGTGACGGGCATTGCCGATTACGCCCGTTCTACCGATGCCGACCTGGTTCGCGGTACCGAGAGCGTCATCCATCTGCCCAAGTCCAATGTTTTGTGCTACCGCCTGGAGGGCGGCGCGCAGGTGATCGTTCGTCCTTCCGGGACCGAGCCGAAGGTAAAGATCTATTATACGGCTAAGGCTCCCACCAGCGAAGAGGCGGATGGGATCACCGAGCAGCTCAAAGCCTCGATGGCGCAGCTGCTCAGCTGATTGTTTTACCCAGCGAAAGGCCCGGCGGTATTTTATGGCCGACGGGCCTTTTTATTTTTCTTCTGCCCGGCGGGCGATAATACCCTTATAGGCGGAATTTTGAGCGGATTTTCCCTTGAAAATAGCGGGGAAAAGAGGGGATATTTCGAATTTAGCAGCGGTTATATCAGCCCTTGCCGCCGCGGAAACCGGACCGGATGGCCCACATAGATTTGTTTCAATTTGTTCATAGAAAAATACATTCCTCTCAGTGGAATGTGGTATAATAAAGTTGAAATATTTTACAGTTTATCCCTATGGGAAAAGGTCTGGCTGCACCGTGCCGGTCTGCCGCAAAGGAAGCGACGGCGGAAAAGACACGGGCGGGCGAAAGGAGTCGGCAGGTATGAAAACGCTTTATTTGGTAACCGGTGCAAAGGGCCACCTGGGGAATACCATCGTCCGAAAGCTGAAAAGCCAAGGCAAGTGGGTGCGGGGCCTTGCCCTGGCGGGAGATTCGTCCAAGGCCCTTCAGCAGCTGGATGTGGAGGTGTTTGAAGGGGACATCCGCGACCCGAAGTCCATCGAGCCCGCCTTTCAAACCAAGGAGCCGTGCGAACGAATTGTCATCCACACCGCCGGCATCGTATCCATTGCATCCAAATTTCAGCAAAAGGTCTACGACGTCAATGTGACCGGTACCGCCAACATCATTGCCCTATGCCGCAAATACCAGGTCAAGCGGCTGGTGTATACCAGCTCCGTTCACGCCATTCCCGCGCCAAAGGGAGCTGAGATTCGGGAGGTTTCCCACTTTGACCCGGAGCAGGTGGAGGGCCTTTATGCCAAGACGAAGGCCCAGGCGGCTCAGCTGGTGCTGGATGCGGCAAAGACGGGGCTGGATGCGGTTGTGGTGCATCCGTCCGGGATCATCGGGCCCTATGACTTCGGCCACGGCCATCTGACCCAGCTGATTATGGATTATCTCGATCATCGGCTGGTGGCCTGTGTCAACGGCGGCTATGACTTTGTGGATGTGCGGGATGTGGCGGATGGAATCCTATCGGCCGCCCAGCGGGGAACAGCCGGGGCTTGCTACATTCTTTCCGGCCATTTTTGTTCCATTCCCGCACTGCTTAAAACCCTTAGTAAGCTTAGCGGCCGCAAGCCGGTCAAGACGGTCCTTCCCACCTGGCTGGCAAAGGCCACCGCACCGCTGGCGGAATGGTATTATAAGCTGCGCCGCCAGCCGCCGCTTTATACCAAGTATTCGCTGTTCACCCTTGACAGTAATGCGAATTTCTCCAACCAGAAGGCAAGAAGGGAACTGGGCTATCAGCCCCGTCCCTTGACGCAGACGCTTGCAGACACGGTAAAGTGGCTTGAAGAGCATCAGCGGGTCAAGCCGCATGTGGCGCAGAAAAACGGAATATAAAGGAAAGCCGCCCATATGGGCGGCTTTCCTTTTCGAAATCAGCCTTTTTGACCGGTATGCGTTCCAACAACCGGTATTCATTGGGGCAAAAAGGATGCGCCCCGCCGAAAAGGGGGCGCATCTGCCGTGCTTTTTATACGGAGGCGGTTTCCAATACCGCTTCCTCCATCTTTTTTGCAGAAACATCAAAATCCTGCATGGGAGTTTTCCGAATCGGGACAATCCGCTGCAGGGCATAGGACGCCGCCTTGGGATCCTGTTGGATTTCCGCCGACAGGGTTTCCAGTTTTTCCATCAGGTTCGCCCCTTCGCCGGGCAAAGGACGGGTAATCATAATCCGGTTGTGGGCCGTGGTAATCAGCCGATCCCGTTCATCGTCCAAAATCAGCTCCTCATAAAGCTTTTCGCCCGGACGCAGGCCCACGTACTTTACCATAATGTCGATATCCGGTTTATAGCCCATCAGACGAATCATATTTCGGGCCAGATCATCGATCTTGACCGGCTTGCCCATATCCAGCACATAGATGGCGCCGCTTTCCGCCATGCCGCCGGCTTGCAGCACCAGCTGGGCCGCTTCCGGAATGGTCATAAAGTACCGGGTGATGTCCGGATGGGTGACACAGACCGGGCCGCCCGATTCAATCTGCTTCTTAAACAGGGGTACCACGCTGCCGTTGGAACCGAGCACATTGCCGAAGCGCACCGCCATAAACCGGGTTTTGCTGACGGTCGCCATATGCCGGATGATGATCTCCGTCACCCGCTTGGTGGCGCCCATGATATTGGTGGGATTGACGGCCTTGTCGGTAGACAGGAGGACGAACCGCTTCACCCCGTACTGGTCGGCGCACTGGGCTACATTCAGGGTACCGAACACGTTGTTCTTAATGGCCTCGGCAGGGCTGTCCTCCATCAAGGGGACATGCTTATGGGCCGCCGCATGAAAAACGATGCTGGGATGGTACTCTCTAAAGACTTCCTCCAGCCGCTCCTTATCCCGCACCGAACCGATCAGGATCAGGCTTTTGAGCGCGCTGCCGTACCGGTCCTTGAGCTCGTTTTGCAGCTCGTAGGCGTTGTTTTCGTATATGTCGAAGATAATCAGCAGTTTCGGGGAGAACCGGGCAATCTGCCGGCAAAGCTCCGAACCGATGGAGCCGCCACCGCCGGTGACCAGCACCACATTGTCTTTGAGGTATTCGCTGATGCTCTGCATGTCCAGCTTGACCTCGTCGCGCAGCAGCAGGTCGGAGATGTTCAGCTCCCGCACCTCGCCGATGGGCCGGGTCCCGTCCTGGATTTCGCTCAAAGGCGGGACCATCTTGATTTTGCATTTGGTTTTGGTACAATTGCTCACAATCCGCTCATATTGATCGGAGGTGGCGGATGGGATGGCGATATAGATATCGTCGATGGAGAATTGCTCGGCCAGCTCCTGGATACGGTCCACGCCGTAGAGGACCGATACGCCGCGGATTTGGGTATGATGCTTTTTGATGTCGTCATCCACCACGATGACCGGCGTACCCCGTTTGGGCCCTTCATTGAGCAGGTCATGCACCAAAGCGGAGCCGGCGTTTCCGCCGCCTACCACCATAATCCGGCGGTAGACCTTATCCTCCACTGCCGCGATGGAGGTCTGTACATGGATGTAGCGGTTGATAAAGCGGGAAAACAGAAGAAAGCAAATCGACACGATGGCGCCCATTACATATACCGACAAAGGCAGAAGCAGGTTAAAAATCAACCCGTAGAGGAAATAGAAAACCATCGCCGTGATACAACCCATAGCGACCCGCCCGATATCCAAAGACGACGCATAGAGCCACAGAACGTGGTAAACCCGGTAGGCGCAGAGACTGAGCACGGTAAAGATAGACAGAGCCCAGAAGCTTTTAAAATAGTCGGTCAGGAGAGCGGGCGTCAGATCAAAATCATGAAGCAGCAGGTAGGAAAAAACCACTGCGACATTGACCATAATCACATCCAGCAGGGCCAAGCCGATTTTAGGAAGCAGAACAGGGAAGAAAAGCTTTTTTTTCTTTGTCATATGGATACATCCGCCTTTTTGACAACTGTCGATATTCTTCATTCTATTCTAACTTTTTTAAATCTGCTTGTCAACGCGGACGATGAAACTTATGAAGAAAAGGGGGAATTCGAGTGCCTTCTTTCCTTATAAAAAGTTACATTTTCCTTGACCGGTTGATCCGCTTGTTTTTGCGGCGCTTTTGATTGAGGATAACGGCGATGACCGCATAGGCCAAAATCAGCGCCACCACCGCGATGACGGCCACCTTGAACCAGGTGGAGGATAATATTTCATTGATTTTTTCCATATAAAATTCGAATTCACTTCGGTTGACCGATTCTCCCGCCACCAGGTCGATGGTGCCCAGCTCCTCGCCTGCCAGCATCAGCTTGGCGGTACCCAGCTTGTCCCCCTTCTTGATGGGGGCGTCCACCGTATCCGGCAGATCGGGGACCAGCAGAATGCTGGATTTTTCAATGTTTTTGGGAACCAGCGCCGAGAAATCCTCGCCCGGATAGGCAAGAACGCTGTCCTTCTCATCGCCTAAGTGGACGTTGACTTCCCCGCTGGGTTCCTGCTGATCCACCAGGGATTTTACCTGGAAATTGGGCAGAGCCCATTCATAGAGATTGATGGCGTCCATAAAATTGTACATGTCGGAGATGGGCTCCCCGTTTTCATCCTCCGACGGTGCGCCCAGGGTGATGAGCAGGTAGGTATACCCGTCCTGAGAGGCGGTGGAGATTAGGTTCCGGCCCGCCTCGGGGGTGTAGCCGGTCTTGATACCCTTGGCAAGGCTGTAGTAATACTTCCCGCCGGTGGCCTGGTCCATCAGCAAATTGGTGGTCACCAGGGTGCGTTCCTCGTTCATGTTGGTCGCCGGCATCCGGTACCGGGCGGTGGAACAGATTTCCATAAAGACCGGCAGCTGCATGGCGTTTTGCACGATTTTATACAGGTCCCGGGCGGTGGTGTACTGTTCTTCCTCGTGAAGCCCATGAGGATTGACGAAATGGGTATTTTCACAGCCGAGCTCCTTGACCCGTTCGTTCATCATATCCACAAAATTGCTCACGCTGCCGCCCACCGCGTCGGCCACCACGTTGGAGCCCTCGCAGGCCGATTTGACCATGACCGCGTACAAAAGCTGGCGCATGGTCAGCACCTCGCCGTCCTTGAGCCCGGCGTTGGAATAGCCCCAGCCCAGGTCGTCAAACAAAGCCCCGTCCACGGTAACCTGCTCGTCGAGCCGGTCCCCCCATTCCTCCAGGGCGATCATGGTGGTGACTATCTTGGTCAGGGAGGCCGGGTACATCCTTTTGTCCGCGTTTTTCTCATATATGATCTCACCCGTCTCCACGTTGACCATCAGCACCGCCTCCGAACGTACCGGGACGCTGTCCGGCGGCGTGTAGGAGGCCGATGCGGAAAACGGCATGAGCAGCAATGCGATCGTCAATAAGGCAGACAGGAAAATTGCCTTTTTGTTCATGGACATTTCCCTCCAATGTGCTATACTATATATTCACGATGGAATTTTTTCTAGTATATCAGGATTTGCGTGAAAAGAAAAGGCATTTTTCTGCAGGGAAAGGTGTCTTTCCAGCCGTTATAGAGCTATGGATCGGATTGGCGGCTATTTACCTTTTTCTGGAGGGATTTTTGGTTTGATTTATGTGACAGGCGACCTGCACGGGGAGCTGGCGCGGTTCTCCGAACGGCAGATGAAGGTGGTAAAAAAGCGCGACACCCTTTTGGTCTGCGGGGATTTCGGCTTTGTATGGGATGGGGGCAAGGAGGAGCAGAAAGCCCTCAAGACCTTAGGAAAGCTTCCCTTTACCATCGCCTTTGTAGACGGGGCGCATGAAAATTTTGAGCTGCTCGGCCGGCTGCCGGTAAGCGAGTGGTGCGGCGGGAAGGTCCGCCGTCTGCAGGAGAATACGGTGCAGCTGATGCGAGGCGAAATTTACGAAATCGAGGGGGAACGCATCTTCGCCTTCGGCGGCGGGGAGAGCCCGGACAAGGATATCCGCAAGGAGGACGGCCATTGGTGGGCAAAGGAGCTCCCGTCCCCGGAGGAGATTGAGGAAGGACGGCGCAGCTTGGAGGCGTCCTTCCACCAGGTGGATTATATCATCACCCATGAGCCGTCCGCGGCGGTCAAGGGGATGCTCAACTTGGGGGAGGATTCCATCAATTCCCTAAATATTTTCTTTGACGAGGTGGCGAAAACCTGTCAGTATAAGCGTTGGTTTTTCGGCAGCTGCCATGTGGATAAGGTGATTTCGCCCAAACAGATTGCGGTGTTCGGGGATGTGCTTCCCTTGGACTTAAAGCGAAAGAAGCGGTGAGGCGGTTATGAAGCTGCTGCATACGGCCGACTGGCACTTGGGCAAGGTGATTTTTTCCCGTTCCCTTTTGGAGGAGCAGGAGCATTTCCTTTTCCATACCTTCCTGCCGGCGGTGGACCGGGAGGATCCGGATCTGATTGTGCTGGCGGGGGACGTATTCGACCGGCCCATTGCGCCGGTGGAGGCGATCCGGCTGTTCGACGACCTGCTCTACGCTCTATGTGCCGAGAGGGGGCGGAAGGTTGCCGTCATTCCCGGCAACCATGACAGCGCCGACCGGCTGACGGTGGGCTCGGAAATCCTCAAAAGGCAGGGGCTTTACATCGCCTCCCGGCTCAAGGCGGAGCCGGAGGCGGTTCATTTTTCCGACGAGTTCGGGCCGGTGGAGCTTTGGATGCTGCCCTATTTTGATCCCGCCCAGGTGCGCGAGGTGTTTCAGGACGAGTCGGTACGGGGGTTCCAGGAGGCCTATGAGCGGGTGCTTGGAGCGGTGCGGCAACGGCAGACGAAGGGGGCCAGGCAGATCCTCATGGCCCACTGCTTTGTCACCGGCTCGAAAAAGAGCGAGTCGGAATCCCCGTTGTCCATCGGCGGCAGCGGGGAGATCGACGGCGCTCTCTTTGACGGGTTCGATTACGTGGCCTTGGGCCATCTGCACGGTCCTCAAAGGGCGGCGAAGAACGCACGGTATGCGGGCTCGCCGCTTAAATATTCCTTCGACGAGGCCAGGCAGAAGAAATCGCTGACGGTGGCGGAGCTTTCGGCGGATTCGGTGGAGGTGCGGCAGATCCCTGTCCTTCCCAGGCGGGATATGCGGGTGCTGGAAGGGACCCTGCACGAGCTTTTGCAGGCGGCAAAGACGGATGAGCACCGGGAGGATTTTCTCTACGCCAACCTTCTGGACGACGCGCCGGTGTTCGAGCCGATGGCCCGGCTGCGGGAAGGCTATCCCAATCTGCTGGGGCTTACCTGTGCCTGGCTGCAGGGCGGCCGGAGCCAGGCGCAGGGACGCGACGACCTGCGCAAGGGCCTGCGTGCCCAGAGGGTGGACGACCAGGCGGTTTTGGAGGCGTTTTTGCGGCAGATCTGCGACCGGGAGCCGGATGAGGACATCACCCGGCTCTTTTGCCGGCTTGCCGAGGAGGAGGAACGCTTATGAGACCGGACAAGATTGTCATGCAGTGCTTCGGCGCTTATCTGAGCCGCAGCGAGGTGGATTTTTCCCGGCTGGCCGGGGCCTCTCTCTTTTTGATCTGCGGCCCAACCGGCAGCGGAAAGACCACCTTGCTCGACGCCATGAGCTGCGCCTTATACGGACGGGCGACCGGCGCGCTGCGAAAGGACTGGAAGGAGCTTCGCAGCACCGGTGCGCCCCAGGACACGCCCACCGTGGTGGAATTCGTGTTTTCCTTGGGAGATAAACGATACCGGTTTTTGCGTACCTTCAGCGAACGGGTGGTCAAAAAACGAGCGGGCGGCACAGAGCTTAAGCAGGAGAGCACGGCCGAGTGCTTTTTCTATGAGGCCGACGGCTGGCGGCTGCTTTGCACCGGGCTGGAGGTGGCCCAGAAGGCAAAGGAGCTGTTGGGCTTTACCTATGAGCAGTTTTCCCAGGTGATTGTGCTGCCGCAGGGGGAATTCCGCAAGCTGCTCACCGCGTCCTCCAGCGAAAAGGAGGGAATACTGGAGGTCCTCTTCGCCACTGGCAGGTGGAAGCGGCTTGCCGAGCGGGCGGCCCGCCATGCCGCCGGACTGCGGGATAGGCAGAAGGAATTGACCGCGCAGTTAGGGCCGCTTCTGGCGGCGGGCCAGGCAAAGGATATCCCCGAGCTGCTCGCCAGGTTCGATGCGTGCCGGGAGGAATACCAAGCCGCCAGGAAGCAGGCGGCGGTTTTGGAGGAGAAGCTGGCCGAGGCTAACGCAGCGCTGCAGGAGGCCACGCGGCAGAAGGAGCGGTTTGACCGCAAAAGGGCGGCGGAGGAAAAGGAAAAGCAGCTTCTCATGCAGGCCCCCCGGATAAAGCGGCTGCGCGAGCGGTATGACTACGGCGTGAAGCTCAAGGGGACGGCGCCCTACTGGCGGATGTGGCAGACGGCCCGGACGCGCAGGGAAGAGTCCCAGCGGGAGGCGGAGGAGAGCCGCAGGCGGGAAGCCGCAGCGGCGCATGCCTGCCGCCAGGCGGAGGAAGCGGCCGAGGGGATTGCGGCTTTGCAGGAGGAGACGCAGGAGGAAAGCCGCCGCCTGGCTGAGTTGCAGCGGGCGCTGGAGGACGCGAAGCGTCTTGCCGGGGCGAGGGCGGCGAAAGAGGCGGCCGCCCTGGCCGCAGACCAGGCAAAAGAGCGGGAGCAGGAGGCGGCCGCCCGGACGGCGGTTTTGCAGGGCCGAATCGAGAAGGGCGAAGCCTACCTGCGCGAGCAGTTTGAGACCCATCTTTCCAGGCTGCCGGAGTTTTCGCTGCAGGTGCAGACGCTTATGGGCGCCAAGGAGGCCCTTGCCGCCATGCAGGAGGCCCAGCGGGCGGAACGGCAGGCGTTTGCCGCGCAGCTGGCGGCCCGCAAAGAGACGGTGGACGCCCAGCGTATCTTTGCGCACAAACGGGAAAAGGTAATACAGATGGAGGCGGCGTCCCGGGCGGACGCGGCTTATCTGCTGGCCGGCCTGCTCAAAGAGGAGGAGCCCTGCCCGGTATGCGGCTCGCGGCATCATCCGCATCCCGCCCGGCCGGCGGGGCATGCACCGGCGCCCCAGGAGCTGCAGCAGGCCCGGGAGCAGGAGGAGGCGGCGAAGGCGGCCTATGAAGCGGCGGGACAGGAGCTGCACCGCCGGGAGACGGCCTATGAAGCAGCCGGGCAGGCGCTGGCCCGGGCGACGGAGGGCTTTGCCCGGTATGAGATGCAGCCGGAGCAGATCGACCCGGCACTGCAACAGGCGCAGGAGCGGCTCTCCTTCGCCCGGAAGGCGCAGCGGGAACGGCCCAAGTACGAAGCGGCGCTGCAAAGCCTGCGCAGGTCCCTTCCCAAGGCGAAGGAAGAGGAGGAGGCCTGCCGCCGGGAGACGCGGCAGGCCGAGGTGGATGCCGCTAAGGCCCAGGCGAGCGTACAGGAGCTGCAGCAAGCGCTGACGGGAAAAGAAACCGATGCCTACAAGCTGGGCGGATCCATTGAAAGGCTGACCGAGCGGGTCAAAGAGAAAAAAGAGAGGATGGAGCGTCTGCAGGAGGCGCTTAGCCAGGCCAGGTCCCGGCTGGCCGGGGCGAAAGAGAGGGCCGCGGCGGCGGGGCAGGCGGAGGAAAAGGCGGCAAGGCAGCTGGAAGCCGCCTTGTTAGACTACCGCAGCCAGTGCGAAGCCGCCGGGCTGCCGGTGGGAGAGGACCCGGTTTCCCAGACGGAATTGCTCGAGGGCTTGCCCCGGATGGAGCGGGAGATTTCCAGCTATGAAAAGGAGCGGGCGGCGGTCAGGGAAACGATTGAGCAGCTTTCCGAGCAGCTCAAGGGCCTTAATGCGCCCGATCTCGCCGGCAAAACGGCGGGGCGGGACGCCCTTTCCCGGGAAAAGGCACAGCGGGACGAAGCCCTTGGCCGGCTGCGGGAGCGGGAGGGAACGCTCAAGCAGGCGTGCGGCCGGGCACAGGCTCTCGCGAAAGCCCAGGAAGAGCTGGAGGAGCAATACCGCACCGCCGGCGCCCTTTCGGACCTCCTCAGCGGGAAAAACCCCCGCAAGACCCCCATTCACCAGTTTGTGCTTGGCATCATGCTCGACGATATCGTCAGCGCCGCCAACCAGTATCTGCTCCATCTCAGCCGGGGTCAATACAGCCTTGTGCGGATGGATAAGCAGGGAGGACAGGGCTACCGGGGGCTGGATTTGTATGTCCTAGACGGCTACCGGGGCGGGGAGCGAAGCGTCAACACCCTGTCGGGAGGGGAGCTGTTTTTGGCCTCGCTGGCGTTGGCCTTTGGGCTGGCGGACACGGTGCAGAGCTATGCGGGCGGCATCCGGCTCGACTCGGTCTTTATTGACGAGGGCTTCGGCACCCTGGATGCCCAAACGCTTGAATGCGTGATGCGCGCCCTGTCCGAGCTGCAGGCGGGAGGGCGGCTTATCGGCATCATCTCCCATGTGCAGGAGCTGCGGGAGCGGATTGCGGCGAAAATCGAGGTATCCCCTGACCCGCGGGGAGGCAGCCGGGTGGAACTGGTCTGCTGACCGGCGAGCGCATCAGGTAAAAGGAGGAGCAGAAGGTGGCATACGAAAAGACGGCGGGATTTTTTGAAAGCGCCAATGGAATCGATCGGGTGGCTTACTATATTTACACCCCCAAGGAGACGCCTTGGGCGATTTTGCAGCTGTCCCACGGGATGTGCGAGTACATCCAGAGGTACGAGCAGGTTCCCTTTCTCGACGTGCTGACCGGGGCGGGGGTACTCGTCTGCGGCAACGACCACCTGGGTCATGGAAGCACGGCTCCTACAAGGGAGGATCTGGGCTATTTCGACCAGAAGGACGGCTGGCGGACGCTGCCGGAGGACCTGCATCGGATGACCGCGCTCATCCGCGGGCGGTATCCCGGCCTGCCGCTTTTCCTGCTCGGGCACAGCATGGGCTCCTTTGCCGCGCGGGCGTACCTGAGCCGGTATGGGGAGGAGCTGACCGGCGCCATTCTGGTGGGCACCAGCGGGGGGCAACCGCTGGCGGGCGTTGGAATGGCGCTGGCAAGGCTTATCGGCGTATGCAAAGGGGAGCGGTACCGCAGCCGGCTGATAAACGGCATGGCCTTCGGGCTTTATAACCGCAGATATAAAACCCGCCGCTCCTCCTTCGACTGGCTTACCCGCGAAAATGAGGTTGTGGACCGGTATGTGAAGGATCCTTACTGCCATTTTCTGTTTACCATCAACGGGTTTTACAACCTCTTTCACCTGCTTAAAACCGTATCGGGCAAAGATTGGGCCGAGAGCGTCCCCAAGGACCTGCCCATCCTCCTGCTCAGCGGGGATATGGACCCGGTGGGCCAATTCGGCAAGGGGGTCGAAAAGGTGGCGAGACGGCTGAAAGAGGCCGGGGTCAGGCAGGTAAGCTGCAAGCTTTACAAGGATGCGCGGCATGAGATCATCAACGAGACCAATCGGGACGAGGTCTATCGGGATCTTTTACAGTTCCTAAAAGCAAAGGGAAAAGGGGAAACGGTATGAACATTGCGGTAGTGGGGCTGGGGCTGATCGGCGGTTCCCTATGCAAGGCGATCAAGCACCGCACCAAGCATCTGTGCCTTGGCCTGGATCAAAGCGAAGAGACCATCCGCGCCGCCCTCAACCAGGGGGCCATCGACCGGGAGATTGGGCCGGACGGCCTTAAGGAAGCGGACATGACCTTTGTCTGCCTGCACCCGCAGCAGAGCATTGATTTCCTATTGCAAAACCGGGACTGCTTTCGTCCGGGCAGCATTGTGGCGGACGTATGCGGCGTCAAAAAGGCGGTGGTGGATCAAGTGACCCTGCCTTTGCGGGAACGGGGCGTCGCTTTTGTGGGGACCCATCCCATGGCGGGAAGGGAGTTTTCCGGCTTTGCCTATTCCCTCGACAGCCTGTTCGACCGGGCCAGCTTCATCATCACCCCTTCGGCGGGGACTCCCGGCTGTGCCATCGAGGCGGTGGAGGCCCTTGCCAAGGACATCGGCTTTGCCAGAATTGTACTTACCACCCCGCTGGAACACGACCGGATCATTGCGTTTACCTCCCAGCTGGCCCATGTGGTGTCCAGCGCTTACATCAAAAGCCCCTCGCTAAAGAAGCAGGGCGGTTTTACCGGCGGCAGCTTTCAAGATCTGACCCGGGTGGCCAAGCTCAACGAAGAGATGTGGACCACCCTGTTCCTTCTGAACCAGGGGCCGCTGGTCGAGGAGATCGACTGCATTTTAGCGAGGCTCGCCGAATACCGGGAGGCGATTGCGGCGGGAGACGCCGACCGTTTGTGTGCGCTGCTGCGGGAAGGAAGGATCTTAAAGGAAGAAAGCCTGAGGGAAACCGAATAAGACAGCAAGGCCGCGTGAGGATCACGCGGCTTTTCCTTTGCAGCGGCGGATTTTAACGCCGGTATCAAGTAAAAAAGGGAAGGGGAAGCGCCTGTTTGGAAAGGCCGCTTCCCCTTCCTTTTTTTGTTGGAATCCCATCCGGGCTTAAGAGGATGAGAATCCGGACAAGCATTTATGAAAAAAAGGAGAGCAACCGCTTGACAACGGCGAATCGGGTTGCTATAATACAATCAAACAGATGAACAAATGCTCATATGAATGGAGGATAAAAATATGAAGGACGGTTCCCAATCCAATTCGCAGCCGGCGGCCCTTTCCCATGACGAGATGATCGCCCAGGTCCAGGACCAGATGCCCGATGAGGAAACCCTTTATGATTTGGCGGAGCTGTTTAAGGTATTCGGAGATACCACCCGGGTGCGGATCATGTGCGCGCTGTTTGAACAGGAGCTGAGTGTGACGGATATCGCCGAGCTCCTGGGAATGGGGCAGTCGGCCATCTCCCATCAGCTGCGGCTGCTGCGGTCGGCCCGTTTGGTGCGTTCCCGCCGGGACGGGAAGATGGCCTACTATTCTTTGGATGACGAGCATGTACGGGAAATCTTCGACAAGGGTTTGGCCCATATCGAGGAACGCTGAATCGGCTTTTCTTTTTCTAACATATGACTTTAGAAAAGGGGTAAGAGTTATGGTACGCAAGAAATATGAGGTACACAATCTCGACTGCGCCCACTGTGCGGCGAAGATCGAACATGCGGTAGCGCAGCTGCAGGGGGTGGGCAGCTCCAATTTGGATTTCGTCACCCGTTCCTTTGTGGTGACGGTGGACGAGGAGCATGCGCCCAGCCTGCAACAAAACATTGAAAAGATTATTGCGAAAATGGAACCGGACGCAAAGCTGGTGGTCCCGCAGGAGCAGGAAAAGGGACAGCCGCGCGAAGGCGGTTGGGTCAAATACCTGTTGCTGGGGCTGGCGGCGGCCTTCTTTGCGGCGGGCCTGATCTGCTCCTATGCGGGGGTGCCTACCCTGGTCTACGCCCTGCTTTTTGCGGCGGCAACCCTTTTGGGCGGCTATGAGACGCTGCTCAAGGGGCTCAACAGCCTGGTTCATTTGCAGGTAGACGAAAACCTGCTCATGACCATCGCGGTGGTGGCGGCCTTTGCGCTGGGCGATTACCCGGAGGCGGCCGGGGTTGCGCTCTTGTTCTGTGTCGGGGAGATGTTTGAGGACCGGGCGGTGGACCGCTCCCGGAAGGACATCGAGGCCCTTGCCCAGATCCAGCCTACCGAGGCGGCCAGATATCTGCCCGACGGTTCCACCAAGGTGGTGCCTGCCGAGGCGGTACAGGTGGACGAGGTCATCGCGGTGCGCCCCTTTGAGCGGGTGCCTCTGGACGGCGTAGTGCTGGAGGGGCATTCGAATGTGAATACGGCGGCGCTGACCGGCGAGAGCGTACCGCTTGAGGCGATGAAGGGAACCCAGCTACTTTCCGGCATGGTAAACGGCGAGGCGCTTTTAAAGGTGAAGGTAACCAACCGGTTTGAGGATTCCGCCGCGTCGCGCATCATCGCCATGGTGCAGGACGCCGCATCCCGCAAGGGGAAATCGGAGCGGTTTATCACCCGGTTTGCCCGGGTGTATACCCCGGTAGTGGTGGCGGCGGCCGTCCTGCTGGCGGTGCTGCCTCCCCTGTTCGGGATGGGGGAATTCACCGAATGGCTCCAGCGGGCGCTGGTATTCTTGGTGGCCTCCTGCCCTTGCGCGCTGGTGATATCCGTGCCGCTGGGCTTCTTCTCAGGCATCGGCGCCGCGTCGAAAAAGGGCGTGCTGGTCAAGGGCGGCAAATATGTCGAGCTGCTTTCCAAGGCGGATGCGGCGGTCTTTGATAAGACGGGCACCATTACCACCGGCCAGCTGCAGGTGACCGAGGCGGTTTCGTTCGACAGCACCTATGACAAAGAGGAGCTGCTCCGGCTGGCGGCCGCCGCCGAGCGGTATTCCAGCCATCCCATCGCCCAGGCCATCTGCCGGGCGGCGGGGGAAAACAGCCTCAAAGGGGAAGCCTACGAGGAGCATCCCGGCTACGGGGTAGAGGCGAACGTGGACGGAAAGCGGATCATGGTGGGTGCGCAACGAATGCTCGCCAAGTTTGCAATCAAGGGCGAGGGACTGCCGCAGGCTTCGGTGTATGTAGCGGTGGACGGAGAGGTGAAGGGCGCCATCCAGGTGCGCGACACCCTGCGTACCGATGTGACCGGCATGATTAAGGCGCTGGAGGAAGAGGGGATCGGCCGGCTGGTCATGCTCACCGGCGACGGAGAGCAGGTGGCGAAGGAAATCGCCGCCCAGGCGGGAATCCGCGAGTTCCACGCGGGGCTGCTTCCCCAGGATAAGGTGCGGCTGATGGAGGAAATCCGAAGCCAGTCGGGAAAGACGGTATTCGTCGGCGACGGCATCAACGACGCGCCGGTTCTGGCGGCGGCCGATGTGGGGGTAGCCATGGGGCTGGGATCGGATGCGGCCATTGAGGCGGCGGACGTGGTGCTGGTGGAAAACAAGCCCTCCCGTTTGGCGGACGCCGTCCGTCTGTTTCGAAAGGTAATGCGGGTGGTGCGCTTCAACATCGTTTTCGCTTTGGCGGTCAAGGCGGCGGTTTTGGTGCTGGCGGCCTTCGGCCTGGCGCCTATGTGGCTGGCGGTGCTAGCGGACACCGGCGTGGCGCTTCTGGCGGTGCTTAATTCCGCACGGCTTTTAAAGAGTAGGATGTAAGGGCGCGCGTTTGCGGCCGAAAGCCGGATATAAATAAAGGAGCCTGCCGGGCAGCGTATGCTGCCCGGCAGGCTTTTTTTGCAGCGAACGAGGTGGGCTTGCCTCGTTTTAGCCCCAGCCGGGTGACGTTCCTATAGATAAAAGATCAGGATCCCCACTAAAATCAGGCAGTTGCCCACCACCTTGCGCACCGTAAGCTTCTCTTTGAGGAGCCACCAGCTTAAAAGCATCACCAGAATATAGCCCAGCGACTCGATGATCGGCCCGTTCTTGTAATCCATCCCGGAAAAGGCAAAAACGGTCAGCAGGGTGGATACCACCATCATTGAATACCCGGCGATCACATGAACATTGAGGTATTCTTTCAGAAAGGAGCCGTGCTCCTTCTGGGCGCTTTTCTTGAGAAGGATCTGGGAAAAGGAGGCCACCGTCACCGAGGCGAAGAGCAGCAGCCAGGAAAGATTAAGCGTCATCGGAATTCACCACCATCGTTCCTGCGATGACCACCGCCACGCCGACGGCGTTTTGGATGGTCACCGATTCCTGAAAAAAGAGCACCGCCCACAGCATGGACCAGAGCAGCGCGATGGACCGGTTGGCGTAGGCTACCGACAGGTCGAACCGCTTGATGATCTGCTGCCAAAGCAGGGCGTATCCCCCCAAAATGACGATTTCCAGCCCATAAAACCCGATAAAACCGGGGGTAAGAAACCCGTATCCGGAGGCAAATTTTGCCGCCACCGTCGAAAGGGTGTAGATCATCACCACCAATTGCAGCAGCAGGATGCTTTTGATGGTAACCTTGGTATGCTTGGACGCCTTCCCTTGTTCCTTTGTATGGATGTGTTTCATAGTTCCAGAAGCCTTTTTATTTGTTCTCGGTCGTCGCCGGCCAGGATATAGTACCCGTATCGGGTGGAGCTGTCCACAACCCGATGGGTGAAGGGCTCCATCTCGCTTTCCAGGCGGATAAGCTCCGGGGCCTCCCGCCGGATCCGATCCAGCCGGTCTAAATCCTTTTGGCCGAATACGAACCGGATCGCAGCCGCCTTAAAATGCGGCCCCTTCTGGAGGGAAAGCGGTATGCCAGCCGCCGCCTCGGTCACCATGCGGACAAAATCGCAGCCGGTGGAAAGGGGGACCAGGTGGGAGCCGATGCAGTCCCCGCCCATCCGTGCGCCGATTTCAATGAGGCGCACCTGGCCCCGGGGGGTTATCTTCAGCTCGGCATGGGAGGCGCCGCAGGTGACCTTCAGCGCATCAAGCGCCGCGAAAACCGCGGTGACGATCCGGCTCTGCCATTGGGCAGGGACTTCGGCGGGCTGTATATGCCCGGTTTCGATGAAATGGGGAGCACCGGTGGTATACTTTTTCGTCAGCGCAAGGAAGGTATGCCTGCCGTCCTGGGAGATGCATTCGCAGCTGAACTCCTCGCCTTCGATATACTCCTCTACGATGGCGCGCTTCTCAAAGGAATTCGCCCAGGCGTCTGCAAGCGCCTGCATCAGGCCGTCCGGGGAGCACAGCTTGGTAATTCCCCGGCTGCCCGACCGGTCGGTGGGCTTGACGATCACCGGGTAGGGGAGGGCGGCCGGGTCGAAGGCATCGCCGGGAGAAAGGCGCAGATACCGAGGGGTGGGGATACCGGCCGCCTCCAGGGCCTGCCGCATGGCGTACTTATTGGTGGTCAGGATTGTGCAGGCAGAGCTGTTACCAGGCAGGCCCAGCCGCTGGGCCAGAAACTGTACGGTGACGGCGGCCAGGTCGGAGGCAATGGTCGCTACCGCATCCGGTCGGATACGCCGGCAGACGGCGAGGATTTCCTCCTTTTCGGTGATGCTCACCGGATAGAAATGATCCGCCGTCCTTGCACCTACCGCCCCTTCCTGCCAGGCGAATACATGGGTCTCATACCCCAGCTTCTTTGCGCTGCGGATGAGCGGGTCCTGAAAGGAGTTGGCGCCGATGATCGCAATCCGTTTCCTTTTCATGAAGCTACCGATCCTTTCCCCTTACTCGGATACCCGGTAAAAATCCCGGACGGCCTGTACGATATAGGCGAGAGATTCCTCCGAAAGCTTATAGTACATCGGCAGGCGCACCAGCCGTTCGCTCTCCCGGGTGGTGTACCGGTCCTCGCCGAAGAACCGGCCGAACCGTTTTCCGGCCGGGGCGGTATGCAGCGGGATATAATGAAAGACGCACTGAATCCCCCGGCTTTTCATATAGTCGATAAACCGGGTGCGTTCGTCGAGATCCTTGCATTTGATGTAATACATATGGGCGTTGTGCACACAGCCGTCGGGGACCGTCGGCTGCTCGATCAAGCCCCGGTCTTGCAAAGGGCGCAGAGCTTCGTGGTAGTAATTCCACGAAGCAAGCCGGTCGGCGTTGATCTGGTCGGCCATCAGCAGCTGGGCCCAAAGGTAGGCGGCGTTTAGGTCGCTGGGAAGATAGGAGGAGCCAAAGTCCACCCAGGTATATTTGTCCACCTGGCCGCGGAAGAATTTGCTGCGGTTGGTGCCCTTTTCGCGGATGATTTCCGCCTTCTCCGCATATACCGGGTCCTGGAACAGGATGGCGCCCCCTTCGCCCATGCTGTAGTTTTTCGTTTCATGAAAGCTGTAGCAGCCGAAGTCTCCCATTGTTCCCAGCGCCCTTCCTTTGTAGGAGGACATGACCCCTTGGGCCGCATCCTCCACCACCTTCAGGCCATGCTTTTTCGCCACCGCCAGGATGGCGTCCATTTCGCAGGAAACCCCCGCATAGTGGACCGGGACGATTGCCTTGGTGCGCTCGGTCACCGCCGCCTCTAAGAGCGCTTCATTGAGGTTCATGGTGTCCGGGCGGATGTCCACAAACACCAGCTTCGCTCCGCGCATCACAAAGGCGTCCGCCGTGGAAACAAAGGTGTAGGAGGGCAGGAGAACCTCATCCCCTTCCTCGATGCCGCACAGAAGGGCGGCCATCTCCAGCGCGTGGGTGCAGGAGGTGGTCAGCAGCGCATTGGAAACCGTGAACCGGTCCTTGAGCCATGCGGTGCACTTCTTCGTAAATTCACCGTCGCCGCAGATTTTGTGCTGGGCGATGGCCTGCTGGATATAGCCGGTTTCGTTGCCGGTGGAGGGAGGAATATTAAAATCAATCATAGTGAAACGTTCACGCCTCCGATTGGTTTATTTGACATAGGCTGGATACAACACCAGAGCGTAGGACAGCACGCTTAAGGCAACCACGCCTCCTCCGATGCAGATTTGCACGAACACCTGAAACCTCCGGCTGATAAACAGGCGCTCGATCAGGGTCTTAAGACCCATCGTTACTAGAAACATAAAGGGCACCAGCATGGGAAGCAGATACCGTCCCTGGGGCTGGAAATCACTGAAATAAGAGTAATAAACGCTCAAAACCACCGGGATGAAGGCGGCGAGGACCATGACCGCGAAAAAAAGTATCCGCCGGTGTTCCTCCCGGCTGCGGTTTCGTACCCGGGTAAAGCCGTTGATGAGCTTGACGGCCACGCCGGCAAAGCCCAGCAGAAAGAGGGTGCTGTAAAGAACATACATCCAGGAGGGAAGGGGATAGGCCATATACCCAAAGAAGCCGATAAAACTTTTGAAGGAGGTCTTCAGCCAGAGCATGTTTATAAGCATATACGCAAGGGAAACGCCTTGGCTTTGGGGAGTAATTCGGTTGGAAGGCTTGACGTAGTCGAGCCCATACGTCTGTGCATATTCATCCGAGGTGCGCATCCCCAGAAAATCGCCGTTGTAAAGCACGGCGTTGCGGATAAACCACCAGCCCGCCAGCAGAATCACAACCCCTACAATCAGCAGGCCGTATCGGAGCATGCGCTTATAGTCAACCTTCTTTTCCTCAAAGAAAAAGAAGGAAAGGACAAAGAGCAGCACACTGCAAAGAAGGAATCCGTAAGCGTTATAGTAGGACAGGGAGCAGACCGCCGCCGCCGCCCCAAGAAAGAGGCAGCTTTTTCGGTCCCATCGGCTTTGCAGGCCGAGGATCCAGGCATAGACGAGCATGGCCGAGGAAAAGAGTGCCAGTGCGTCGTTGTTGACGTAGGAAGAGATAAAGACAAACTGGGGAAGAAGGGCCGCCAGCAGGACGAAAAGATAGCGATACCCGCCTCGAAAGAGCTTTCGGCCGATCCGGATGCAAAAATAAGCGGTTCCCACACAGCATAGGATGCTGACCATCCGCGCCGCCATCAACAGGACAAAGGGATCGGTGGAAAATAGGCTTGCCACCTTCATAAACCCGGCGCTTACGATATAGGATAAAATAGGAGTAAAGGCATAGGAGATGCCCCAGATGGGGTTGCGGATGGCGGGGTCGCCGCCATGGGGCAGATAACCGTGCTGATAAATAAATTCCGGTATTTGGTAGCGCATATATTCGTCCGGCGCGGAATTGTAAGGCTGCGTAACCGCCCAGAGAAAATAAAAACCGAACAATAGCACTAGGATTCCACAGGTCAGAAGAGAATCGCGTTTGACTGCTTTCATTGATAACGCTCCATGTTATAAAATTGAAATAGTTTCCTCTTTATTCGTCCGATAGTATACCACTGTACAAAGGCAATCTCAATCGAAGACGGCATAAATTTAATGATTTGTTACAATAATGAGGATGATCGCCGGGGCGGGAATGCATACGAAAAGGGTGAAAAAATTAGCCCGCTTCCCGCCCTTTTTGCTGGGAACCGGGGCGCTTTTGCGTCTTCCTTGCTTTTTTTATGAGGCGTGCTATAATAATGGGCGTCGAAAAAGAACGAAGAAATTATTGAAAGGAACGGACGCGCTTTATGGATAAGATTTCCATTGTGGTGCCGGTCTACTTCAGTGAGGACAACCTTTTGCCCCTTTATGCGGATTTAAAGGAAAAGGTCCTCGGAAGGCTTCCGGCCGGCTGGGATTATGAGCTGGTGCTGGTGGACGACGGCTCAAAGGACCGATCCTACCAGGTGATGTGCGACCTTAAGAGGATTGATCCGAGGATCCGGCTCGTCAAGCTGGCGCGCAATTTCGGCGAGCATGAGGCTACGCTGGCGGGCCTGACCGCCTGCACCGGTACCTGCGCGGTGCGAAAGTCCGCCGACCTGCAGGAGCCGAGCGAGATGATCCTTCAGATGCTCGAAAAATACCGAGGTGGCGCACCGGTGGTGATTGCCGCGCGCAGGGGGCGGGACGAACCGGCCATGCAGAAGCTGCTGTCCAACACTTACTGCCTGCTGATGCGCAAGTTCGCCCTGAAGAATATGCCCAAGGGAGGCTTTGACAGCTATCTAATCGGCCGCGAGGTCATCGATGTGCTGGTGAAGATGCAGGAGAAAAATACCCCTTTGACCGAACAGATCCTTTGGTGCGGGTTTCCGATGGAGCAAGTTTCTTACATCCGGCCCAAGCGGGTCATTGGGAAATCCAGATGGACGCTGTCCAAAAAGGTCAAGATGGCGTTGGATTCCTTTTTGGGCTTTTCCTATTTTCCCGTCCGGTTCATTTCCGGGGTAGGCTTTGTCTCCTTCCTCGGCTCGTGTATCTGGCTGTTGGTGCTTCTTATCCAGAAGCTGGCGGGGAAAATTACGGTGGACGGATTTACTACGGTGGCGGCCCTGGTGCTGTTGAGCTTCGGTATCGTGATGCTGTCTATCGGCATTCTGGGGGAATATATCTGGCGGATGTTTGACGCTACCCGAAACCGTCCGCCCTATATCGTGGAGCGCCAGGATGAGGACAAAACGGATGAAACCCGCAAGGGATAAGAGAAAAAACCGGGACGGCTGCCGCCCCGGTTTTTTATAAGAGGAGGAGAAGAAGTGGACTATCGCGAGCAGATTGCAGCCTTCCGGCCGGCGGATGAACCGGAGAAAAGGGTGCGGGAAAGGGTGATCCGGCTGATCGAACAAAAGGGGGACGCCCTTCTGGAACGGACTTGTGGGTATCATTTTACCGGTTCGGCTTTGCTTTTAAACCCCTCGGGGAGCAAAACCCTTCTCCTTTTTCACAAGCAGTTTCAATCCTGGACTTATCCGGGCGGACATGCGGACGGGGACAGGGATCTGCTGGCCGTTGCTCTGCGGGAGGCGAGGGAGGAAACCGGACTTTCGGCGCTGACCCCGGTGAAGGAGGAAATCCTCGCCTTGGACCTGCTGGGAGTACCCGGCCATAGGAAAAACGGCAGCGCCGTCGAGGCGCATACCCATATCAGTGCATCCTTTGTGCTGCAGGCGCGGGAGGGGGAGCCGCTGCTCCAAAATCCCGCGGAATCCCAGGGGCTGCGCTGGGTACCGGTGGATCAGATGGAAAAATGGTGCAGAGAGCCCCATATGCTGGCGGTATTCCGAAAGCTGCTGGCCCGGGCGGGGGCATTTGGAAGAAGGGAGGAGAAGCGATGAAACAGACGCCGAAGGAAGAGCAGGCCGAGAGCCACGACCTTAACCTTTCCCGGATTGTGGAACCCCTTCTTTCCTGGTACGACGGGAACGCCCGCATCCTCCCCTGGCGGGAGCTGCCCACTCCGTATCGGGTATGGATTTCGGAAATCATGCTCCAGCAGACCAGGGTGGAGGCGGTCAAGCCCTATTTCGAACGGTTTGTATCCGCTCTGCCCGGTGTCGCCGAGCTGGCGGGGGTGAGCGACGACCTGCTCATGAAGCTGTGGGAGGGGCTGGGGTATTACTCCCGGGCGCGGAATCTGAAAAAGGCGGCGGGCCTTTTGATGGAGCGGTTTGAAGGAAAGCTGCCCGCCTCCTACGACGCGCTTCTGACCCTCCCCGGTATCGGGCCCTACACGGCAGGGGCCGTCGCTTCCATTGCCTACGGCCTGCCGGTGCCGGCGGTGGATGGGAACGTGCTGCGGGTAGTGTCCCGTCTGCTTGCAAGCGAAGCGGACATTACTCGGCCCATCGTCAAGAGGACCTTTGAGAAGGCGCTGGCCCGCATCCTTCCTCCTGCGCGGCCCGGGGATTTTAACCAGGCCCTGATGGAGCTGGGAGCCACCGTCTGCCTGCCCAATGGCGTGGCCTTATGCGGCCGGTGCCCGGTCCGGGCCTTCTGCGAGGGGCTGCGGCAGGGGCGGGCGATGGAGCTGCCGGTAAAGGCGAAAAAGAAGGCCAGGCGGGAGGAGGAGCGCACGGTGCTCCTTCTCCTTTGCAAGGGAAGGGCGGCGGTACGGCAGCGGGAGGACAAGGGGCTGCTGGCGGGGCTTTGGGAGCTTCCCAATGTGGAAGGACGATTGGCGGAGATCGAGGTGGAGGAACGGCTGTACGCCTGGGGAATGCCCCCGGTGAGAATCGAGCCTTTGACAGATGCGAAGCATATCTTTTCCCACATCGAATGGCATATGACCGGCTTTGTGGCATATGTTGAAAGGGAAAGCGACGTCAATGGGCTTTGCTGGGTGACCAGGGAGGAGCTGACCGGGGAGATCGCGCTTCCCAGTGCGTTTAAGGCCTATACCCGGGAGCTGCTTGACCGGCTGCCGCAATAGAATGAAAGGGGGAGAGCAGGATGCATCCGAAAGAGGATCTGCTCTTCCTTGTGAAAGAACAGCTGGCGCTGGAGCTGGGATGCGAAGCCGCAGCCTTCGACCGGGTGGAAAACACGGTTGTCGCACTGCCTGCAATGACGGAGGAGGAAATGGATGCCAGGCGGGACGGGGAACTGCGGATCCTCTGTTTCGGCAAAGGGGCGGTGGCGGGGATCCCCCGCTCCCTGTTGTCCCCCTGCCGCCCTCTTTTTGCCGGCGTGGAGGGGACCCGGCTGTTCGATTTTCCCGCCATGGCCCGGATTGACCGGGTTCTCTCCCGGTATGGGAGGGAGCTGGGGGTAAGCCAGACCTTTTTCCTGCCGGCTGGGCCGGGAAAGGCGCCCCATTCGGGGCGGGAGGTTTCCCTCCAGGTGCTTTCAAGGGAAGAGACGGGCGTGCTGCGTGCCTCCCGCCGGTTTCCCCACGCCCTCGGGCACAGAGAGATCGCCCTGGCGCTGGCTGGGTTCGAGGGGGAAAAGCTGGCCGGGGTTGCCGCCGCCGGGATAGACGGCGGGCGGCTTTGGCAGATCGGGGTGGATGTTAAGCCGAAAAGCCGGGGCAAAGGGGTGGGAGGCAGCTTGGTGGCGGCGCTTACCCGGGCGGGTTTCGCCTGGGGCAGAGTCCCCTATTACGGCACCTGGAATGCAAACATCCTCTCCAAGCGGCTGGCCTTGTCGGCGGGCTATTATCCGGCCTGGATCGAGATGAGATCGGTTCCCAAGGAAGGATGCTTCCGGCGGTCTTGCGGCCGGGGAGGAAGCGAGGAAGGGTTAATGCGGGGCTTTCATCAAAAGATCGGCGGGTGCTAACGACGAATCGGCCTTCGTCCAAAGGGCTGCCTTAGGCGGATAGGCGGAAGAATAAGGCTTTGCGAGGTGCAATCAGCGAAGAGGGGAAAAAAGGACGGGAGGGCTAGCATGCCTTCCCGTCCTTTTTCAATCGTGTCATAAAAAGCGGCTGTGAGTAAGTAGGATGCGATAGCGGCAAACCTTCTACCCCCCCTTCCGGGAGTCAGCAAGTACCGTCCCTTTTCGGTCTGTGCATGCCGCTAGTTTCCTAGTGGTTTTGCTTCATCCTGATATATAATGCGGTTGTCTGTAAACCAAATACCGAATTCGCCCCAAAACGGAGGCGGTTCTCCCGGGTTCGGATAGAGGATGAGGGGAAAAAGCCGTCCTTTTGGCCGCAGAACCGAAGAAGCCGCCGGGCGTTATCCTGCCGGCTGAAAAGAAGGGGCGTACTTGGCGGCGAGGCGGATAGCCTCGATCATGCTCACCGGGCTTGCCGTCCCTTTTCCCGCGATGTCGAAGGCGGTGCCGTGATCCACCGAGGTGCGCAGGATGGACATCCCGTTGGTGATGGCAATGGTCCGTTCAAAGTCCAGCGTTTTGGTGGCGATGTGTCCCTGATCGTGGTAGAGGGACAAAACCGCCTGGTACCGCCCGGTGAGCGCCAGGTGAAAGACCGAGTCGGCCCCGATGGGGCCCTCCACCCGGTAGCCGAGCTCCTTAAGCTCCTCCACCGCCGGCGTTACCTCGTTCACCTCTTCCCAGCCGAACAGGCCGTGCTCCCCGCTGTGGGGATTGAGCCCCGCCACCGCCATGGCCGCATCCGTTACCCCCAGCCGTTCCAGTGCGGCAAAGCAGCGCTTGACGCAGGAGACGATCCGTTCCTTGGTCACCAGGGCGCAGGCCTCCCGCAGGGATACGTGCCGGGTGAGGAAGAATACCCGCATTCCCCGCACCTCAAAGAGGGTCAGAGGGTCTACGGTACCGGTCAAGGCAGCGAAAATCTCGGTATGCCCGATGTAGGGCACCTGGGCCGCCCGCAGCGCTTCCTTGTGAATGGGGGCGGTGGAAACCGCCTGTACCTGCCCCGCCATGGCCAGGGAGATACACCGCTCGATGTATTCGTAAGCCGCCCGTCCGCACATGGCGCTGATTGTTCCGGGGACAAAGCGATCCATTTGGACGTTGTCGAGGTCGATGAGGTTGAGGACCCCCGGCCGGTCTAGGGCATCCTGGGGGGCGCCGACCGCATGAAGCTTTAAAGGAAGGGAAAGGCGCCCCAACGTCTCCTCGAATACCTTCCGGCTGCCCACCGTTACACAGAGCGCATCCGCAGCCAAGGAAGGCTCCGCCAAAGCCTTGCAGACGATTTCCGGGCCGATGCCGGCCGGGTCCCCGCTGGAAACGGCGATGATGGGCTTTGTCATACCGGTTCCTCCTTTCGGGCTTCCGCCGGGTTTCCCACGCACCAGCCGTCACGGCATCCGGTCAGGCGCACGGGAAGAATCCGCCCGCTTAGACCGGCGCCGGTCACCCGCACCGGCGTGTAGTTGGGGGTGTACCCTTCCCAGACGCCGTCGGCCGCCTCCTGCTCGAAGAGGACCGGCTCCACCCGGCCGACCTGGGCTTTGAGGAAGGCGGCCCGGTCCTGCTCCGCTTGCGCCATCATCCGCTTGCTGCGGCGTTCCTTCTCCTCCTTCGGCACCTGTCCCGCCAATCCGGCGGCCACGGTGCCCGGCCGGGGGGAATACGCAAAGGTATGCACCTTGGCAAACCCGATTTTTCGGACAAAGGTTAGGGACTCCTCGAATTCTGCTTCCGTTTCCCCGGCAAAGCCCACCATCACGTCGGTGGTGATGGCACAGCCGGGAAAGGCGGCCCGCAGCCGGTTTACCACCTCTTCGTATTCCGCGGGGGTGTAATGCCGGTTCATCCGCTTGAGGGTTTCCCGGCAGCCGCTTTGCAAGGACAGGTGAAACTGCCCGCAGAGCTTAGGGCAGGCGGAGAGCCGGGAAATAAGCCCTTCGTCGAACTTATCCGGCTCTAGGGAGCCCAGCCGGATCCGCTCAATCCCCTCCGCCGAAGCCGCAGCCTCGACGGCGTCGGGCAGGGACAGCCCCGTTTCCTCCCCATAGGCGGAGAGGTTGATCCCCACCAGGACCGCCTCCTTATACCCGGCGGCGGCCAGAGCGGAAAGCTCCTCCCGGATAGCGGGAAGGGGCTTGGAGCGGATGGGGCCCCGGGCGGTGGGGATGATGCAATAGGAGCAATACCGGTTGCATCCGTCCTGGATTTTGACAAAGGCGCGGGTCCGCTTTGCAAAAGCCTTTACCTGCATGGCCTCGAAATCCTCCCCCTCTTCATGGGGGCGGACGGCCACAATCCGCTGCCGGTGCTCAAAAAAGTCGGCCACATAGCCGGGCAGGAGGGCGCGGTTGCGGGTTCCCATTACAATGTCCGCCTCCGCCAGCGCGTCCGCCGCGTCCGCAACGGCCTGGGGATAGCAGCCGGTCACCGCGATGACCGCGCCCGGACATTCCCGCCGGCAACGGCGCAGAAGCTTGCGCACCTTCGAGTCGCTTTCGCCGGTAACGGTGCAGGAGTTGATGACGATGACGTCGCTTTCCTCTCCCGCCCTCACTAAGGTATACCCGGCCGCCCGCATCCGTTCGGCCATGGCCTCGGTTTCGTACTGGTTGACCTTGCAGCCGAGGGTATAAAAACAAATTGTCAAGTTCTTCGCCTCACAAATTATTTGGAATTTCATCCTAACTATATAGGAAAACTGTCCTTTTTTCAAGGTTCGCCCTTCAAACTCTTGATAATCGGAGATGGGGCGTTTATAATAACGATAGTCAGAAAAATAACAAGTTGGAGGAATGAACGATGGTAAGCGTAAACGTCATGCTCAATTCCATCAAGGACGTCAAGGAGTTTGTCAACATCGTCAATCAGTACGATTTCGATGTGGAGCTGGTACTGGGCAAGTATGTCATCGACGCCAAGTCGATCATGGGTATTTTCAGCCTGGATCTGTCCCAGAAGCTGCTGCTGCAGGCCGACTGCGAGGGCAATTCCAAGTTCATGGATGAGATCACGCCCTTCCTTGCAAAATAAGAAAAGGCCATGGCAGGGGGACGAGCCCGAAAGGGCCGGCCCCCGTTTTTTTCGAAGGCCGCCGGGCGTCCGGGAAAATCGGACAAGGCCCGGCGGCCTTTCGTTCCTTTGTACATGTTTTCGCCTTTCTGCGCATAAGCTTTAGCACAGAAGATTGCGGAGGTGTGCAGTAATGAGGAAATTGACAAAGCTTTTGTCTTTCTTGACGGCGGTTGTTCTGGTGCTGTGCGGGTCTACCGGCGCTTTGGCCAGCGCGTCGGACACCACGTCGGAGCTGACCGACGACGGCGGAATTTTGCCGACCATCGCCCCGGAGGATGCCGGCCAGATCCAGGTTAAGGCCAAATCTGCCATTTTGATGGAGGTTACCACCGGAAAGATTTTATACGAGATGAATTCCAACGAAAAACGGGCGCCCGCCTCCATCACCAAAATCATGACGGCCTTATTGACCTTAGAGGCGGTGGAGAAGGGAACCATTTCCTTGACGGATATGGTGCTCATCAGCCAAAACGCCATGGCGATGGGAGGCACCACCATCTTCCTGGAGGCGGGGGAGAGCATGTCGGTGGACGACCTGATGAAGGGGCTGATGGTCAACTCCGCCAACGATGCGGCGGTGGCGCTGGCGGAATACATTTCCGGCACCGAGGAGGCCTTTGTGGCGTTGATGAACCAGCGGGCAAAGGAGCTGGGGATGAACGACACCACCTTTAAAAACGCTCACGGCCTTGATGAGGACGGCCATATTACCACCGCCCACGACATCGGCGTTATGTCCTGCGAGCTGCTCAAGCATGAAAAGATTATGGACTATACGAAGATTTGGACCGGCTCTCTGCGCGATGGTGCCACCGGCCTTGCCAACACCAATAAGCTCATCCGGTTTTATGAGCCGGCCACCGGCCTGAAAACCGGCACCACCAACAACGCCGGCCGCTGTGTTTCCGCATCCGCCATGAAAAACGACCTGCACCTGGTGGCGGTGGTCTTAGGCGGTGAGGAGAAGAACGACCAGTTCAACGGCGCGCGCAGTATGCTCGAATGGGGCTTTGCCAATTACTCCTTGGTGGAACCGCCCATCAATATGGAAGAGGTGGTCCCCGTCCCGGTCAGCCACGGCATGCAGGCGGAGGTGATGGTGGAAGTATCGGGCACCAGCAAGATCCTCATTGAGAAGGCGAAGGCCGGGGAGCTGTCCGCCAGCATTGAGCTGGCCGAGCAGGTGGAGGCTCCGGTGGAAAAGGGCCAGCAGGTAGGAAGAGCGGTGGTTACCTGCGGTGACGAGATCGTGGCGGAGGTTCCGCTGGTGGCGGCGCAAAGCGTTGAGCGGATGTCCTTCTTCAAAGCATTTTGTCTGCTCATAGAGGGCCTTTTGGCGGTTTAATCGTGACGAAATTGTAAATGTTACACAAAAATTGAAAAATAACATGCCTTCGCCTTGCAAATATGGTGGAGATACGGTAAAATGGAACCAACCTATTTAGGAGGCGGTTGCATGGCAGTTACACTGATCGATAGACATATGAAAGGCTTTGTCCGTGACCACGAGCTCTGCGCAATGGCTCCGCAGGTGGAAGCAGCGCACGAGATGCTTCACAAGGGCACCGGCATGGGCAACGATTTTATCGGCTGGCTGGATTTGCCGGTCAACTACGACCGGGAGGAATTCGCCCGGATTAAAAAAGCGGCCCAAAAGATTCAGGGCAATTCCGACGTTTTGGTGGTCATCGGCATCGGCGGGTCCTACCTGGGCGCCAGGGCGGCGGTGGAATTCGTCCATTCCCCCCTCTACAACAGTCTGAAAAAGGATACGCCGGACATTTATTTTGTCGGCAATTCCATCAGCTCCACGGCCCTTTCCGAGGTGCTCTCCATCTGTGAGGGCAGGGATGTGTCGGTAAACGTCATTTCCAAGTCCGGCACCACTACCGAGCCGGCCATTGCCTTCCGGGTGTTCAAAGCCTACCTGGAGAAGAAATACGGCAAGGACGGGGCGAAGGAGCGCATCTTCGCCACCACCGACAAGGCCCGCGGCACCCTGAAGAAGCTGGCGGACGAGGAAGGCTACGAGACCTTTGTGGTGCCCGACGACGTGGGCGGCCGGTACTCGGTGCTGACGGCGGTGGGGCTTCTGCCCATCGCGGTGTCCGGCGCGGATATCGACGCGATGATGCAAGGCGCCGCCGACGCGCGGGAAGCCTATTCGGTGTGCGATTTGGAGAAAAACGACTGCTATAAATATGCGGCCCTGCGTAACATCATGTACCGCAAGGGCAAGGCCATCGAGCTGCTGGTGGGGTACGAGCCCAACTTTGTGATGGTGGCCGAATGGTGGAAGCAGCTTTACGGCGAGAGCGAAGGAAAGGACGGCAAGGGTCTGTTCCCGGCCTCCGTCAATTTCTCCACCGACCTGCACTCCATGGGCCAGTTCGTGCAGGACGGCACCCGTTCCATGTTTGAGACGGTGGTGCTGTTCGACAAGGCGAAACAGGACATCTGCATTGAGCGGGAGGAAAACGACGGCGACGGCCTTAACTTCCTGGCCGGCAAGCCGATGTCCTATGTAAACCGCAAGGCCTTCGAAGGTACGGTTCTCGCCCATACCGACGGCGGTGTGGCAAACCTGGTTCTTTCCATTCCGCAGGCCGACGCCTACGAGTATGGATACATGACCTATTTCTTTGAGAAGGCCTGCGCCATTTCCGGCTATCTGCTGGGCGTCAATCCGTTTGACCAGCCGGGTGTGGAGAGCTACAAAAAGAATATGTTCGCGCTGCTGGGCAAGCCCGGCTACGAGGAACAAAAGGAGTTGCTTGAGCAGCGGCTTAAATAGGCTGTTTGACCCGCCCTTCGGGGCGGCGGCGTTTGAAAAGCGGGATACATCTCTTGCGTCCATGCGCAACGATTATATTTTAGGAGGTAATCATCATGATTAAGTTAATCGTCGGGAAAAAGGGAACCGGCAAAACCAAGGTGCTGATTGATCTGGCCAACGAAGCCATGAAGAATACCAAGGGCGATGTGGTTTTTATTGAGAAGGGCTCTAAGCTTACCTACGACATCAGCCATCAGATCCGCCTGGTGGACGCCGAGGCCTATCAGATCAGCGGCTTTGACGCTTTCTTCGGCTTCGTCAGCGGCATCTGCGCGGCCAATTACGATGTGACCGACATCTTCATCGACGGAACGCTGAAGATCGGCGGCAGCGACATGGAGGCGTTCGGCGTTTTCGCCAGCAAGCTCAAGACCCTTTCGGATGCCAGCAACACCACCATTACCCTGTCGGTTTCGGCGGCCAGCCAGGATATTCCGCAGGTGGATGCGGAAATCGTCAACCCGTAAGAAACGCAAACGGTGATCGATGCCCTGCGCCTCCCAAAAGGAAGCGCAGGGCTTTTTGATTATGAAAATAAGCGCTCTGACGTAGGGGAACCGAAATGCGTTTGCTGGAAGCAATCGAGCGGCTCCCATCGGATTTTTGGCGGTGGAAGGCTGCTGTTAAGAAAATTTGCCTGATTACGGGATGCGGAAGAGGCTTTGACGCGCTTGCCCTGGAGAGGCCGTTGAGAAGGCATGCTCAGCCCGACCGCTTTGTGGTTTCGGCTGCACGCGGCCGGCTCTGTACGGGTATGGGGGAATGCGGGGAGGCTTACGGCTGCTTTGGACGAAAAACAGAGGAAAGCATCCAAACGCTTTACTTTTACAATGCAGTGTGGTAAATTAGAAAGAAAGAATTCGTCCGCGGACAGAAGGGCCTGCGGGATTGTAAAAGAGGTGTGTATCAATGAATTCCAAGGTGAAGGATAAAAATGTAGACCTGCTGTTTCAGGCAATCCTGGCACTTGAGAATATGGAGGAATGCTACGATTTCTTCGAGGATTTGTGTACCGTCCCCGAGCTCAAGGCCATGTCCCAGCGGCTGGTGGTCGCAAAGATGCTCAGCGAAAACCATGTATACAGTGAGATCGTCGCCGCTACCGGGGCAAGCACCGCTACCATCAGCCGGGTCAAGCGTTCCCTTGCTTACGGCTGCGACGGATACCGCCTGGTTTTTGAAAGGATTCGTGACAAGTGAGCGGCTACACCTGCTTTGCCGACTACTACGACGCGCTGACGGGGAATGTGGACTACCCGGCGAGAGCGGCCTATCTGCTGGACCTGTTCGGGAGGTATTCCATCCGCCCGCCCCGGCTGCTGCTGGATTTGGCCTGCGGGACGGGAAGCATGGCGTGCGAGTTTGCAAAAAGAGGGATCGAGGTCATCGGGGTGGACAGCTCGGCGGAGATGCTGCTGACGGCAAGGGAAAAGGCGATGGAGCAGGGGCTCGACGTGCTTTTCTTGTGCCAGAGCATGCAGCAGCTGGATCTGTACGGTACGGTGGACAGCGCGATCTGCACCCTCGACAGCCTCAATCATATCACCGAACCCGAGGAAGTGAAGAAGGCGCTGGAACGGGTCTCCCTTTTTCTGGAGCCGGGGGGAATCTTCCTCTTTGACGTAAATACCCCCTATAAGCATGAGCGGGTGCTGGGGGATCATGCGTTCGTCTACGATCTGGAGGAGCTGTTCTGCGTTTGGCAGTGCGGGTATGACCCGGGCACCCGGACGGTGGACATCGACCTGGATTTCTTTGAGCTTATGGAGGATGGACGGTATCTGCGGCTGGGCGAATCCTTTCGTGAGCGGGCGTATACCAGGGAAGAGCTGACCGAATGGCTGCATCAGGCGGGCCTGGAGGTGCTGGATGTTTTTGAGGAAATGACCATGCGCGAGGTGAGGGAGGATTCCCAGCGCGCGGTCTATGTAGTGGAAAAATGCCGGTAGGCTGTTCGCCTGCCGTTTTTTATGGAAAGGGAAATGGCAATGGGAAGACGCATCCGAATGATTACCAAGGAAGGCTCCATCGTCGCGTGCGGGGTGGATTCCACCGATATGGTGGGAGAAGCGGAGCGCATCCATAAGACCTCGGCGGTGGTGACTGCGGCGCTGGGAAGGCTTTTGACCGGCGCAAGCCTGATGGGCAGCATGCTCAAGGGGGAGAAGGATACCATTACCCTGCGCATCAACGGGGGAGGGCCCTGCGGGACGCTGCTGTGCGTGGCCGACAGCACGGGAAACGCCAAAGGCTACCCGCAAAACCCGGTGGTGGAGCTGCCGCTCAACGAAAAGGGAAAGCTGGACGTGGGCGGCGCGGTCGGCAGGGACGGGCGGCTGGCGGTCATCCGGGATACCGGCGTGGGAGAGCCCTATGTGGGACAGTGCCCCCTTGTATCGGGGGAGATCGCGGAGGACATCACCGGCTATTACGGGGCCAGCGAGCAGGTGCCGACCGTCTGCGCCCTGGGGGTGCTGGTCAATCCCGATCTGACGGTCAACTGCGCGGGCGGCCTGCTCATTCAGCTGCTCCCCTTTGCGCCGGAGGCGGATGTGGCCCAGCTGGAGCAGAACATCCAGGGGCTGCCCTCCATCACCCGGATGCTCTCTAAGGGCATGACCATTGACGACATCTGCCGCAGGGCGCTCGACGGCTTTGAGACCGACTTGCTCGACGAGGCGGAGGTTTCCTATCAATGCGACTGCAGCCGCCGGCGGGTGGAAAAGGCCCTTTTGACCCTGAAGGAAGAGGACCTGGCCGGTTTGGCGGACGACTCCGGAAAGGCGGAGGTCTGCTGCCAGTTCTGCGACAGGAAATACTATTTTACCAAGGACGAGCTGAAGGATTTGGCGGCGCGGGGCGGAGAATAAGAGAGGGGGAAGGGCAGGACCATGGCAAAGCGGTTTGTGTTGTTTGACCTGGACGGAACGCTCATCGACTCGCTTGAGGACCTGGCGGACGCGTCCAATTACGCGCTCGAGCAGTTCGGGTACCCGAGACAGGAGCGGGTGGAGGATTTCCGCTATTTTGTGGGAGACGGGGTCCCCAAGCTGATGGAGCGGATTTTGCCGCCCGGGGAGGCCACGCAGGAACGGATTGAGGCGCTGCGCAGCGCCTATGTCAAGCGGTATCTGGAACACTGCTGCGACAAGACAAGGCCCTATCCCGGGGTGGCGGAGCTGCTCGCCGCCCTCAAAGAAAAGGGGATCGGGGCGGCGGTGGTCTCCAATAAGCCGAACGACCAGACCAGGCGGATACTAGGGGAATTGTTTGCGCCGGGGACCTTTGCGGCGGCAGCGGGCAACCAGCCGGGCTACCGCGTCAAGCCGGACCCGGGGCTTACCTGGAAGGTGATGGGCGAGCTGGGGGCCGACCCGGCCGACTGCCTCTTTGTCGGGGACTCGGGCGTGGATATGCGAACGGCGGAAAACAGCGGCGCCACCGGCGTGGGGGTGCTGTGGGGCTTTCGCACCAGGGAGGAGCTTTTGGAAAACGGCGCGGCCCATCTGATCGAAACGCCCGGAGCGCTTCTGGCCCTGCTTTGACAAAAGAGGGGCGATAAGCCTCAAAAGATTTCGAAATTCCTTGACAAAGTCCAATGCCGAAGATATAATATTGTATCGTGGTATATGAGGTGACCTATGATTCTTGGATTAAAAACATTGTTTACAGAGGGCGGCGTCCGGCCGGTGGATTATACCTTTACACCGGATGAAGCTCTTCTGGCCGACTGCTCTCCCATCCATGTGACGGGCAAGCTGGAAGGCAAATCCTCTATCGTGTACATGACGCTGACGGCGGCCTTTACCCTTTCGCTTCTCTGCGACCGGTGTATGACGCCGTACCGCGAAGCGCATGAGATTCCGGTGGAGCATGTACTGGTAACCTCTTTAAACAGGGAAGACAACGACGAGCTGATCTTGGTGGAATCGGATGAGATCGACCTGGATGAGCTGGTGGAGTCGGACATTTTGCTGACGCTGCCGATGAAGCATCTTTGCAGGGAGGACTGCAAGGGGCTTTGTATGCAGTGCGGCAAAAACCTCAACGAAGGGGACTGCGGCTGCAGCAGCAAGCCGGTGGATCCCAGGCTTGAGGCGTTACGAAAGCTATTGGATTAGTGTTATTATAAGAGGGAGGTGCTGACCATGGCGGTGCCGAAGAGAAAGCATTCGAAAGCAAGACGCGACAAGAGACGCAACAATGTCTGGAAGATCGAGGCCCCTGTTCTCATCAAATGTGAGCAGTGCGGCGCGTTCAAGCGGCCTCACAGAGTTTGCGATAGCTGCGGAACCTATCGGGGGAGACAGATCATCGTAAAAGCGGCGGAGGAAGCCTAAGCCTTTCGAAAAAGAATTAGAGGAGGAGAAATCCTTCTCTATTTTTTTTGGATTTTCCCCGGCCACGGCTTGACCGTCCGATGCGCCGCCGTCCAGCATGGCCCAAGCTCCCGGCTTAGGCCACGCCCAGCTGCCGCTTAGGCGGGGCGCCTGGGAAAACGGGGAAGCGGAGCGAAACGTGTGTGGAAAGCCGGCCCGAGGCGGGGCGGAATCTTTGGCCGGAGGAGCAAAAGCATGGCGGCGTGAAAAACCAGTAGGAGGAAGCATCATGGCGGTATCCATCATCGGGGTCGAGGAAGGAAGCCCGGCCCAGCGGACGGGAATGCGGCCGGGCGACCGGCTTATATCGGTCAACGGGCATACGATAACCGACGTGCTCGACTATCAGTTTTATACCCTCGAGCAAAAGCTGCGGCTGAAAATCGAGCGGGGCGGCAGAATGCGCACGATACTGGTACGAAAAGAGGAATATGAGGATCTGGGGCTGCAGTTTGAAACCTACCTGATGGATCAGCAGCGAAGCTGCCGCAATCGATGCGTCTTTTGCTTTATCGACCAGCTGCCCAAGGGGATGAGGGAAAGCCTGTATTTTAAGGACGACGATGCCAGGCTGTCCTTTCTGTTCGGCAATTACATCACGCTGACGAATATCCAGGAGGAAGAGATCCGGCGGATCATCCAGATGCGCATCAGCCCCGTCAACGTGTCGGTGCATACCACCAACCCTGCGCTGCGGGTGAAGATGATGGGCAACCGCTTTGCCGGGGAGGTGCTGCGGTATCTAAAGATGCTGGCCGAAGGCGGGATTTCCCTCAACTGCCAGCTGGTACTTTGCCCCGGCTACAACGATGGGGAAGAGCTGGCCCGGTCGATGCGGGATTTGGCGGCCCTTCGCCCGGCGGTCAAAAGCGTGTGCATGGTACCGGTGGGGCTGACCAAGTTCCGGGAAGGGCTCGCCCCTCTCGAGCCGTTTTGTGAGGAAACGGCCGGCGCGGTCATCGACCTGGCCGAAGCCTTCGGCGAGCAATGCCGAAAGGCGTTCGGCACCCGGCTTTTCTATCCGGCCGACGAGTTTTATCTGAAAGCCAAGCGCCCCATCCCCCCGGCATCCTTTTATGAGGAATTCGCACAGCTGGAAAACGGCGTGGGGATGCTGGCGCTTTTGGACGAGCAGTTTCACGAGGCGCTGAAAGACGCCCGGGGTGAATTGACAAAATCGCGCACAATCACCATAGTTACGGGAAAAGCGGCCGCACCTTTTATCACTTCGCTCATTGACGAGGCGGGAAAAAGGTGGCATAATTTAAAGGTACAGGTCATAGCGATAGAAAATGAATTTTTTGGGCCGAATATTACCGTTTCCGGTTTGATTACCGGGCAAGATATAAAAAAGCAGCTGGCCGGGCGTTCGCTGGGGGAGGAAGTGCTGCTTCCCTCCAATATGCTGCGCCGGGAGGGCGATTTGTTTCTTGATAATGTGTCTCTGTCCGAGCTGGAGGAGGCGCTGGGGGTCCCCGTCACCCCGGTGGACAACGACGGGGCCGAATTGCTGCACGCAGTCTTAGGAGGTGCATGGTTTGTCTAAACCGCTGGTAGCGATTGTAGGGCGGCCGAATGTGGGAAAATCCACCCTGTTTAATAAACTTGCCGGTGTGCGTCTCTCCATCGTGGAGGATACCCCCGGCGTCACCCGCGACCGGATTTATGCCGACTGTGAGTGGCGGGACCGGCGCTTCGCCCTGGTGGACACCGGCGGCATCGAACCGTATTCGCAGGATATTATTTTGTCCCAGATGCGCCGGCAGGCGGAGCTGGCGATTGAAAAAGCGGACGTCATTGTATTGGTGACCGATTTAAAAAGCGGGGTCGTAGCGACGGACGCAGAGGTGGCGGTCCTGTTGCAGAAAAGCGGCAAGCCGCTGCTTTTGTGCGTCAACAAGTGCGATTCCATCGGCGCGCCTCCGGCGGAGTTTTATGAGTTTTATAACCTGGGGCTGGGCGATCCGATTCCGGTTTCCGCCGCTCATGGGCACGGAACCGGCGACCTGCTCGACGCGGTGTACGACCTGCTTCCTGCGGAGATGGAGGAGGAAGAGGAAGAGGACCTGGTAAAGGTCGCGGTTATCGGCAAGCCGAACGTGGGGAAATCTTCCCTGATTAACCGCATCACCGGCGAGGAGCGGGTGATCGTCTCCAACATTGCCGGGACCACCCGGGACGCGGTGGACACCGAAATTGAAAACAAGTTCGGGCGCTTCCTTTTTATCGACACGGCCGGAATCCGGCGCAAGTCCAAGGTGGAGGACGCCATTGAAAAATACAGCATTCTGCGGGCCAAGATGGCCATTGAACGGGCGCAGGTCTGCGTCATCCTCATCGACGCCACCGAGGGCTTTACCGAACAGGATTCCAAGGTGGCGGGCCTTGCCCACGAGGCGGGGAAGGCCTGCCTGATTGCGGTCAACAAATGGGACGCGGTGGAGAAGGACGGCCGTACCATGGACGAAACCCGCAAAAAGCTGATGCAGGATTTTTCCTTTATGTCCTATGCGCCCATCATCTTTATCTCCGCAAAGACCGGCCAGCGGCTTGACCGGCTGATGGAGCTGATTAAGTTTGTCGATACCCAGAATTCCATGCGCATTTCCACCGGCATGCTCAACGACGTGCTGGGGGACGCGACCGCCCGGGTGCAGCCGCCGTCGGACAAGGGCAAGCGGCTGAAGATCTATTACATCACCCAGGCTTCTACCCGTCCGCCTACCTTTGTCTGTTTCGTCAACCGCGCGGAGCTGTTCCATTTCTCTTACCAGCGTTACATTGAGAACAAGATCCGGGAAGTGTTCGGTTTAGAGGGAACGCCGGTGCGTTTTATCGTCCGGGAACGGGGCGACCGCAAGGCGTAACGGCGCAAAGAGAACAATGAAGCGCGGGGCGCGCCCCGCCGCAAAGGGGAGGAAGAAGCGGCATGGCCGGCTTTTTTACACAGATTGGAACGTTTCTTGGGCAAAATATATGGGCCGTCATCCTGACGGCGGCAATCGCCTATCTGCTGGGAAGCATCAGCTCGGCGGTCATCTTTTCGAGGCTGTTTACCGGCAAGGATGTGCGCACCCAAGGAAGCGGAAACGCGGGTATGACCAATGTGCTGCGCTCCTCCGGAAAGCTGCCGGGTATCCTGACGGCGGTGGGGGATGTGGCCAAGGTGGCGGTTGCCATCCTCATCGGCCGGCTGCTGTTCGAGCATTTGGGCGCGTCGGAGCTGGCGCTTGAGACCAGGATGCTCTACGCCACCTATCTGGCTGGTTTTTTCTGCACCATCGGGCACTTGTTCCCCTGCTACTTTGGGTTTAAGGGCGGCAAAGGGGTGCTGACCACGGCGGGAATGATCCTGTTTGTCGACTGGCGGATTTTCCTGATTGTGGTGGCGGTATTCGTCGTGGTGCTGGCGCTGTCGAAGATGGTGTCCCTTGCCTCGGTCTCGGCGGCGGTGGCCTATCCGCTGGCCACCTTCAGCATTACGTATTTTCTGGATTATCTGTCCGCGCCCATCCGGTCGCAGTTTACTATGGTGATTGTCACCACGGTTGTCGCATTGGTGATGGGGGTTATTGTCACGGTGAAACACCGTACCAATCTCGTGCGCATCTTCCGCGGGGAGGAAAAACGGATTGGTGCGAAGAAAGAAGGAAACGGCTGATGGCGAGGATTCGTGTCATGGGCGCAGGCGGCTGGGGGACGGCCCTGGCGATGATGGCCGACCGCAGCGGCCACCAGGTGAGCATGTGGTCGGTGTTCGAGGAGGAAGTGAACCGCCTATCCAAGGTGCGGGAGCATAAAAAGCTGCTGCCGGGGGTGAAAATCCCGGAATCCATTGCGATTACCGGGGATCTGGCGTCGGCGGCCGAGGCGGATCTGGTGATCCTGGCGGTCCCGTCCTTCGCGGTGCGTCAGACGGCCCACAGCCTGAAGGACGTGCTGCCCCAAGGGGCGGTGGTGGTCAATGTGGCAAAGGGGTTTGAGGAGGAGCATCTGCTTCGCCTTTCCCAAGTGATAGAACAGGAGCTTCCCCAGGCGAGGGTGGCGGTGCTTTCCGGCCCGTCCCATGCGGAGGAGGTGTCCCGCGGGGTTCCCACTACGGTGGTGGCCGCCTCCCGTTCGGAGGAAGCCGCCTGCCTGGTCCAGAATACCCTGATGAACCCGGTGTTTCGGGTGTACGTCAATCCCGATCTGACCGGCGTGGAGCTGGGCGGCGCTTTGAAAAACATCATTGCGCTGGCTGCCGGCGTCTGCGACGGACTGGGGCTGGGGGACAACACCAAGGCGGCCCTGATGACCCGGGGCCTTTCCGAGATTGCCCGCCTAGGCATTCGGATGGGGGCGAAGCAGGAAACCTTTGCGGGGTTAACCGGCATTGGGGATCTGGTGGTCACCTGCACCAGTATGCATTCACGCAACCGCCGGGCCGGTATTCTCATCGGCCAAGGGGTCGCGCCGAAAAAGGCGGTGGAGGAGGTCGGCATGGTGGAAGGCTATCTGGCTACCCATTCGGCTTACCGTCTGGCGCAGAGGTACGGGGTGGACATGCCCATCACCACCGAATGCTATGAGGTTTTGTACCACGGCAAGGACCCCAAGGACGCCATCATCGATTTGATGGAACGGCCCAAACGAAGCGAAGCGGAAACCACCTGGCTGGATTTTCACCGCCAGGATTAGATAAAGTCCAACATGTCGAAATTTTTATGAGAGGTGCATTGTAAATGAATTTTGAATTACTTCATCCGGCCGACCAGCTCGTCATTATGATGGAGCGCATTTATCAGTACGGTATGACGACCACCTCCGGCGGAAACCTTTCCATCCGCACGCCGGAAGGGGATATTTGGATCACCCCCGGCAGCATCGACAAGGGCAACCTGCGCCGTGAGGATATGGTGCATGTCCTGCCGGACGGCCAGATCATCGGCCGCCATAAGCCGTCGGTGGAGCTGCCCTTCCATCAGCAGATTTATAAGCTGCGCCCCGACCTCTCCGCCGTTCTGCACGCCCATCCGCCGGCCCTGGTGGCCTTCTCCAACGTTTCCCGTATCCCGGATACCCACATCATCCCCAACGTGGACCTGGTGTGCGGCCGGGTGGGCTTTGCCCCCTATGCCATCCCGGGCAGCAAGGAGCTGGGCGACAAGATCGCCAGCGTTTTTGAAGAGGGCTATAATGTCGTTATGCTGGAAAACCACGGCGTGGTGGTCGGCTCGGAGAATATCTTCAAGGCCTTCATGGCGTTCGAGACCCTTGAGTCCTGCGCCCGCCTGGAGATTAATGCCAACCGCATTGGCACCGTCCATTCTCTGACCGAAAAGCACCTGCGGATGTCCCACCTCAAGGAGAACACCTGCAAGGAGCTGGACGAGTTCATCCCCAAGCGCCATTATGCCGATGAGAACAACTCCCGCCGGGAAATGGTGGAGTTCATCCATCGTTCTTACGACCAGAGACTGTTCAACAGCACCGAGGGTACCTTCTCTGTCCGCCTCAACGACAATTCCTTCCTCATCACCCCGTATATGAAGGACCGCAAATATATGCAGGTGGAGGACATTGTCCGTATCGACGGCGAGCAGCGGGAGGCCGGCAAGACCCCCAGCCGTTCGGTTATGCTTCATAAGAACATCTACGACAAGCATCCGGAAATCAATTCCGTGATTATCGCTCACGCGCCTCACATCATGTCCTTCGCGGTTACCGACCGGGAGTTTGACAGCCGTACCATTCCGGAGAGCTATATCCAGCTGCGCACCGTCAGCAAGGTTCCCTATGGCTCCTCCTTCATGCAGCCGGAGATGGTGGCGGAGATGCTCACCCCCTCCAACCCGGTGGTTCTGGTGGAAAACGACTGCATCATTGTGACGGGCGCGAGCCTGCTCAATGCCTTCGACCGGCTGGAGGTGGCGGAGTATTCTGCCAAGTCCATCATCGACTCCGAGGTGCTCGGTAAGGTCAACATCATCAGCGATGAAGAGGTTGAGGAGATCGAGACGGTCTTTAATCTCAAATAAGCATTCTTTTATAGAAAGAAACGCCCGCCGAAAAACCGGCGGGCGTTTTGCTGTTGTCCCCGGCAGAGCCGAGGTTCGTTTCTAATAGGATTGGGGTATGGGAGAGCGGCTGGTATCCGAACCGAATGGCGGCCGGGCTGATCTGCATCCCCAGCTGTGGACGGCAGCCGGCTATAAGACAAAGGCCCGGCATCGCCGATGCAGGCGGTACACAGATGCAGGCGGGAGACAACGTCCCCCTTAGCCGATAGCTTCCTCATTGACCCATTCGCGGGGTTTCTCCCTTGTATGGAAAGGGCGCTTCCGGGAAAGATAGGTGCATGCAGCGGATAACGCCGAGGAGGCTTAGTCCGGCGGGGCAAGCCTTTGCGCCTGCTTTCCGGGAGGGCGCCGTCCTCCCCGGACGGCGTCTGGCCGAGGGATCATGACACACGGCTTGATAAGACCATTTCATCCGCCTGGTGACCGGCTTGACCGGCGCGCGGTGCGGATACTCGGCCGGAAAGTATCCTATGACCGGGCCTTTTCGCCTTCGCCACGGCTGGACGAGGGACGGTCTTTCTAGGAAAAGAAAAAGCGGGCCGTACATACGGCCCGCTTTTGGATATCCGCCTGGTTATATCGCACGGGTTACCTTGCCGGAACGCAAGCAACGGGTGCAGGCATAAATTCTCTTAGGACTGCCTTCGACGATTGCTTTCACGCGTTTGATATTGGGCTTCCACGTCCGGTTGGAACGGCGATGGGAGTGGGAAACCTTAATTCCGAAAGATACATCCTTACCGCAGATGTCGCACTTTGCCATGTGTCTGCACCTCCTTTAAAACCTCGATTAAGTCAACATTGCTATGATAGCAGAAAATGTTACGAAAAGCAAGCGTTTTTTTGCCGCAGATGGGGATTGGCTGCACATTTTTTCTTGTTTTCCCCTCCTTATGCCGGAAAAGGGAGGGGAAGAACCGGCAGATCAGACGAAAAAACAGGGTTGAATTAGGCAAAATTCACGGTTTTGTTATTGACTTCACGCAAAGAGTATTGTAGTCTTAGAGGGAATTTTTCTCAGATTAGCAGGTGAAAGCCGAATTCTAATTCGGCCGCCTTTTGATTTTTGTGGATGTGTGAGGAGATCATGAAGCGTATGAAACGAAACGGATTGCGGCCGTCCGCCGCCGTCCACTGCCTGTCCTTCCTTCTGCCGGCGGCTATCCTGCTTGCCGCCTATGCCGCCTTCGGCGTGTTCCCCTTTGGGGAGAAGTCGGTTCTCGTTACCGATATGAGCCAGCAGTATGTAGACTTTCATTCCTGGCTGTATGATGCGGTCAAGGGCGGGGACAGCTTGTTTTTCAGCTGGAACGCCGGGATGGGGATGAACCTGGTAGGGGTGTACAGCTTTTATCTGGCCAGCCCTTTTTCTCTTTTGGTTTTGCTTTTTGAGCGGGCGCAGGTGCAGGACGCCCTCTTTTTCCTCATCCTGCTCAAGGCGGCCTGCGCGGGGCTGACCTTCAGCATCTTCGCCAAAAGGAGGCTTTCCCTGGCAAACGCAAGGAATGTCGTCTTTTCGGTTCTCTATGCCACCATGAGCTATGTGGTGGTCTATGCGCTCAACCTGATGTGGCTTGACGGGGTGATTCTGCTGCCGCTGGTGGCGCTCTCTCTGCACAGCATGCTGGAAAAGAAGCGGATGGCGCCCTTTACCGTCTGCATGGCCCTTTGCTTTTTGACCCAGTTTTACATCGGGTTTATGATCGCGGTTTTCTCCACCATCTATCTGGTCAGCGAGCTGATAAAGAGAAGAGAGCTGACCCTGCGCGAATTTTGGTCGCGGTTTTGGCGCTTTGCGCTGAGCGGCATTTTTGCCGCCGGGATTGCCGCAGTCCTGTTGCTCCCCACCTATCTCTCCCTGCAATATGTCTATTACTATATCGAAACCGGCAGCGTAGGACCGACGGTACTCAATCCTCTGGACGTGTTCGGCAAGCTCTTTTTCGGAAGCTACGACACCATCACCTACGGCCTTCCCAATCTTTTCTGCGGGATGCTGACGCTGCTGCTGGTCCCGCTCTATTTCTGCAACCGTTTAATTGCAGGGCGGGAAAAATGGGTGTCTGCGGGCGTGCTGGGCGTTTTGCTGCTGAGTATGATGATCTGGCCGATCAACCTATTTTGGCACGGCGGGGACGAGCCCACCTGGTTCCCCTATCGGTATTCCTTTGTGGTCTGCTTTTACCTGCTTATCCTGGCGGCGCGGGCGGTACAGGAGCTTGAAGGGATCACGGCGGGTCATATTGTACTCAGCGCCGCCCTTCCCGCCGCTTTTGCGGCGTTCCTGCTTCTGATTACCAGCTCGGACTGGCTTTACGAGGGACTGGACGCCGTCGGGTTGAAAGCGCTCCTTCCAAACACCCGCTCGGACGTGACCGTAATGGTGACGGTTTCATCGGCGGGGCTTTTGGCGGTATATGGTGCGGTTCTGCTGCTGCTGAAATACAAGCCTGGATGGAAGCGAGGGATCGGGGCCGCGCTGTGCGTGCTGGTGAGTATGGAAATGTGCGCCAACGCGGGGAAAACCATCCATTGCATCGACCGGGAGCTGCCCTATGACGATCACAGCAAATATGAGAATCATCTCAAGGTGGTCGGCGAAGAGATCCAGGCGGTGAAGGAACTGGACGGCGGCTGGTACCGGCTTGAAAACCATGACATGCGAAACGCCAACGACGCCCTCTCTCTCGACTACAACGGTCTTGCGCATTACAGCTCCTTCACCAATCAAAAGACCTCCCGGTTTGTCAACCATCTGGGGATGGTGTCTACCGTGCAGAACCGTTTCTGGCGGTACTTCGGCGCCTCCTCGGTGACCGATTCCCTCTTCGGCGTCAAATATGTGCTGGGAAGCGAGGAACGGCGGGCCGGCTTTACCCGCATCCGTTCCTTTGACAGCGGAAAGAACATTTACCGCAACGAAAACGCCCTGTCGCTGGGGTATATGGTGGATTCCGCCTTGCAGGAGTTTACCTACGACCCGGAGGAATACGCACCCTGCCGGCTGCTCAACGAGCTGCTCTCGGCCATGACCGGGGAAGAGCAGGAGATTTACACCCCCATTCCCTTAGGCGAGTGCATTCCCACCGACAATTTGGATCTTCAGGAGCAGGGGGAGTGGGAGTACATTACCTCCAACAACGGCTATGCGGGTACCATGCGCTACCGTTATGTCAATCCAAAGGCCCAGAACCTGTGCTTCTATATCAAAAGCGCCGGCCTTCTTGATACCACTACCGTTTACGTCAATGGAATGCCGCTCAATGGCACGGGATATGATTTTGTCGGCCTGATGGACCTGGGCTATTTTGAAGCGGGGGAAGAGGTGGTGGTCAGCTTCTCCATCAACCGTTCTCCCGTTATGCTACAGACGCCTCAGCTATACGGCTTTGACGCCGACCGCTTTGCCCAGCTGTGCGATACCCTGCGGGAACACCAGATGTTCGACATCCGGCAGGAGAATTCCTCCGTCCGTGGAAGGGTGGACGCAGGGGAAGGCGGGCTGTTCTTTGCCTCCATCCCTGCGGATCCCGGCTTTTCCGTTATGGTGGACGGTCAGCCGGCCGAGCTGGTGCGGATTGCGGACGCATTCCTTGCGGTAAATTTAACTGCCGGTGAGCATGAAATAGAATTTACCTTTACGCCCCAGGGCCTTCCGGCCGGAGCGGCGATTTCGGTCGTTTCCCTGGCGGTCGCCGCCGTTGTCCTTTGGGATAACGACTTCCGCCGCCGCCGAAAGGGCGGGAGAAGCAGAGGGAAAAACAGAATGGAGCGGTAAAAGAGGGAAGAGAAATGAAAAGTAAATAATATTGACGAAATTGCGTAAAATCTCTTGATTTTTTAAAAGGGATGTGCTATAATCAGGCCATAGCGCACAGGAGAAGTGCTTTTGAGTCTTTTCGTCGGAAAAGGGGACGCTGAATCGAAGGCATCATTCGGCTGCGCAGTGCATATGCATGAAAATTCGAGGGAAAAACGTGTGCGTTTTGAAGGAGGGAGAGACCGGATGGATGTCTATGCGGTTGTTTGGCTGATCGCCATTGTAGTATTGGCCCTGCTCGAGGCAAGCACCACCCAGCTGGTCGCCATTTGGTTTGCGCTGGGCAGTGTGGGCGCCTTTATCGCCAATCTGTTCGGCACCCCGTTTTGGGTGCAGCTGATTGTGTTTGTGGCGGTGTCCATTGTGTCGCTGGCATTGACCCGGCCGTTTTTGAAGAAATACCTGACCGTCAAGAAGGTCAGCACCAATGCCGACCGGTATGTGGGGCAGACCGCCGTGGTGACCGACGCCATCGACAATTCCCTTGCCAAAGGGCAGGTCAAGGTGCTGGGAAGCGTCTGGACCGCCCGGTCGGCCGACGGTTCGGCGATTGCCGAGGGGGCCAAGGTAAGGGTGGAGGCGATTGAGGGCGTTAAGCTGATTGTTACCCCGTTGGAGGATGCAGACGCGCAGGAATAAAATGATAGGTCCTTGGTATTGTCTGATCGGGTGCAGATGCATCTTGCAGGGGAGGAAACGAACATGGGATGGAGCATAGCGCTCGGCGTCGTTTGTATTCTCATCGGGCTGTTTCTGTTTTTTAAGCCCGAGTGGTTTTGGGCGATAACGGAGCGGTGGAAGTCCTACCGGGCGGAGGAACCGTCCAGCTTCTACAAGACTACCACCCGGATCGGCGGCGCCCTTTTCGCAGCGATGGGTGTGGTTTTCGCTCTGCTGCCGCTTTTTCTGCGGTAGGCGGGAAGCTTGCTTCGGAAGGCTGGCCCTTGCCTGACAAGGGCCTTTTTATGAAAGAGAAAATAGGAGGGTATTATGGATTTCATGATTTATGTCGTCATTGCTCTTGTGGTATTGGTGCTGCTCATTATCATCGCCAATATCAAAATTGTTCCCCAGGCAAACGCCTATGTCGTCGAACGCCTGGGCGCGTACAAGTCCACATGGGGGACGGGCATCCATTGGAAGGTGCCGTTTGTCGAACGGATTGCAAAGAAGGTTTCCCTCAAGGAGCAAGTGGTGGATTTCCCGCCCCAGCCGGTTATCACCAAGGATAACGTTACCATGCAGATCGACACGGTGATTTATTATCAGATCACCGATGCCAAGCTGTATGCCTACGGCGTGGAACGCCCTCTCTCCGCGATCGAGAACCTGTCCGCCACCACCCTGCGCAACATCATCGGCGAGATGGAGCTGGACCACACGCTGACCTCCCGCGACGTCATCAACTCGAAGATCCGCGTCATCCTTGACGAGGCGACCGACGCCTGGGGCATCAAGGTAAACCGGGTGGAGCTGAAAAACATCCTCCCGCCCAGGGAGATTCAGGACGCTATGGAGAAGCAGATGAAGGCCGAACGGGAACGCCGCGAGGCGATCCTGCGGGCGGAAGGCGAAAAGCGCAGCGAAATCCTGGTGGCGGAGGGCCACAAGGAAGCGGCCATTCTGCGGGCCGACGCAGTGAAGGAGACCAAGATCCGTGAAGCGGAGGGCGAGGCTCAGGCTATTATGAAGGTGCAGGAGGCGCTGGCCGACTCCATCAAGCTGTTGAACCAGGCGTCCCCCTCGGAGCAGGTTATCGCCATCAAGAGCCTGGAGGCATTCGGAAAGGCGGCCGACGGCAAGGCCACCAAGATCATCATTCCGTCCCAGATTCAGGGTCTGGCGGGCTTGGTGACCTCCATCGGGGAACTGGCGAAGAATGATGTGCAAGTAAAACAATAATGCACAAAAGAGAAAGCTTTTTTCGGCCCTATTGCTGATAACTACACAAAATTTGCGATTCCTCGACGGATTCCTTGAATTCAGCGGTGGAATATATTAAAATAACAGGTAGAAAGCAGTGTGGGGTGGCGAAACGGTGCTCAAAAACGTGTGTTTCGTGTGTGGCAGGAGACATCCCACTGGTAGTGCGTCGATTTGTGCCGCCTCGGGCAGACTATAGCTGGAAAAAAGAAACAAGGCTGCGTCGATTTTATGCGTCGCAGCCTTCCTGTTTGTTTTTGAGGCGGACAGGCTATGTAAAAGGAGAGATGGACGATGCAGCAAACGAAAAAGGTAGCCGTCATCATGGGCAGCGACAGCGATCTGCCGGTGGTGTCCGCCGCCGTCAAACAGCTCAAGGAATTCGGCATCCCGGTGGAGGCCCACGTCATGTCGGCCCACCGCACCCCGGCCCAGGCGACGGCCTTTGCGTCGAGCGCGAAGGACAACGGCTTCGGCGTCATCATCGCGGCGGCGGGGAAGGCCGCTCATTTGGCGGGCGTGCTCGCCGCTCACACCACCTTGCCGGTGATCGGCATTCCGATCAAGTCCTCTACCCTTGACGGGTTGGATGCGCTGCTTGCCACCGTGCAGATGCCCAGCGGCATTCCGGTCGCCACCGTTGCCATCGACGGGGCGAAGAACGCGGCGATCCTGGCCGCCCAAATGCTGGCCCTTTCCGACGGCGAGGTAGCCAAAAAGCTCGACGACATGAAAAAAAGCATGACCGAAGGGGTGCTCAAGAAGGACGCGGCACTTCAGGAAAAGCTCGATACCCTTTAAGCGGCGGGTTTGACGGATAAACCGAGGACGATACGGATAAGGAGTGTTAATATGGCGCACAAGCCTCATGAGGAATGTGGATTATTCGGCATTTACAATAAGGATGGGCTGCAGGTGGCGCAGGAAACCTATCTGGCCCTGTACGCCTTGCAGCACCGCGGCCAGGAAAGCGCGGGCATTGCCGTCAACGACGGCGGCGTTATCACCGTCCATAAGGACATGGGGCTGGTGCCCGATGTGTTCGACGATAAGACCATTAAGAAATTGGGAAACGGGCAGATCGCCATCGGCCATGTGCGCTATTCCCCCAGCAATAAGCTGGAACGGGCCAATTCCCAGCCGCTGGTGATGCGGTACGTCAAGGGTACCCTTGCCATCGGCCATAACGGCAGCATCGTCAACATTCCGGAGCTGAAAAAGGAGCTCGAATACGGCGGCGCAATCTTCCAGACCTCCTGCGATGCGGAGATCATCGCCTACATCATCGCCCGGGAACGGCTCAACGCCGGCTCCATCGAGCAGGCGCTGGTTCACACCATGAAAAAGCTCAAGGGCGCTTATTCCCTCGTCATGATGTCCCCCAAGAAGCTGATCGCTGCCAGGGACCCGCAGGGCTTCCGCCCGCTGTGCATCGGCAAGATCGGGGAAAGCTACTGCTTTGCGTCGGAGACCTGTGCGCTGACCTCCTTAGGGGCCGAATTCGTGCGGGATGTGGAGCCGGGCGAGGTAGTGATCGCCGACGAAAACGGGCTTCGAAGCATCAAGGATAACTGCGGCCAAAAATCGGCGCTGTGTATTTTTGAATTTGTTTATTTCGCACGGCCCGACTCGGTTATCGACGGGCAGAGCGTGCATTTTGCCCGCCAGAACGCGGGGCGTATCCTGGCCAAAGAGCATCCGGTGGAGGCGGACCTGGTTATGGGCGTGCCGGATTCGGGGCTGGATGCGGCGCTGGGGTATTCCTATGAATCGGGGATTCCCTACGGCATGGGCTTTGTCAAGAACCGCTATGTAGGCCGTACCTTCATCCAGGAAACCCAGAAGCAGCGGGAACGCTCGGTGAGCATCAAGCTGGGGGCCCTGGGCGCGGCGGTGAAGGGCAAGCGGGTGGTACTGGTGGACGACTCGATTGTGCGGGGCACCACCTGTGCGAACATTGTGGCCAATCTGCGGGCGGCAGGCGCGACGGAGGTACATATGCGCATCTCTTCTCCGCCCTTTCTGCACCCGTGCTATTTCGGCACCGATATCAGCTCCAGGGACAATCTGATCGCATGTAAGATGTCCATCGACGAAATCCGCGACCACATCGGGGCGGATTCGCTGGGCTATCTGAGCATTGAAGGGGTGCACGCCATTGCAAAGGAGTCGAACCTCAGTATGTGCGACGCCTGTTTCACCGGAAAATATCCCATTGAGGTACCCGACGAGATGCCCAAGGACAAGTACGACCAGAAGATCCAGGCGTAGGTTCAAAATAGAGCGGGACGGCGGTTGCCGTTTACTTTGAGAGACTGGCGGCGGAGGACGGCCGCCGGGGAAATGGTGGTAGGAATGAACAGTTTTTCAGACAGCTATAAGGCGGCGGGCGTGGATGTAACCGCCGGCTACAAAGCGGTGGAATTGATGAAATCCCATGTGGCGCGTACCAAAATTCCGGGGGTGCTGTCGGGCATCGGCGGTTTCGGCGGCCTGTTTGAGCCGAACATCGAGGGGATGAAGAGCCCGGTGCTGGTCTCCGGCACCGACGGGGTAGGCACCAAGCTGAAGATCGCCTTTTTGATGGATAAGCATGACACCGTCGGCATCGACTGCGTGGCCATGTGCGTCAACGATGTGGTCTGCTGCGGTGCGAAGCCCCTCTTTTTCCTCGACTATATCGCCGTGGGGCGCAACGTCCCGGAACGGGTGGCGGCCATTGTCTCCGGCGTGGCGGAGGGCTGCGTGCAGGCAGGCTGCGCCCTCATCGGGGGCGAGACGGCGGAAATGCCCGGCTTTTACCCGGTGGATGAATACGACCTGGCCGGCTTCTCGGTGGGGATGGTGGACAAGGACCGGATCATCGACGGGAGCAGGGTTAAGACGGGGGACGTGCTCATCGGCGTGGCTTCCTCGGGCGTGCATTCCAACGGCTTTTCCCTGGTGCGCAAAATCTTCCACGTGGGCGAGCAGAATCTCAACCTGCATGTGGAGGAGCTGGGCAAAACCCTCGGGGAGGAGCTGCTGACCCCCACGAAGATTTACGTCAAGCCCCTCTTAAAGCTCATGGAGGAGTGCGACGTACACGCCGTTTCCCATATTACCGGCGGCGGCTTTTACGAGAACATTCCGCGCATGCTCCGTCCCGGCCAGATGGCCCGCATTGAAAAGGCGGCGGTGCCGGTGCTGCCCATTTTCAACGTCCTTGCACGTACCGGCGGCGTGCCGGAGCGGGATATGTTCAACACCTTCAACATGGGTGTCGGCCTTTGCATCGCCCTGCCGGCCGGGGAAGCGGACAAGGCGGTTTGCGTGCTCAAGGAGGCGGGGGAGAACGCCTGCATCCTGGGCGAGGTCAAGGACGGCGAGGGTGTCGAGCTATGCTAAACATCGCGGTGTTGGTATCGGGCGGCGGAACCAATTTGCAGGCGCTGTTGGACGCCGAGGCCCGGGGGGAAATTAAAAACGGGAAGATCGTCCAGGTGATTGCCAGCAGGGAAGGCGTCTATGCGCTGGAGCGCGCCGAAAAGGCGGGGGTACCCGCCCGGGTGGTGGCACGAAAGGGCCGCACGCCGGAGCAGTTCGACGAGGCGCTCGCCGAGGCACTCGACGGGTGCCAGGCGGACCTGGTGGTGCTGGCGGGCTTTCTCTCCATTTTAGGGGAGCGGGTCCTTTCCCGGTACAGCAATAAAATCTTAAACATCCATCCTTCCCTGATCCCCGCCTTCTGCGGGGACGGGTTTTACGGCCTGAGGGTCCACGAAGCGGTCTTGGAGAAGGGCGTGAAGGTGACCGGCGCGACGGTCCACTTCGTCAACGAGGTGACCGACGGCGGCGCCATCCTGCTCCAGCAGGCGGTTGAGGTGCTCGAGTCGGACACGCCGGAAATTTTGCAGCGGCGGGTGATGGAGCAGGCCGAGTGGAAGCTGCTGCCCCGAGCGGTTTCCCTTTTCTGCGAAGGGCGCGTCGAGATCGACGGCAATCATACGAAAATTCGGTAAGCGTATCGGACACCCGGCGGATTGATTTTGCCGGGTGTCCTGTGTTCGGTTACATGAGAAGAAAAGAGGAGAATGCAGGATGAATCAGAAACGTGCGATACTCAGCGTGTCCGATAAGACGGGCATTGTGGACTTTGCAAAGGAGCTGGTGGGCTTAGGGTTTGAGGTGCTCTCCACCGGCGGGACCGCGAAGGCATTGAAGGAGGCGGGCGTGCCGGTCACCGGCGTGTCCGAAGTGACCGGGTTCCCGGAATGCCTGGACGGCCGGGTAAAAACCCTGCATCCCATGATCCATGCGGGCATCCTTGCCATGCGCGGCAACCCCGAGCACATGCAGCAGCTCGAAAGCTTAGGCGTCACCCCCATCGACGTGGTGGCCATCAACCTCTATCCCTTCAAACAGACCATTTTAAAGCCGGGCGTTACCCTGGAGGAAGCCATTGAGAACATCGACATCGGCGGCCCCACCATGATCCGCGCCGCTGCGAAAAACTGGCAGGACGTATCGGTGATCGTGGACCCGTCGGATTACGGCAAGGTTATCGCGGAGTATAAGGAAAACGGGACGGTGTCGAGAGACACCAAGTTCGCTCTGGCGGGAAAGGTGTTTGACCACACCGCCCAGTACGACACCATGATCTCCACCTACCTGCGCCGCCAGCGCGGGGAGGAGGGTTTGCCCGCCGACCTGTCCTTGACCTATGAGAAGGTGCAGGATCTGCGCTATGGAGAGAACCCCCATCAGAAGGCCGCTTTCTACCGGGAGATCGGCAGCCATACGAATACCCTTGACGCGGCCGAGCAGCTCCATGGAAAGGAGCTTTCCTACAACAACATCAACGACGCCAACGGCGCCCTCGACCTGCTCAAGGAGTTCGGGGAGGAGAAGCCTACGGCGGTGGCCGTCAAGCACGCCAATCCCTGCGGCGTGGGCACCGGCGATACCATCTGCGAAGCGTACCGGCGGGCCTATGACGCCGACCCGGTCTCCATCTTCGGCGGCATCGTGGCGTTAAACCGCCCGGTGGACAAGGATACCGCCCAGGAGCTTGCGAAGATTTTCTTAGAAATCATCCTGGCTCCGGATTTCGACAAAGATGCGCTGGAAATTTTGACCCAGAAGAAAAACATCCGGCTTTTAAAGCTTACGGATCTTGCCAAGCCCAATTCCAAGGACCTCTTAGATATGAAGAAGGTGGCCGGCGGTCTGCTGGTGCAGAGCCTGGACACCGAGCTTCTGCATGAGGAGGACCTCAAGTGCGTCACCGAGCGCCAGCCGACCCCGGAGGAGATGGAGCAGCTTCGGTTTGTTTGGAAAGTGGTCAAGCACGTGAAGTCCAACGGCATCGCCCTGGCGAAGGACAACGCCACCGTGGGCATCGGCCCGGGCCAGACCAACCGCATCACCGCCCTGGAACTGGCCATCAAGTACGCCGGAGACAAGGCGGCGGGCAGCGTAATGGGTTCGGACGCCTTCTTCCCCTTCTCCGACTGCGTACAAGCCGCCCAGAAGGCGGGCATCACCGCCATCATCCAGCCCGGCGGCTCCATCCGCGACCAGGAGAGCATCGACGCCGCAAACCAGGCGGGCATCGCCATGGTCTTTACCGGCATGCGTCATTTTAAGCACTAAACTTTATTTTCTCCCGAAAGGAAGGAATCCCAATGGATATCTTAATGGTCGGCGGCGGAGGGCGGGAGCACGCCCTCATCCGCAAGCTCAAGGAAAGCAAACGCTGCGGTACGGTGCATTGTGCGCCCGGCAACGGCGGCATCTCCCGGGACGCGGTCTGCCACAATGTGGCGGGGACCGATGTGGACGGGATTGTTAAGCTCGCGAAGGAACTGAAGGTTGGCTTGGTGTTTGTCGCGCCGGACGATCCGCTGATGGCGGGACTGGTGGACGCGCTGGAAAAGGAATCCATCCGTGCCTTCGGCCCTAGGCAGAAGGCCGCGCTCATTGAGGGCAGCAAGGTCTTTTCCAAAAACCTGATGAAGAAATACGGAATTCCCACCGCCGGGTACGAGGTGTTCGACGATCCCAAGGAGGCGCTGCGCTACATCCAGGAGCGGAACACCTATCCCGCCGTCATCAAGGCGGACGGCCTTGCTTTGGGCAAGGGAGTCATCCTGGCGGAGAACGAGGAGCAGGCGAAGGACGCCATCCATTCCATCATGGAGGACAAGGTGTTCGGCGCGTCGGGGAACCGGGTGGTTATTGAGGAATTCCTCACCGGTCCGGAGGTGTCCGTCCTCTCCTTCACCGACGGCAAGACCCTATGCCCCATGGTTTCCTCCAAGGACCATAAGCGGGCGCTGGACGGGGATAAGGGCCTCAATACCGGCGGCATGGGTACGGTGAGCCCCAATCCCTTCTATTCCGACGAGATGGCCAAGCGCTGCATGGAGGAAATTTTCCTGCCTACGGTCAAAGCCATGAACGAAGAAGGCCGCCCCTTTAAGGGGTGCCTCTATTTCGGGCTGATGCTCACCGAGAAGGGCCCGAAGGTGATCGAGTACAACGCCCGGTTCGGCGACCCGGAAACCCAGGTGGTGCTTCCCCGGCTGAAAACCGATCTGTTGGACATCGTCGATGCGGTGATCGACGAGCGCCTTTCTGAGCTTAGCATCCAGTGGTCGGACGAGGCTTGCGCCTGCGTGGTAATGGCTTCGGGCGGCTACCCGGGGAGCTATCCCAAGGGGATCGAGATCACCGGCCTTGACGAAAACGGCCAGGTAGAAAACGCGGTTGTTTACCATGCGGGAACCGCTTATAGGGACGGAAGGTTCTATACCAACGGCGGACGGGTGCTGGGGGTGACGGCGCTGGGAAAGACCCTGGACGAGGCGCTGGACAAAGCCTACGGCGCGGTGGAAAGCATCCGGTTCGACGGGGCGCACTACCGCAGGGACATCGGCCGCATCGGGATGAAATAACCAGGCTTGGCTATTTCATTACAAAGAGGAGGGCATTCCCGCAGGAGGGATGCCCTCTTTTTTGTATAGAAAAACCACTTGCTAGGCAAGTGGTTCAAAAGAGGTTAAGCGAAGAGGAAGAAATAAAAACTCCTTTTGCTATAATG
>CAJFTS010000013.1 GCA_904420015.1 uncultured Clostridia bacterium
CCCGAAAGGCCAGCCCGAAAGGCCAGCCCGAAAGGCCAGCCCGAAAGGCCAGCCCGAAAGGCCAGCCCGAAAGGCCAGCCCGAAAGGGCCGCCGGTTAACCGGTGGCCCTTCCTTTTAATCAAATTCAAACAGCAATTTTGGCTCAATTTCCAGAGCGTCTGCAATATCAAATAGAACAGCAATGGAAAAAGACGAAGTCATATTGGGAGCTTCAATATAGCTTAAATATCCGCGCGTGATGTGAACTAGTTCGGCCAAATCTTCCTGCGTCAGCCCTTTCTTTTTGCGATAATAGGAGATATTCAGACCCAACTGCCGATATTTGTCCTTATGCTTTTCATTCTCTGCCATACATCTCACCTCAAGTAAAATTGTATGGCAGCTTTTTGATATTATCCGCTTGACTAAATTTTGCTTTTGCTATATTATATATAGCAAAAGCGCAGATATAGAAAGTATATGCACAAAAATGAGGAGATATCATGCAGTTCGTCATCCATTTGGATTACCTGACCGCCGCCTTTTACCAGGACGTGGCCGACGTTTTGGGCAAGCCGGTGGAATTCATCCTAGAGGACACCCTCGAGCATGAGGCGGGGCGGATTATCCGCCATATGACGGAAGAAAGGCAGGGACCAGGTTTAGAAGGGCGCGGCCCATTTTGACTTTGTTTATGGCAAGGTACCGTTGCCGGGAGAGTGGCCGGCCTGCTCTAAGACCGCCGCAATTGCCTCCGGCGCGACCGCATGAATGGGACAAACCGGCTTCGGCGCCGGGTCGTAGGGTGCAATCTGCTTTTCAAACCAGGCCACATCCTGCCATCGGCCGCATTTAAAGCCGGTGCTGCGATAGGTTCCCAGCCGCCGGAACCCCATCGCCTCATGAAGCCCTTCGCTTTTGGGGTTGGGCACGGTCACCCCGCCGTACACCGTCTTGATCCCCTGCATTTGCAGCAGCTCAATCAAAACGCTGTACAGTCTCCGGCCAATCCCCCGGGCCGTGTCGGCCCGGCTCAGATAAATCGACAGCTCCGCATTCCACTGATAAGCCGCCCGTTCCATCTGCCGGTGGGCATAAGCGTAACCGATCACCCGCCCCTTTTCCTCACAAACCAGATATGGATAAAACGCCGCGGCCTCCCGGATTCGTCCGGCAAACTCCGCTTCGCTTGGGAGAGTGCATTCAAAGGTGATCGGCGTGTCGATGTACTGGGCATATATCTGTAACAGCGCCGGGCTGTCGGCTGCCTGTGCAAATCGTATTTTCATTGGTACTCCCACTCCCGTTCCACCGCCTTGCCTGCCGCAAGGGAGGCGGCCGCGTCAATGACCCGCTGGTTCTTGCTGCCGCGGAATTGCAGCGACAGGCTGCGCTCCTCCAGGATAAACTTCCCGTCCACCAGAATGTCCGTTTCCCGCAGGAGGCACTCCCATTCCGGATGACGGAGAAACCCGGCCAGCAGCTCCTCGAAGGTGTACCCGGTGTAGGTGACAACGTCGTACCCTGCTTCGTGGGCGGCCTTCGCAAGCACCGCAAACCGGCCCGCCTGTAAAAACGGATCGCCGCCCGACAGGGTCAGGCCCTTTAAAAGGGGATTTTTCCTTGCCTCCCGCATCACATTGCCCACCGTGGAGTCGTATCCCCCCTCCGGGTCATGGGTTTCCGGGTTGTGGCATCCCTTGCAGCGGTGGGGGCATCCCTGGGCGAATACTACCATCCGGATTCCCGGCCCGTCCACAATGGATTCCCGTATTACCCCCGCCAGCCGCAGCGGCGTTTCTTCCAGCGTCTGCATCCGAATATCGCTCCTTTTCCCTTGGACGGGCCGCAACCCCTCCAGGGCTTTCTTTTACGCGACAAGGCGGACAGGAGAGGCCCTCCTGTCCGCCTTTGCTTTTTTCTCCGGGCGGCCCGATTCCTCGATCCCTTTTCACAGCAAAAGGGGCTTAGATCCGCTCCATCTCGCCTGTGCCGGTACCCAGCGAATGCTTTTTCCGGTCCCGCACCTCGGCGGCCTTCGCGTCGTTAAACCGGTCGAGGGTGCCCACCAGATAGCCGGTGATCCGGCGGATGCGCTCGAAATTGGGATTCCCGTCCCCCTCCTTGCGGCCGCATTTCGGGCAGGTGTCCCCGATGATGCCGGTAAACCCGCAGACCGGGTCCCGGTCCACCGGGTGGTTGACCGAGCCGTAGCCGATGCCGGACTCCTTCATGCAGCGGATGACCGATTCAAAGGCTTCCAGGTTCTCGCAGGGATCGCCGTCGAGCTCCACATAGGTAATGTGCCCGCCGTTGGTAAGCGCGTGATAGGGGGCCTCCAGGCGGATTTTATCGAAGGCGGAAATGTCGTAATACACCGGGATGTGGAAGGAGTTGGTATAGTACTCCCGGTCGGTCACCCCTTCGATGACGCCGTAGCGCTCCCGGTCCATCCGGACAAAGCGGCCGGACAGGCCCTCGGCAGGGGTGGCGATCAAGGAGAAGTTGAGGCCGTACTGCTTGGTGGCCTCGTCCATCCGCCGGCGCATGTACCCTACGATATCCAGCCCCAGGTTCTGCGCCTCCTTCGACTCGCCGTGGTGCTTGCCGGTCAGGGCCTTGAGGGCCTCCGCCAGGCCGATAAAGCCTAAGGTCAGGGTACCGTGCTTGAGCACCTCCCGCACGGAATCCTCCGCACCCAGCTTGTCCGAGTCGATCCAGATACCCTGGCCCATCAGGAACGGATAGTTCTTCACCTTCTTGTTGGCCTGCAGCTCGAACCGTTCGAGAAGCTGGCGGATCACCAGGTCGATTTTCCGGTCCAAATCCTCAAAAAACATGTCCACATTCCCGTGAGCCCGGATGGCCAGACGGGGAAGGTTCACCGACGTAAAGGAAAGGTTCCCCCGGCCGTTGACAATCTCCCGGGTGGGATCAAAAGAATTTGCCATGACCCGGGTGCGGCAGCCCATGTAGGCCGCCTCCGTCTCCGGATGCCCTTCCTTGTAATACTCCAGATTAAAGGGGGCGTCGATAAAGGAGAAGTTGGGGAACAGGCGCTTGGCGCTCACCCGGCAGGCCAGCTTGAACAGGTCGTAGTTGGGCTCACCGGGATTGTAGTTGACCCCGTCCTTTACCTTAAAGATATGGATGGGGAAGATGGGGGTCTCCCCGTTGCCAAGGCCCGCCTCGGTGGCCAGAAGCACGTTGCGGATGACCATGCGGCCCTCCGGCGAGGTGTCCATCCCGTAGTTGATGGAGCTGAAGGGAATCTGTGCCCCCGCTCTGGAATGCATGGTGTTGAGGTTATGAACAAACGCCTCCATCGCCTGATAGGTGGCCCGGTCGGTCTCCGCCACCGCATGCTTGAGAGCGAATTTCTGGCATTTCCTTGCCGCTTCTTCCCCCACCGCTTCGCTCAAAAGGGGAAGCTCCGCTTCGCAATAGCCGTTGTCGTTGGCGAGAATGGGGGACAGGCCCTGCTCGGCTTCCACCCTCTCCAGGATCCGTTTTGCCACCGGCTCCCCGCTTTCCGTCTCCGTCAGCATCTCGATGGCCCTGGCCAGATTCTGCCGGTAGATGCGGCGGTAGGTTTTTGCCACCCCTCTGGCCATGCCGTAGTCGAAGTTGGGGATGGACTGGCCGCCGTGCTGGTCGTTCTGGTTGGACTGAATGGCGATGCAGGCCAGCGCCGAATAGCTGGCGATGTCGTTGGGCTCCCGCAGATAGCCGTGGCCGGTGGAGAAGCCGCCTTCGAACAGCTTCTCAATGTCGATTTGGCAGCAGGTGGTGGTAAGCATCAAGAAGTCCAGGTCGTGGATGTGGATGTCCCCTTCCCGGTGAGCCCGGGCATGCTCTGGATGGAGCACATACATCTCGTAGAACTGCTTGGCCCCCTCCGAACCATATTTGAGCATGGTACCCATCGCCGTGTCGCCGTCGATGTTGGCGTTTTCCCGCTTGATGTTGTTTTCCTTGGATTCTTTGAAGGTCAGATCCTCATAGGTTTTCATCAGCCGGGTATTCATTTCCCGCACCCGTGTCCGTTCCGCCCGGTAAAGGATGTATTCTTTGGCCGTGCGGGAGTGGCCGTTTTCAATCAAAACCTTCTCTACTACATCTTGTATCTGTTCCACGGAGGGTTCCGTCAGATGCAACACATGGTCCATCTGTCCGACAACCTCGTTTGCCAGTTCAATGGCTTCCTCCTTGGATTTGCCGCCGGTTACCTGAAAGGCCTTGTAGATGGCTTCGGATATTTTCTCCATATTCAACGGAACCTTGCGCCCGTCCCGCTTGATGATGGTTGTGATCATGGGGTACCCTCCTACACAATATCTTGTATTCATTATTGCGAGCAGGACTAATTATAGAGCAGATATAGAAGGGTGTCAAGACAAAATATCCCTTTGGAGGTGAAAAATAAATCGACCAAAACTGTCATTTTCTGCACCAAACGGCAAGTTGTGTCCCGATTCCCGTTTCCTTGCCGGCGAAAAGACCGCATAGGAGGAATCCGGCGATTCTCACGCCGGATTCCTTCCAGATTCCAGTGAGCGGGGCGGGTCCATATATAGTGGCGGAAGAAGAGCACCCGTTTTGCCGGATTCCCATAAAAACAAGCTGGCTTCCCTTGTAATCCCTACAAAGAAAGCCAGCTAACTTATTGAATTGTTATTCACGTTTCTCTCCAATTTTTAAAAAATATTCGAAAAACAAAAATCCGTTTGCAGAATCATGCAACCTTGGATTTTTACCAACAGCCAAACACAAATCTTGGATCTTGCTAGTTGCAATTTGATTCCTTTTCTCCAAAGCGATCTCATTCGATCTTACGAAATACGCGAAATCATTCTTTCATCCGCAATACCCATTTCCTGTCCACTTGGGCGATGAACCGTTTTCCGTTACCAGAATCAAAACAAACCAAATCACATTTACAGCAACCCAATTCATTTTTCTCTTTTTTGCTTCCCGCATTCCGTCTGCCTAACGACTCCAACACGCCTTATTGTGATGAAATTCATATATGCAAGGGATCCTTTCCGACCTAGCCTTGCAATTTTACCCCAAACGGGTATCTGCCATAAGGGTTACAGTCGATGAAACAGGGAGGAAAAGCATACAATCGAAAAACACGGGATGTGTTTTGCTGTGTACCTTTGCTTTTGTTGATGCCGGACACGGCATTTAAATTGAAAACAAAGCTATTATTTTGGATCTGTTTGCTGCCCTTACATTCCGGTCACGGCATTTGGTAGATGGATGAAACAAGCTCCTCCGAACTACATCCTCGAAGGTATTTCAACTTACGCTACTTTGTAGAAAAAAGGAGTTTAAGGCCCCGTTTGCTCTGGTGCACAAGCTGTCCGGATACTTGAAAATTTGGACTCTATTTGCAACTCATATCTTACTAACAGCTTATTTTCCATTTCTTTTGTTTTCTTTTCTTCATTGAATCCGCACACCCCGTTCGTACAACAAGAACAGGATCAAACGAATTTCTGCGTCATACCTTTCCTGGGGATGAACATCGCCCTGTCAGATACGCTTCGGCAGTCAAACCTCTCTGAACCGGAAGAAATCGGAATGGATCGGGAAAAGCATGGATTTCGAACAAGACAATCGCGCTTGCATATTCCCTTTGGAATATGCCGGAACTCTCGCCGATTCCTGCACGGCCCTTTCATCCCCGAAATCCTTTCTATACGCAAGGATTTGTTTCTTTCAAAGAGAATGCTGTCGATCCAATGAAGAAAGAAGCGGGAAACGGTGCAGCCAGATTTATTTGCTGGCCCTCGCAAAAGCAACTCCAAGGGCTATTGAACCGTGATCCGCGGAAGCTTCTGCGGTTTCCTCACACCACATTGGAATCACCTCCTGTCTTTATTATATGCAATCCTCCGGAAATGTCAAGTGTTTTTGTCAAAAAACTTTTAAAATTTTAAATAATTTTCAGCATTAACGATGACAAGCTGTGTTTTTTTGTTTTCTCTTCTTTTTTATGCCGTTTGCAAAGCGTTTCTATTCGATAATCGAAAGAATAAGAAAACAGGACGCGCCGCCGGTATCTTCACCGGCCGGCGCGTCCTGTTTTTCGTTTGAAATGAATCAGACGTTAAAGCGGAAAAGGACCACATCCCCATCCCGCATGACATATTCCTTGCCTTCCGAGCGGACCAGTCCCTTCTCCTTGGCGGCCGTCATCGAGCCGCAGGCCACCAGGTCGTCGAAGGAGACCACCTCCGCCCGGATAAATCCACGTTCAAAGTCGGTGTGGATTTTTCCCGCTGCCTGGGGCGCCTTGGTCCCCTGTGTGATTGTCCAGGCGCGGACCTCCTGGGGACCGGCCGTCAGATAGGAGATGAGCCCCAGCAGATGGTAGCTTTTGCGGATAAGCCGGTCGAGCCCCGAGTCGTCCAGCCCCATGTCCGAGAGAAAGAGTGCCTTTTCCTCCGGCTCCATCCCGGAAATTTCCGCTTCAATCTCCGCGCAGATGGGCAGCACTTCCGCGTTTTCCGCCTTCGCAATTTCCTCCACCGCCGCGTAATGCGGATTGTCCGTTAGGCTGCCCTTGAAGTCGTCCTCGCTGAGATTGGCGGCATAGATGACCGGCTTATTGGTCAGCAGGGCCACCGAGGAAAGAATTTCCGCTTCCTCCGGCGTACAGGGGACGCTTCGGGCGGGCCGTCCTTCCTCCAGTTCGGCCGCTACCCTGGTTAGGAATTCCGCCTCGGCCAGATAGGATTTGTCCCCCTTGGCAAGCTTTTTGGCCTTGTCAATGCGCCGCTCGAGCATTTCCAAATCGGAGAAGATCAGCTCCAGATTGATGGTTTCCACATCCCGCCGCGGATCGACGCTGCCGTCCACATGCACAATGTCGTCGTTTTCAAAGCAGCGCACCACGTGCACCACCGCGTCCACCTCCCGGATGTTGGCGAGGAACTTGTTCCCCAAGCCTTCCCCCTTGGAAGCGCCCCGTACCAGGCCCGCAATGTCTACAAATTCGATGACCGCCGGCGTGTATTTCTCCGGATGGTACATCTCCGCCAGCACGTCCAGCCGCTTGTCCGGTACGGCCACCACGCCGACATTCGGTTCAATGGTACAAAACGGATAGTTGGCGCTCTGGGCGCCGGCGTTGGTAATGGCGTTGAAGAGGGTGCTTTTGCCTACGTTCGGCAGACCGACGATTCCTAATTTCATTTGTATTTCAAGTCCTTTCCTTCCCACAAGTCAATACACCGTTCATTATACCGGCTTGTCCGGCCGATGGCAAGTATTTTCCCATCGGATGTCGATTTTAGGCCCCCTCTTCCTATTTTGGAAAAAATTATTACAAAATTGAAAAAGAAGCTTGTTTTAAAGGTAAAAATGATCTATAATACGAGTAAGGTGAATATATTTCACAAAAATATCTGGGATCAATTCCGTCCACGGCTGAAAGCAAAAAACGCCGGCCGTAAGACGGGTGATAGGAGGGATCATATGCCGATTATTGTGAATTTAGACGTCATGATGGCACGGCGGAAGATTGGGCTGACGGAGCTTTCGCAGCGGGTGGGAATTACCCTGGCGAATCTCTCGATTCTGAAAAACAATAAGGCCAGAGCCGTCCGCTTTTCCACCCTGGAAACCATCTGCCGGGAGCTGAAGTGCCAGCCGGGCGATATATTGCAGTATGTTGAGGATAAGTCGGAAATTTGGGATTGATTGCGAACGCCTGACTGCGCGGTAAATGGGAAAGGAGCATGCGCCTCCCCGTCCTTTTGCCGCGCATTTTTTCTTTTTCGACCGCTTTCGGCTGAAAGCTTGGCTTTTTGCCTAAAAACTGCGGCAAAACGCCCGCCGATTTGTTCGGGCGGCCGGGCGGCGGCACTTGCGCAACCGGCAGGCTCTGATTATAATAATAGAGGTATACGGGGGAACCGTTTGAGGGAGTAGCGGCTTGTGTCAGAAGCCGCTTTTTTTCAAGCGGGGACAAGCCGTTCTTTCTACCCATACGCAAGGCAGAGAAGCGTTCGTATTTACAATTGAAAGGAGTACCGCTATGAATTATTCCCGTGAAGTGGAAAACATGTGTGTTGTCGCAAAGGGCCCCCATCATGGTCCGGCTCCCATCCCGGAAGAGGGAAGATGGGTCAAGGCGTACGAGATCAAGGACATCTCCGGCCTGAGCCACGGCATCGGCTGGTGCGCGCCGCAGCAGGGTACCTGTAAGCTTACCCTCAACGTCAAGGATGGTATTGTCGAGGAGGCGCTGGTGGAAACCATCGGCTGCTCGGGTATGACCCATTCGGCGGCAATGGCGGCGGAGATTCTGCCGGGCAAGACTCTCCTCGAATGTCTGAACACCGACCTGGTGTGCGATGCCATCAATGTGGCGATGCGCGAGATCTTCAAGCAGCTGGCTTACGGCCGCTCTCAGACCGCGTTCTCCGAGGATGGCCTGCCCATCGGCGCCGGCCTTGAGGATCTGGGCAAGGGCCTTCGTTCCCAGGTGGGTACCATGTATTCCACCCGTGCCAAGGGCGTGCGCTTTATGGAGATGGCGGAAGGCTATGTTCTTTCCATTGCGCTCGACGAAAACGACGAGGTCATCGGTTATAAGTTTGTCCGCCTGGGCAAGATGCTCGAGGATATCCGTCACGGCGTAGCCCCCAACGAGGCGTATGAGAAAAACATTGGCCAGTACGGCCGGTACGACAACGCCGCCAAGTACATCGACCCGCGTGAGGAATAAGAGAGAAGGAGGACAACCCACATGGCAAACGAGGTAATGTTTGAAGGCAAAGAGAGACGCATGGCAAAGATTGAAAAATGTCTTGCGGAATATGGAATCGCCAGCCTGGAAGAAGCCCGCGAGCTTTGCGTGAGCAAGGGCTTTGACCCGGGCGCCATTGTTAAGGATGTGCAGCCCATTGCGTTTGAAAACGCCGCTTGGGCCTACACGCTGGGCTGTGCGGTCGCGCTGAAGAAGGGCTGCAAGACGGCGGCGGACGCGGCGGAAGCCATCGGCATCGGCCTGCAGGCGTTCTGCATCCCCGGTTCGGTGGCGGAGCAGAGAAACGTGGGCCAGGGCCATGGCAACCTGGGCGCCATGCTCCTGCGTGAGGAGACGAAGTGCTTTGCGTTCCTGGCCGGCCACGAATCCTTCGCGGCGGCGGAAGGCGCCATCGGCATTGCGCGTACCGCCAATAAGGTGCGTAAGGATCCCCTTCGCGTCATCCTCAACGGCCTGGGCAAGGATGCGGCTTATATCATTTCGAGAATCAACGGCTTTACGTTTGTGGAGACCGAGTATGATTTCTACACCGGTGAGCTGAAGATCGTCAGCGAGAAGGCGTTCTCCGACGGCGAACGCGCCAAGGTCAAGTGCTACGGCGCCAACGACGTGCTCGAGGGCGTGGCCATCATGAAGCACGAGGGCGTGGACGTGTCCATCACCGGCAACTCTACGAACCCCACCCGTTTCCAGCACCTGGTGGCGGGCACCTATAAGAAATGGGCCAATGAAAACGGCGTGAAGTACTTCTCTGTTGCATCCGGCGGCGGAACCGGACGCACCCTGCATCCGGACAACATGGCGGCCGGCCCGGCTTCCTACGGCCTGACCGACTCCATGGGCCGCATGCACGGCGATGCCCAGTTTGCGGGCTCCTCTTCCGTGCCGGCCCACGTGGAAATGATGGGTCTCATCGGCATGGGCAACAACCCCATGGTCGGCGCTACCGTTGCCTGCGCGGTCGCGGTGGAAGAAGCCATGAAATAAGGCGCAAAAGGCAGATATAGAAAAAGCCGGGCGGCGGGAGTCAAAACTCCCGCCGCCCGGCTTTTCTTAGATAAAAGGCTTTTCTAGATACCCGCCGCCGATTTCATAGGCATACCCGCGGCGGGATGGGCTGCCGGCTGGATACCGCTGCCATAGGGAAGAATACCGAGCTTTTCCAGCCGTGCAACCCGCTCCTGGGCGAGGCGGCCTTTTCCAAGAGCGGTGCGCTGCATGGAGATCCAATTTTCCATGCTTCTCCCGTCCGGCGCTTTTCGGCCCGAATTCAGCGGGAGCTTCCCATGGCGATCTGTTTCACGAGATCGTAAAAAAGAGCACGGGAAATCAAGCTGGAATATAATCAGACGGATTCCAGCCTTTTTCCATGCTCTTTTTGGTTGCACGGGTGTCGGCGGCAAATAGGTATTGCAAATATTGTCGATTATCAGAAAATTGTATTAAATATAGATGGGGAAAAACCGCATCGTTACATAATTCTCATTATGTGGTCATAACCAAATGCAGCCGCTCGAGACGGCTGAAGTGCTTGTCGCCGGTTTCCATGGTATAGATGCGTGTGGTGTAGATGCTGCTGTGTCCCAATAGATCGGCCAGCCTTACGATATCCTTTTCCAGGGAATTTAAGGCGCGGGCAAACAGATGGCGAAGATTGTGGGGAAACATCTTGTTCGGCTTAACCCCCACCCGCTTGCAAAGGAATTTCATATCCCGCCAGATGTTGCTGCGATCCAGCGTTTTTCCGTTTTTGCTTATAAAAATTGGTCCGGCCTTAATGCCGGTCTCTTTCATATAGCTTCTAAGAAGCTTCTGCAGAGGTACAGGGATGAAGATGCCCCGTGTTTTATTTTGCAGTTGACAACCGCTTTGCCCTGCCAAACGGCTTCTGCCGTAATAAACCGCGGCTCACTGACGCGGATTTAGGTACCGCAGATGGTTTGAATCAGCAAGGAAAGACGGGTTTTCCCCGCTGCCCTTACTAAGCTTAGATATTCATTTTTGCTTAGCTGCCGGTCTTTGGCGGAAAAGATTTGGCGCTTGATTGCCTAAAGAGGAAGCAAAATCTGAAAGCAAACGGTGTTTTCCCCGGTTTTGCGTGCGCATATCCGTCCTTTATGCGCCTCCACCACTGCCTTCGCCACCGACAGCCCGATGCCGTAGCCGCCGCTGTCCCTCGAACGAGAGGCGTCGGCCCGGTAAAACCGGTCGAAAAGAGCGGTTAAATTTTCCGGGACTGGGTCGCAGGCGTTTTCCACCTCAAACCGGGCGTATTTTCCCTGTTTGTCTAAGATGACATCGATACGGCTTCCCGGCAAGGCGTACTTAACCGCGTTGTCCAACAAGATGGATACCGCTTGCCGGATCCCGTCCTCCTCCCCCTTCATCGATAGCCCGGGAGCAATGGAGATGGAAAGCCGCTTTCCCTGGCTTTGGGCCAGAGCCTCGAAGGGTTGTACGGTTTGCTCTACCACATCGCTGAGTACGAAATCGGCAAAAACCAGTCGGACTTGATCCTCGTCCAGTCGTGACAGCGTCAAAAGCCCCTGTACCAGCCCGTTCATGCGCCGGACCTGGTTTTGGATGCTCTCGGTCCATTCCGAGGCCCCCTCGGTCATCTCCAAAACCTCCGCATTTGCGCAAATGATGGCCAGCGGTGTTTTGATTTCATGACTGGCATCGGTAATAAACCGTTTTTGCTTCTCCACGCTTTCCATTACCGGACGGATGGCGCGGCGGGAGAGAAGGGTAATCAGCAAAAACATCACTGCCAATGTGGCCAGCGCGATGATGCCGGACAAAACCAGCAGGGAGAAGGAGGACTGTAGCTGAGTCCCCCGATCGAGGAACAAAATCAGTGTCCCATACTCCTTTTCAGCCGCCAGATACTTGTATTGGTTGAGGTAACCGCTTTGGCTGCCGCCGTCTAGAACCGTTTGGGCGTATTCCTTTGCCTGTGCGTAATCCACCGCCGCAATATGTCCGGTGTCGACCTGAATGACGGCGCCGGCCTCGTCCGTTCGGGCAAGAAAATAGCGGGTTTCAAAGGGGGTCTCCTCGGTCATGGGAATCCGGCTCCCCGAATCCTTTTTGGGCGGGGGAAGAGGGGCGGAATCGGGAAAACGCCCTTCGTTTTCCGCAAGTAGATGGAGAAGGCTGTCGGCATTTTGGTTCATCTGATAAAAGGTAACGCCGTTGACCCCTGAGAGAATGACCAGCAGAATGAGAAATAAAGAGCCCATGGCAATGGCGATGAACTTTCGCTGCAACCGTTTAATCATTGTGTTCCTCCAGAAGATATCCCGCGCCACGTACCGCCTTGATTTGTACCGATGCCCCGATGCTGGCCAGCTTCTTGCGCAGGGATGAGAGATAGACCCAGACCACATTGTTCTGCGCATCCGAGTCGTATCCCCAGATACGCTCCATAAACTGCTCGGTGGAGACCAGCCGCCCCGGATGCCGCATCAGCATTTCAAGCATCTGAAATTCCTTGTTGCCCAGCCGCAACGAGGACATAGGTCCGGCAGCTACAAAGGTGGCCTTATCGAGGGTTAGACTGCCGCAGGAAAGTACGTTCGGAGAAAAATCAGTCCGTCGGCGGGTCATGGCCCGTATCCGAGCGAGCAGCTCTCCCATGGCAAAGGGCTTGGTCAGATAATCGTCCGCCCCGCTGTCGAGGCCTAAAATCCGGTCGTCCACCTCCGATTTTGCGGTGAGCATCAGCACCGGGGTGGCGATCCCTTTGCTGCGAAGCTCCCGTACCACGGTGATTCCGTCTTTTTTGGGCATCATAATATCCAGAATGATGCCGTCGTAATTTTCCGACAGCCCGTAGTCATACGCATCCGCCCCGTCGTATACCGTATCGACGGAATAATGGTTGTGCCTTAAAACGGCGGAAAGCGCCCTGGAAAGCTCCTTTTCATCCTCCGCAAGCAGAAGTCGCACGGTCTTTCGCCCCCTTCTTTTAAGAAGATCGTGGTCTTTTCTTCATCATATAAGCATATATTCTTTAAATCAAGCTAAAATTTTATTAAAAGCTGTTCAAAAAGGGAAAAAGGGGAGAATTTCAACCAATCCGCCGCTCGTATCCAAGCCCAATCCATTAGCTGAAAGGAAGGAAAACGCCTTGCCTAAGAAAACCATCGGGATCGCACTAATTCCAGCCTATCAGCCAACCCGCCTGCTGCTCGACCTGCTCGAAGAGCTGCGTGCCGCCGGAATGGTTCCCGTTGTGATCGACGACGGCAGCTCGCCGCAGGCAGATCCCTTGTTTTCGGCTGCTGCAGAATATGGAACCGTCCTGATCCACCCGGTCAATTTGGGGAAAGGAAGCGCCTTGAAAACCGGGTTTTCTTACCTACAGGAACGATTTTCCGAACAGGACTTTATAGTGGTCACCATGGATGCGGACGGCCAGCATCGGGTAAAGGACGCTCTGCTGCTTTGGAATGCAGCTGAGGAGCATCCGGATACGCTTGTCCTGGGCAGCCGGCGACTGGAGGGCGAGGTGCCTTTGCGAAGCCGTTTAGGGAATCGGGCCACCCGCCTTGCCTACCGACTCTCTACCGGAGTAAGTGTCGCAGATACCCAGACCGGCCTGCGCGCCTTTTCAAGCGGCTTGGTGCCGCGTATGCTGGCCATTCCGGGGGACCGGTATGAATATGAAATGAATGTCCTGCTCCTCTGCGCAAAGGAGGGGATCCCCATTCGAGAGCTTCCCATTGCCACCATCTATCTCAATCACAACGCCTCCTCCCATTTCCATACTTTTCGGGATTCCTTGCGTGTGTATCGGGAGATTCTTAAATTTACCGCCACTTCTATTTTTCCATGAGAATCTCTTTATTGCTGCAGCTGCCGGTCGGGGGAAACCCTTGTCCAACCTGCCGGCGAGGAGAGGGTACGCCGCAGCAAAGTCCATGTTCAACCCCTACTCTGTATTTTTAAGCGGCGGCAGTTCGCGGTCCCCTTCTTTCGAATGTGGAGGTAACGGCTGGAATTCTCTGTGGAAATACACGGTTTTTGCTCCTTATGACAAGACCCTGCGGCATTCACCATCCCCTTCAATTTGGACAAAAGATTATTGAGGGGGCGTTGATCGATTAAGCGAAACGGCGCAGAAACGCCTGGTTCTCTGCGCCCAGCAAAGAAAGGGCACCGGTCAAATCGCCAAGGCGGGCAGAGAACAGGGGGACTTCGCCCAAAAGCCGCCCGATATCCAGGGCGGCTTTTGGGTTGAAGCCTATGCGTCGTTGTCGTTGGGGGATGGACTGCGTTCCACCGCAACGGGCGTTTGTTCTTCCTGAGAAGAAGAGACAGCGGCTTCCACTTTGGCAAAAGGAGTGGTGTCCGCCGGGATGCTTTCCGTGGCCGCCTGCGTGTCAGAGGCGGTGGAGCTGGTGCCGGCTTTTGCGGCTCGCTGTGCCTGTCGTTCGGCGCTGGTCTTGCCGGTCATGGCCGTCATGATGAAGTCGCCGCCGTTATAGCTGGCAAACGCAATGAGAAGTCCTTGCGTCAAGGAAGCAAAAATTGCCATGAGTATGCAGGACCAATCCAGGACGGTGATGGTGGAAAAGGTATACAGCGCGCTAAGAACCACCGAAGCGATGCCGACAATCAGCGGAATGCGGCATTCTTTTACCTTTATTTTCTGTAACAGCTTGCGTACTGCATACATGACCGGGATTAGAATCAAAAGTTCCGCCCGGACATATTGGTTGATAAGATCCGAAATAAATTCCATAACTAATCTCCTCTGACAAATGAGAGCGGGATAAGAGGTCTTGCCTTATTCCAGCATATGTCCAGGCAGTCCGGCGTGTCACATTTTCTTGAAAAAGAGATGCAAAAGTTATTGACAAGATCCGCCAGAATGGATATAATAATTAAGTCGCGTATCTCGGGGTGTAGCTCAGTTTGGTAGAGCGCTTGGTTCGGGACCAAGAGGCCATGGGTTCAAGTCCCGTCACTCCGACCACGAAAATACCCGCTTGAATACTGGAAAACCCAGTGTTTAAGCGGGTATTTTCATTTCCCTTGTATTTTCTATATGTCGCTTGAAATAGGTCAAACACGTTTGAAAACGGTGCAACAGTGGACAAAAAGTGGACATAGATTTATACGGCTATGGATGCGTTTAGCTTTTCGCGCGCATCTGCCAAAGCAGGTGTTTTTCTAACTGTATTCGCTGTTCTTATCGTTAATCTTGTACGAATAGTTGCGCTTGCTGTTTGAGACCACCAATTTGTTTTTTGATAATCTTTTCGATTGAAAGACCAAAATATTACTTTCTTATAATTTTTTATCTTTTCTATTTTTTTGGCTCTCCAATCTCATTATATACATCAAAAAAAGTAGCTGGCGGTATAATGAAAATCAAATTATCATAGATTTTTTTATTGTCATTTCCCCACCAGTCAGGTACATTGTGCAAAATGTCCTCAAGCAATTCTCTTGATATGTGCAAAAATCGCCACCCCAGCCCCATCTGCACGCAGTTTTAGCACCACCTTGCCGGAGTTTTAGCCCCACTTTCACGCACTGAAGC
>CAJFTS010000014.1 GCA_904420015.1 uncultured Clostridia bacterium
AAATGTAGCCGCGGTCGAACTGCATGCCCTCGACCACTTCCGAATAGGTTTCGGCGGTCTTGGACTCTTCCACCGTGATGACGCCGTCGGCGGAAACCTTCTCCATCGCTTCTGCAATCAGCTTGCCGATGAACTCGTCACCCGCGGAGATGGTGGCGACGCGGGCGATGTCCTCGCTGCCGGAAACCTTCTTGGAGTTGGACACAACCGCGTCGATTGCCGCCTTGGAGGCCTTCTGGATGCCGCGGCGGACGATCATGGGGTTGGCACCGGCCGCAACGTTCTTCATGCCCTCGCCGATCAGGGACTGGGCCAGGAGGGTGGCGGTGGTGGTGCCGTCGCCGGCCACGTCGTTGGTCTTGGTGGCGACTTCCTTGACAAGCTGCGCGCCCATGTTTTCAAAGGCGTCGTCAAGCTCAATTTCCTTGGCGATGGTCACGCCGTCGTTGGTGATGAGGGGGGCGCCGAACTTCTTGTCGAGCACCACGTTTCTGCCGCGGGGGCCCAGGGTGATCTTCACCGTGTCCGCCAGCTTATCAATACCGGCCTGCAACGCCTTGCGGGCGTCTACGCCGTAGAGAATTTCCTTTGCCATAATCTAAATTACCTCCCGTATTTGGTATGATGAAAACAATGATTGCTCGCTTATTCGACAATCGCAAGGATATCGGACTGACGCACAATGATGACTTCCTCGCCGTCCACCTTGACCTCAGTGCCCGAGTACTTGCTGGTGATGACCTTATCGCCGACCTTCACCGTCATCTGCACTTCCTTGCCGTCCACCAGGCCGCCGGGGCCTACCGCCAGCACCTGCGCCACCTGGGGCTTCTCCTTGGCGGAGCCGGCCAGCACGATACCGCTCTTGGTGGTCTCCTCGGCTTCCTCCATCTTGATTACCACTCTGTCGGAAAGAGGCTTGATTGTCATTTCTATTCCTCCCTGATAAATTAATAACTCGGTTTAGCACTCTCTATCTTTGAGTGCTAAAGCTATTGTAATCATATCGCTTGGAAAAATCAAGTACTATTTTTAGAAAATTGCGCCCTTCACAAAATGTTTACAAACACCAGGCGTTTCCCATAAAAAGGGAAACGCTTCCCCTTCAAAGTATGGCGCGGTTTTCCGGCCTCCATACAAAGGGAAAGCATTTTTGCCGTCCTTTATTTGAAATACATGTACAGCTGGCATTTAATCATGCCGTTATAGAGCTTGCGGCGTTTGTCGGCTTTGCGACCGAAAAGGGCTTCAAAATCCTCATGAGGGCTGATGATGTAATACCCAAACCTATCCTTTCGGATAAACACCTTTCCCATCTCCCGGTAAAGGGTCTCCGCTTCCCGAATGTCCAAAAGCCGCTCGCCGTAGGGCGGATTACACAGGATGATGGCCTTTTCCCCGTCGTCCGAAAAGTCCCGGATGTCCCGTTTCTCCACCCGGATGCGGGAGGCAACCCCCGCCCGTTTGGCGTTTCGCATCGTCAGCTCCAGCGTATGCTCGTCAATGTCGTAGCCCACCGCTTCAAACTCGTTGTCCCGGATAATCCGGCTCATGGCGTACTGACGCTCCTCCTGCCAGGCCCTTTGAGGGACGGCACCCCATTTCTCCGCCGCAAAGGTGCGGTTGAGCCCTGGGGCGATGCGCATGGCAATGAGGGCCGACTCGATGAGCAGCGTCCCCGAGCCGCAGAACGGATCGATCACCCGGCTGTATCCCCGCACCCGCGCCAGATCCGCGATAGCGGCGGCCAGCGTCTCCTTAATAGGCGCGTCGTTGGCACGGGGGCGGTAGCCCCGCTTGTGAAGCCCTTCCCCCGAGGTATCCAGCAACAGAACGGCCCGGTCCTTGAGAAGGGAAAACTGAATCTGATGCAGCGCCCCCGTCTCCTCAAACCAAGGGATCCGATAAGCCGTTTTCAGCCGTTCCACCACTGCCTTTTTCACAATGGCCTGGCAGTCGGGTACGCTGTGAAGCTTGGAATTGATGGACCAGCCCTTAACCGGGAACGCGTCCAGCTTACCGATCCACCGCTCCCAGGGCAGTGCCTTCACCCCTTCAAACAGCTCGTCAAAGGTGCGCGCCGGGAACTCGCCCAGATGAACCTGAATGCGTTCGGCAAACCGGGAAGAGAGGTTTGCCCGGGCGAGCATAGCTTCGTCGCCACAAAAGAGCACCCGGCCGGTATCCGGCTTCACCTGCGAGGCCCCCATGCGGCGCAGCTCGTCAGCCAAAATCCCCTCAATCCCGAACAGGCAGGGGGCGGACATTTGAATGCAATCCATACTGTTCTCCTTTTTCCTACCTACAATTGTTTTCCCTATTATACCGCAGATGGCCGGGGAAGGCAAAGCTTATTAGCAAGCACGCCCTTTTGCATCCTGCTGCAAAAACGGCCTTCTCTTTCCGTTTAAGCATTCCGGGGACCCGCGCGCCGCCTGAAAGCCGCGGGCAGCAGGGAAACCTCCGCAGAGCGATCCGGCCCGCACGTCTTTCCCCCTCAAAAGCCTTTGCATGTCATGCATTTCATCGAAGTTCATTTCCCGGGAAAAGACGCAAAAGGGGCCGCGCCCGTAAGCGCGGCCCCATCATTATTATCAGACACCCGGCCCCCTTCGGCCGGCATTTTCTATTCCGCTTCCGGCTCCAGAAGGCCGTAGTCGCCGTTTTTGCGATGGTAAACGACGTTGATCTCATTGGTGTCGGCGTTGCGGAACATGAAAAACTCATGTCCTAGCATATTCATTTGCAAAATCGCCTCGTCTACATCGAGAGGCTTGATGGGAAGACGTTTGGTGCGTACCACCTGAAAGTCCGCCTCTTCCTCTACCGGCTCGGGATACAGATCCTCCAGCGATTGGGCATAGAGGCGTTTCTCCAACCGGGTCTTGTTTTTGCGGATCTGGCGGGCCAGGGAATCCATCACCTTATCCAGCGCTTCCTCCATTTCGAAGGCGGTTTCCTCCGCGCGGTAGACCATGCCGCCGTTGCGGATGGTTACCTCCACCGTCTGCCGGTTCTTCTCCAGCGTCACGGTTACGCTCGCTTGTGCCTCCTTCTCAAACAGGCGGTCGAACTTGGAAAGCTTCTTTTCCACCCGTTCCTTGAAAGAATCTCTGAGGTTGACCTTTCTCCCGGTAATGGTAATGATCATAGTAACCTCCATTCCGCCGTCCCCTGCAAAGGTTTTATAAAACGGAGCACAGCATCCGTTTTCCCGTCCTTTCTCAGGGACATGCACTTAAAATATGATAAACCGGAAAAAATCCGGACTATCTTCGGCCGGCTTGCCGTTCCTTCCCCGCGCATCCCCCCCAAATCCAGGCTGGGCCTTTCGATGATCCTATTATACCACAGGTTATATGAAAATAAAAGGGTTATATTGTTATTTTTTTGTGACGTGTCACATGACAGCCGATGTTCACCGCCACCGGAAGCCCGGCAATGTGAGTCGGATAAGGCTCGATCTGCACTGCGAGAGCGGTGGTGTCGCCCCCGAAGCCCTGCGGCCCGATGCCCAGGGCGTTGACGCGGTGCAAAAGCTCCCGTTCCATCTCGGCGTAGTAGGGGTCCGGGTTTTCCTCGGATACGCTGCGGCAGAGGGCCTTCTTTGCCAGGTACGCGCAGTATTCGAAATCCCCGCCGATGCCGACCCCCACCACCATCGGCGGGCAGGGGTTGCTGGACGCCTGACTGACCACGTCCACCACATAATGGAGGATATCCTCTCTGGTGGCCGAAGGGGTGAACATCTTCATCGCGCTCATATTCTCGCTGCCGAAGCCCTTCGGCGCGGCAGTGATGGTCACCTTGTCGCCGGGAACCAGACGCAGATGGACAATGGCGGGGGTGTTGTCGCCGGTGTTCTTTCGCTTGAGCGGGTCGCCCACCACCGAGCAGCGCAGACGTCCCTCCAGATATCCCCGGCGCACCCCTTCGTTCACCGCATCCTCGAAAAGGCCGTCCGTCAAGTGTACCTCCTGGCCCAATTCCACGAAAAGCACCGCCATTCCGGTGTCCTGGCAGATAGGGATCCCAAGCTCCTTCGCCGCCGCCAAATTTTCCACCAAATCCTGCATAATGCCGCTCCCCAAGGGATCGCTTTCCCTTTTCGCGCTCTCCTCAATGCGGGATACCAGATCACAGGGCAGCTCCCGGTTTGCATCCACAAACAGCCGCGCCACCGCCTTTGTGATCTCGCCAACGCTAATCTCTCTCACGCCTTACCACAACCTTTCCGTTTACAATCACAAGCCGCGGCTTTGCCGAAAGGGAGAGAGGATCTTCCTCAAACAGAACCAGATCCGCGTCCTTGCCTGCCGCAATCGAACCTACCCGGTCGGCAATGCCGCAAATATGCGCCGGGACGATGGTAATCGCCCGCAGCGCCGCTTCCCGCTCCATCCCTTCCCGAACGGCGAGACCTGCGCAGAGAGGCAGGTACTGGATCGGGATGACGGGATGGTCGGTGATGATGGCCGTTTCCACCCCGGCCTCGGAAAGGATTCCGGGATTCGCTGGAGTCAGATCCCGCAGCTCCGGCTTGGAGCGGTCGCACAAAATCGGGCCGGCCAGCACCTGTATCCCCTCGGCCTGAAGCCGGTCGGCCGCCAGATGCCCTTGGGTACCGTGAACAATGGTGTAGCGCAGATGAAATTCCTTGGCCAAACGCACGGCGGTAAAGATATCGTCGCACCGGTGGGCATGGAAATGGGCGGGCAGTTCCCCCTTGAGCACTGGGAGCAGCGCCTCGCATTTTGCATCGTAGTCCGGCTCTTCCAGCTCCTCGTCGGCCGCCGCCTCTTCCAGCTGCCTGAGATACCGCTTGGCTTTGTTGAGCTGCTCGCGGATCAAGGCGGCGGTGGCCATCCGGGTTACCGGCGCCTGGCTTTTGCCGTGGTAAACCGTCTTTGGGTTTTCCCCCAAGGCAAACTTCATGGCCACCGGCGCTTTGACAATCATGTCGTCGATGCGCATGCCGTAGGTTTTCACCGCCGCCAGCTGTCCGCCGATGGCGTTGGCGCTGCCCGGACCGGTTACCACCGTGGTCACCCCTGCCCGAAACGCCTCAAGAAAGCAGCGGTCCATCGGATTGATCGCATCCATCCCCCTCAGATGGGGGGTCACCGGGTCGGTATCCTCATTGCCATCGTCCCCTTCAAAGCCCAGACCGTCCTCCCACATGCCCAGATGGGTGTGGGCGTCCACAAATCCAGGGTAAAGCTCCGCCCCTTCCCCATCGATGACGTCTTCCTGCCCCTCTGGGACAGGCATCTCATTCATGGGACCGAACCCGGCGATCACCTTCCCTTTTGTCTGCAGCCAGCCGTTTTCAATCACGGCCCCTTCCATGGTGTGAATCCGTACCTGTTTGAGTAACAACGCACATTCTCCTTTTACGTTTCATATGCCTCCCCATCATCGGATGGGATAAAACAGCAAAAAAGCGGAGTGGTCCCCCACCCCGCTTGGAATCCTTCCATTCGCTTACCGGGAACCGCCGCGTCTGGAAAACCCGCCGCGCTTGGAATCCACGTTTCGCTTCAAATCGGACATTTTCTCTTCACTGCTCTGCTTAAATTTCGACATCATATCTTCAAATGAGGTGGGCTCATTGCGGCTGCTCTGCCATTCGAAGTTACCCGGACGGCCCGGAGAAACAAACGGACGGCGTCCGCCGCGGGGCGCCGAAGGCGGCGGGTCCATCGCCTTCTTCATAGAAAGGCTGACCTTGCCTTCCTCACTGATGCTCAGCACCTTCACCTTTACTGTCTGGTTCTCCGTCACATAATCCCGGATCTCCTTGACGTAAGTGGGCGCTACTTCCGAAATGTGCACCATACCGGTCTTTCCGCCGGGAAGCTCCACAAAAGCTCCGAACTTGGTAATCCCGGTGACCTTGCCCTCTACGATTGCTCCTACCTCAAGCTGCATAAACCCTAAGTTTCCTCCTTAAATTTGACCTCTCGCCCGCCTAGTTTCCGTTGGCCAGGATGACCACCTGCTCGTCGGAAAAGACATAGCCGAGCTCCCGGGCGATCCGCTCGATCTCCGCCTGGTCGTCCCCGGCGTCAATCATAGCCTGCAGCTCCTCATTCTTGAGCGTCTGCTCCTGGATCTGCTGGTTGACCTCATCGAGCGATTCCTGCGAGCGGCCGATGTCCATCTGAAGCTGGACCAGCGATACCGCCACATATACGCCGAACGCCATGCAGGCGAGCCTGAGAAGGACGCTTTTTCTTTTCTTTTTTACCGCCTTCATCGGTTTTACCGCTACCTTTCCGCTTCCGATTTCTTCTCCTTGCGCTTGGGAGAGATATTAAAAAGATTATATAACAAAATACCCGTACGTTTCAAGCGGTATTTTGATGATCTTGAAAGTTTTTTCGAATGATTTCCGGCTTTTTTCACGGCATGGCGCATTTTTCCGCCAGCTTTCACAAACGGACGGAAGATCGGCTTGATAATTTTATCCCTCAAAAAGCGCAGCACACACCGGATCGCCCGGCTGATGGCCTGGGCCGAACGCATGATAAGCCGCCCGATGGTACCGTAGTAAACCATCGCCCCCAAAAGCTCGCCTACAATCAGATAGCCCCGGATTTCCCCGGCATTGACTCCCAGGATAAACAGGAAGGTCAGCACGCCGCAGACGCACCAATAAAGCAGGTCCTCAAAAAATATCAGGATCTTTCCCGTGGGGATCAGGGCCCGCAGAATCCGAAACACATCGTAAAGCGCCCCCAGCCCCGCCCCAAACGCCAGCGCCAGCAGAAAGTCCATCGTCTGGTCGGCAAGGGAAATGCCCAATCCGACCACCTCTCTTCTTTCGCAAAGTCCGTCCGTACCGTCCTGCGCTATTTAAAGAGGCGGCCGAAGAAGCCGGAAGAGCCGGAATTGGGCTGATCATCGCTGTAGGATAGCCCCTGGATGTTCCCCTCCATGGTAAGCTCCCCCGTTTCAATGCTCAGCTTATTGATGTGAAGCCCGGTGCCGGACACCGTCAGCTCCCCCATGTCGGTAAACACAATGATAGTCTGCTCGTCGAAGCTGTCCACGTCGGACACCCCCGACACGCTCAAGGTATGTCTATCCTCCAGAATCACGTTGTGTGGAATCTTTACCTGGGGCTTCTTTTCTTCCGCCATAATGAAAACCTCCCATAATCAGTTCGATAATGGATATGCGGTTTTCCGGCGGCTTATGTCTGATTATCCTTCGATAATCCGGTATAACAGACCGGCATTCTCCTTGGTGGCGTATTCGGAAATGGACAAAACCTCCGCCTTCAGCGGCTTTTGTCCCAAGGTTATTTCAATGACGTCTCCCACCTTTACCTCATAGGACGCGCGGGCAGGCTTTCCGTTGACCAGAATCCGCTTTGCGTCGCACGCCTCGTTGGCGATGGTGCGGCGCTTAATCAGGCGGGAAACCTTCAAATATTTGTCCAGCCGCATCGTTGCAGCCTCCTTTGTACGATTATTTCCCCATCAAAACCAAAAAGGGCGGAGGTACCCTCCGCCCGATCAGGCATCATTTACTTGGACACCGTATCCTTAAACGCCTTGCCGGCCTTAAACACCGGCTGCTTGGAAGCGGCAATGACCATTTCCTCACCGGTGCGGGGATTGCGGCCCATTCTTTCCGCCCGCTCACGAAGTTCAAACGTACCGAAGCCCACTACCTGTACCTTGTCGCCGGCAGCTACCGCCTCGATCACCGCGTCGATAAACGCGCCGACCGCCTTTTCCGAATCCTTTTTGGTAAGCTCTGCTTTTTCTGCGACAGCAGCAATCAGCTCAGTCTTGTTCATACTTAAACCTCCAGTTAATTTATCATTCCTCAGGTGGACGCAGCCTCCTGCTGAATTGCTTGTTTTGCTTCGTCCCAGAGCGCATCCAGCTCCCTGAGGGTCAGCTTTTCCATGGACAGGCCACGTTTTTTCGCCATGGCCTCCACCCGTTCGAACCGGGCGATGAATTTATCGCAGGCGGCCGTCAGCGTCTCCTCCGCGTCCGCGTCCAAAAAGCGGGAAACGTTCACCGCGGAAAAGAGCACGTCGCCCAGCTCCTCTTTCGCCGCATCCCGGTCGCCGGAAGAAACCGCCTCGCGAAGCTCACAGACCTCTTCCTCCAGCTTATCGAGCGCCCCTTCCTCATTGGGCCAGTCAAACCCAACCTTAGCCGCCTTCTGCTGGACCTTGGCGCTTCGCATCAAAGACGGCAGCGCACGGGAAACCGACTGCATAACCTCGCTTTGCGTATTCTGCCCCTTTTTGCGCTTTTTTATTTCATCCCAGTTTTTCAGCACCTCGCCGGCTGTATCCGCCTGCACGTCGCTGAAAATATGGGGATGCCGCTCAATGAGCTTTTTGCAGATGCCGTCGGCCACATCCTGAAAATCGAACCGGCCGGCCTCTTCCTCCATCCGCGCGTGGAACACCACCTGCAGCAGCACGTCGCCCAGCTCCTCGCGCATCAGGTCGTAATCCTGAAGATCAATGGCCTCAATCGCCTCGTAGGTTTCCTCAATGAAATTTTTCCGAATACTTTCGTGGGTCTGTACCCGGTCCCAGGGGCAGCCCTCGTCCGACCGCAGCAGCGCCATAATCGCAACCAGATCCTCTACGCCGTACCGGTCCTTATACACAAATGAAACCGCCATCGCTTTTTTCCCTTCCTAAAGGCGCCCTTGCAAACCACAGAGCGCCTGCTATTTTACCTTATCCAGCCCCTTTTTGCAAGGGCTTTCGCAATCTTTTCACCCTTAGGGAGCTTTCGAACGTCCTCCAACGTGACGACACGGAAAGCAAACAGGGTAACCGCGTACACCACCAGCGCCGCCGCAATCGCCACAATCACCGCAATCTTCGAGGAAATAAACCGCGCCAAAATGCTGTTGACCAGATACCCGGTCGCCGCCGTGAAAAGGCCGGCGACAAAGGGACGGAAGAAAACCCGGCTGAACCGCGGCCGTACCTTGGTGGTGCGGCACAGGACGATCAGCCCCGCGACCACCATAAACAGATAGCTTGCGATGGTGCCGATGGGGGCACCCAAAATGTTGACCGACGGAATGCTGATAAACACCACGTTGCACAAAAGCTTAATGAGGGCGGACACCACCAAAAGCTTGAGCACTGTGGACGCCTTGCCCACCGCCTGGAGCATGCTGTTGATCGGCCCCACCTGGGTCAGCAAAATCACGCCAATCCCAAGCATAGTCAAAAGAGGGGTGGCAATGGCCACCTCGTTGGCGTTGTGAAACAAAAGGCTCATAATCGGCCCGGCCAGCACCGACATGCCCAAGCCCGCCGGAATGCCGATGATCGCCGTAATGCGCAGCGCCGCTTCCACGTTTTTCTTGGTCCCTTTTGCGTCCCGTTTGGTCCACGAAGAGGTCACCGCCGGAATGGCGCTGACGCCGATGGAGGTGGTGATGGTGGGCACCAGGTTGAACATGGTCACCGCCAGGCCGGTATAGCAGCCGTAAAGGAAATTGTTTAGGTTTGCCGCCGTATAGCCCTCCGGCAGCAGGTGGCCGTACATCCCCATCAGCACATCTGGATTGCTTTCGGAAATGCGCGCCACAATCGACTGAATGGAAAAGGTGTCGATGACGGCGGTCAGCTGATTGGTCACAGCGCCCAGCGCCACCGGCACGGCGATGGCGAGCAGGGATTTGAGGACCGCCTTCTGCGGCATGGGAGGCGGCGACCGGCGCAAATCCTCCTTGCTGATCCCATCCCCGCCCAGCCTGCGGCGGAAAAACAGATAGACGGTTCCAAAGGCGGAGCCCAGCATCACCGCAAAGATTGCCGCCGCCGCGGCATACGGATAGGTGGCCTGCTTAGCCAGCTCCTCGGTGGCCACCTGGGTGCCGAACACCACGCCGGTGTCGGCAAACTGCTGCATACCGATCTGCATCACAAGGCTTGAGAACAAAAGGCCCAGAATCAGCTTGGTCAGCGCCTCGATCACCTGGGAAAATACGGTTGGCACCATGTTGGACAGCCCTTGGTAATACCCGCGGTTGACCGACATCATGCAAATGAAAAAGACCGCCGGAGACATGGCCAGCATGCTGTACAAGGCGCCGGGGCTGTGCATAATGCTCACCGCCAGCGGCGAAATGGCCAGCATCAAAACCGTCCCCGCAAGGCCGGTCACCAAAAAGACCCGGAAGGATACCCGGTAGATGCGTTTGACGTCCCGGTACCGGTGGAGCACCACATTCTCCGCCACCATTTTGGAAATGGCGACCGGGAACCCGGCGATGGCTACCGTCTGAATCAAGTTGAACACCACATAGGCGGAGCTGAAATATCCCATGCCGTCGGCCGATATGATGTCGGTCAGCGGAATTTTAAACAGCGCGCCGATGATCTTGACGATAATGACACCGGCAATCAGTATAAACGAGCCTTCCAAAAAGCTCTGCCTATTGCGTTTGGCCAACTTACCTTCACTCCCCACGTCGATTTTGCACGAGAACCGGCGGTCTCAACCAGGAAACGCCGCTATTTCCAGAATGCATCCTGCACAAAGATTTCGTCGAGCAGCTTTTCCACCACCTCAATCAGAGAGGATTCCGCTTTGTCGTTCATTTCCCGGTAATCCTCCGGGGAATTTTCCGCCGCGTCGTCGCTGACCTTCCGGATGGACAAAAAGGGCACGTCGCACTTGTAACAGACCGAGGCGATGGCGCCGGTCTCCATATCAAAGGCGGTCAGATCAAATTTGTTTTTATAAAGCTTTTTCTTTTCCTCATTGTTTAAGAAAAAGTCTCCCGTACCCAGACGGCCGCAGACAATTCCTGGGCAGGCCCTCCGCGCCGCCTCGAGAAGCAGCGGATCGGCGTCATAAAGATAATCCTGATCCGGCTTTCTCGCAAGCTCCATCCCCATTGCCGTCAGGTCGAAATCCGCCTCCATATATTGGGTCCCGGCCACAATGTCCCCCCTGCGGACATTCGCAATGCCCCCGGACAGGCCGGAATTGAGGATTAGGTTGGCGCCGCCTGCAATTTGAAACGAGGCGGACATGGCGGCGTTTACCTTTCCCACGCCGCATTTGACACCCGTCAGCTCAATGGTACGCTCCCCTTTGTGCAGGCAGATCGTGATAAACTCGTTTTTGCGGTTGACGCCCTCCCGCTTGGCTTCGATCTTCGCACAGTATTCCGCAAAGGGCTTAAACTCCATATTGTCCGCAATAATCAGGCCGATTTTCAGATGTGTTTTCATTGTCATAAGCCCATTCCTCTCTGATGCAGCATTTTGCATCAACATAATTTACCATTATATGAGCCAATTCTTGCCCTGTCAACGTTTCCCGGCACATTCTGCCATTTGTGCGGATAAAATCATAATAAATTTACAATTTTACGAACCAATCCAGCCATTTTCTCCACCGATTTTTCCGCCGTCTGCACCACCTCGCTGCCGGTAAGGGGTGCGCCCGTTATTCCGGCGGCCATATTGGTGATACAGGAGACCGCCAGCACCGACAGGCCGCAGTGGGCCGCCCGGATCACCTCCGCTACCGTGGACATCCCCACCGCATCCGCCCCCAGGATGCGCAGCGCCCGGATTTCCGCCGGCGTCTCATACTGAGGCCCCGGCATGTACGCGTAAACCCCTTCGGAAAGGGGAATGGACAGCTCCGCCGCCGCCCGGCGCGCCGTTTCCCGCAGCCGCGGCGTATAGGCGCTCGTCATATCGGGGAACCGGGGCCCCAGCTCCTCCCAGTTTTCCCCGCGCAGGGGGCTGTCGTCAAAGAACTTGATGTGGTCGCAAAGCAGCATCAGGTCTCCCGGCTTTAACGACGGGGAGATCCCTCCGGCGGCGTTGGTCAAAAGCAGGTTCTCAACGCCCAGCAATTTGAGCACCGGGACATAGCACGATACCTGCTCAAAGGAATACCCCTCGTAGTAATGAAACCGGCCCTCCAGCATCAGGCAGGTCGCCTCCCCCAGCCTTCCGCCATGCAGCCTTCCCTTATGGGACGGCGCGGTGGATACGGGGAAATGGGGGATTTCTCCGTAGGATAGGGTCGCCCGCTCACGCAGGCTCTCCGCCAGCGGCCCAAGCCCGGAGCCCAAAACCACCGCTGTTTTCGGTATTTTTGGCAGCCTGCGCCGGATATATTCCGCACTTTCACGATATGCTTGCAATCGGACATTCATTCCATATCTCTCCTTTTCCTCACAGTTAGGCGGGCACTCCGCCGGTCGGCTTTAGCCGCTTTCCCCTGCCCTTCCCTATGCAGCCGAACCTCCTCTGCGATTCCTCCCTGCCGAAAAGCCTCGGAGATTCTCTTTTATCCCCTTAACCGTCCGCTCTCCCGGAGAGCCGGACAGGGCAAGAAGCCGGCCAAACCGGCAAACCTCTCAAAAAGCCGCAAGCTCCCGCCGCTTTGGCATTCCCTGCTCTTTCCCCTGTCAGCGGGCCTTCCCCTTTCATTCCGGCTCTCCCATCCATGCAAAAACGGCATTCCTTTGTCCTCCCGCCCTGCTTGCATCTTGCCGCACACGCTTCCAACCTCCTTCGGGAAACCGGCGGCCGCCTTCCCCCGCCGGACAAGACAAAAACGGGAGCTTTCCTTCCAAAGCTCCCGTTTCCTCTGTTCTTACCCAAAACAAACGAGGCTTATTCCTCCGCCTCGTCCTTCTTCGGCTCTTCCTTTTCCTCTTCGCCGCAGGTGCAGGTCTCTTCTTCCTCGTGGGAATCCGGCTCGTCCTCGCTGGCATCCATATAGTCAAAGGAAGAGCAGCCGCCCTCGTCCCCTGCCATTTTCGCCCCGCATTTGTTGCAGAAAATCGCATCGACGGCATTGACCGACTTACACTTGGGGCAGCGCACCACATTGCGCAGCGCGGCGATGCGGTCGGTGATGTCCGCCAATTTCGCATACAGCGCGTCAATCTCCGGAATACTTTCGCGGATGAGCTCATCGGCGTTGTTTTCCGTCTTTGCCGCGTCATACGCAATTTTTCCCAACGCCTCCAGGCGCTGGCTGATGTCTTTGCTGACCTCCGCCGCGTTGACCTTAAGCTTGGAAAGCTCAACGAACTCGCCGGTCTTTTTGCCCGCCACTTCCGCGACGGCCTTTGCCTTGACTACTACATCTTCAAAAACGCCCATTACGCTCGCTCCTTACTGATTTAAAATCAAAACAGGATCTTGTCATTTGCGCCGCGCGCGAATGCACCTCTATTATAGACCGCCCGCGCACAAATAGCAAGCCGCCCGTCAACAAAAGGATAAGCCGGTAAACTCCCGCACCATGGAATCCGCCGGCACGGTGGAAAGCGGCAAGGGTACAAAACGCTCCAGCTGGCCCACAATCCGGCACAGCTCGTCATAATACGGGTTGCGTCGCTCCACCTGCTTCATCAGCGGCGCCACCATCGACCGGTAGAGGCAGGGCTCAAAAGCATGAAAGGAATCCATCTCAAACTGCGCCTGGCCGCGGTTTGGCTCGATATACAGCCTCTCTCCCCGGATCACCTGAGTCCAAAGCTTCATGGTATATTCCGGGCTGGATGCGCGAAACCAATAATCCCGCAGCATCCGCCGGCAAAGCCGCAGGTCCCGGGGGGAAAGGATCACCTTCCCCTGGCTTAGGAAAGCGGACTTGACGGTGATGAACAGCTTATAGAGCTTGCCCGGGGGCAGCTCCCTGGAAATGACCGGATCAAGGGCGTGGATCCCCTCGATGACGACGACATCGTGGTCTCCCAGCTCAATGGGCATGGGATCCGGTTCCCGTTTTCCCTGATGGAAATCAAACACCGGAAACTGCGCCCGTCCCTTTTGCATCAATTCGCTTAAACAGGTTTGAATCAGAGGGATATCCAGTGCATAAACCGATTCCAAATCCCGCGAGCCGTCCTCCAAAACCGGCGCCTCGCAGGCCGGGCGGTAAAAGTTGTCGAGGCTGACGATCTTAACCCCCACGCCCCGTCCCTTCAGCGCATCCGCAATCATATGCGCGGTGGTCGTCTTTCCCGAAGCGGACGGACCGGAAAACATGACCACATGCCGGTTTTCCACATCCGCCGCAATCTGACCGGCCGCTTCCTCCACGCTTTCCCGGAAGTGTCCGTCCGCCTGGGTGCAGAAAGCTCGGCCATCGGCAGACGCCATGGCGTTAATCTCCATCAGCTCCTGCACCAAATGTCGGGTACCGGCCATAGAATTCATACACCTTCTTCTTTTTCTCTAAGAGTGCCGAAAAGCGCTCGTTGTATTCATATGGGAATTTATAATTGAATATGCGCTCAATATATGGACCGCCCGGCTCCTTGAGCTTGGTGACGGCCCCCGCCCCCACCGCCAGGATGGTGTGGGTCTCATCCATGATGTACACATTATAAAGCCCGTCGAAGCCGGGCTTGCTGTATCCGACGTTTTCCAGGTTGCCTAAAGTCCTGCTCTGCCGGTAGAGGTAATAGGGCCTCAGCCCCGCCTCTCCCAACAGGGTTTCGGCGGCTTGCAGCATATCCGTTACACGGCTGCCCGCAGTGCGCGCCGCACCCTCCCCGCTCTGGTTTAAGTCGGAGGCCCGCTTGAGGGAGAGGGTATGTACCGTCACGCTCTCCGGGCCAAGCGCCAGCACCTGCCGCAGGGTGTCGGCAAACCCCTCGGCCGTATCCGCCGGCAGCCCGGCGATCAAGTCCATATTGATGTTGCCGAAGCCTGCCGCCCGTGCAAGCCGGAACGCCTCCACCGTCTGCCCGGCGGTATGCCGCCGCCCGATGGCGCTGAGCACGCGGTCGTGCATGGTCTGGGGGTTGATGCTGACGCGGGTGACACCGCCCGCCTTGAGCGCGTCGAGCTTCTCCCTGGTAATGGTGTCCGGCCGTCCGGCCTCCACCGTATATTCGCGTACCGTGCTTAGGTCAAAATGCTCCCGCACGGCATCCAGCAGCATGGTCAGCTGCCCCGCCGTCAGGGTGGTGGGGGTGCCGCCGCCGAAGTAGACCGTTTCCAGCCGCAGGTGCAGATCCCTGGCGATCTTCCCCGTCTCCTCGATTTCCCTGCAAAGCAGCCGGACATACTCCGGGATCAGCTTGAAGGTTTTCTCGATCCCCACCGACACGAACGAGCAGTAGGCGCACCGGGTGGGGCAGAAGGGGATGGAGATATAAAGGGAAAAGGAATCGGGCCGGGACTTCTGCAAATGCACGTTTTCCGCCTTGACCGTATGCAGGGACAGCCTTGTTTTCTCCTCCGACACCAAAAGCCGCTCCATAAAGTACCGGGCCGCCGCTTCCTCGCTTCCTTCCTCCGCAATCAGCCTGCGCATCAGCTTGACCGGGCGCACCCCCGTCAAAATCCCCCATTTCGGGGTAAAGCCCCGCACCGTTGTGAGCACCTCGAACAGGGCCACCGCCATCTGCCGCTCGCATTCCTTTTCGTAGTCGGTATGGCCGTTGTCCACCTGCCGGGTGCGGCTTTCCCTGGTGACAAAGGCGCGATAGGAGGCGGTCACCAAAGTGCGCCCCTCTTCCCTTTGCAAAGAGGTGGCAATCACGGTTTCATCCTCCGCCGGCTGGTACACCACCCGGATGCGCTCGTGCGGGTAAAAAACCCGGCAAAGGTTCTCCATCTCATAATGAAACGAATGTCCGTCAATGAGTAGCGTCATGGTATTCTCTCAATCTCCGTAAAAATAAGGGTTGTGCTCCCGTTCAAACTGCAAAGTCGTCTCCTCGTCGTGGCCGGGAAGAACCCGGTAGTCCCCCGGCAGGGCCGCCAGCCTTTGCAGGGATTTGCACAGGGTCGGATAGCTGCCGTCGGCAAAGTCGGTACGTCCCACCTCCAGGCGGAAGAGGGTATCCCCGGTAAAAAGCACGTCCCCGCACAGATAGCAGCATCCACCCGCCGAATGGCCCGGGGTATGGATGACCCGGATGGTAAGGTTCCCTACCTGCAGCGTATCCCCGTCGTGCAGCCGCACGTCGGTATGGATGGGGGGCAGATCCCGGCCGAACATCTTTGAAACGTTTCGCGCCGGATCGTTGATGGCGTCCGCCGCATCCGTATGCATGGCCACCAGCGCCCCCGTAGCCTCCCGCACATCCGGCAGGGCGGCAAAATGGTCGAAATGGGCGTGGGTGAGTAAAATATATTTGACGCGGTACCCTTCGGCGGCGGACACGATCTTGCCCGGGCAGGAGCCCGGATCAATCACAGCCGCCTCCTTGGTTTCCTCGTCCGCCAGCAGATAGCAGTTGGCAGCAAAGCCGCCCACCTTCATCTTTGTGATCTTCATAGTCCTTCCTCCATCACGTGCAAGCTATACTGAAAAAAGCAGATCAAAGTATTCCCTGCCGTAGTTGTGGAATTCGCCCGACTGGACCATCTCGGTAATCTCCCTGCGGCTGGCCCACTTGACCGCCTCCACCTCCTCCTTTTGCAGCACCAAGGCGGACACGTCCACCGGCTGGGTCAGCAGATAGACGTCGGCGAAATCCTGCCGGCGCATCAGCCGGCGGACAAAACGAAACCGCTCCGGCGGCGCGTCGATGCCCAGTTCCTCCTTGGCCTCCCGCACTGCGGTGGTGAGGCTGTCCTCCCCCGCCACCACCGAGCCGCTGGTGGACGACCATTTTCCCGGCATGGAAAAGACCGTCTTGGCCCGCTTTTGAATGAGGTATTCCCCCTTCTCGTTCTTTGCCCAGATATGCACGACCAGGTGATAGTCGCCCCGTTTAATCCGGTCGCCCCGTACCATGGTACGGCCGGTCTTGTTTCCTTTTTCGTCCAGAATATCCCATAGCTCCATATCCACACCACCTTCTTTGAATTACAAGCTTCGTTGTTATTTCAGGATTCCCGATCGGTCAGCTCCTTCGTATCCAGCAGGATGGTCACCGGCCCGTCGTTTAATAGGGACACCTTCATGTCCGCTCCAAAGACGCCGGTCTCTACCCGCCTGATCCCTTCCCTGCAAAGCTGCTCAACGTAATACCGGTAAAGGCGGTCGGCCTCATCCGGCTTTGCCGCCTCGGTAAAGGAAGGGCGCCTCCCACGGCGGCAGTCCGCGTACAGGGTGAACTGGGACACCACCAGGGCGCTGCCGCCGGTATCCAGCACCGACCGGTTCATTTTATCCTGCTCATCGGTAAAAATGCGCAGCCCTGCGGTCTTGCGGGCAAGCAGCCGCGCCTGGGCCTCCCCGTCCGAATGGGTCACGCCCAGCAGGATAAGCAGCCCCGGGCCGATCTCTCCCACCGTCTCTTTTCCCACTTCCACCCGGGCCTTCGTCACCCGTTGAATCACCGCTCTCACGGCCTGCATTCCTCCTGTCCTACGCGCGCTTTGCACTCATCACGCCCGGGATTTTCACCAGGCGGGTAATGATCCCGCTCAGATGCTCCTTGCCGTTGACGCCGATGGTCAGCTGAATCCCCACGCTGCTGCCCTTGGTTTCCTGGGCGTTGAAGGCGTGGATGACCACATGCATGCTGGCCAGCTGTGCGGTCAGGTCGGCTAGGATTCCATGGCGGTTGTTTACCTCCACATTCAGGCCGCATTTGTACTCGCCCTTGTGTACCGTATCCCAGTAGGCGTTGACCCACCGTTCCGGCTCGTCGGACATGGCGATGACCTTTGGCACGTTGGGGCAGTCCCGTTTGTGGATGGACACCCCGTAGCCCCGGGTGATAAAGCCGATGATCTCATCCCCGGGCAGAGGGTTGCAGCACCGGGAGAACTTCACCAGGCAGTTGTCCACTCCCTCGATGATGACGCCGGAGTTGTTGACCACCTTGCGCTTGGGCGCCGTGATGGCGGCTTCCGGGGTAAAGCGTTCCGCCTTTACAATCCGCTGATAATCGTCACGTATCCGCGGCATGATCCGGGAAAGCACCACGCCGCCGTAGCCGATGGAGGCATAGAGCTCCTCCAGGGTATTGCAGTGCTGCTTGCTAGCCAGCTCCTTCAAAAATTCCTGCATCTTTTCCTCCGGCAGCCGGATGTTGTTGCGGGCGAACTCCCGCTCCAATTCCGCTTTGCCTTCGGTAATATTCTCTTCCTTACACTCGTTTTTAAACCACTGCCGGATTTTGGTTCTGGCCTGTCCGGTCTGCACAATCTTCAGCCAGTCCCGGCTGGGGCCGTGCTTGGGGTCGGAGGAGGTCATCACCTCGATGATCTCCCCGGTTTTCACCTTGTATTCCAGCGGCACAATCCGCCCGTCCACCTTTGCGCCGGTCATCCGGTTGCCCACCGCCGAATGGATGGCATAGGCAAAGTCGATGACCGTCGAGCCTACCGGCAGGCTGATAACGTCCCCCTTCGGGGTGAGCACAAAGACCTCCTCCGGCGCCAGGTCGGTCTTAATGGTGCGCACAATGTCCTCTACATCGTCCGCTTCCTTTTGGTTTTCCAGCATCTGGCGGATCCAGGCCAGGCGCTCCTCCAGCTTGTCCTTGCCCTGGATGCCCGCCTTGTACTTCCAATGGGCCGCAATGCCGTATTCCGCCGTGTGGTGCATGTCCCAGGTGCGGATCTGCACCTCGAAGGGAACCCCTTCCTTGCCGATGACGGTGGTATGCAGCGATTGGTACATATTGGGCTTGGGCGTACAGATATAGTCCTTAAACCGGCTGGGAACCGGACGGAACATATCGTGGATAATTCCCAAAACATTATAGCAATCGATGAGGGTGTCCACAATGATGCGCACGGCATAGATGTCGTAAATCTCATCAAAGGTCTTACCCTGGATAATCATTTTCCGATAGATGCCGTTGACGCTTTTGACCCGGCCTTCAATATATACGTTGGGCATGATGGCGCTCAGCCGTTCCCGGATCTGCTCCTGCAGGCTCTTGAGCAGCCGCTCCCGGTCGTTTTTGCGAAGCTCGAGGTTTTCCTCGATCTCATGGACCGCCACCGGGTCGAGGTAGTGGATGGACAGGTCCTCCAGCTCCTCCTTAACCGCCCGGATACCAAGCCGGTGGGCGATGGGGGCGTAAATGTCCATGGTTTCCCTCGCCTTGTCCCGCCGCTTCTGCTCGGGCATATACTGCAGCGTGCGCATATTGTGCAGCCGGTCGGCCAGCTTAATGATAATCACCCGGATATCCTGGGACATGGCCAAGAGCATCTTTCTCACGTTTTCCGCCTGCTGCTCTTCCCTGGACGAGTAAGGGATCTTATCGAGCTTGGTTACCCCGTCCACCAGAGCCGCAATGTCTTCGCCGAACGCATCGGTAATCTCCTTCAGGGTGCGCCCGGTGTCCTCCACCACATCGTGGAGAAGGGCTGCAATGATGCAGTCGGTATCCATCCCCAAATTCACCAGGATGGCCGCCACATTGAGCGGATGGAGAAAATACGGCTCCCCCGACTGGCGCTTTTGGCCCTTATGGGCCTCAAACGCAAAGTCGTAGGCCTTGTGGACCTCCTCATAATCATAGGGACGTCCCGTTTCCTTCATAATCCGGTAAAGCCAGTCATAGGTCATCTCCATCGTCTCACCTCCCCATCGCCTTTCTCTGTTCTTTGAGCCCGGCGAGCACCGCCGAATCCTCCAAATTCACCTTGCCCTTGGTGGGCAGAAGCGCCACTGAAAGGACGTCCGCCCGATTCTCATACACGACAATTCCCAGCTCCTTGAGCGCGTCGAGCGCAATTAACAGCTTGCCGCTCGAAAGCCCCAGCCGGTGAAAGAGCAGGTCGACACTGCCGCGATAGCCTCCGGCGGACCGAATAAATCGGAACAGGGCCGCCATATCCTCCCGGCTGGGGCTCAGCGCAGCCAGCTCCTCTTCCTTTAATTGTTCTCCTCTTTGCAGGCATTCATACAATCGCAGGCCCTCGGTGCAGGCTTCCTCCTCAAACCCGGACGGGCGGACGTCCTTGACGATCACCGAAAGGCTCTGCTGTCCGCGAAATTCCGTAATGGATAAGGATACCGCCAAATCAAGCCGTTCCCCCTGGGTATAGGCCAGCTCCTCCGCAGGCATGCCGAACCAGACCGCCTGTACCTGCACCTGATCCCGCCACAAATGGAGACGCACATGCTTGCCCCCGGCTAAAGGCGTCACCCCTTGCAGCGTCATACCGAACAGGCCGAACAAGGGGGCGGGGTTTTCGCAGCCGAAGGGCTCGAGAAAATGCAGATCCCGCACCGCCTCCAGCGAAATGGAGGCCGGGCGCAGCTTGCAGTCGAGGATCAGCCGGGGCAGCGGCATGGGGGTTTGCAAAGCCGCCGCATACTCGTTGACGGCCTGGCGGAACCCGTCCACATCCTGCGCCTTGAGCTCAAGCCCCGCCGCCAGCTTATGGCCGCCGAAGCGGGTCAGCTGCGCGCTGCACGCGGCGATGGCGTCGTAAAGGGAAAACCCCTCGATGCTCCGCCCGGAGCCCTTGGCCGTCTCCCCATCCAATGAAATCATGATACAGGGCTTTGCATACCGCTCGAGCATCTTGGACGCGACGATGCCGATTACCCCTTTGTGCCAGCCCTCTCCCGCCAGCACCAGCACCCGGTCGAACGCAAACGCCGGGTTTTCGTCGAGAATCTGCTGGGCCTTTTGCAGGATATCCGCCTCGATCTGCTGGCGCTGCCGGTTTTCCAGGTCGATCTCCTGCGCCAGCTCCTGCGCTTCCTCAGGGTCCTCCGTCAAAAGCAGGCGCACCGCCCGGTCGGGAGACCCGATCCGTCCCGCGGCGTTGATGCGGGGAACCAGGGAAAAGGCAATATTTGTGCCGGTGAGCCGCCGCCCGGTCATACCGGCTGCATCCAAAAGGGCCGCCACCCCGGCCCGGTCGGAATGGCTTAGGTGCAAAAGCCCGCGCTGTACCAGCGCCCGGTTTTCCCCCTTGAGGGGGACCACGTCCCCCATGGTGCCGATGGCCACCAGGTCCGCATACTCGTCCAACAGCCCCTGCGGGTCCCCGCCTTCCATCGCCTGTACCAGCTTAAAAGCGACGCCCACCCCCGCATAATCGGAAAACCGGCTCGGGCAGTCGGCCCGATGAGGGTTGACCACTGCGCAGGCGTTGGGCAGCCGGCAGCCGGGGGTATGATGGTCGGTGACCACCACATCCATCCCCAAGGAGTTTGCATAGTCGATCTCCTCCAGGGCGGACACGCCGTTGTCCACCGTGACAAGAAGCCGGACTCCCGCCTCATGCAGCCGGTCGACCGCCCCCTTGTTGAGCCCGTAGCCCTCTCCTTCCCGCTGCGGGATATAATAGCACACGTCCGCGTCCCTGGCGCAAAGATAGGAATAGAGCACCGCCGTAGCCGTCACGCCGTCCGCATCGTAGTCGCCGTAAACCGCGATTTTCTCAAAGCCCTCCACCGCCTGCTCCAGCCGCGCCGCCGCCTTGTCCATATCCGCAAAGGAGAAAGGGTCCTCAAAGGAATGGTCGCAATTTATGTAAGAAGCCGCCGCCTGTGGGTCGTCAAACCCCCGGCCGGCCAGCAGGACGCTGAGCAGTCCGGAAAACTGTCCCGATTCGCTCAGCGCATTTGCCGCCGCCCGGTCAAAGGAATGAAGCACCCATCTTTTTCTTCCCATAGAATTTCCTCACCGTCTGTATTCCTGCATTCCGCCGCCCCTCTGCGGCAGAAACGTGATTTATATCGTATTATTTTACCACTTTTGTCTCTTTGATTCAACCGCAATCTTTTCAGGTATTCCACAGGCTGTCGTAAATTTCCATCCGCCTTTCCATCACCGCCGCATAGCCGGCCTTGGCCCATTCCCCCACGTTTTCCGGGTCCCTCGGCGCCTTGATCCGGAGGACCAAAACCCGCCTAAGGGCGGAAACATCCAGAAGGCTTTGCAGCCGGCGGGCCGCCTTCTCCTGGCGGGCGTTTTCGAGGAGAGAAACCGCCGTCTGCTCCGGCTCGATCAGCAAAAGGCTTTGCGCTCCCAGCTCCCGCAGGGGCCAAAGCAGGGAGGTTTTCAGCAGGGCGTTCCCATAGAGCAGATACCGTTCCCCCCTGGCGGTAACCGGCGTTTTTTCCCCGAACAGACAGGCGGCGGCCATCGGCAGCGCCTCTACCCGGGGGATTACCGCCAGATCCCCCGCCGACGTAGGCGGCAGGGTCACTGCGGTGATGTCCTTGGCCCGCTGCAGATCAAAGGCCGCCAGCGCGCACTTCGGCGGCAGAGGTCCCATCGGCGCAATTCCCGCCTGCTCAAGAATTTTCGTCAGCCGCCGTCTGCGCCGCCAGCGGACCAGCGGGCCGCTTCGATTTTCATAGCGAAGCAGCTGCATCAGCGCCCCCAGCTGCGCGCAGGTGTCCTCCTCCCTGCAAAAGAGCATCGCCGGCAATGCCGCCGTACCGGTGGCGGAAACCGCCGCCACCTGGATTCCCAGCTTGCGTACCGCCGCCAGTGCACCCACCGATGCGGCGGCGCTATATCCATCGCCCAACAGGGCGACTCCCGTTTTCAAGCCACTTCCCCCTTTCCGACGTTGGTCCTTTCGGTGCGAAACCACATGGCTCGTTCGCACACGCTGCCCTTCCCTTTCAATGTACTCGCGGCACGGCCGTCTGGTTCCTGTCCATTTTGCTTTCATCCTCTTTGAAGCGGTTGTGGACACGGGCTTGCGGCATGAAAATGGGAAACGGTTGGGTATGGCGGATAGGGCTTTGGATACTACCGTCTAGAAAAGGAAGATCATGCCGCAGACGCAGGCCGCGGCGCCCCTGTGGCAGATCGGCGACCGGAAAGGGGGCCGGGAATATCCCGGCCCCCTTTGATGAACACCGCCGCTGCGGAAAAATACCCGCCAACGGTGGGTATCGTTGTCTTTTCCCTCTTCGGCGAGAACTCCAAAAAGAAATAGAGGACGTTTTCTTTGCGAAAGGAAGGAGCCTCTGTCCGTTTTCGTCGGCGGCTTTCCTTTCCCCGCTCCGAACCACCGGTTGGTTCTTTTATCCCCGGCCTTTTCATAACAAGTTCCCAGGCTGTATCCACCGCAGCCCCTTTCTCCTTTATTGGCTTAACGCCTGTTTGAAATCCCGCTTCCTTTCCCTTTTTACAAAAAAAGGCCTAGCCCTCATCCCTGCATATCTTTTGACGGCTGAGCGGAAACTGCATATCAAGAAAGCGCCGTCCGGTTTTCGTACGAAAAATCCGCTCTCTTGCCGCAGCCACCGCCTCTTCGCCCGCCGCCTCCTCCAAAAGGTTGACGAGGAAATCCGCCTCTACAAGGATTTGATAATCCAGCCCGTCCATATCCGTATAGGTATGATGGCGGGAAACCAGGTAGCATACCCGCTGCACCATGTCCCGCGGGACTCCGAGCCGGGTCAGCATCTCTTCGGCCTCCGGCGGGCCTTCCACCTCCTGATACTTCCCCGCGCAGGAGCCGTATTTTTGGATACTCAAATGGATTCCAATGTCGTGAACCACCGCCGCCAGCTCGAGAATCGTCTGCTGATGCTCCTCCAGCCCCTCCAGACGGCCGATGGTTTGGGCAAAGGCATATACCTTTAAAAAGTGCTGGATGCGTATCGGGTCCCCCTGGTCGTAAGCAATCATTGCGTCGATCACCTTAAATACATCTGGTTTCATCGAATCAGTCCCTCCTGTCGGCAGTGCTTGCTACCTGCCGATTGTGAATTCATAATCGTATAGCAGATTTTCCCCTGCTTTTTTCTTTTCTTCCAGCGTGCAGCCCGAATCCGCCGGTTCTTTTGCACAACTTCTCAAATCTCGCCTAAAATCGCCCTTCTTTTTGACAATCGGCCGATTTACACCTATGTCAAATTATGCTATAGTTAAAAAATCGGTAATTATACGGTTTCAAACAATTTTATCTTCTTGCATTTTCTTTTTCTCTCTGTTCACAATTTCGGTGCATACTATCCTTTATAATAATCTGGTTGGCCGTAATGTCTCTAGCCGAACACGCTGCCTGTAAGAAACAACTTTGGAGGTCAAAGCATGGATTATCGTCCGTTTTACGACAAAACGTATTACGAAAAATACGCAACCGCTTCCGGTGCGGTTTCCTACGCCGATAATCAGGCGCTCAAACAATTTTGTCAGAATTTTGCCGACCGTATCGTGCAGGATTTTCATCCAAAGACCTTCCTGGATGTGGGCTGTGCGATGGGCTTCTTAGTTGCCGCTCTGCGTGACCGTGGGGTACAAGCCTATGGAATCGATGTTTCCGAATATGCCGTCAGCCAGGTGCGGGAGGATGTACGGCCCTATTGTCGGGCACAGTCGGCTTTGGAGGAACTGCCCGCCGATTTTCCCAAGCGCTTTGACGTAGTATCCTGCATTGAGATGATCGAGCACCTCGAGGAGCCGGACGGTATGGCGCTGATTGAGAAGCTGTGCGGCTATTCCGACTGCATCCTTTTCTCGTCTACGCCGGATGAGGAGGACGAGCCCACCCATTTAAATGTACAGCAGCCTGAATACTGGGTCAAGCATTTTGCCCCGTACCATTTCCTGCATAAGCTTGATTACGATCCGGGATATATTTCTCCCCAGGCGCTGTGTTTCTACCAAGCGGGCCAAAAGCCGCTGGCGGACGTGGTGGAGGATTACGAAAAGTATGACCGGCTTACCCGCCGAAGCTATTTCGAAAAAACCGAGCAAATGCAGCGGCAACTTACGCAATACGAACAGCAAAACGAAGAGCAGCAAAGGCTCCTGGAGGAAAAGGAGCTCCTCGTATCCAACCTCACAAAATCGGTCAACGCGCTCGAATCGGCTAAAAAGAGCCACGAGGCCGCCGTCGAAAAGCTCAACAACAATTTAGACGACATGCAAAACCAATTGCGCGCGCTGATTGCCGACCGGGACCATATCCGGACGGTATATGAGGAGATGATTCACTCCAAATGGTGGAAGCTGACTAAGCCTGGGCGTTGGACTGTTACCAAGCTCAAAAACGGCCTGCGCAGAATTCCCTTTGCCAAAAAGCTTCTCAACGGTTTCCGGTTTTTCCGGCAAGCCGGCTTTTCCGGCATTGTGCGGAAGGTAAAGGCCAAGCGGATCCTGCGCCGCTTTATACCGAAAAACAGCCTGAATATGGGGAAGTTCTTATCTGCGGAAACCGCCGTCAAGCAGTTACAGACCCAATTTGAAGGCGAGGTGAAATTCAGCATCCTGGTTCCGCTGTACAATACCCCTCCCGTCTTTCTCCGGGAAATGATCGATTCCTGCATCAATCAGACTTATCAAAACTGGGAGCTCTGCCTGGCCGACGCCAGCGACAGCGACGAGGGAAGAACCGGCGCCGTCTGCGCGGAGTACACGGCAAAGGACCCTCGTGTGAAATATCGAAAGCTCGCCCAAAACAAGGGCATTTCCCACAACACCAACGCCGCCATCGAGATGGCGGACGGGGATTACATTGCCCTGCTCGATCACGACGACCTGCTGCATCCCGCCGCTCTTTATGAAATACGCAAGGCGGTCGATCAGGGAGCGGATTTCATCTATACCGATGAGCTGACCTTTGTTTCCAACGTGGAGGACGTAACCGTCGTCCATCTTAAGCCGGACTTTGCCATCGACAACCTGCGCAGCAACAATTACATCTGCCACCTGTCCGCCTTCAGCCGCGTGCTTTTGGAAAAGGCCGGACATTTTAACCCCGAATGCGACGGCAGCCAGGATTACGATATCATCCTCCGCTTGACGGAACAAGCGGAAAAAATCGTGCATATTCCGAAAATTCTTTACTATTGGCGCAACCATGCCAAATCGGTGGCCAGCGATATCAGTGCAAAGCCCTACTGCATCACCTCCGCCATCAAGGCGCTTTCCGAGCATCTTGATCGCGTAGGCCTAAAGGGCGAGGTTTCCTTACTTGCAAATACGCCGTCCTTTTACCGCATTTCTTATTCGCTGACCTCCCATCCGCTGGTCTCCATCATTATTCCCACAAAAGACCATGTGGAGGATTTGGACAAGTGCCTGCGCTCCATTCTGCAAAAGACCACCTATCCCAATTATGAAATCATCATTGTAGAGAACAATTCCATTCATTCGGCCACCTTTGATTATTATAAGACCCTTACGCAGTACGACAACGTGCAGGTGGTCACCTGGAAGGGGAAATTCAACTATTCTGCCATCAACAACTTCGGCGTTACCTTTGCCAAAGGCGATTATTATCTGCTGCTCAATAACGACGTAGAGGTTATCACCCCCAAATGGATTGAAGAAATGCTCATGTTTGCCCAGCGCTCCGATGTGGGTGCGGTCGGGGCGAAGCTTTACTATCCGGACGATACCATTCAGCACGCAGGGCTGGGAATCGGTATGCTGACCCTGGCCGGGCATCTCCATCGCGGTTTTCCTCGCAATCACCCTGGATACATGGGCCGGTTAATCTATGCACAGGATTTTTCCGGCGTTACCGCCGCCTGTATGATGGTGAAGAAATCGGTGTTTGAAGAGGTGGGCGGCTTTGACAAAAGCCTTGCGGTGGCGTTCAACGACGTGGACCTGTGCTTGAAAATCCGGGAAGCCGGGCATCTGATCTGCTTTACCCCTTATGCAGAGCTGTACCATTATGAATCGAAGAGCCGCGGCAACGATATGAACCCCGAGCATTTCGCCCGGTTCCGTTCTGAGGTCGAATACTTCCAGAAGAAGTGGAAGGAAAAGCTAAGGCACAACGATCCCTATCTCAACCCGAACTTTGATTACGACCGGGAGGACTTTTCGATTAAAACCATCGCCTATCACGAATAACAAAAACCGGACGGACATTTGTCCGCCCGGTTTTTCCTTTGCAAAGAACCGGTATCGGCAGGGGGGAACCGTCATTCGTCCTTGCCGGCTTATTCATGTATCGAATCTTACATTTCATATGTCCTTAGGACGTTTTCCGCTATCTCTCTGCGGGTCACCCGCCGGTCCATCGCCTGTTTTTCGATGTATCGGTGGGCCTGTGCCTCGGTAAAATGCAGATACTGGATCAGCACACATTTTGCCCGGTCCACCAGACGGATTTCCTCAATCTTATTTTGCAGCTTGACGTTCTCCTGCTCCAGGTTTAAAATACGGCGCCTAGTAGCACAGACCAGCTTAATGGACTGGTAGAAAAACGCCCGGCTCACCGGCTTCGGCACCACCAAAACACCGAATTCCTCCACCTTAGCGGAAACATCGTCCGCCAGCTCGCTTTTGACAATCAAAACCACGCCGGACGAGCCCGCCTGGGCCGCTGAGATGGACAGCTCATGCCCGAACTCATCGGAAAGCGGGGCGTTGATGAGGATCAGGTCAAAGCCGCCGTCCAGAAGGGCGCGGCGGGCGGCGGCGCCGCTCCCCAGCGTGGTGATATCGGTATAGGACGCGGCACGCAGCAGCTGTGCGAGTGATTCCCCCGCCTTTTCCGAGCTCGATACCAACAGTACACTTTCCAAATCCTCTTCACCACCCTTGGAGCTTCGCAATTTAAGTTAAAGGCAGACACTGCCGGGTCAGACCTGGAAAAAATACCGTTCCTGCTCAAAGGACGCCTTATCGGCCGCCTGCTCGTAGCACTGCCATTCCCGCTCTTTGGCTGCCAGGAATTTTTCCACCGTCTTTTCCGGCAGACATTGCCGTATGAATTCGCTTTCACGCGCCAGCTTCAGCGCCTCTCCCAGCGACTGGGGCAAAACGTCGAATGCTTTTAGGATACTTGTATCCGCCCGGTAAAGGTTGAGGTTGGTCGGTTCTCCCAGCTTCATCTGCCGCTCCATCCCCTCAAGTCCCGCATAGATGAGAAGCGCAAAGGTGAAATAGGGATTGCAGGAAGGATCGGGAGAACGCAGCTCCATACGGGAGTACTCCCCCTTTGCGGCAGGAATGCGCACCAGCTGGGAGCGGTTCTGATGGGACCACGTAATGTACTTGGGCGCTTCGCAGCAGCCGAAGCGGGCATAGGAGTTGGTCAGGGGATTTAAAAAGGCGGTTATCTCCTTTACCCGGTTTAAAATCCCGGCGATGAAGCGTTCCGATTCCTGAGAATGGCCGTCATTGGGGGTTTTAAAAAGGTTCCTCCCGTTTTTCGAAAGGGACAGGTTGACATGCAGGCCGCTGCCCGCTTGGTCTGCAAACGGTTTGGGCATAAAAGAGGCATACAGCCCGTTGCGTGCGGCCACCATCTTGACCACCGACTGAAAGGTGATGAGGTTGTCGGCGGCAGACAAGGCGTCGGAATATTTAAAGTCGATTTCATTTTGGCCGGGGCCCTGTTCGTGATGGGAGCTTTCGGGCTTGATGTCCATTTTTTCTAAGGTCAGGCAGATTTCCCGGCGGACGTTTTCCCCCTTATCGAGAGGTGCAAAATCCAGATATCCCGCCTCATCGTGGGGAATTTTCGTCGGCTTCCCCCGGTCGTCCGCCTCGAAGAGGTAGAATTCACATTCCGAGCCGATCTTGCACACATATCCCATCCCGGCGGCCTTCTCCACCGCCCGGCGGAGGATATGCCGTCCGTCCCCTTCAAAGGGCACGCCGTGGGGGTGGCGGATCTCGCAGAAAAAGCGTACCACCCGCCCCTGTTGGGGCCGCCAGGGCAGAACCGACAGGCTCCCCGGATCGGGGAACAAAAACAGATCGGATTCCTCCACATTCAAAAAGCCGCGTACCGCCGACGCGTCGAAGGATATGCCGTTTTCAAAGGCGCGGGGCAGCTCGTCGGCAAGAATGGAAATGTTTTTAAGCGTACCGAACATATCGCAGAAGGCCAGGCGGACGAACTTGACGTCGTTCTCCTGCACGAACTGCAACACCTCGCTCATAGTATAATTCAACAGCCGCACCTCCCAATGGAGCAATAATCAAGAATTGCCGAAAAGGATCGTTTTTTCTATTATACATGATTTAATTGTAAGTATAAAGCTGTTTATACGGATTTTTTGTATCCGGCGTGAGGAGATAAAACCGGTCGGAGAGCAGTTGACCAGCGTCGTAACCAAATACGTCACAAAAGGCCCGCACGTCCTGTTCAATCAAAGCAAGCTCTCCTTGGGACGCTTCCTTTGCATCCACCTGGGGCGGCAGGTCCGCCGGCAGGGACTGGCAGCGCAGATAGATCCTGCCCCCGTGCATCCCGGTGCCGCAGAAGTTGCCCACCGGCGGCCTGCCATCGCCGCCGATGCCAAGCACCACGATGACGCCGCCCGCCTGGTACTCGCCCAAAAAGCTGCCCGCCTGCCCGCCGATGACCAGCACCGGCGTTTTCTCCTGATATTCCTTCATATGGATGCCTGCGCGGTAACCGGCATCCCCTTTGACAAAGATTTTGCCGCCGCGCATGGCATAGCCGGCCGCGTCCCCGCAGGAACCGTTGATGAAGATGGTGCCGTCATTCATGGTATCCCCCGCCGCGTCCTGGGCGTTGCCGTTGACCAGGATGGAAGCGCCGTTTAAATAAGCGCCCAGGGCGTTGCCGGGCGTGCCGTTGATGACGATTTCCCTCTGAGACAGGCCGCTTGCAATGTATCTCTGGCCGATGCAGTTGTCAATGACTACCTTTTGGTCGCCCGACGTGCGCACCAGCTCGTTTAAAGCCTGGAAGTGCATTTGGGAGGCGATGATTTTCATGTTGATTCCCACCTTTGTTCTTTGAGAGTTCCGAAACTTCATTCAGTCAGCCCGCCGCGCCGCTCAGGGCCTTCGCCCTGGCCCGCTTGGAAAAGGCCATCAGCTGGGGCTTTTCGCAGATCAGGTCAAAGTCGAGGGAGGACAAGGGCGTCTGCTCCCGGATGAGGGAGGTATAAATACCGGCCCTCTCCACATTGCCGATGAGGATGTAGCCCTTGAGCCGGTCGTCCTGGTAAAACAGGCGCTTATACGTTTTCCCCTTTTGCATCCGGACATCTTCCCCTTGATAGCTGCCGGCGGTGATGATATGCAGCCCGAAAAAGCCGATGGCGTTCATGGGGATGGCCCGGTCGTAGGGCTTTCCTTCCCCGCCGGCCATATGGATGCCGGCGGTCTCCCCCTGCATGTAGGCGTTGGGAAGGAGAGCCAGCACCCGTTCCTGGCCGGTGGTAATATCAAAGCTTTCTACGCAGTCCCCCGCCGCGTAGACGTCCGGGAGGCTGGTGCGGCAGAATGCGTCGGTAACCACGCCCCGGCGGACCTGGCCGCCGGCATCGCCAATCAAAGAGGTATTGGGCCGTACCCCCACCGCCGTCACCAAGATGTCGAAGGGGACGCGCTGCCCGCTTTTGAGGATGGCCGCATCCGGCTCAAACTTGGCCACACAGTCGGACAGATGAAAGGTCAATCCCTTTTCCTCCAAATGTTCCTGTACCAGCTTGGAACCCGCTTCGTCAAGAATGCTGGGCAGGATCCGGTCGGCCATATCCACCACGGTGATGGTATTCACCCGGCGGGCGATGCCCTCGGCGCATTTTAACCCGATGAGCCCCGCACCTACGATGAGAACCCGGCTGGCCGGGGTGAGGGCCTGTTCCAGGGCAAGGGCGCTGTCCAAATCCATAAAGGTAAAGGCCTTCTTTACCGTCTCCTGGCCTTCGGTAGGCGGCAGGAAGGGGCGGGAGCCGGCCGCTACCAGCAGCTTATCATAGGGGATTTTTTCGCCGCTTGTGAGGGTCACCGACTTTTTTTCCGGGTCAATGGAAGCGGCCCGCTTTCCAAGCAAAGGGGTAACCCCGTTCTTCTCATAAAAGTCCGCCCCCCGGTACTGCATGCGCACCCGGTCGGTTTTCCCCTCCAAAAGATAGGAAATCAGCGGGCGGGAATAGGTGTGGTGCGGCTCGTCGGAAATGATGGTAATGGGGCCCTCCCGGTCCACCTGCCGGATTCCCTCCACGCAGCCCACCGCCGCCGCGGAATTGCCGATGATTACATACCGGGTCACTGTACCTCGCCCCTTTCCTCAAATACAATGGCTTTGTTGGGGCAGCCCTTAACGCAGGCGGGCTCCCCTTCCTTGTTCTTGGTACACAGCTCGCATTTCTGCACCGCCCCGGTGTCCGAGGGCATGATCGCCCCGTAGGGACAGGACAAAATACAGGTATAGCAGCCCACGCATTTCTCCGAGTCGATGGAAATGACGCCGTTTTGTACCGTCAGCGCCCCGGAAATGCAGCCCTTGACACACAAGGGCTCTTCACAATGGCGGCAGGAGACGGCAAAGCTCACATTCCCCTGCTGCTCGATGCGGATGCGCGGATGGATGACCACATCCTTGAGGGCTTTTGCCATATTGTCCTCACCGGAATTGGCGAAGGCGCAATAATACTCGCACAAATGGCATCCCAAGCACCATTTTTCATTGACGTAAATTCGTTTCATTGCCGCTTCCTCCCGACTGGTTGACACCGCTTATTCGCCTGCATGCTTGATGCCCAGAATGGAAAGCTCCCGGTCGGTGAGCCCCACCCCCCGGAGCATCAGGCGGTTGCCCTTGAGCGCCTCGATGGAGTTGATCCCCATGCCGCCCATCATTTCCTTGATCTCGTGGTTCCAGGCGGAAACCAGGTTGACAAGCCGCTGGTAGCCTACGTCGGGGTTTAACCGGCGCACCAGTTCTGGGCGCTGGGTGGCGATGCCCCAGTTGCACTTGCCCTGGTGGCAGCTGCGGCAGAGGTGGCAGCCCAGGGCCAACAGGGCGCTGGTGGCGATATACACTGCATCCGCCCCCAGGGCCACCGCTTTGATGATGTCCGAGCTGGAGCGGATGCTGCCGCCCACCACCAAGGACACGTTGCCCCGGATTCCTTCCTCTCTCAACCGCTGGTCCACACTTGCCAGAGCAAGCTCAATGGGGATGCCCACGTTGTCCCGGATGCGGGTGGGCGCCGCGCCCGTGCCGCCCCGGAACCCGTCGATGGCGATGATGTCCGCCCCGGAGCGGGCAATGCCGCTGGCGATGGCCGCCACGTTATGCACCGCGGCGATCTTGACGATCACCGGCTTTTTGTACTCGGTGGCTTCCTTTAAGGAATAGACCAGCTGGCGCAGGTCCTCAATGGAATAAATATCGTGATGAGGGGCGGGGGAAATGGCGTCGGAGCCCTCGGGGATCATGCGGGTTCTGGACACGTCCCCAACGATCTTTGCCCCGGGCAGATGCCCGCCGATGCCCGGCTTTGCGCCCTGGCCCATCTTGATTTCGATGGCGGCGCCCGCCTCCAGGTAATCCTTATGGACGCCGAAACGGCCCGACGCCACCTGGACGATGGTGTTTTTCCCATACTGGTAAAAGTCCTCATGCAGGCCGCCTTCGCCGGTATTATAATAGGTACCCAGGGCCTGGGCGGCCCGGGCCAGGCTTTCGTGGGCATTGTAGCTGATGGAACCGTAAGACATGGCGGAGAACATCACCGGCACCGCCAGCTCCAGCTGAGGCGTCAGGTTATTTCGAAGCTTCCCGTCCTCGCCGCGCTCCACAAAACCGGGCTTTTTGCCCAAAAACACCTTGGTTTCCATCGGTTCGCGCAAGGGGTCGATGGAGGGGTTCGTCACCTGGGAGGCGTTGATGAGCATTTTATCCCAGTAGATGGGCAGGGGCTTGGGATTTCCCATGGAGGAAAGAAGCACCCCGCCGGACCCCGCCTGGCGGTAGACCTCGGAGATGGTCTCCCCCGTCCAGTTGGCGTTCTCTTTGAAGGTATGGTCGGTCTTGACGATTTTGAGCGCCCGGGTGGGGCACAAAGACACGCACCGATGGCAGTTGACGCATTTGCTCTCGTCGCTGACCATGCAGTTGAGCTCCGCGTCGTAGGAATGCACCTCGTTTGCGCACTGTCGTTCACACACGCGGCAGGCGATGCAGCGGTTCGGGTTGCGCACCACCTCATAGTCCGGATAGTAAAAATCAATGGCCATGGTTAATTCCTCCCGTTCAAGGTCACAATGACCGGTTCCCCGCCCTTAGGCGACCAAACCCGGTCAAGCTCCGGCTCAACGACACGGATGGCGCATTCCTCGCTTGCGACATACACCCGTTCTCCCTTTTCGCCCACCACCATGGAGCGAAGCTTCAGCCGGTCGTTGAGCGCCATCATACCGCCGTCAAAACCCAGCAGGATGGAGAAGGGGCCGGTGATTAACAGGCTGGAAAAGGCGTTTCGCAGATAGCGCAGGGTTTCCCGCTCTTCGGGCGGCTTTCGTTCGATGGTGCTCCAGAAGGGGGCTGCGATGACCATAGCCATCTCCTCCAGGCTGAGCTTTTGCTTTCGAAGCAGGTAGTCCACCATGTAGGTGATGACCTCGGTATCGGTCATGAGGGTACATTGATAGCCGAACATCTCAATAAAGCGGCGGTTGGCGTCATAGGAGGATATTTCTCCGTTGTGGACGATGGAATAATCGAGCATGGCGAAGGGATGCGCCCCGCCCCACCAGCCGGGGGTGTTGGTGGGATAGCGGCCGTGGGCGGTCCAGCAATAGCCCTCGTATTCATCCAGCCGGTAAAACTCGCCCACGTCCTCGGGGAATCCCACCGCTTTAAAGACGCCCATATTCTTGCCGCTGGAAAAGACGTACGCCCCGCCGATTCTCGAATTGATGCGGATGACGCAGCGCACGACAAACTCCTTTTCATCCAGCTGGCTTTGCGCCAGCTTAGTGGGAAGAGGGGTGACGAAATAGCGCCAAATCAAGGGTTCGTCGGTAATCTTCGGGGTTTTGCGCACCGGGATCTTCGACAGATTGATGACGTCGAAGTGTTCGTTTAAGAACGCCTCACAGGCTTCCTTGGCATTTTCATTGTCGTAAAACAAATGGAACGCATAAAAATCCTTGTACTGGGGATAAATGCCGTATCCCGCGAAGCCGCCGCCCAATCCGTTGGAGCGGTCGTGCATGGTGGCGATGGAGCGGACGATCTGGTCGCCTGCAATTCTTTCTCCATCCTTCGAAAAAATTCCCGAAATTGCGCAGCCCGACGGAATCCGGACCTGACCTTCTAAGCGCATACCGTTTGCCTCCTTCTATGGATGCTTGTGTTTTTTCCAAGCCATGCAGCCGGAAAAAAACAAAGGCGTTCGCCCGAAAACAAAACTCAATTGTTTTCGGGCGAACGCCTTTGTTCCTTGCCAACATCATACAACAGTGACAATGGGTTGTCAAGAATATTTTGCAACATCTTTTTAAAAAATTTCACTCTAAACATTGATTTATGGAATTTAAGAGGAATAAATAAAATGATCAAAGCCGAAGTTGCAGGTTAAATAAAAAAACCTGCAAAAATATGAAAAAGAGGATTGACAAACAGCAACAAAGGGGCTATACTATGCCCATCGGAAGCAAAGGTGCTGCGGGTGAAAGCCTGCGGCACCTTTTTTGCTTTTGCAATTTCGGGATTGGAGGAATCCGTATGAGCAAGGTTCCAGAACTGTTCGGCAGCCTCGTATTCAATGACGCCGTTATGAAGGAACGGCTGCCGAAAGACACCTATCGGGCACTCAAGGCAACCATCCAAAAGGGGACGCCCCTGGATCGAAATGTAGCCAATGTGGTGGCCAACGCCATGAAGGACTGGGCGATCGAAAAGGGCGCCACCCACTTCACCCACTGGTTCCAGCCGATGACCGGCATCACCGCGGAAAAACACGACAGCTTCATTTCACCTATCGGCAACGGGAATATCATCATGGAATTTTCCGGCAAGGAACTGATCAAGGGCGAGCCGGATGCGTCCAGCTTTCCCTCCGGCGGCCTGCGGGCCACCTTCGAGGCCCGGGGCTACACCGCCTGGGACCCCAAAGCCTTCGCCTTCATCAAGGACGGAAGC
>CAJFTS010000015.1 GCA_904420015.1 uncultured Clostridia bacterium
AGGGCCGGGCGGGTCGCTTACCCATCCGGCCCCCTCTCTTTTACCCTGGTCAGGCGCAGACCAGCTCCCGCGCCTTTTCCGCCTTCCGGTATCTCCACCGGGCTGCGGCGGCAGGCCGGACGAGAAGGCGGCCCCTTTCGCCGCGGCGGAGATAACTCGACAAAATAGAAAGAAGGGCCGGGCGGGTCGCTTACCCATCCGGCCCCCTCTCTTTTACTCTGGTCAGGCGCAGACTAGCTCCCGCGCCTTTTCCGCCGCGGTGGCGGCATCCGGCGTGTATGCGTCCGCGCCGATCTGCTTGGCAAAAGAATCGGTCACCGGCGCGCCGCCCACCATTACCTTCACCTGGTCGCGCAGGCCCTCCGCCTTGAGCGCCTCGATCACGTCGCCCTGATGGGGCATGGTGGTAGTCAGCAGGGCGGACATGGCGACGATATTCGGCCGATGCTCCCGGACGGCAGCCACAAACTTCTCCGCCGAAACGTCCACGCCCAGGTCCACAACCTCCAGCCCGGCGCCCACCATCATCATCGACACCAGATTTTTACCGATGTCGTGCAAATCCCCCTGCACCGTACCGATGACCACCTTGCCGATCGGCTTGGTTCCGGCCTCCACCAAACGGGGCTTGAGCACCTCCAGGCCCTTGTTGAGCGCACGGGCGGCAATCAGCACCTCCGGGACATATACCTGGTTGTTTTTAAACTTGACGCCCACCTCGCTCATCCCTTTGAGCAGGCCGTCGTTTAAGATTTCTTCCGGGGAAATCCCCTCTTCCAGCGCCTGGGTAACCAGCGCCACCACATTTTTGACCTTCCCCTTTTGGAGCAGTTGACTCAGTTCCTCCAAAATCGCCATGCCTGATCCCTCCTGCTAGTTGTGTTTCCCGCTTATCTTGCTCCTCATACTACCGTTTTTTTCTCTTCCCGTCAAGCGTATGCGCAGAAAAGAGAAAAGGCCCCGCAAGGAAAGCAAAAAGCTAACCCATCTCCGTCCAAGGAAAACACCGATCCGCCCGCGTTTTCTCTTCCTAAGCTCCAGCGGTCGGACGCCGCGTCCTTGGCGCATTTTTTCGATACCTCATGAAAAAACGAAGAAGGCCGCTTCCCTCCCAAACGGCAAAAATACGTCTTGGCGGTGCGGCTATCTCATCCTATCCGCCGCCGTCCCGGAAACGATCACCCCGCCGCCGAGCACCGTGTCTCCCTGATAAAACACCGCCGACTGTCCCGGTGTTACCGCCCGCTGCGGCGTTTCAAAGGTGACTGTTACCTCATCCTCCCCGGTTCTCTCCACCGTGCAGGGCGCCGGCTTCGCCTGGTAGCGGATCATGGCCTGCGCCGAAAAGGACACGGGGAACCGTTCGAAGGCGACGGCGTTGAGGGTATCCGCCGTCAGGCCGGAGAAGTATTCCCGTCCCGCCTCCACCAAGCGCACCGTATTATCCGCCGGGTTGATTTCGGAGACATACATATGCCGTCCAAAGCTTTGCCCCAGTCCCTTGCGCTGCCCGATGGTGTAGTACAAAATCCCCTTATGCCGGCCGATGACTCGCCCTTCCTCGTCAATAAAGTCGCCGGGCGGCGTGCCATTCCCGGAAAAGGCGGTGACAAAGGAGGGATAGTCGTTGTCTTGAATGAAACAAATTTCCTGGCTTTCCCCCTTCTGCGCCACCGGCAGCGCATATTTGGCCGCAAGGGCGCGGATCTCCTCCTTGGTATAGGGGTCTAGGGGAAGCAATACCCGGGAAAGCTGCTCCTGGCTCAAATGATAAAGCACATAGCTTTGGTCCTTGCGGCTGTCCGCCCGCTTGAGCAGCCAGCGCCCCAGGCTCTGATCCCACTCGATTTTGGCGTAATGCCCGGTGGCAAGAAAATCGCAGCCAAGCGCGTCGGCCGCCTTCCCCATCTCTCCGAATTTGATGGAGCGGTTGCAGGAAATGCAGGGATTCGGGGTGCGCCCGGCCAGATACTCCCGGCAAAAGGGAGTGATGACCTCCCTCTCGAATTCCCTTTGAAGGGAAAGGACATGGTGTTCGATCCCCAATGCCTGCGCCACCCGCCGGGCATCCGCAAGATCGGGGGACGGGCCGCCGGGCAGCAGGTCCATTGTGGCGCCCACCACCTCATAGCCCTCCTCAAGCAGCAGCGCGGCGGCAACCGAGCTGTCCACTCCGCCGCTCATTCCTACCAGCACTCGTTTCTTTGGCAACCGTCATTCTCTCCTTTTTCCCAGCAATACGCCGTTGCCCGCGCCGCAGCGGGGACATTTGGGATAATCCCAGTCGTACTCCTTGCGGCAGTGGACACAGACGACCTTCGTAATGGCGTCCTCAGGTTTCTCTACTCCGTCGAAGCCGGCGTTTTCAAAGAATGGTTCCAGCAACTGACGTGTAGAAGATGTTGCGGGTGCATTTTCATCCAGAGAAATCTGCGGGCGCTCCGTTTGAGACGGGACGTAACAAGACCGGAGCGATTCCCGCTTTTGCACGGGGAACCGCTGCATCAGGCCAAAGGCCACGCATCCCGCTAAAAGCAAAGCAAGCCCGCCATATAAAAAGACATCCACCCATTCCCGCGGATAAAGAAAAACCTGATGCACGGTTCGATAAGGGTCATACCCGTAAAAGTCCCGAAAGTCCATCCAAAATGCCGCGGCGGCGCCCAAGGACACGAGCCCTGCAAAAAAGAACCCGATTCCCGTCCACCGCCATGCGGTACGCCAACGCTTGCTTCCTTTTTTCGTCATCCCCGGCACCTCCTTGCCGTTCCCTCCAGTTTCATATGCTTTCCCCGCACGGAAGGGAATGTGGGCCGCCTTTTGAGGCAGCCGCCGCACAAGGTGTATGCTCCGCATTTTCCTGCACCCAGTATACCAGATTTGCCCCGGCTGCACAACAACCGCCGGGAACCGGAAGGGGTTTCGTACAAATCGCGGCACTTTTCCACTCATTTTCTGCACGAATGCATGAAAATGCGGCCCGCCCTTGCATTGAAACAAGTTTTGGGATAAAATAGCCTCTAGAATTTGTCTTGTTTTTCACAAACCGAATTTTATATGGAAAGGGTGTTCTTTTCTATGGCAGCTCTCAACAAAAAGACCATCGAAGACATCGATGTCGCCGGCAAGCGGGTTCTGGTCCGCTGTGATTTCAACGTCCCGTTCGACGGCGAGGGCAACATTGCCGACCCCAAGCGCATTACCGAAGCGCTCCCCACCATCAAGTACCTGCTCAGCCACAACGCGAAGGTGATCCTCTGCTCCCACATGGGCCGTCCGAAGGGCGAGTTCAACATGCAGTATTCTCTTGCTCCGGTGGCAAAGTACCTCTCTAACGTTCTGGGCCAGGAGGTCAAGATCGCGTCCGACGTGGTGGGCGAGTCCGCCAAGAAGCTGGCCGGCGAGCTCAAGGACGGCGAGGCCATGCTCATCGAGAACGTCCGCTTCCATAAAGAAGAAACGAAGAACGATCCCGCTTTCGCCAAGGAGCTGGCTTCCCTGGCGGAGATCTATGTAAACGACGCGTTTGGCACCGCCCACCGCGCCCATGCCTCTACGGCGGGCGTGGCGCAGTACCTGCCGGCCGTCTGCGGCTACCTGATTCAGAAGGAAATCACCATCATGGGCGGCGCGCTTGAAAATCCGAAGCGCCCGTTTGTCGCCATTCTGGGCGGCGCGAAGGTTTCCGACAAGATCGGCGTCATCAACAATCTCCTGGAAAAGGTGGACACCCTGATTGTGGGCGGCGGTATGGCCTATACCTTCTTCAAGGCCCAGGGCCACAGCATCGGTACCTCCATCTGCGAAGAGGATAAGCTGGACCTTGCCAAGGAGACGCTGGAGAAAGCCAAGCAGAAGGGCGTCAATTTCCTGCTGCCTATCGACAACCGGGTTGCGGACAAGTATGCCGAGGACGCTCAGTTTAAGACGGTGGATTCCGACGAGATTCCGGACGGCTGGATGGGCCTGGATATCGGCCCCAAGACCGAGAAGCTCTTCTCCGACGCCATCAAGGGCGCCGGCACCGTAGTGTGGAACGGCCCGATGGGCGTATCCGAGTGGAAAAACTTTGCTTGCGGCACCATCGCGGTAGCTACGGCGGTGGCTCAAAGCGGCGCCGTATCCATCATCGGCGGCGGCGATTCGGCGGCGGCCATCGAGAAGCTGGGCTTTGCCGACAAGATGACCCACATCTCCACCGGCGGCGGCGCGTCTCTGGAATTCCTGGAAGGCAAGGAGCTGCCGGGCATCGCGGCCCTCAATGACAAGGACTAATTGTTGCGAGAAAGACAGGCGGGAGAGGTATCTTTCCCGCCTGTTCCCCCGTTGGAACGCCGTTCGCCTTTTTGATGGGGCAAAGGAGGAAGCACCATGCTTTCTTGCAGAGGCCGTCAGCTTCTGTGCGAGCGGGAATGCCCCCAATGCGGCGTTGGCCGATTGCGCGGGCCGCAGGCAAACTGCCCGGTTTTGCCGGGCGTATTTGAACCGGCGGTCACCTTCGGCGTAGAATCCATTTTAAAAGACAACCACATTCCTTATGAGAAGTTCGGCAACTTAGGCGCCGCCGTCACCCTGTAGGTGGGGACGGCCATGGAAACCTACCGGTTCCTCGTGCCTTACGGCGAATCCCGCAAAAGCGCAACGCTGGCGGGGGAATGGACCGGCCCCGCCGAATCTTTGCAGGAATACGAATAACTTTTGGCAAAGGAGCAAACAACATGAACAAGACCCTTCGCAAGGCGGTTATCGCCGGCAACTGGAAAATGAACAAAACCCCCGCCGAGACCACGGCGCTGATTAACGAAATGAAGCCGTTGGTGGCAAACGCGGACTGCGGCGTGATCGTCTGCGTTCCCTATGTGGATCTGTGCGCGGCGCTGGATGCGGCAAAGGGAAGCAACATCGGCGTGGGCGCGCAGAACTGCCACTGGGAAAAGGCGGGCGCCTTTACCGGTGAAATCTCCGCCTGGACGCTCAAGGAGATGGGGGTTGAGTACGTCATCATCGGCCACAGCGAACGCCGCACCTACTTCGGCGATACCGACGTAACCGTGCAAAAACGGGTACGCGCGGCGCTGGATGCGGGCCTGACGGTGATCCTCTGCGTGGGCGAGTATCTGGAGCAGCGGGAACAGGGCATCACTGCGGAGCTGGTTGCCATGCAGACGAAGATCGCGCTGGGCGGCGTATCCGCCGAGGAGCTCAAGCGGGTCATCATCGCCTATGAGCCGGTTTGGGCCATCGGCACCGGCCGCACCGCCACCGCCGACCAGGCGAATGAGGTCTGCGCCGCCATCCGCGCCACGGTGGCCGCCCTGTACGGCGCCGACGCAGCAAACGGCCTGACCATCCAGTACGGCGGCTCGATGAACGCGGGCAACGCGGCCGAGCTGCTGGCCAAGCCGGACGTGGACGGCGGCCTCATCGGCGGCGCATCCCTGAAGGCACCGGATTTTGCGAAAATCGTGGAAGCGGCAAGCAAATAATTGCGCCGCAGACAAGTAACGTAAGGAGCGTACTATGAAACAGCCTTTGGTTCTTTGCATTATGGACGGCTTCGGTTTGAATCCGTCCGATTACGGCAACGCCGTCAAGGCGGCCAACACGCCCAATCTGGACAAAATCTTTTCGGAAAACCCCACCACTTCCATCGGCGCGGCCGGCATGGACGTGGGACTGCCCAACGGACAGATGGGGAACTCGGAAGTGGGCCACACCAACATGGGCGCCGGCCGGGTGGTCTACCAGGAGCTGACCCGCATCACCAAGTCCATTGAGGACGGGGATTTCTTTGAGAATGAAGCTTTGAACGAGGCGGTGGACAACTGCCTGGAGAAGGGCACCTCCCTGCATTTGATCGGCCTTCTGTCCGACGGCGGCGTTCACAGCCATAACGCCCACCTCTATGCAATCCTGGAACTTGCCCGCCGCAAGGGACTGGGCCGGGTATACGTCCACTGCCTGCTGGACGGCCGTGACGTCCCGCCCACCTCGGGCAAGGATTATGTGGCGGAGCTAACGAAAAAGTGCGAGGAGCTGGGCGTAGGCCGGATTTCCACCGTCCTGGGCCGGTATTACGGCATGGACCGGGACAACCGCTGGGAGCGGGTGGAGAAGGCCTATGCGGCCATCGTTTACGGCGAGGGCGAGCAGGCGGCCGACCCGGTCAAGGCGGTGGCGGATTCCTATGAGAAGGAAGTCACCGACGAATTTGTGGTTCCCACCGTCATTGCCGGTGGCCAGCAGGTAAAGGCGGACGATTCGGTTATTTTCTTCAACTTCCGTCCCGACCGCGCCCGGGAGCTGACCCGCACCCTGGTGGACCCGGCGTTTGACGGCTTTGTCCGCAAAAACGGCCGGTTCCCCCTTACCTACGTCTGCTTTACCCAGTATGATGCGACCATGCCCAACGTCAAGGTGGCGTTCGCGCCTCAAAAGCTGACCAATACCCTGGGCGAATACCTGTCTAAGCAGGGCAAAACCCAGCTTCGCATTGCGGAGACGGAGAAATACGCCCATGTCACCTTCTTCTTCAACGGCGGCGTGGAAAAGCAGTATGAGGGCGAGGACCGCGTGCTTATCCCTTCCCCGAAGGTGGCGACCTACGACCTTAAGCCGGAAATGAGCGCCTACGAGGTGTGCGATGCGGTTTGCGAGCGGATCCGTTCGGGCAGATACGACGTGGTCATCCTCAATTACGCCAACTGCGACATGGTCGGCCACACCGGGTATATGGATGCGGCCATCAAGGCGGTGGAAACGGTGGATACCTGCGTCGGCCGCACGGCCGAGGCCATCGCAGAAATGGGCGGCGTGCTCGTCCTTACCGCCGACCACGGCAACGCCGACCAGATGAAGGAACCCGACGGGTCTCCCTTCACCGCCCATACCACCTGGCCGGTACCGCTGACGGTCAAGGGCTATCCCTGCAAGCTGCGGGAGGGCGGACGGCTGGCGGATATTGCGCCGACCATGCTTGAAATCATGGGGCTGCCCCAGCCGGCGGAGATGGACGGCCGGAGCCTGATCGCAAAATAAGAAAATCCAAGGCTATAAAGATGAAGAAAAGCCTGCGGGGATCGGGATCCCCGCAGGCTTTTTTGTGAATATCATACGAAGATCCACAAAAAACTTTACAATATGTTTGCAAAATCAGCAAAATATATGCTATAATGAGAAGCAATTCCGCACACAGCGCACCGAGAAACAGGCTTGCTTTTGCTGGAAGAGGACGGCGCGCCGGCGGACTTACGAAAATCGGAAGGGACGGATCGGATATGAGCGGGTCGAGAGAAAAACAGCTCAGGAAACTGGAGCGGGAGCAGAATCCCGAGGCTTACCAGAAAAAGAAGAAGAAACAGCAGGGGCTGTCCAAGGGGAAAAAGATCGCCATTACGGTGATTTCCTGTGTGGTCTGCGTGCTTCTCATCGGCGGCATTATTACGGCGGTGTTCATGCAGAGCGGCGGCTTCACTCGGATGGTTACCGCCGCAAAGGTGGGGGATTATTCCCTGTCCGCGGCAGACTATAACTATTACTACTACGGCGCTTATCAGAATTTTGTGTCGCAAAATCAAAGCTACCTGTCCATGTACGGGCTGGATACGGAGAAATCCCTCTCCTCACAGGAGTGCCCGTTCCTGGAGGAAGGCACTTGGGCGGACTACTTCCGTCAGACCGCGGAAAATTCCATTTCCACCACCTATGCCCTGGCGGATACCGCGGAAAAGGAAGGCTACCAGTTTACAGAGGACGACCAGGCCTATATGGACATGATCTTCGACACGCTGGAGAACGCGGCGTCCAGCCAGAACGTTTCGTTGGATACGGTACTGGAAAACAGCTACGGCCCGGGCGTCAATTACAGTGTGTTTGAAAGCCAGGTCAAACGGGAAACGCTGGCCGACAGCTACCGCAACTATCTGATCGACAACTACAACTTTACCGAGGAGGAAATCAACGCCTCCTATACGGAGAATCAGTCCTCCATCGACCAGGCCACCTATCACTCCCTTCTGATTGCTACGGAGGACTATTATCCCGAATCGGTGACCTCTTCTTCCGCTACCGAGGAGCAGAAGGCGGCGGCAAAGGAAGCGGCAAAGGCGGCGGCCGATGAAATGCTCGGCAAGATCGCCCAGGACGGCAGCAATTTTAAGGAGCTGTGCAGCGAATACGCCGACGAGGAGGACAAGGCGGAGTATGAAGGTGCCGACGATCCTTCGCTTTCTGAAAACAGGTACAAATCCAATGTGAGCGATTCGACCGTGAGCACGTGGCTGTTTGACAATGCGCGCACGGCCGGGGAAAAGACCGTGCTGGAGACCAGCACCGGCTATCAGGTGGTCTATCTGGTAGACAAGGGCAAGACCATGACCAATGTAGTAGACGTCCGCCACATCCTCCTGGCCCCGAGCTCGACGGTAGACCAGACCGAAGGCATGACCGAGGAGCAGACCGAAGAGGTGACCAACGAGGCCCAGACCATACTGGATACCTGGAAGAGCGGCGAAGCTACGGAAGCCTCCTTCGCACAGCTGGCGAGGGAGAATTCCACCGATACCGGCTCGAGCTATACGGGCGGCTTGTACGAGGATGTCTATCCCGGCCAGATGGTGGATTCTTTCAATGACTGGTGCTTTGACACTGCCCGGAAGCCGGGCGACACCGGCATCGTCACCAGCACCTACGGCGCTCACGTGATGTACTTTGTGGGCACCGGCGATCCCTACTGGAAGGTGCAGGCCCGCAGCTATCTGGCAAACGACAAGTATTCCGAATACCTGGAAGGCTTGCTGGCAAACTACACCATTGCCCAGGATGGGTTCGGGTTCGGCTTTACGGCGCAGCTGTAAGCGCGGCAAATTGGATGACAACAAAGGAGGAGGGCTTCCGGCTGACCGGAATCCCTCCTCCTTTTCCCTTTGAGCCCTCCATGTAACAACGCCCCCGTTTTAAAGGCCCGTCTCCTCCCTTTTCCTTTGCACCAAGCGCAAAAGCGTCTCCTTTTGGTTGAGAGACGGATCCGCCAATACCTCCTCCAAAAGAAAAGAAAGCATCCGCTTCATCTGGGGCCCCGGAAGAACCCCCTGCCCCATCAGGTCCTCCCCCTTCACCTGCAGCATATGCAGCCGATAGGGGTCCCCCCGCCGGAGAATCCTCCCCATCCTTTGCAGGACGCAGGCGGCGGCCGGCGCATCCTGCAGGGAAAGATCCCCCCGCAGGCGAAAGGCCATGGCAGCCAAAGGGGGTTCGACTTGGGAAAGGCAAAGGCGGATCTGCCGCTCCGAAAGAGGGATCGGACGCGCCTGCTCCTGTAGAAGGACGGCCGTCTCCCTTTGGGTGCGGTTATCCAGGCACAGCCGTTCTCCCACCTCCTCGAACTCCGATGCGGTCAGCCGGCACAGCGCCGCCAAGCGCACGCTCTTTTCGGGAGCCGTTGCCTGCAAGGGCGCTAAGGACGCCGTCGGCCGGATTCCCCATGGGAGCAGTCCGCCTCCCTCAATCAACGGCAAAAGCCGAGCGGGGAACCGGCCGACTAGGGCCCGCATCAGCTCGGCCGTCACCCGCTGGGCGCTGACGGCCGAAAGCCCCTCCGCCTTTTTAAGCGCGGCCTCCCGGGTCTTGGGATCAAGCCGGTAGCCCAAGGTGGCAGCAAAGCGGAAGGCCCGCAAAATCCGAAGCCGGTCCTCCTCAAACCGGCGGGCCGGATCCCCCACCGCCCGGATGATCCCCCGCCGGACGTCATCCACCCCGCCGAAAGGGTCGATCAGTCCCGAAGCTGGGGAATACGCCATTGCATTGATGGTCAGATCCCGCCGGGCCAGATCCTCGGTAAGGCTGTCGATCAGATGGACCCGGTCGGGACGCCGGCCGTCCGAATACCCCTCCTCCTTGCGGAAGGTGGTGACCTCTACCGGATGGTTGGAAAGCAGTACGGTGACCGTCCCGTATTTGAGCCCTGTAGGAATCACCTTGGGAAACGCCTCCGCCACCTGCTCAGGCGTGGCGGAGGTGGCCACGTCGTAGTCCTTAGGCGTAAGCCCGCACAGCCAGTCACGCACGCAGCCGCCCACCGCATACCCTTCAAAGCCGGCCCGGTTGAGCCCCTCGATGCAGGCGGTCACGTATTCCGGCAGCCGCATACCCGTCCCTCCTTGCAGTCATTTTTCTTATTATACCTTGAAAGCCGGTGGGATACAACGCGCCGCGGGACATAATCTTTTTGAGGAAAGCGGAAAAAAACGCAAAATACCTGTTTATTTAAAAGCGCAGTTGTCATATAATAGGAGGGTACATAATCTTGAGAAAACCGAGGTGCCTACCATGACAGAAGCGTCCATACAGGTCACAGATGCGATTTTAAATACAGTCAAACGGGTTCATTTCGTCGGGATCGGCGGATCGGGCATGTGCCCGCTGGCGGAAATTCTCCACTCCCGCGGCTATGAGGTTACCGGCTCGGACGTCAACGAAAGCGACAACCTGGCCCGTATCCGCAGCCTTCAGATCCCGGTCTATATGGGACACCGGGCGGAAAATGTGAAGGACGCGCAGCTGGTGGTCTACACGGCGGCGGTCAAGCTGGACAATCCGGAGCTGGCGGCGGCCATCGGGCAGGGGATTCCGGTTTTGGAACGCTCCCGCCTTTTGGGAATGGTTTCCCGCCGGTACAAGACGGCCGTCGCCGTTTCCGGCACCCACGGCAAAACCACCACCACCTCCATGCTCTCCCAGATCCTGCTGGGCGCGGGGCTGGATCCGACGCTGGTCATCGGCGGCCGGCTTCCGGCCATCGGCAGCAACGGCCGGGCGGGCAAATCCGACCTGATGGTGTGCGAGGCCTGCGAATATGTGGATACCTTTTTGCAGCTGTCACCCTCCATTTCCATCCTTCTCAATATCGACTCCGACCATCTGGACTATTTCGGCACCCTGGAGAATATCATCAAATCCTTTCATAAATTCGCCCAGATTACCTCCCAGACCCTCATCGTCAATGGCGAGGATGCCAACGTTGTCAAGGCGGTGGCGGGCCTGTCGGGCAAGGAGATTATCACCTTCGGCTTCCAGGAACGCTTTGATTATTACCCGCGGCAGCTCGAGCGGTTCGATGGGTCTTACTATGAGTTTGACCTGATGCACCGGGGGGATAAGGTCGCCCATCTGCGCCTGGGCGTTCCGGGACGGCACAATGTCCTCAACGCCCTGGCCGCCTGCGCCGCCGCCTTAAAGGCGGGCGCCGCCCCCAAAGACATCGAGGACAACATCGACCGGTTCCGGGGCGCCGGGCGGCGGTTTGAAATCTACGGGGAGTTCGGCGGGGTCACGCTGGTGGACGATTACGCCCATCATCCCACCGAGATCAAAGCCACCCTCCAGGCGGCTAAGGACCTGCATCATCAGAAGGTGTGGGCGGTGTTCCAGCCCTTTACCTTTTCGCGGACGGTAATGTGGCTCGAGGAATTCGCCAAAACCCTATCTCTGGCCGACCATACGGTTCTTTCCCCCATCATGGGCTCGAGGGAGGTCAACTCCTGGGGCATTTCCTCGGAGGACCTGGGGCAGCGGATCCCCGGCAGCGTCTGCCTGCCTTCCTTTGAGGCCATCGCCGACTATGTGGCACAGCATGCAGGCCCCGGCGACCTGGTACTGACCATGGGCGGCGGCGATATTTACAAATGCACCCGGATGATCCGGGACCGGCTGGCTGAAAAGCAATAAGGCGGTGTGCCGCTTCTTGGAACGGGGCCGCCCCCCTTTGGGAACCTACAAAGCGGGATCTGGATACATACTTCCAGATCCCGCTTTTTGTCTTGTCCGACCCGGCCCGGCCTTGCCGCCGGACGCGGTCAGCCCCGGTCCCCCAAAAGGATCAGCGCCATAAAGACCAGGTCCTCCTCCCCGGTGTTTTCAAGGCCATGGCCATGGCCGTCGCCGGTAAAGGTAACCGACCCTGCCGCAACCTCTTCAAAGCGGTCGTCGTCCTGGTAGCGTCCTCTTCCCGACAGGATGTAATAGGTTTCGCTTTCCTGATGATGCTCATGATAGCCGATGGAACAGCCCGGCTCCAGGGTCACCTTGGCATACATGCGGCATTTGCCGTTCATTTCCCGCTCCCCGAGCAGCCGCTCAATCCAAACATGCCCCTTGCCCTGGGCCAAATGCTCGACCCGCTCCACCCGTCTTTGCTGATGCGTCGTCATTTTTATCCGCTCCTTTTCGGTGATCTGTGGTTTATTGTACCCCTCCTTGCGCCGTCGTGCAATTCCTTCTTTCATCCCCATTCTCCTTTTTCTCCCGGTATTTTGCAAAACGACTGGCAATCCGGCGGCTTTTTCATACACTGGAACGAAGGGGCCCTTTTTTATCTTACCGCGCGACGGCGCGGTGATCCGGGAGGTAGGCATATGTCAGCTGAAGCCATTGCCAGTTTGGTATTTCTATTCTTTTCTATTTTGGGAATCGTAGACGTCATCCGCATGATTGTCTTTGCACTGCTCAAGCCGAAGCGGGGGCTTCGCGTCGTGGTCACCGTCCCGCTGTCCGGGCACCGGGAGGATGTGGAATACATGATCCGCAGCGCGGTCGCCCGTGCCAAATGGTCGGGGACCCGGCAGACGCTGGTATTCATCGTAGACTGCGGCATGGACCAAGGTACGTATGAGCTGTGCCGGGTATTCTGTGAAGAGCTGGGCGCGCGGCTGGTAAAGCAGGAGGAGCTGTGCGGGCTTTTGGAGGATACGGTGGCCTCCTGAGGTTTACAAGCGGGGCGCTTTGCCTTATACTTATCGTATATACAGCAAACGGGGCGAAAGGGACGAGCAAATGGACAGGGACGAGATGGAACGTCTGGAAGGCACGGTCAATGCCGTGACCTTCCGAAATGAGGTTTCCGGCTGGACGGTGCTGGAGCTGGAAGCCTATGAAGAGCTGGTCACGGTGGTGGGCGTACTGCCGGAGGTCTGCGCGGGGGAGGATGTCAAGCTGATGGGCCGCTGGACCACCCATCCCAGCTTCGGCGACCAATTTAAAGCGGAGTATATGGAACGCTCCCAACCGGTGAACGAAGCCGCCATCCTGCGCTATCTATCCTCGGGCGCGGTCAAGGGGATCGGCCCGGCGACCGCCTCCAGGCTGGTGATGAAGTTCGGGAATAAGACGCTTCAGATTCTGGAAAACGAGCCGGAGCGCCTCAGCGAGGTCAAGGGGATTTCCCCCGCCAAGGCCAAGGCCATCGCCGAGGATTACGCGCAGAAATTCGGCATCCGGGAGGCGATGGTCTGCCTGTCCCAGTATGGGCTGACCCCCAACGAAACCATGAACGCCTGGAAAAAGTGGGGCTCGAGCACGGTGGACCGGGTGCGGGAAAGCCCCTATCTCCTCTGTGCGGAGGGAATCGGCATCAGCTTCGACCGGGCGGACGAAATCGCCCGGTCGATGGAGCGCCCGGCGGACGACGAAACCCGGGTAAAGGCGGGGATCCTCTATGTCATGCGCCACAATCTTGGAAACGGCCACACCTGCCTTCCCAAAAAGAAGGTGGCCGAAGTGGCCGCCGCCCGCTTAGGGGTGGAGGAGGAGCTGTGCCGCTCTACCCTGGCCGGGATGATCGAGGGGATGGAGCTGAGCGAGGAGGCGTTCCCCAACGGCTCGTTCGTCTTTCTCCCCTCTGTGCACCGGGCGGAAGCCTATGCGGCCGGACGCATCCACCTGATGCTCTCCTTTACGCCGCCCCCCTGCCCGCATGTGGACGAAGGGATTACCGCCATTGAACAGCAGATGGGGATCACCTTCGACCCCTTGCAGCGCAGCGCCATCAGCCAGGCCCTCCATAAGGGCCTGCTGATTCTGACCGGCGGGCCGGGTACCGGAAAGACCACCACCCTCAACGGAATCATCCGCCTTTTGGAGGAAACCGGGGAAAAGGTGGTCATCGCCGCGCCCACCGGACGGGCGGCCAAACGCATTTCGGAGGTGACGGGGAAAGAGGCCAAAACCCTTCACCGGCTTCTGGAGGTGGAGTGGGATCAGAACGACCGGCCGGTCTTTTCCCGCAACGAGCGCAACCCTCTCGACTGCGACGCGGTGGTGGTGGACGAGCTTTCCATGGTGGACATCCTGCTCTTTGAAAGCCTTCTGCGGGCGCTGCGGCTGGGCTGCCGGCTGATTATGGTGGGGGACAATGACCAGCTGCCGCCGGTAGGGGCGGGAAACGTGCTGGGGGACTTGATCGATTCGGGAATGCTGCCTGTGGTGGCTTTGACGGAGGTATTCCGCCAGGCCAGCGAGAGTGCGATCATCACAAATGCCCACCGGATCGTCAACGGCGAGCTGCCGGAGCTTAACCGCAAGGACAGCGATTTCTTCTTCCTTCCCGGACAGACGCCGGAGCGGGTGACCCAGACGGTATGCGACCTGTGCGCCACCCGCCTGCCCGCCGCATACGGATATTCCCCCTTCTCCACCATTCAGGTGCTTTGTCCGGGCAGGAAGGGGGAAACCGGGACGGTGCAGCTCAATCTGCGCCTGCAGGAGGCGCTCAACCCTCCTTCCTCTGCGAAACGGGAAATTAAGGTAGGCGCCGCCCTCTTCCGTCAGGGGGATAAGGTAATGCAGGTCAAAAACAATTACGCCATCCCCTGGACCCGGGACGATGGAACGGAAGGGGAAGGGGTATTCAACGGCGACATCGGCGTGCTTGAGGAGGTGGACCGGGCAGGCGGGAGCATGACCATCCGGTTTGAGGACCGGGTGGCGCTCTATACGGCGGAGGCCGCCGTGGATTTGGAGCTTGCCTATGCGACCACGGTGCACAAAAGCCAGGGTAGCGAATTTGAAGCGGTAATCCTCCCGCTTTTCTCCGTACCCCCGCTGCTGAGCTACCGAAATCTCCTGTATACGGCGGTGACCCGGGCGAAATCGCTGCTGATTTTGGTAGGCCGGGCGCAGATTGTCGCCGATATGGTGCATAATAATCGTAAGACCAAACGGTATTCCGGGCTGAAAGCCTTTCTTTGTCAAAGAGAGGAGGATGCATAATTGGGACTCTTTGACCGCATCAGATCCTCTATCCTTCATCTGATATATCCGAAGCGCTGTGCCTTTTGCAGCGCCGTCGTCTCTCCGAAGGAGAGCATCTGTCCGGACTGCGTTAAGAAGCTGCCTTGGGTGGAGGCTCCCATCTGCAAAACCTGCGGACGCGGCCTTCCCTATTGCCGGGGCCATCAAAGGCGGTTTGCCTTTGCCCGCTGTGTCGCTCCCTTTTACTATGACGGGCGGGCAAAATCCGCTCTGCTGCGTTTGAAGTTTTACGGACGTAACGAGGCGGCGGTGGTGCTGGGCGCTCAGATGTACGACACGGTGGTGCGGGAATACGGAAGCAATCCGGCGGATGTGGTCTGCTGCGTTCCTTTAAGCGAAAGCAGCCTACTCAAACGGGGCTACAACCAGTCGCAGCTGTTGGGTGAACAGGTGGCCGGGCTGCTGGGCAAGCCGTTGGCAGCAAACGCGCTGACAAAGGCAATCGACTGCCCGCCCCAGCATTCGGTGGGGATGCGGGACCGGTGGTCGAATGTACTGGGCGTGTTCGGTGTGGAAAACCGGGAGGCCGTCCTGGGAAAAACGGTGCTTTTGGTGGACGACGTCATGACCACCGGCGCCACCTTAAACGAATGCGCAAGGGCGCTCAAAGAGGCGGGCGCCCGGGAGGTTTTTTGCGTTGTTTGTACGGTAACACGGCCGAGAACGCTTGTAAAAGCGATAAAAATGTCGTATAATGCTAAGGGTTCTGCGGGGTTGGTAACAAAGGGAATCTGTTCCTCGCAGATGGAACCGGCCAATGCCGCCGGTGGGAAAACCATAATGGAAATCGGCGAGGGAAACTCTTCCGAGCCGCTGCAATAAGGTAAGATAGGGTATACGCTTGTTTGCCGCGCAAAGCAAGCGCCGAACATAAAAATCTTGCGCGGGGAAACGGTGAACGAATATGCTCGGCTCGGATATCGGAATTGATCTGGGTACCTCCACCACCCTGATTTATATACAGGGGCGCGGCGTGGTGCTCAACGAACCGTCGGTGGTTGCCACCAATACCTACACCGACGAGGTCCTGAAGGTAGGCGACGAAGCGCATAAAATGCTCGGGCGCACCCATAAGGGGATCTCGGCGGTCTATCCGTTGGATCAGGGGGTCATTTCCGACTGCCATTTGGCCGAGCAGATGCTGACCTCCTTCCTCAAGCGGGTATGCGGCAACAAGCTGTTTAAGCCCCAGGTGGTGGTCTGTATGCCCAGCCGGGTCACCGGCGTCGAACAGCGGGCGCTGCTTGACGCCATTCTCGCCGCCGGGGCCAGCCGGGTCTATCCCATTGAGGAACCGGTGGCGGCCGCTATCGGCGCCGGGGTGGACATTTCCGCGCCCCACGGCAGCATGGTGGTGGACATCGGCGGCGGCACCACCGACATCGCCGTGCTCTCCCTTTACGGGGTGGCGGTGTCCGAATCCATCAAGGTCGCTGGGAATGATTTCGACGAAGCGATTATCCGCTATGTGCGGCGGAAATACAGCATTCACATCGGCAACCGGATGGCCGAAAAGCTGAAAATGGAGGCGGGCGCCGTCTATCCGCCGCAGGTGGTGCGCACCGCCATCGCCAAGGGCCGCAACGCCATGAACGGCCTTCCCCAGGCGGTGGAGGTGACCTCCACGGACATTATGGAGGCCATTGAAGAGCCGGTTCAAATTCTCATGACGGCCATTCAGTCGGTTCTCGAGCAGACGCCGCCAGAACTGATCGGCGACATCTTTTCCGACGGCATCGTAGTCACCGGCGGTTCGGCTCTGCTGGGCGGCCTGGGTGAGCTGATTACCGCCAAAACCGGCGTTCAGGTGCGTATCCCGGAGGATCCGATTTCCTGCGTGGTCAAGGGCACCGGCGAAGCGCTGCCCTACATCGATCAGCTGCAGGGCGGGGTATATAACTACCGGACGGTGGAGGATATGCGCAAATAAGCCGTAAAAGCCATGTATGCAGAATGAAAAAAGCCTTGGATTTTTAGAAATCCAAGGCTTTTTCTGATTGCGCAGGGAAACCACCTGTCCTGCCGGCGGAGGTGCGCTGTAAAAAAGCTTTCGCTGCAAACGTCGGGCGAAGCCAAGCCGCTTAAAGCAAATTATCAGGGATGAAACCATCCGTTAGAACAGCGGCTGCCCCTTTACGGGCAGCGGGGCGGGTGACGCAAGGAAGATAAAATTCCTTGCGCCTTGAGAAGCATGCCGGTAATCGGCCCTTATCGGTCCAGCTCAAGCTAGTGGTTATCCGGTAGGCTATGACTTAAGGAAGGCCCGGCCGGGGCCCGCCAACGCCCCTTGCAATTTCCCTTTCCCATATGCAGGAGGCATCCCAGGAACCCCTGCTTTGGCTCCGG